>DASYRG010000048.1:0-100117 GCA_036004665.1 bacterium | reverse complement strand
CTGGGGAGGACTGTTCTTGCGCGACGAGCGACTGCGGGCGCTCCTTCCCCTGCGACAATAACTTACGCATCGCCGCCACAGTCGAGAGTTTCAGAGACATCTAGAAGAAAGCAGAACGTCACACACAGTCTGATGTCATTTTGTCGAATGTGCTCATCAATCAACCACAAGGAGGGAAATATGCGTTTCATCTATCTCGCAGTCCCAACATTGTGCGTCACGCTGACCGTCGCGACGGCACTGGCCAAAGACAAGAAATCAGAGAAGCAGATGGACCCTCAGGCGATGATGGAGACGTACAAGAAACTCGCCACGCCCGGCGAGCCGCACAAGTTGTTTGCAAGTCTGGCCGGTAGCTGGACCACAAAAACCAAGGAGTGGATGGAACCCGACAAGCCCCCCATGGAATCAACCGGCGCCGCCGAAATGAAGATGTTGCTGGACGGACGATTTCTCCAACAGGAATTCACCGGCGACATGATGGGACAACCCTACTCCGGGGTTGGGATCAGCGCATACGACAACCTTCGCAAGCGCTATGTCACGATGTGGATCGATACCATGGGCACGGGGATCTTTACGATGGAAGGCACTGCGAGCGCGGATGGCAAGTCCATCACGCTGAAAGGGCAGCACGCTGAACCGGGCGGAGGACACATGACGCACCGTGCGGTGTGGAAGATCGTGGACAGCAATGCCCAGACGTTCGACATGTACGGGACGCACGGGCACGGCAAAGAGATGAAGATGATGGAGATCACGTACACACGAAAACAGTAGGTCGATTTCGCGGCCTCTCGTTCGACAAATAAGTAGAGCCGGACGAGCCAGCTCGGAAGCCCGGGCTCCGAACCCGAAACCAGAAAGGAGATACCACGATGCGATTCATGATTTTGGTCAAAGCCACCAAGAGCTCAGAGGCCGGCGTGCTTCCGGACGAGAAGCTGCTGACCGAGATGGGAAAGTACAACGAGGAGCTGACGAGAGCCGGCGTGATGCTCGCGGGCGAGGGGCTCCACCCGACGTCGAAGGGCGCGCGAGTGCGGTTCTCCGGGAAGCAGCGGACCGTGATCGACGGCCCCTTCACCGAGGCGAAGGAGCTGATCGCCGGCTACTGGCTGTGGCAGGTGAAGTCGAGGGAAGAGGCGATCGAATGGCTGAAGCGGGCCCCGTTCGACGAGACCGAGGTCGAGATTCGTCAGGTGTTCGAGGCCGAGGACTTTGGCGAGGCGCTCACCCCCGAGATCAGAGAGCAGGAGGAGCGCGTGCGCACGCAGCTCAACAGGGCCGCTAAAGGGGGCAAGCAAGGATGAGACTGATTGTGACTACCTTCTTGTCACTGGATGGGGTCATGCAAGCCCCGGGGGGTCCTGACGAGGACCGGAGTCACGGGTTCGGCCATGGTGGTTGGCTGGTCCCCTACGCCGACCAAGACATGGGACGGATCGTCGTCGACTGGTTCGCTTCGGCGGAAAGTTTCCTGCTGGGGCGAAAGACCTATGAGATCTTCGCGGCTCACTGGCCGCACGTCACTGCTGAAAATGACCCGGTGGCTACAAAGCTGAACAGCCTCCCCAAGTACGTCGCCTCAAGGACCCGGGACAAGGTGGAGTGGAACAACTCCACGTTGATCAAGGGGGATGTCGCGGAGGAGGTTGCCAAGCTGAAGCGCCGTTCTGGCAAGGAACTCCAGGTCCACGGCAGCGGCGACCTCGCCCAAACACTGATGCAGCACGATCTCGTCGACGAATATCGTCTATGGTTCTACCCGGTCGTTCTGGGTAGCGGCAAGCGTCTCTTCCCGGACGGGAGTGTTGCGAAGGCTCTGAGACTTATCGACACCAAAACAACCTCGACAGGGGTCGTGGTCAATTCGTACCAGCCAGCGGGAAAGGTGAAGCACGGCTCGTTCGAGGTCGACCAGTACAAGTCCGGAACTAAAGCCCTCTTTGAGCGCGAGGGCTAGTAGCTGCTTGCTCCGATGGATTGAAGATGGTTTGATCGGTCGCCGTGACAACCTCCGATGCCTAGGCGGCCTGCGGTGGATTGACATATACCCATATGGGAATATATAATTAAGGGTGATGCCACGAGCGGCGACTACGACGGATGTCTTCAACGCGATCGCCGAGCCTCGGCGGCGCGAGATCATTGGCGTGCTCGGGGACGGCCGGGCACACGCGGTCGGGCAGGTGGTAAAGACACTCCGGATTCCGCAGCCGGCGGTGTCGAAGCACCTCGGCGTCCTGCGCAAGGTCGGGATCGTGTCAATCAGCAAGCACGGCCAGCGCCGTTTGTATCGACTCAACGCGGAGGAGCTGAAGCCCGTGCACGACTGGGTGAAGACATATGAGCGTTTCTGGACCCACCAGCTCCACCGAATCAAGGAGCGGGCCGAGCGCAAGGCGATCGAACGATTGGCTCGCAAGAGCCGACTAGCTAAAGACGAGCCGAACAACTAAAGACGAGGAGGAAGGACCATGCTGACAAGCACTTCAGAGCAACCGATTCACACGCTCGAGATTACGAAGGATGAGGAGATCGCAGCGCCGGTCGAGATTGTGTTCGAGACGCTGCTGGAGCATCTCGGTCCGCACCACGAGACGGCGCCGGGGTCGCCGTTACCCATGAAGCTCGAGCCGTGGCCGGGCGGCCGCTGGTACCGGGACCTTGGGAACAACACCGGGCATTTTTGGGGGCACGTGCAGGTCATCAAGCCGCCCAGGCTCCTGGAAATCTGCGGACCGGTCTTCATGTCGTATCCGGCAATCGCACATTTGCAGTACCGGCTGACGGAGGAGGGCGAAATCACGCGTCTCAGGCTCATACACCGAGCGATCGGGCTGATCCCACCCGACCATCGGGATAGCTTCAAGGAAGGGATGGAGCCGTGGAGCCACACCCTCATGAGGGTTCGTGAAGCCGCAGAGAGTCGAAGGGTCGCGCTCGGTGGAAGCCGTTAAAGACTGATGGCGACGCTGTCCCCGCCGGCTAGGAGAAAGTCGCCTATGGTGCCTGATTGAGAAGGAAAGGAACTGTAGTGTAGGGGCGCCACCCTGGCCTCGTGAGCCATCGGGTCGCCGGGAGCGACGGGTTCGACTCCCGTTCGGTTCCCTCCCTTCTCCAAGAACAGTACTCGGTGAAAGCCCCGTTGACAGGTGGTCGCCTCGGGCATTACTATACCAAATAGTTAATTAAACATACGGTAAAATATCACAATTCGGCGGTGAAAAGACGTTACAGCCAAACCAAGAGGCGACGAAGCGGTGGTCATTGAGGAAAAAGGATCTGTCATGAACGAAGTCGTCCCGCCCACTACATGCTCGGCATCTTCGTGGTGTTCGGATACTTCCTGTTGTTGCCGCAGTACCTGCAACTCGTGCTCGGTCTTTCGCCGTTGAAAGCGGGTCTGTGGACCGCGCCCTCGATGGGCGCGTTCATCGTCGGCTCAACGCTGGCCCCGCGGATGACACGTCGTGTCCGTCCGGCATTCGTGATGGCTGCCGGCCTGGTGCTGGCGGCCCTGGCCCTCGGGGTACTCGCTCAGATCGGTGGATCCTCCGGCCTGGCGGTCCTCGTGACCGTGATATTCGTCGCCTCCCTGGGTCTCGCTCCATTGTTCACGCTGACGATCGACCTGATCATCGGTGCAGCCCCGCCCGAGCGGGCCGGGGCGGCCTCGGGGATCTCGGAGACTACCGCCGAGCTCGGAGGAGCGCTCGGCATCGCGATCCTGGGCAGCGTGGGCACCGCCGTGTACCGCAGCCGGCTGGCCGACGCCCTCCCCGCCGGTGTCCCACCAGAGGCAGCGGGGATTGCTCGGGACACCCTCGGCGGCGCCCTGGCGGTGGCCGGGCAGCTTCGCGGTCAGCTCGGTGTGGGACTGCTCGACGCAGCCCGCGAGGCGTTCACCCAGGCGCTGCAGCTGAACGCGGCCATCAGCGCGGTCGTCGCAGCGGGGCTCGCTGTCGGCGCCGCGGTCCTGCTCCGGCGTGTGCGAGGGGGCGGCGAGTCCGAGCAGCCACCGGACCTTGAGCCAGAGGGAGCGGTCGCAGGCAGCGTAGGCGTCGAGAGGGTTCTCGGGCCCGCCGCCGAGCCGGCGAAGCGGTGATGGCGGGCAGCGGACTGAACGACACCATCGAGGTTGCCTCGAAGAGAGGAAAGGGAACCCGTGGTGTAGGGGCGCACCCCGGGGGTGGCTGACTAGGAGCGACGGGTTCGACCCCCGTTCCGGTTCCTTTCCTTCTTAAGGAGGGTGTTGTGAACAGAGCTTCGATCGTCTCAACGATTACATGCGCAAACGTCACCGCCGTCTACGAGCGACGCGACGAGCAGGCGGCGCAGACGGCCTGGGTCACCGCCTTCGCGGCGGCGCTGCGCCAGGGCGACACAGGCGCGTACGTCAACTTCCTCGGCGACGAGGGCGAGGGGCGAATCCGCGAGGCCTACCCGGGGGCGACCTGGGACCGGCTTGCGGCGATCAAGGGTCGCTACGACCCGAACAACGTCTTCCGGATCAACCAGAACATCCCGCCGGCGATCGAGGGGTTTCATGTCGCCTGATCGCCTCAGCGCCACCTTCGCTGCCCTCGCCGATCCCACCCGGCGCGCGATCCTCGCGCGCCTCGCCCGAGGCGAGGCCTCGGTTACCGAACTGGCCGAGCCGTTCGACATGAGCCTTCCCGGTATTTCCAAGCACCTCAAGGTGCTGCAACGCGCCGGGCTGATTGCCCGCCGCCGCCGGGCGCAGTGGCGGCCTTGCCGGCTCGAGGCAGCTCCGCTCAAGGAGGTGACCGAGTGGGCGGAGCACTATCGCCGGTTCTGGGAGCAGAGCTTCGATCGTTTAGATGACTACCTGCGTGATCTGCAAAGGAGGGAGAAGAAACATGGGCACAAAAGGAAGTAGTCCCGCCACGAAGACCGCGGAGGGGGAACTCTTCATCACGCGTGTCTTTGACGCCCCACGGGAGCTCGTCTGGAAGGCCTGGACGGAGCCTGAGCGCTTCAAGCGCTGGTGGGGGCCGAAGGGCTTCACGGCCCCGTTCTGCAAGATCGATCTCCGCGAGGGCGGCACCTATCTCAACAGCATGCGATCGGCCGAGGGCCAGGAGTTCTGGAGCACCGGTGTCTATCGGGAGATCGTTCCGATAGAGCGGCTCGTCTACACCGACAGCTTCGCCGATGAAAACGGCAACGTCGTCCCCGCCTCGCATTACGGGCTGAGCGCAGACTACCCGGTAGAGTTCCTGGTCACGGTCACGTTCGAGGACGATGACGGCAAGACCAAACTCACCCTGCGGCACGCCGGCCTGCCGGCGGGCGCGGATCGCGACAACGCGGCAGCGGGTTGGAACGAATCCTTCGACAAGCTCGCCGAGAGCCTGAAAGAACTCAGGGGGAGGCCATCATGACAGACACCAAAAGGACCATCTCGGTAACGCTACCGTCGGATCGAGAGGTCGTCATCACGCGCGTCTTCGACGCGCCGCGTGAACTCGTCTTCAAAGCGTTCACGGATCCGAAACTCATCCCACATTGGTGGGGGCCGAGGAAGTATAAGACTACCGTTGACAAGATGGACGTGAGGCCGGGTGGCGTGTGGCGTTTCGTACACCGCGGGCAAGACGGCAACGAGTCCGCGTTCAACGGCGTCTATCGAGAGATCGTGCCGCCGGAGCGCCTGGTCTACACCTTTGAGTGGGAAGGTCTGCCGGGTCACATCCTGGTGGAAACGGTGACGCTCGAAGAGCGCGACGGCAAGACGACGGTGACGGACAGAGCCTTCTTCGAGACGGTGGAGGATCGCGACGGGATGCTCAAGTCAGGGATGGAGGCAGGGGCGGCAGAGTCCATGGACCGGCTCGAGGAGCTTCTGGCTGACGAGACGATGGCAAAAGAGGCAAGATGAGAAAGGCAATTTCGAGAGACGGCACAGGTATCGCCTTCGATCAGTCAGGGAAGGGACCGGCGGTATCCTGGTCGCTGGTGCCCTTGGCGACCATTCGCACCCGATGTTTGGGGAACTAGCTGCGCTCCTGGCCCTAGACTTCACCGTGATCAACTACGATCGTCAGGGTCGAGGCGAGAGTGGGGACACGCCGCCATATGCGGTCGAGCGCGAAGTCGAGGATATTGAAGCCGAGACGGTCCAGCAGTACATCAAAGCCGGCCTTCTTGACGAAATTCAGATCCACCTCGTACCCGTACTCTTCGGTCAAGGGATCCAATTGTTCGACCGTGCAGGGCCGAAGCACATTGAACTGGAACGCACAAGGGTGATCGAGTCCCCTGGTGTCACACATCTTCGATTCCGCGTCGTGAAGTAGGACTCGTCACATCGCGGCGCCGAGGCGGAAGCGTTGGTCTCAGCAGGTGACGCGGACGAGCAATGCGCTGGATCTGGAACAGGGCGTCTTCACCCAGGAGGATCCCCGCAGTATCGCGCGCTCGCTCAAGCGGTCGGCCGAGCGCAGCCGCCGGCGGAAGAGCGACCCATTTCGCTCCGCGATGTCGATGCTGACCTTTTACATCAATCGCGCGGGGCGGACGCTTCCCAAGAAGCAAGGGCAGCGGCTCGAAGCCGCGAAGGAGGAACTGCGGTCCCTCTACCGGAAAGGACGGCGCCGGACGCGCTGACCCGGCGGCGGTGAGCCCCTCGAACGATCGGCGCAGCGTCTCCGGACCGCGGATGGACACCCCGGAGACGCACTACGTCAAAAGCGGAACGGTACACATCGCCTACCAGGTCGTCGGGGAATCGGCCATTGACCTGGTTGTAGTCCCCGGCATCTTCACCAATGTTGACTACCAGTGGGAGGAGCCCTCGAGCGCGGCGTTTCTGCGCCGTCTGGCCTCCTTCGCCCGTCTAATCCTCTTCGACCCGCGGGGAACGGGTCTCTCCGACCGGGCGCCCGAGCTCCCGACGGTGGACCAGCAGATGGACGACGTCAACGCCGTTGTCGAAGCGGTCGGCTCAAAGCGCGCCGCGATCTTCGGCCTCTCTCAGGGAGGGCCGATGGCGGCGCTGTACGCGGCGACCTACCCGGGGCGGACCTCGGCCCTCGTGTTGTACGCCACCTACCCGTGTGTCCGCGGAGACGCCGACTACCCATGGGGCCGGAGTGAAGAGTGGCTGGAAGAGTGGTCGCGGGGGCTGGAGTACGAGTGGGGGAAGGGGACCGTGCTCTCGCGGCTCGCGCCGAGCGCGGCGGGCGACGAGTATTTCCGGCGCTGGTGGATGCGGCTCGAACGGTATTCATCGGCCCCCGGGAATGCCCTGGCCTACTATCGGATGAACGTCCAGATCGACATCCGGCAGATCCTGCCCACGATCAAGGTGCCCACGCTCGTCCTCCACCGCGCCGGGGACACCTTCCGCCCGCCGGGCACCAGCCGGTACATCGCCGCGCGCATTCCGGGAGCCAGATATGTCGAGGTCCCCGGGGTCGATCACCTCCCCTACGTGGGCGATGCGGATGCGATCGCCGATGAGATCCAGGAATTCATAACGGGGGTGCGGCCGGCGCCCGAGCCCGACCGGATCCTGGCGACCGTGGTCTTCACCGACATCGTCGGGTCCAGCCATCAGGCTGCCGCCCTCGGCGACCACCGCTGGCGCGCGTTGCTGGAGCATCATCGGGTGCTGGTGCGGAAGGAGCTGCAACGCTTCCGCGGACGGGAGGTGGACACCGCCGGCGACGGGTTCCTGGCGACCTTCGACGGCCCGGCGCGGGCGATCCGCTGTTCGATGGCGATTCAGGCGGCCGTCGACCCGGTCGGCCTGGCGGTGCGGGCCGGCGTCCACACGGGCGAGATTGAGTTGATGGATGGTGGGGTCGGCGGCATCGCCGTGCACATCGCGGCGCGGGTGGCTGCCCTGGCGGGGGCGGGCCAGGTCCTCGTGTCGTCGACGGTCAAGGACTTGGTGGCTGGTTCCGGGATCCGATTCGAGGAGGTCGGCACGCATGACCTGAAAGGCATCCCGGGGGAGTGGCGGCTCTATTCCGCCCGAGAAGCACCTCGCAGTGCAGAAGGTGAAACGACGCTGGGCTGATCTCGACCGGAGCAGCGTACGCCTGCCGTGACTGCCCGGGCCGGCACAGCCGGCGTTCGGTTTTAGCCCCAGTCCTACGGCGCCAACCGCCCATGCCGGGGGCCTCTGGGCGAAAAAGCGCCGCCCTGCGGGAGACCTCCCAGAAGTTCCGGTTGATCGTTCGTAAACTTCTCGAGTGGCAAGAAAGGTCAATCGTTCAGCGGCAGAAGTTCCATCCTTCAGAAAGAGGGAAAGAACCTGGTCACAGCATAATAGTTGTTTCTGAAACGGTGCCGGTGGGTGCGGTCACAGCCTCCAGGGGTGGGGGCATGGGACCCGGCTCGGGGAGTGGGTGGCGGTGGGGACCCGAACGGTCCTTTTGTTCGTGGGATTGGGGCTCGTCTTAGCTAGTGCTCCTCCTGGGCAAGCAAGCCACAGAGCTGATCTAGGCGTCTTTATTGACGCCTCCTCTCGTATTCCTTTCCCTCTCGACAGCACGACTCTCGTCACTGACGTGGAACTGGAGGACACCGACCGGGACGGCGACCTCGACCTCTGGGTGTCGCGTGGCACCTTGAACGGCACCGGCCGCACCAGCCAATTCTGGCGCAATGACGGCACGGGCACCTTCCGGCTCCCCAAGTCCGGCGGCGCCGGGGAATCCCTTGACCGCACCGACACGATCTTCGGCGATCTCGACGGCGACACCGACCGGGACCTCGTGGAAGGGGTCAACCTCGGTCCCGAGAAGGCCAGGTTCAACAGCGGAACGGGCTCCTTCGCGCCCCGGAAGACCGGGGGGTTGCGCGACAGCACCACGGACGTCACCATCTCCATCACGCTGTTTGACGCGGATGGGGACGGAGATCTCGACATCATCGAGGCGAACGAGTGCCCCCCGCCTGTCTGCACCGACGGGGGCGCGCAGAACACGCTGTGGATCAACAACGGGCAGGGCACCTTCACGGACGAGACACTCCCGCGGCTGCCCGCCAGGCTGGACCAGACGTCCGGCATCATCGCCGGGGACATCGACGGCGACGGCGACAAGGATCTCGTCGTCGTCAACGGCAGTACGGCCGGGGCGCAGAGCTTCATCCTGGTGAACGACGGCTCCGGGCACTTCACCGATCAGACGGGCCTCCGGCTGCCCGCCCAGCTCCTCTCCGGCCGCGACGGCGCCCTCGTGGACATCGACGGGGACGGCGATCGGGACCTGCTGATCGTCGTCAGCAGGCAGCGGCAGAGCCAGCTGTTCCTGAATAACGGGCTGGGGTTTTTTACCAACGTGACGGCGAATCTGCCGGTGCAGAACGCCTCCTTCCAGGAGGTCGAGGTCATCGACACCAACGCGGACGGCGTCGTGGACTTCTTCTACCTCAGCGACACCGGCGCTACCATTGACGGCATCAACCACATCTTCGCGGGCGCCCAGAACCGGCTCTGGGAGAACGACGGCATCGGTCACTTCACCGACATCACGGCCGCGCATCTCCCAGCCGTGATCGATCAGAGCCTGTCCGCGGCGATCGGCGACGTCAACGGGGACGGGAAGTTCGACATCGTCGTCGGGAACGGCAAGGGCGAGCCGATCAAGCTGTACCTTCAGCAGTAACCCGATCTTTAGGTCTTCGCTCGATCCTCCACCCTGGCCCAGGAGTCCCGCAGCGGGACGATGCGGTTGAAGACGAGAGCGTCGGGTCGGGAATCCGCGTCCCGCCAGAAGTAGCCCAGCCGCTCGAACTGATAGCGCGTCTCCGGCGGGTCCCCGAGCACGCTGGGTTCGACGAATCCAGCCAGGACGGCCAGCGACTGCGGGTTGAGCAGATCGGTGATGTCCCGGTCGGCCGTCTCGGGATCGGGTGTGGTCAGGAGGCGGTTGTAGAGGCGCATCTCCGCCCGGACAGCGTGCGCCGCTGAGACCCAATGGATGGTGCCCTTCACCGGACCTCCGGAGGGTCGTGCCCCCAGGGTGTCCGGCTCGTAGGAGCAGCGCAGCTCGGACACGACGCCGTCACGCCTGACGACCTCATCGCAGCGGATGACGTAGGCGTGACGCAGCCGCACCCGCCCGCCGGGGATGAGGCGGTGGAAGCCCTGGGGCGGCTCCTCGAGGAAGTCGTCCCGTTCGATGTAGAGCCGGCGGGAGAAGGGCACCGTCCGTGAGCCCTCCCGGACGACGTCGCGCGGCCAGTAGGGGGCCTCGAGCGATTCTGCGGTGTCTTCCGGGTAGTTGGTCACCGTGACCAGGAGCGGCTTGAGGACGGCGAGGATCCGCGGTGCTCGCAGATTGAGGTCGTCGCGGATCGCGGCCTCAAGGATCCCCGGATCGACCCGGCTATTGGCCTTGGCCACCCCAATCCGGTAGGCGAACTCACGAATCGCCTCCGGAGTCACGCCGCGACGGCGCAGCCCGGAGAGCGTGGGCAGGCGCGGATCGTCCCAAGCCTGCACGTGCCCCCCCTCGACGAGCCGGATGAGTTTGCGCTTGGAGAGGACGGTGTAGTCGACGTTCAACCGGGCGAACTCGTGCTGGTACGGTCGGGGATCGGCCGGAATGCCGCACGTCCCGCGGAGGTGCTCCAGCAGCCAGTCGTAGATGGCCCGGTTGTTCTCAAATTCCAGCGTGCAGAGGCTATGGGAGATGGCTTCGAACGCGTCGGAGAGGGGATGCGCGAAATCGTAGAGTGGGTAGATCGACCAGGCGCCTCCGGCGTGGTAGTGGGCGGCGTGAACGATCCGGTACAGGATAGGGTCGCGCAGTTTCATGTTGCGGCTGGCCAGATCGATCTTGGCGCGTAGGACATGCGCGCCGTCCTCGAACTCCCCGGCGCGCATCCGCCGGAAGAGATCCAGGTTCTCCTCGATGCTGCGCTCGCGGAAGGGACTGGGCCGCCCCGCCTCGGTCACCGTGCCGCGGTAGACCCCGATCTCCTCCTCGGAGAGGCTGTCCACGTAGGCCTTCCCGTCGCGAATCAACCGGACGGCGCACTCATAGAGCCGGTCGAAGTAGTCGGAGGTGTAGAGTTCATGGGCCCAGGCAAAGCCCAGCCACTGCACGTCCCTCTTGATCGCCTCGGCATACTCGGCGCTCTCCGTCTCGGGATTGGTGTCGTCGAAGCGGAGGTTGCACTCGCCCCCGTAGTCGAGGGCCAGGCCGAAGTTCAGACAGATGGACTTGGCGTGGCCGATGTGCAGGTACCCGTTCGGCTCGGGCGGGAAGCGCGTACGCACAGTCGCGTACCGGCGCTGCCGCAGGTCCTCGTCGATGATCTGTGTGATGAAGTTGGGAGCAACGCGCCGTTCACGCAGGGCGGCGCTGGTCTCGTCATCCATCGGGATTCCTCGCCTGAGGATATCAGCTTTGGGTCCGAATACGCTCCGCTGCCTGTTGCACGGTCCGATGGAGACCAGGCGACTTGTCGATGGACAGGATCGTGAACAACCGGAAGAGGGGAGACTCGTCCGGCAGAACCAGGCGGGCCTCCTGCTGGCGGATGCCGAGGCGTTCCAGGACCTGCAGGAGGACGTACACGCCGCGGCTGTCGATGTAGCGTAGGTCGGAGAGGTCGATGACGACGCCCTGGGCCGTATGGGGCACCGCGCGGAAGAGACGGTCGGCGATCTCTGCGGCGTTCGTCAGGTCGATCTCTCCGCTGAGGCGGGCGATGACGAGGCCGTCCTCGAGGCTGGCGGCGACCCTGGCCAGCTCCATCAGGTGCGGACCCCGGCGCGGATGTGGCGCATCAGGCGGACCGAGGTGCCGTGCTCGGTCGTCTGGACGTCCACGGCGTCGACCAGCCCGTGCATGACCCGGAATCCTCTGCCGCGATGCTGGACGTTCCGCGGCGGCCGCCACGCTCCGGTGTCAGAGACCGCGATGGTGAGCAGGCCGTCCTCGTCCGTGGCCTCCACGGTGAAGGTCGCATCGGCGAGGCCGTAGGCGTGTTCGACCGTGTTGGTGGCGGCTTCTCCTGTCGCGATGAGCAGGGCCGAGAGGTCGCCCTCGGCCAGGGGCTTGGGAGCCAGCCAGCGGCGGAGGGCATGCCGGATCTCGCCCAAAGAGGCGGGCACCGCGGGGAGCTGGAGCGTCAACCGTTTCCCCTCCAGCGCCGCGATCCGGACGAGCAGCACCGCGACGTCGTCCCGGGGAGCCCGTCCTTCCAGCGTCTTGCGCACGACGTCATCCATTGCCTCCTCGACGGCGGCGCCGCTGGCCTCACGGAACGAGGCCTCCAACCGTCCCAGTCCGGCGTCGAGCGAGCTCTCCCGGTGCTCGATGAGCCCATCGGTGTACAGGATCAGCATTGACCCGGCGGTGAGATCCGCTGCCTGCTCCCGGTAGCGTCGGTCCAGCTTCGTGCCCAGAGGAAGGTCGGACCCGTGCAGGTAGGTCGCGGCGCCCTCCGGCCCCATCAGGAGCGCGGGCGGATGGCCCGCGCTGACATACCGGACCTTCCAGCTCAGCAGGTCGACAACCATGTAGAGGAGGGTGGCCATTTCGCCGGGCTCCATCGCCTCGTTGAGCCGCTGGAGGATCCTGGCGGGGTCGAGACCTTCCAGGGCATACGCCCATAGGGTGTTGCGGAGCTTGCCCATGACCGCCGCCGCTTCGGCCCCGTGCCCCGAAACGTCGCCGATGGCGAGGGCGAGCTCTCCGCCGGGGAGGACCAGGGCGTCATACCAGTCGCCGCCCACTGCTTCGGGCTCCGCGGGAAGGTAGCGGGCGGCCGCCTCGACTCCGGGAATGTCCGGCAGGGCCCGGGGGAGGAGGCTGCGCTGGAGGATTTCGGCGGTGCTGCGCTCGTGGTAGTAGAGTTCGCGGAAGCGGCCCTCACTCTCGCGCAACAGACGGGTCACTTCCCGCCGTTCCGCCACCACAGTCGCCAGGGGAAGGTTGACCAGGGCCATCGTGGCCATGAAGGCCTGCAGCAGGAGCAACGACGTATTCTCGCTCCCCACGGCGAACGGGCCGGTGCCCTGGAGCGTGCGCCAGATCGCCACGGCCGCCAGCAGCACGGTCACCGCGGCCGTCTCCCGCGGCCCGAGGCGGAAGGCCGTCCAGGCCAGGATGGGGACCGTCGCAAAGGCCATCGGGAGATCGGTTGCAAACACGATGTTCCCAACGGCCACGGTGATCAGGATGACCAGTGCAGCCTCGATCTGCCGCGCGCGGTCCCAGCGGCCGGAGGCCGAGGGCCGCGCCCAGAGCACAAGTAGCGGCGCCACGATGAGGGCGCCCGCAGCATCGCCCAACCACCAGGTGAACCAGACGGCGCCGTACTCGCTCCCCTGAACAAGTCCCGCCAGCGCGAGGGATGTGACGCCGATCGTGGCACTGATGGTGGTGCTCAGCACGGCGGCCAGGAGGGCATAGCGGAAGAGATCCGGGGCCCGCTCGAAGGTTCTCACTCCTCCAGCGAAACGCATGACCAGGGAGGCGGCGACGAGCCCTTCCAGCGTGTTGCCGAGGGCGATGCCGAGGGAGGTGGCGGCTGTCCCCGCCGTGGTGATGTTGGCGGCGAAGGCGCCCAGGAAGACGCCGGGCCAGGCCCGTGGACCGAGCAGCAGGAGCGCGGCGATGGCGATCCCGGTCGGAGGCCAGACGGCGGTCGCGCTCGCGTTGAGGAATGCCAGCCGGAGCCCCAGTTTCGCGGCGACGAAGTAGGTCCCCGCCAGAGCGAGGATTATGATGGCGGCACGGGCCGCAGTGGCGGTCCGGCAAAGGGGTACGGAGTCGATGCTCGAGCTTACCATGTCGTCTCTCTTCTCTGTTCCCACTCGATCCCTTCCAGTGACGGTCCGGCGGCCGGTCCGGCGACGGTTCCGGCCGGCGCACCTGCCGTGTAGAGTGGAAAGTGATGGCTGCCACGCTGCCGCAGCTCCATCTCGATCTCAACGATCCGGCGTTCGTCTACGACCCGTATCCGCGGCTGGCAGAACTCCGAGAGACTCGCCCCGTCTTCTTCGATCCGGTCTGGAACAAGGTTTTCTTCACCCGCTACGACGACATTGCCCTCCTGCTGCGAGACCGGCGCCTGGGCCGCGCCATCCTGCACGTGCTCTCCCGGGACGAGTTAGGGTGGCCGCCGCCGAATCCTCTCACGCCCGACTTCGACCACTTCCAGCGCGACCACATGCTGGACAACGAGCCGCCCAAGCACACGCGGCTGCGCGGGCTCATGAACAAGGCCTTCACCTCCGCGCGCGTCGAGGGGCTGCGCTCGGCGATCGAACGCATCGTGCACGGACTGATCGACCGGGTCGCCGATCAGGGAAGGATGGACCTCCTCAGGGACTTCGCCGAACCCATCCCCGTCACGGTCATCGCCGAGTTGCTGGGAGTGCCCGAGCCCGATCGGGCATCTCTGCGCCCCTGGTCGGCGAAGATCGTCAAGCTCTACGAGTTGGGGTACACCGACGAACACGCGCGAGAGGCCAACCAGGCCGTGGTGGAGTTCTCGGGGTACATCCGCGCCCTTGCCGCGGAGCGCCGCCGCGCGCCCCGCGACGACTTGATCTCCGCCCTTGTGCGCGGAGAAGAGCAGGGCGCGGTCCTCAACGACGATGAACTGGTCGCCAACTGCATCCTGCTGTTGAATGCCGGCCACGAGGCCAGCGTGAACGGCACGACGCTGGGGATGCTCTCGCTGCACCGCCACCCCGAGCAGCGAGCCTTGGCCCGCGAAGCCGCGCGGGGGGATGACCGGGAGTTCTTCAAGGGCGCCGTCGAGGAGTTGCTCCGCTACGATACCCCGCTGCCGATGTTTGAGCGGTGGGTCCTCCAGGACGGGGAGTACGCTGGGGTGCCGCTGCGGCGAGGGATGGAGGTGGGTCTCCTCTACGCCTCGGGGAACCGCGATCCGCGGCGCTTCGCCGATCCCGACCGGCTCGACCTGACGCGCCGAGAGAATCCCCACCTCTCCTTCGGCCTTGGCATTCATTACTGCATCGGGGCCCCGCTGGCCCGTCTTGAACTACAGACCTCCTTTCGCGCCCTTCTGCGCCGCCTGCCCGGCATCCGTGTCGCCCGCGAGCCGGTCGAGTACACCGGCGGGTTCATCATCCGGGGGCACCGTGCGCTGCCGGTCGAGTTCTGATCTGGCTCGTGAGCCAGGTTCGAACATCGTTGACGATGCCCCCGGGCACATAGGAAAGCCCGAGGGGATTCCCGTTTCCTCACTGACCCGCAGGTAGGATCAAGGAAGCGATGTTACTTCCCTCAGAGCCTCTTTACCGAAACCGAGACTTCATGCTCCTATGGACAGGTCAGACCGTCTCAATCCTGGGTTCTCGCATCTCCTCGATTGCCTTTCCTCTTCTCGTCCTCGCGCTCACCAGCTCGCCAGCCAAAGCCGGCCTCGCCGGATTTGCCGCGACGATCCCTTACCTTCTCTTTCAGCTCCCAGCGGGGGCGTTGATCGATCGATGGAATCGCAAGCGGGTAATGATCGCCTGCGACAGCTTCAGGGCCCTGGCCCTCGGGAGCATCGCTCTCTCAGCGTGGCTCGGGGCGCTCTCATTCCTGCAGGTTCTCGTAATTGGATTCCTGGAAGGGGTGTTCTTTGTTTTCTTCAATCTTGCGCAGCGAGCAGCGCTTCCTAATGTCGTGCCTCCGGCACAACTGCCGGCGGCCATCGCGCAGAATGAAGCGAGCGGTCGCGGGAGTTCACTCGCTGGCCAACCTCTTGGTGGAATTTTCTTCGGGCTCCACAAGGCCCTCCCGTTTGTCATCGATGCAGTGTCCTACATCTTTTCAGTAGTAACACTCATGTTCATCAAGACTCCTCTGCAGGGTGACCAAGTGAGGTCGTCCACCAAGCTGCAGCAAGAGATTGGCGAGGGCCTCCGCTGGCTTTGGAACCAGCCCTTTCTCCGCGCAGCTGCCCTGCTCGTAGGCGGAAGCAATCTCATCTTCCAAGCACTCGTCCTTGTCGTGATCGTACTCGCCGAGGACCTGGGAGCTTCGCCGGGACTCATCGGAGTTATCCTTGGCTTCTTGGGTGGCGGCGGTTTGCTCGGAACCCTTGTTGCCTCCCCGGTACAGAAGCGAGTTCATGCGAAAGTCATCGTCATCGGCGCCAACTGGGTGTGGGCGATCCTGCTTCCTGTACTTGCCTTCATAAAGAACCCTCTGGCGCTCGGCCCAGTCCTTGGCGCCATAGCATTTGTCGGCCCAGCCTGGAATGTTGCCGTTGGAACCTACCAGTTGATCCTCACGCCGGACAACCTGCGAGGAAGAGTAGGCAGCGTCAGCATGCTTATCGCCTGGGGAGTCATCCCCTTTGGATCCCTCGTGGGAGGCTTCCTCCTGGAGCGATTTGGCGCGATAACGACGATCCTGCTCCTGTCCGGGGGGCATGCTAGCGATTGCCGCCGCCGGCACTTTTAGCCCTGCCGTGAGGCTTGCCCCGGTCTTGCAAGATGTTGAGCCTGCCTCCTAAAGACACTGGGGTTAGCTTCCTCCGGGATCTCGACCAGCAACCCCTTCATTGTCGCGTCAGAGACATGTTTGACGGAAAAGGTGCTTGCCGAGATTTTTCCGGTGAGTCCTTTCGCCGGGTCACCTTTCGTGCACGCTCATTAGACTTGTTCTGGCTCCTATTCCACGAGGTCGCCCGGGTTCTCGAAGGCCAAGTGCGGGTTTCCATCCGACTCGACTTCGGGAATCGGAAGCGCCATGTTGCGGTTGTTGTGGCCGCCGTGGTCAACATGATCATTGGCGCGACTCTCTCGTTGCGCTGCTGGTGAACGAGTCGCTGCTGGCGGCCTGGCCTAGCGGGGCGGCGGGGAGGAGTGCCCGGCGAGGGGCGCCGGCGAGGGGTCTTCGCTGAGGATGCCGATGTACGGAAGCGTCCGGAAGCGCTGCCCGTAGTCGAGCCCGTAGCCGACGACGAAGACATCAGGGATCTCGAACCCGCGGTAGCGGATGGGCAGTGAGTGCACGATACGGCGCGCCGTTTTGTCCAGCAAGGTGCAGATGGCCAGGCCGGCGGGGTTGCGGGTGCGCAGGACCCGCAGCAGGTAGGCGGCAGTCAGCCCGGTGTCGATGATGTCCTCGACCAGGATGACCTCACGCCCCGTGATCTCTTCGTCGAGATCTTTGAGCAGCCGCGCGACGCCTGAAGGACTGCCTCCACGGTAGCTGGTGATCGCCATCACGTCGATGGCGGCGGGAATGGTGAGCGCCCGGCTGAGGTCGGCGAGGAAGTAGAGGCCGCCCTTCAGCACGCTGACCAGCAGCGGATCTGTGCCGTCGTAATTCCGCGAGATCTCGGCGGCGAGTTCATCGACTCGCCGCCGGATCTGCGGCTCCGACAAGAGCACGTCCTTGACGGAGGGAGCGAGGGGGCGCGATGCCACGGAAGAGGCCAATCGCTCAGCGCGCGTCCGCAGACGCCGTGTACTTCCCCAGCAGTTTGCGGAAATCGCGGGCGTACAGCACCATCAGCCGGATCTCAGGATAGCGGTCACGAAATCGACGGACCTTGCGGTTCTTCTTGGTGACGAGGCTCTGCTTGAGGGTGGTCAGTTCGATGAACGTGTCCAGGTCGGGAAGGTAGAAGTCCGGGCTGAAACTCTCGAGGACGCGTCCCTCACCATCAACGTCGAGGGGGAAGGAACGCGGTTCGTATTGCCAGGCGATGCCGTAGAAATCCAGGAGTCTGGCAAACTCCCTTTCACTGGCGTGCGCGAACCTGACGGGCGGGCGGGGCGCGTCGAGATGTGTGGTGCCCACCGAGGCGCTCTCACCTCCGCGAAAAGGACGTTGGGCGCCGCAATTGCGGTGTAGTATAACAGGGTAGGGGTTAGGCCGTCCAGAAGTTTCCCAGAGACTCACAGGGAGAACATGATGCCCGAGACCGCTCAAGGCGACGAGGTCCAGCAGTACATCCACGCGTTGAAGAGCGCAGACGTGACCATCCGCAGCGACGCAGCCCACCATCTGGGCCGCCTGCAGGATGAGCGCGGCGTGCCCGCTCTGGCGCAGGCGCTCTCGGACGCCGACGAGTATGTCCGCAAGAGCGCCGTGGCCGCCCTGCGCCGCATCGCCGGCCCCGAGGCGATGACCGCCCTACGCGCCGCGCTGACCGATCGCTCCGAGCAGGTGGTCCTCCAGGCCACAAACGGGCTCCGCGACATGCGGGACAAAGGCGCCGTCGAAGCGCTGATTCGCGTGCTCACCCGCCGGGAGCGTTCACTCGTCAACGCGGCGACGGAGGCGCTCGCCCGCATCGGTCCGGACGCGGTCAAGCCCTTGATGACCGCCTTCGAAGACCGTGGGCTGCGCCGCCGCATCGGCAACCAGGTGTTCAAGATCCTCGCGGAGATGGGCCCCAAGGCGGTTGACCCCCTGCTCGAGGTGCTCGACCACGAGAATCAGTTCGTGCAGCAGATCGCGATCTCAGTGCTGGGACGGGTGGGGGATCGGCGCGTGGTGGGCCCACTGATCGACCACTTCCTCAAGGACCCCCCGATGCAGGATCCGATCATCACCACGCTCGCCCGCCTGGAGGAGCGTGCCGTGATCGAACATGCGGAGGCTCATCACGGCGAACGAGAGATCTTCCTCCCCCGCGCGGTGATCGAGGCCTTCGTCGGCCGTCCACGCGAGGAGTTGGTTGAGCAGCTGCGCACGGCCCTGGAGAATCCCTCGCCCAAAGTGCGCCGGTTCGCGCTGAAGGCCCTGTTCTCGTTGTTCGGTGAAGGGGCGTTGGATCAGCTGATCACCTCCCTGGAGGATGAGGACGTCGACGTGAAGCGGCTGGCCGTCAAGATCCTCGGCCGGATGCGTGACAAGCGGGTGATCGAGCCCCTGATCCAGCTGGTGCTGAAGGACGGGGAGCAGATCGAGGACGCCGTCTGGAACACGGTCAAGGTCCTCACCGATCTGCGCGAATACGAGAACCTGCGCGCGCGGGTCGCCAAAGAGAAGGCCGGAGGACAGCCGACGGTGCGGAAGGTGCGTCGAGAGCGAGACGTCTCTCCGGATTGGTGGAGAGAACAAGACTAAGCGTGGGGAAGGGAACCCCGCTTAGCTCGAACTACAGGATACGAGCAGCGGGATTCCCTTCCCCACGCTTTCTCTAGTTCGCGCCACCGACATGGAACGACGCATCGACGATGCCACGGTCCGGATCCTCCAGGCCGATATCACGACGCTCGACGTGGACGCCATCGTCAACGCGGCCAACACCGAACTGTGGATGGGCGGTGGAGTAGCGGGGGCGATCAAACGGCGCGGTGGGGAGTCGATCGAGCAGGAAGCCACGGCCCAGGGACCGATCCGGGTGGGGGAGACGGTGATCACCCGGGCCGGAACGCTGCCGGCGCGGGCGGTGATCCACGCGGCGACGATGGGCCCGGACCTGACGACGAACGACCTGGTCATCCGCCACGCGACGCGCAGCGCCCTGGCGGTGGCGGCGGAACGACAGTGGACCTCAATCGCCCTCCCCGCGCTGGGGACCGGTGTCGGTGGCTTTCCTCTTGACCGGGCCGCGGCGGTCATGGTCGATGAGCTCATCGCCCACCTCCGGGGCGGCACCACACTCCGCGACGTGATCCTGGCCGTCTGGGGCGGCGAGGCCGAGGCCGCCTTCCGGCGCGCCCTTGAGGACGCCACTGCCACCCCGCGGTCCCCCGAACCTCCCGGGTCGCCCGCGTAGGTCGGTGGGCTACCTGATCGTCTTCATCACCGCCGCCAGCGCCGAGGAGGGTGCCCGCCTGGGCCGGGCGCTCCTGGACGAACGGCTCGCCGCCTGCGTGAACGTGCTCCCCGTTCAATCAGCCTACTGGTGGCAGGGGCAGATAGAGGAAGCGGCCGAGACTCTCCTGATCGTCAAGACGGCCGACCGCCACCTCGACGCCCTGACCGCGAGGGTACGGGCGTTGCTCTCTTACACCGTGCCGGAGGTGCTGGCCCTCCCGATTACCGGCGGCAACGCGGACTACCTCCGCTGGATCGACGAATCGGTCACTCCGTGAGCGTCCTGATCACCAACGACGACGGCATCCAGGCCATTGGCATGCACGCCCTGGCCCGCGCGCTGGCCGCCGCCGCCGTCCCTGTCGCGGTGGTCGCACCCGAGCACGAGCGCAGCGCCACCGGTCACGCCATCACGCTGCACAAACCGCTGCGGGCGGTCCGGGCGGCGATCCCGGGACTCGAGGTGCCCGCCTGGGCCACCAACGGCACCCCCGCCGACTGCGTGGTGCTGGGGGTCCTGGACCTGCTGCCGCAACGTCCAGAGGTCGTCGTCTCGGGGATCAACGTCGGCCCAAACATCGGCGGCGACCTCACCTATTCGGGCACGGTCTCCGGGGCGATGGAAGGGGCGATCATGGGGATTCCTGCCATCGCCGTCTCGGTCGTGTCCTCTGAGGTCGCCACCTTCGACGCGGCCGCCACTGTGGCGGTGCGTCTGGTGGAGGAGGTGCGGCGCTTCGGGCTGCCGTCCGATACCCTCCTGAACGTCAACGTCCCCAATCTCGCCCTGGCCGACGTGCAGGGCATCGCTGTCACGCGACAGGGGACTCGCCGCTACCTCAACCGCCTGGACAGGCGGAAGGATCCGCGGGGCCGCATCTACTACTGGATGGGCGGGGAGGAGGACCCCATGCCAGACGAAGACGGGACGGACGCCTGGGCGCTGCGGCGGGGGATGATCTCGGTGACGCCCATCCAGATGAACATGACGGCGGTCGGATTCCTCGAGGAGATGACGCGGCGCCTGGCGGACGTCCGGCTGTAAGCGCCCACCCGCGGGAGCAGGAGAAGACCCGCGCGCGGGCGAACACCAGCGCGGCGGCCGGCGAAATGATCTCAGGCTCGCCGCGCCGCGACGCCCAGCGCCAGAGCGTGCATCGGACTTTCGTCGGACCTTGATCGGAACACGCATCGGACCTTCATCGCGACCTTCGTCGAACCGTGATCGGGACGCTGTGCGGATTGTGATCCGCCTCCAGGGCGTCACGAAGCGTCATCCCAACGGGCTGACCGCCCTGGCCGATGTCTCCCTCTCCGTCGCGGAGGGGGAGTTTGTCTTTCTCATCGGTCCAACCGGGGCAGGCAAATCGACCGTACTCCGTCTCATCTATCGCGCGGAGACCCCGACGAACGGCCGTGTCTTCGTCGGTGGGCGCGATATCACCCGCCTTCCCGCGCGTGCGGCGCCGGCGCTGCGGCGGTCGTTGGGTGTGGTGTTTCAGGACTTCAAATTGCTCCCCCGCAAGACGGCGTTCGAGAACGTCGCCTTTGCCCTCCAGGTGACGGGGACGTCTCCCGAAGAGATCCGGCCCCGCACCCTGGCGGCCCTGGAGCTCGTCGGGCTCGCGGATCGGGCCGAGGCCCTCCCCTGGCAGCTCTCCGGAGGGGAGCAGCAGCGGGTCTCCATTGCTCGGGCGCTGGTGCGGCGGCCGCCGCTCCTGCTGGCGGACGAACCGACCGGCAACCTCGACCCCCGCACCTCCTGGGAGATCATCCAGCTGCTCAGCCGGATCAACCTGCGGGGGACCACGATGGTGGTCGCCACCCACAACAAGCTGGTCGTGGATATCCTGCGCAAACGGGTGATTGAGCTGGCCGGCGGGCGGGTCGTGCGCGACGAGGACTACGGGCTCTATGCCAGCCAGGCCTGACCCGCCCCTCCGGCGGCCGGCCCCCCGGCGTCTTCGTTCACGAGTGCGCGCAGCGGCGGGGTACGGCGCCGGAGAGGCCTGGACGGCATTTCGCCGCAACGGTCTGATGAGTCTCGCGGCGGTGCTCACCATCATGGTCACCCTTCTCTTGGTGGGGGCGGCGACCGCGGTGGCTGCCAACCTGCGTCTGCTGGCTTCGATCCTGGAGGGTCGCGTCGAGGTCGTCGCCTACCTGCGCGACGGTCTGGCGCCCGCAGAGGTCCAGCGAACGGCTGCGGCGGCGCGGGCGCTGCCGGGCGTCCGGGCGGTGACAGTGGTCGGGCGCGACGAAGCCCTGGGCCGCCTGCAGGACGCCCTGGGGGAGCGCGTCTCCCTGCGGGACCTGATCCAGACGAACCCGCTGCCAGATTCGCTGGAGATCGCGGTGAGCAATCCGGCCCGGGCGCATGAGGTGGCGGCTGCGGTCGCGGAGATGGAGGCGGTGGAGGATGTCACCTCCGGGGGCCAGGTGCTGGACCGGCTCCTGGCCGCCACCTGGCTGCTCCGCGGTGGCGGAGCGGCCGCGGCGGCGCTGCTGGCGGGGGTAGCCCTGATCATCATCATGAACACGATCCGGCTGACCATCCTCGGCCGGCGGCAGGAAGTCGAGATCATGCAGCTCGTCGGGGCGGGCGGATGGTACCTGCGGGCCCCCTTCATCCTCGAGGGCGCCCTGCAGGGTCTGCTGGCCACCCTCCTCGCGGGCGCCCTCCTCGTCCCCGGGTATCTCGTGGTGCGGGACCGAGTGGGGGCGCTGCTGCCGTTTCTCCCCCTCCTCGACCCGGCCGCGCTGCTGCCCGCCCTGGTGGGGGCGATGGCCGCGGCCGGTGTGCTCGTCGGCATGAGCGGTAGCTCACTGGCGCTGCGACGCTTCCTTCATATATGAAACGCTTCCTCGTGCTCCTGGTGCTGGGGAGTCTCCTGATGCCAGCGGGAGCGGCAGACGCCGCCCCAGTTGCGGCGCCGAGCCCAACGAGCCGCGGGGCGCGGCAGAGGTTGCGGCAGGTTCGCGAGGAGCTGTGGGAGAAGCGCCAGCAGCTCACATCGGTCCGGCGCCAGGAGCGGCGCGCCCTCACCGACCTCGAGGCGATCGACCGCCGGCGTGAGACCACTGAGGCGCGCCTGCGCGGCCTGGAGCGAGATCTTCGGGAGACCCGCGCGCGCGCCGTGACCACCGCGGCCGACCTGGCGGCGACACGCGCGCGGGTGGCCAGCGAGCGGGTGCGCGTCGATGGGCGGTTGCGCGACATCTACAAGTGGGGACGAGGAGGATATCTCGAGCTCTTCCTCGACGCGGGGGATTTCCCTGAACTGGTGACCAGGACGCACTTCCTCGGCGCCGTGATGCGCGCGGACGCCCGCCTCCTCGCCGCCTATGAGGCGGATGTGGCGGAGTATGGGCGGCTCTACGACGAACTGACCGGTCAGCAGGAGCGCACGGCGCGCCTCATCGAGGAGGCCCGGGCACGCCGAACGGAACTGACGGGGAACGTCCGGGCCAAGGCAGTGCTGCTGACCCGCATCCAGCGGGAGCGGTCGCTCTACGAGCAGGTCGTCGAGGATCTGGAACGCACCGACCGCGAGCTGGTTGCGTTGATCCGGCGGCTGCAGGCAGCGCAGCGGCCGGGGGTGGTGCCGTCGCTCCGTTTCCGCAACATGCTCCTCCCCACCCGCGGGCGCTTCACGTCCGGGTTCGGCATCCGGCGCCATCCGATCTTTGGTGTGCGGCGCATGCACAGCGGCGTGGACATCGCCGCCCCGCGCGGCTCCGCCGTCCTCGCCGCGGCCGATGGGACGGTCGCGTACACGGGCTGGTTCGGCGGCTATGGGAAGATCGTGATCATCGACCATGGAGAGGGGGTCTCCACCCTCTACGCGCACCTCTCCAGCATCCTCACCCAGGAGGGCCGGCCGGTCCGGCGCGGACAGCTCATCGCACGCGTGGGGTCCACCGGCTATTCGACCGGTCCGCATGTGCACTTCGAGGTCCGCCACAACGGGGTGCCGGTCAACCCGCTGAACCGGTAGCTTCGCCGGCAGCGCATAGCCCCGGCGTCTTCCCTCCGCTATGCTACCTGAGGTGAGGTGACCCTCGTGAATCCCACGCGCAACCGATCACTGATCGCCCTCCTCCTGCTGGCGCTGGTCGCGGGGGCCTTCCTGGCGGGATACGGCTACGGGCAGGGGCGCGTCGACGCAGGCGCA
This sequence comes from bacterium, assembly GCA_036004665.1. Taxonomy (GTDB): domain Bacteria; phylum Sysuimicrobiota; class Sysuimicrobiia; order Sysuimicrobiales; family Humicultoraceae; genus JACQGZ01. Next base: position 76,200 of record DASYRG010000048.1, on the reverse strand, counting down.
GACGCGGACAGCCGGGGGTTTGCGTTGCTGCGCGGCCTCCTGCATCAGGTTCGTACGACCTACATCAAGCCGGACGTGCAGACAGACGCGCTCTTCCATGGGGCGGCGCGCGGCATGCTGGAGGCCCTCGGCGACCCGTATTCCCGTTTCATGGACCCCGGAGGGTATAAGGGGTTCCGGGAGTCCCTCTCCGGGATCTTCTCGGGCGTGGGTATCCTGATCGAACTCTCGGATGGCGGACCCGTGGTGGTGCAGCCCATTCCCGATACGCCGGCCGATCGGGCGGGGATTCGTCCCGGAGATCGCATTGTCGCCGTAGACCGGCGGAAGACCGACCGGATGTCCCTCGAAGAGGTCGTCTCGCGCATCCGCGGCGCTGCCGGGACGAAGGTCACGCTGACGCTGCGCCGGAGCCGGCGCACATTTGACCAGACCCTGACGCGGGCCCGCATCGTCAACGTCACGGTGCGGGGGGAGCGCTACCTGGAGGAGGCCGACCGCGCCGCCCTCCGCGCCGCCGGGGCCGCCTATCTGCGGATCGTCAGTTTCGACGAGCCCACAGCGCGCGACTTCGGGAGGGCGCTGGACGCGGCGCTGCGTGCGGGCGCCCGCGGTCTCTTGCTCGACCTGCGGACCAACGGCGGCGGGCTTCTCGACGTGGCCGTGGCGATCGCCGACCGCTTCGTGCCCGCCGGGGACGCGATCGTGCACACCGTCGACCGCGATGGGCGGCGGCGCACCGAGCGGGCCTCGCGCTCAGTGAAGGTGCAGATCCCGGTCGTGCTGCTGGTGAACGAATTTACCGCCAGCGCCTCGGAAATCCTCACTGGCGCACTCTCCGACCACGAGATCGCCCGCGTCGTCGGGGTGCGCACCTTCGGCAAGGGCGTCATCCAGCGCATCCTCTCGCTGCCCGGAGGGACCGGGGCGACGCTGACGAGCGGCCGCTACCTCACCCCGGATGGATCGGACATCCACGGCAAGGGCATCGCGCCGGACGTCACCGCCGGGGGCAAGCTGGATGGGCGCTCCGACAAGGAGATCCGCAAGATCGAAGCGGCCCAGTTCGCCTCCGCCCTCACCGTGCTGAAACAGCAGATCGCGCAGCGCCGCTGATGAGCCCCCGCCGCCGCGCTCGGGCCCGGGCATCGTTGGCCATGCTCTGGCGAGGCTCGGTCGCGGCGATCGTGGTGACGGGACTGACCGTGGGACTCTGGGCGGCGACGCAATCCGTGCTACGGCAGCCTAGAGGACCCGCCGTGGATGCAGGGACCCCTGCCGCAGTGGTGGCGCCGGAGGCCGCCCCGTCTCCCACCTCCCCGCCTGGGTCTGGTGTGCCGCCGCCGGCCCAGACCCCGCGCCCGGCGCGGCCGGGACCGGCCGCAGCCTCGACGCCCGCCCCCGCCGGAGTGGTGGCCATCATCTTCGACGACGCCGGCGCGACACTGGCGCAACTGGAACCCATCCTGGCGCTGGGACGTCCGGTCACGGTGGCCGTTCTGCCCGGCCTGACGGCCTCGACCGCGGTCGCCGAGCGTGCCCGCGACGCGGGACTGCAGGTCATTCTGCACCTGCCGTTGGAGGCGGAGGAGACGGAGCGCGTGCTGGGCCCGGGCGGGGTGACGACGGCGATGAGCGACGAAGCCATCGCGGCCCAGGTGCGCGCCGGCCTGGACGGCCTGCCCGGCGTGGTCGGCTTGAGCGGCCACATGGGGTCCCGCGCGACCGCGGATCGCCGCGTCATGGCCGCGGTGCTGTCCGTCCTCCGGGAGCGCGGGCTGTTCTTCGTCGACAGCCGCACGACCGTCGAGACGGTGGCGGCCACCGTGGCGCGCGAGATGGGCATCCCGATGGCGGAGCGCACCGTCTTCCTCGACAACGAAGACGACCCGGCCTACATCAGGGTCCAGGCGCGGCGCCTGCTCGAGGTGGCGCGCAGCACGGGATCCGCCGTGGCGATCGGCCACGTGCAGAAGCAGACGGCGGAGGTCCTGCGCGGCCTCCTGCCCGAATTTGACCGGGTGGGCATCGTCTTCGTTCCGGTGTCCACGCTGGCCCGCTGACCGCGCCCCATCCACAGGGTGACATCGCCGTGAGGAGGACATCAGGATGAGCGTACAGGCACTCGTCATCACCCCGAGGGAAGACCCCTGGGAGATGGCCTTGCGGCAGTTTAACGAAGCGGCGGACTACCTGCCGCTGAAGCGGGGGATCCGTGAGTACCTCGCCTACCCGAAGCGGGAGATGACGGTCAACTTCCCTGTCAAAATGGACGACGGCTCGGTCCGCCTCTTCACCGGCCACCGCGTCCACCACAGCACCGTCCTCGGCCCGACCAAGGGGGGGATCCGCTACCACCCCGGCGTCACACTCAACGAAGTGCGCGCCCTGGCCATGTGGATGACCTGGAAGTGCGCCGTGGTCGGCCTGCCGTACGGCGGCGCCAAGGGAGGCGTCGTGGTCGATCCCAAGGTGCTCTCCCAGGATGAGCTGGAGCATCTCACCCGGCGCTACGCCACGGAGATCAGCATCTTGATGAGTCCCGAAGGCGACATCCCCGCCCCCGACGTGGGCACCAATCCCCAGGTGATGGCCTGGATCATGGACACCTACAGCATGCACCGCGGCCATTCCACTCCGTCCGTCGTGACGGGCAAGCCCATCGAGATCGGTGGTTCGTTTGGAAGGGTGGAAGCGACCGGCCGTGGGGTGATGATCGCGGTCCGGGAAACCGCCAATGCGATCGGCATGCCGCTCGAGGGTGCGACCGTCGTCGTGCAGGGATTCGGGAACGTCGGCTCCGTGGCGGCGGTGCTTCTCGCCAACGTCGGCTGCCGCGTCATCGCCGCCAGCGACTCCCGCGGCGGTATCCACGGCGGCAGAGGATTCGATCCGGGAGCGGTCCTGCGACACAAGGAGGGCGCCGGTTCGGTGGTGGGGTTCCCCGGGACCGAACGCGTCACCAACGAAGAACTGCTGGAGATCCCCTGCGACATCCTGATCCCGAGCGCCCTGGAGGGGCAGATCGACGGGAGCAATGCCCCACGCATCAAGACGCGCATGATCGTCGAAGGGGCCAACGGTCCGATAACGCCTGAGGGGGACGCGGTCTTTGCCGAGCGCAAGATCCCCGTCATCCCCGACATTCTGGCGAACGCGGGTGGGGTCATCGTCTCCTACTTCGAGTGGGTGCAGGGGCTGCAGCAGTTCTTCTGGTCGGAGGATGAGGTCAACCAGAACCTGGAGCGCATCCTCGTGCGCGAGTTCCAGCGGGTCTGGCAGACCGCGGCGGAATACAAGGTGCGGCTGCGCGTGGGCGCGCTCATCCGCGCCATCAACCGCGTGGCCAACGCGCTCTACATCCGCGGCATCTATCCCTAAGTGCTCCGGCGCGTCTTCATCCGCCTCTCGGAGAGCCCGCGCGCGCAGGCCTTCGTGCTGCGCAACGGGCTGGCGCGGCGGGCGGCGCGGCGCTTCGTCGCCGGGGAGACCCTCGCCGAGGCGGTCACCGTCGTCCGCGGCATCAACCTGGCCGGCATGCACGCCAGCCTCAACTACCTCGGGGAGAAGACCACCAGCCGGGCCGAGGCGGAGGGGGCGGCCGGCCACTACGTGGAGATGCTGCGGACGATCACCTCCAAGCAGTTGGACTGCAACCTCTCCATCAAGCTCTCCCAGTTGGGGCTGGTGACGGACGAACCGTTCGCGGCGGCGCTGGTGCGCCGGATTCTTGAGACGGCGCGCGCCAACGACATCTTCGTTCGCATCGACATGGAGGAGTCCATCCTCGTGTCGCCGACGCTGGCCCTCTGGCGGCGGCTCTGGGAGGAGGGCTTCACCAACGTCGGGGTCGTCATCCAGGCCTACCTCTACCGCAGCCCTGCCGACATCGAGGCGCTGGTGGGTACGGGGGTGCGCATCCGCCTGGTCAAGGGCGCCTACCTCGAGCCGCCCTCGGTGGCGCACCCGCACAAGGCGGACGTCGACGCCGCCTACCGCGCGCTCACCGAGATCCTTCTGGGCCGCGCCACCTATCCGGCCATCGCCACGCACGATCCGCGCATGATCGCCCACGCCCGCGCCATCGCAGAGCGGGAGGGGATCGGGAAGGACCGCTTCGAGTTTCAGATGATTTACGGAGTGCGCCGCGACCTGCAACAGGCCCTCGCCAGGGACGGCTTCCACGTGCGCGTGTACGTGCCGTTTGGGGAGCAATGGTATCCGTACTTCATGCGCCGTCTGGGGGAGCGTCCGGCCAACGTCTTCTTCATCCTGCGCAGCCTGTTTGCCGAATGGCGGTAGCGCCGCTCCGGGTGCTCGGCGCGGCGGACCTGCGCCGCCTGGTGCCTATGGCCAACGCCATCGAGATCGTGGCGCGGGCCTTCATCGACCTCTCCCACGGCCGCACAGAGGCGCCGCTGCGGACGCACCTGGAGGGCGGGGGAGGGACGGCCCTGTACATGCCGGCCCGTCTCGCGGCGATGGGCGCGATGGGCGTCAAGGCAGTCTCCGTCTTCCCCGGGAACGCCGCCCGCGATCTCCCGACGATCACCGCTGTGGTGCTGATCCAGGACGCGGCCACCGGCGCGCCGCTGGGTGTTGTGGAGGGGAGTTCCCTCACCGCCCTCCGCACCGGCGCGGCGTCGGGTCTGGCGACGCGGCTGCTCAGCCGTCCCGAGTCGATGATCTGCGCCCTCTTCGGCGCCGGAGCGCAGGCGCGCACGCAACTCGAGGCCGTCTGCGCCGTGCGAGAGATCACGCAGGTGCGGGTGGTGGGACGAGATCCCGTCCGGGCGGAGGCCTTTGCGGCATGGGCCCGCGCTCAGCCCTGGCTGGGGGGGGCGACCGTCCTGTCCGCTTCCGATCCGGCGCAGGCGGTCCGGGGAGCGGACGTGATCATCACCGCAACGACCAGCCCCACGCCGGTCATCCCTACACGGGAGGTCGCCCCCGGCACACACCTCAACGTGATCGGCGCCTTCACTCCGCAGACCCGGGAGGTGGAGGCCGACCTGGTCGCGCGGGCCACGGTCGTGGTCGATTCTCGGGAGGCCGCCCTGGCCGAGGCGGGTGATCTGCTCATGGCCATCGCCGAGGGACGTTTCGCCGCGGAGGCTATCCACGCCGAGATCGGTGAGGTCGCCGCCGGTGATCGGCCGGGCCGGCGACACGGATCCGACATCACCCTCTTCAAGTCGGTGGGGACTGCCGTCCTCGACCTGGCCGTGGGGGCCGAGGCGCTTCGCCGGGCCGCGGGGGAGGGGGCGGGCGCCATCGTGGCGCTGGACTGAGGGCTCCACGACTGAAGGAATTGACAGGGAGGCGAAGAACCCTACCTGGCAACCAGCAGAAGACAACCGAAAGGCTGGAGATATCGTCTTCCCGTGATGGGAGCGCAAAGGGGGGAGAGAATGGCATGAGGCACGTGCGACTGCTATTGGCACTGTTCGTCGCGCTGCTTCTGGCCGGGGGGAGCTACTTCGTGCCCGGCGCGCCGGCAGCGCAAACGATGGGCCCGGTCACAGACCAGATCGGCGTCGTCAAGATCAACAAGGGCCAGCCGATCACCATTGCCTACTGGCTGGTTATCTCTGGTCCCGATGCCAGTCTGGGCGTGGACAGCCGGCGGGGCATCGAGATCGCCATCGACGACGCCAAGGGGACGCTGGTCGGCCATCCTATCCGGTTGATCGGCGAGGACTCCGGCTGCAACGCGGAGGGCGGGACCACCGCCGCGACCAAACTGGCGGCCAACAAGGCCATCGTCGCCGCGATCGGGTCTACCTGTTCCAGCGAGGCCCGTCCGGGCGCGCCGATCCTCTGGAAGGCCGGGATCGTCACCGTCTCGCCCTCCAACACGGCCCCTGTCCTGACCGCGCCCGACCGCGGGCCGGACTACGGCGGCTACCTGCGCACCGCCCACAACGACAGTGTGCAGGGCAAGGTGGCGGCTACGTTTGTGACCAACGTCCTGAAACTGAAGAAGGCGGCGACGATCCACGACGGCAGCCCCTATGCTGAGGGTCTCGCCAACGTCTTCGCAGACGTCTTCACCCGGCTGAACGGTGCCGGCTCGATCACCTCCCGCGAGGCGATCTCGCCGACGGACACCGACATGCGGCCGGTCCTGACCAAGATCGCGGCCGGCAAGCCCGAGCTGATCTACTTCCCGGTGTTCATCGCCGCGGGCGGTTTCATCGCGCGCCAGGCGAAGGAGGTTTCGGGGTTGGGCAGCGTCAAGCTGATGTCGGCGGACGGCACCTTCTCGCCCGACTTCCAGAAGGCAGCCGGTGAGGCAGCGATCGGGATGTACAACTCCAGCCCCGACCTCTCCCCCGAGGCCCTTGGCCCGGGCTATAAGGTGTTCCTGGACAAGCACCAGAAGAAGTACAAGGAGAAGCCGATCTCGGCGTTCCACCCGCATGCGTACGACGCCGCCAACATCATCTTCGCGGCCATCCGCAAAGTGGCGAAGAAGGATGCGGCGGGCAACACCTACATCGGCCGGAAGGCGCTCCGGGACGCCCTCTTTGCGACGAAGGCCTTCAAGGGGTTGACCGGGACGCTGACCTGTAACGAGTTCGGCGACTGTGCCGACCCGAAGATCGCCGTCTACCAGACCATCTCGGTTGACCCGGCGAAGTGGAACCCGGGAACGAACCCGAAGAAGATCTACCCGTAAGGGGCCTCACGGCCTGGGGTTTGCCTGGGGGATGAGCCGGGGCACGATCTTCGGCTCATCCCCTTCTTAGTTGGAGGCGCGCATGCAACGCAGCTGGCTGCGGCGGGTCCCGATTATTGACATCTTCCTTTGGGCGGTCCGCATCGTCGTCATCGCCGTCATCCTCTACGGCAGCTTCGGTACATTGAGACAAGGAAAGTACTCTGGCGAGGTCTGGATCGACTTCGTCGTCTTCGGTCTCTCCCAGGGGAGCGTCTACGCGTTGATCGCCCTGGGCTACACGATGGTGTACGGGATCCTGCGCATGATCAATTTCGCCCACGGCGAGATCTTCATGAGCGGGGCGTACACTGCGTACTTCGCCGCGGCGGCTTTGACCGCCGGCGGGTTCCTCAACCGTCATCCGGTCATCAGCATGCTGGTCGTCTTGGGCGTGGCGATGCTCACTTCCACCCTGATCGCGGTGCTGGTGGAGCGCATCGCCTACCGGCCCCTGCGGCGGACGCCCCGTCTCGTCCCGCTGATCGCGGCGATCGGCGCCTCATTCTTCCTGCAATACACGTTTCGCGGCCTCTTCGGCTCCGGCTTCCAAGCCTACCCTACCGTGAACGTCCTGAGAGGGGAGTGGGTCCTCGCCGGGATTGGTATCCTCCGCACCCAGGCGGTGGTGATTGTCGCCGCGGTCCTGATGATGCTGGCCCTCTACCTCTTCGTCCAGCGCACGAAGACCGGCACAGCCATGCGGGCCGTCTCAGAGGACATGGAGGTCGCGGCGATGATGGGCATCGACGTCGACCGCATCATCGTCATCACCTTCGGTGTGGGGGCGGCCGCCGCCGGAGCCGCGGGGGTGCTCTACGCGCTGGTCTTCCCGCAGGTCCACTTCTTCATGGGCTTTCTCCCCGGCATCAAGGCATTTACCGCGGCGGTCCTGGGAGGCATCGGCAACATCCCCGGGGCCATGGTCGGGGGCCTCTTCCTAGGGCTCTTTGAGTCGGTGGGCCCCACCCTCTTCCTAGAAGGGCTCACGATCCCCGGCGTGTACCCGGCGGGCATCCCGGCGCCCTACCAGCTGAAAGACGTCATCGCGTTCACAATGCTGGTGATGGTGCTGATCTTCCGGCCGTCGGGGATCCTAGGCGAGCGGCTGGCCACCAAGAAAGCATGAGCGGCGCGCTGCGCACCGGCCTGATCTGGGGAGCGATCGGCGTGTTTCTCTCCCTGGTGGGGATGGTGGAGGCGTTTGCGGCGCGTCAGATCATCGTCGGTGTCATCTCGCTTGGCCATCTCCTCCTGCTGCTGATCGCCCTCGGGTCCGGCTCCCGGGCGGCGCGGCAGGGCAAGGTCTGGGGAAGCGCCGCGCTGCTGCGCGGGCTTGTCGCCGGTGTGACCACGGGTCTCGTGGCGTCAGCGTTCATCGCTGTCGGTTCGGCCGCCAACCTGCGAGCGATGTTTGTCAGCGCCACTCCCGAGCTCTTTGCGTTCCTGTCGTTCGGCCGGGGAGTCGCCGGAATTCCACTCGTGGTCGCGGCCACCGCTACAGCCGGGGCGATCGGGGCCGCCGCCGCGCTACTGCCAGCCGTGATCGCGCGGCCGCTGGCGGTGGGAGTGACGTCGGCCCTGGCCGTAGGGCTGTTCCAGGAACTGCTGCAAATCATCCTCCAGGAAGGGGTGATCCGCACCGCCATCCGCCGCCTGATCTTCACGGAGGATGGACTCCCGCCGCGGGGAGCCTTGATTGTCTTTGCGGTGGCCGCCGGCACATCGGCACTTCTGCGCGGGCGCCGCGGAGGAGTCCGTGCGTGGACAGCGCACCGGCCTCCCCGCCAGCGTCGCGCCATCAGCCTGGTGGCCGTCGCCCTGGCGATCGTTGTCGCGCTGCTGCTGCCCGTCGCGGGGGGGTTATTTGTTTCGCAGGTCCTGGTCCTGGTCGGCCTCTACATCTTGATGGGCCTGGGGCTGAATCTGGAGGTCGGCTTCGCCGGGCTGCTGGATCTGGGCTTCGTGGCGTTCTTTGCCATTGGCGCTTACACGGTGGGTCTTCTCACCTCGACGGGCGAACACGCCATCGCTCATCTCTCCTTCTGGGCGACGGTGCCTATTGCCCTGGTCGTCTCGCTTATCGCCGGGATTCTCTTCGGCATGCCGATTCTGCGCATCCGCGGCGACTATCTGGCCATCGCCACGCTCGGCTTCGGAGAGATCATCCGCCTGCTCTTTCTGTCGGATGCCCTGCGCCCCTGGTTCGGCGGCTCGCAGGGCGTTCTGGGGATCCCCAAACCCACGCTCGGTGGCTTCGAGTTCGCGGGCCCACAGCAGTTGTACTACCTGACACTGATCGCCTCGGCCTTCATCGCCTTCGTCGCCTTCCGCTTGCGCGACTCCCGTTTGGGGCGCGCCTGGATGGCGCTGCGGGAAGACGAGGACGTCGCCGAGGCCATGGGCATCAACCTCGTCAATGTAAAACTGCTGGCCTACGGGATCGGGGGCGCCTTCGCCGGCATGGGCGGGGCGATCTTCGCCGTCATGCTGGGCTCGATCTTTCCGCACAGTTTCTCTCTGTTGATCTCGATCAACGTCCTGGCCCTCATCATCGTCGGCGGGATAGGCAGCCTGCCGGGGGTCATCGTCGGGTCGCTGTTCCTGGTCGGCCTGCCCGAGTTGCTGCGGGAGTTCACCGATTTCCGCTTCCTGGTCTACGGGGCGGTCCTGATCCTCATGATGCAGCTTCGCCCGGAGGGACTCTGGCCGGCCGCAGCCCAGCAGCGGGAACTCCACGAGGAGCGGGTCGATATCCCGCTCGTCCCTCCGGTCGAGGCGGCGCCCGGGGAGGCGCCGGCCGGGGTGGAAGGCGGGGGGTCTTGATGGCCATCCTCACCTCGCGGAGGCTGACGAAGCGCTTCGGCGGCCTGGTGGCAATCAGCGCCCTCGATCTGGAGGTCGAGGAGCGTTCCATCCACAGTATCATCGGCCCCAACGGCGCGGGTAAGACGACCTTCTTCAACTGCGTCACCGGCTTCTATCGCGCCGAGGAAGGGACGATCACCTTTCAGGAGGAGCCGCTCGACGGCCTGACCCCCGACCGGATCACCCATATGGGGATCGCCCGCACCTACCAGAACATCCGACTCTTCGCCACGATGACCTGCCTGGAGAACATCCTGGTGGGCATGCACCCTCACCTGCGCGCCTCGTGGATCGGCGCGATCGTGGGCAGCCCCGGGACGCGTCGAGAAGAGGCAGCGGCGCATGAGGAGGCGCGGCGGCTGCTGCGCTTCGTGGAATTGCGCGGCAAGGGCGACTACCTGGCCAAGAACCTGCCCTACGGCGAGCAGCGCCGCCTGGAAATCGCCCGCGCCCTGGCCAGCCGGCCGGCCCTCCTGCTGCTGGATGAACCCACCGCCGGGATGAACCCGCGGGAGTCTCTGGACACGATGGCGTTCATCCGGCGCCTGCGTGACGAACTGAACATCACCATTCTGCTGATCGAGCACAACATGCGCGTGGTCATGGGCATCTCCGAGCGCATCACCGTGCTTGACTTCGGAGAGAAGATCGCCGAGGGGAGCGCCGACCAGGTGCGGAGCGACCCGAGGGTCATCGAAGCCTACCTGGGAACCCAGCGCGGGGCCGCGGAGATCGGGGCCTGATGGCGCTGTTGGAGGTCGAGAACCTCCACGTCTACTACGGCAACATCCACGCGCTCAAAGGCGTCTCTCTCTCCGTGGAAGAGGGAGAGATCGTGGCCCTGCTGGGCAGCAACGGGGCGGGCAAGACCACGACGCTGCGCACGATTTCCGGCCTGCTCCGCCCCAGCGAGGGAACGGTGCGCCTGCGCGACCAGAGCATCGGGGGGCTGGCGCCCCACGTCATCGTCTACAAAGGCGTGGGACACGCCCCGGAGGGGCGCCGCATCTTCGCCCGCCTGAGCGTAGAGGAAAATCTGAAGATGGGCTCCTACGCCCGTGGGGATCAGGCGGGGATCGGCGAGGACCTGGAGCGGGTTTTCACCCTCTTTCCTCGCCTGAAAGAGCGCATCGGTCAGGTGGCCGGCACCCTCTCGGGCGGCGAGCAGCAGATGCTGGCCATCGGCCGGGCGCTGATGGCCCGTCCCCGCGTCCTGCTGTTAGACGAGCCTTCGATGGGCCTCGCTCCGGTCCTGGTGGAGCAGATCTTCGAGACGGTGAAAGGCATCAACGCGCAGGGCACCACGATCTTGCTCGTCGAGCAGAACGCGTACATGGCGCTCACCATCGCGCGGCGCGGCTACGTGTTGCAGACCGGAGAGATTGCTCTCTCCGGCCCTGCGGCGGACCTTCAGGCCAACGAAGAGGTTCGCCGAGCATACCTGGGTGGGTAAGGGTGAGGCCGGACCCTCCGAAAACCGAACTACTGGATCACGGTTTTCGTCGGGTCTGGCCCTCACCCTCGCACACACAGATACGCGCACGGATGACCCGCCGTCTGCGAAGAGTACGCGTGGGGGCAGAGGCCCGGCACCTGAGAAAACCCTATCCTGCCGTTCGGTTTGCGAAGGTGCCGGGTCTCTGCCTCTAGGTGGAATGTTGCTGCAGACGGCGGGTCATCTGCTCGAGTTCGTCCCAGATCCCCGCCGGGACCCGGTCGCCGAACCGCTCGAAGAGGGCGCGCTGATCGTCGATGCCCCGCAGCCAGCCGTTGCGGTCAAAAGAGAGGGCCGCGTCGAGATCCTGACGGGACACCGAGAGTCCCTCCAAGTCGAGGTCGTCCGGACGCGGCATCATGCCCACGGGTGTCTCCACCGCGCCGGCGCGGCCCTTGATCCGCTCGACGATCCACTTGAGGACGCGCACGTTCTCGCCGTAGCCCGGCCAGAGGAACCGTCCGGAGACGTCGCGGCGGAACCAGTTGATGCGGAAGATCTTCGGGGGGGCGGGCACCCGCCGTTCCAGCGCCAACCAGTACGCGAAGTAGTCGCCCATGTGGTAGCCGCAGAAGGGCAGCATCGCCATGGGGTCCCGTCGCAGCACGCCGGTCTGTCCGCTGATCGCGGCGGTGGTCTCCGTCCCCATTGACGCGGCCAGGTAGACCCCCTGCCGCCAGGTGAACGCCTCGAAGACCAACGGGACGACCTGGGTACGGCGGGAGCCGAAGAGGAAGGCGGAGATCGGCACCCCCTCGGGGTCCTGCCACCTCGGAGAGATCGTCGGGCAGTTCCGCAGATAGGCCGTGAAGCGGGAGTTCGGTTGGGCGGCGGGTCCGCTGGCGGGATTCCACGGGGCGCCCTGCCAGTTGATCAAGCCAGGGGGCGGCGTCTGGCTCAGCCCTTCCCACCACGGCTCACCGTCGGGGGTGAGCGCCACGTTCGTATAGAGTGTCTCGCGGCTGATCATCTCCATCGCGCTGGGATTCGTCTTGTAGTTGGTGTTGGGAACCACGCCAAAGGAGCCGGTCTCGGGGTTTACCGCGCGAAAGCCCCCGTCTCCGTCGAGGTGAATCCAGGCGATGTCGTCGCCCACCGTCCAGACGCGGTAGCCTGGCAGGGCGGAGACGAGCATGGCCAGGTTTGTCTTCCCTGAGGCGCTGGGCAGCGCCGCCGCCAGATAGGTCACCTCTCCCGAGGGATCTTCCAGGCCAAGGATCAACATGTGCTCGGCCAGCCAGCCCTCCTGCCGCGCCTGCCAGGACGCGATGCGCAGCGCATGGCACTTCTTGGAGAGCAAGGCGTTGCCGCCGTAGCCGGAGCCGATGGACCAGATCAGCCGTTCGTCGGGGAAGTGCAGGACGAAGCGGCGGTCCGGGGAGAGGTCGCCCAGCGAGTGCAGGCCGGCGACGAAGTCGTCGGCGCCGCGCATGTGGTCGAGGGCGGCCGGACCGACGCGGGTCATGATGTGCATGCTCACCGTCACGTAGGGGCTGTCGGTGACCATGACCCCCACGCGGGTGAAGCGCGATCCTGCCGGACCCATCAGGTAGGGGATGACGTACATCGTCCTCCCGCGCATGGAGTCGCGGAAGAGTGCGCCCACCCGCTCCTTGGCGTCGGCCGGGGACATCCAGTTGTTGTTGGGGCCGGCGTCCGCCTGCCGCGGGGTGCAGACGAAGGTGAGGTGCTCGGTGCGCGCCACGTCGGAGGGATCGCTCCGATGGAGGTGGCAGTCGGGATAGCGGTGGGGGTTCAGGGCGAGCAGGGTCCCGTCCCCGAGCATCATGGCCACGAGCCGTTCGTACTCTTCGGGCGTCCCACCGTACCAGACGACCTGGTCGGGGCGGCAGAGGCGGGCGGCCTCATCGACCCAGGCCTCCACCGCCTTGCGGGGATGCACCGCTGAGATCACCCCCGCATCCTCATGACTTCGCCGAGACCGTTCCCATTTTCCGCTTTCGGTAGGGTGACGGTAAGGGTGGTGCCGATCCCCTCACTGCTGCGGACGCCGATCTGACCGCCGTGCGCCTGGACGATGTGACGGCTGATGGCGAGGCCCAGCCCGCTGCCGCCGGAGCCGGATCGCGTTCGTCCGGCCTTGTAGAAACGATCGAACACGTGGGGCACGTCCTGGGCGGGAATCCCGCGCCCGTCGTCGCGGACGGTAATGACGACGCTGCCGTCGGCTTCCGCCCAGCCGACCTCCACATTGCCGCGCTCCCCGGTGAACTTGATGGCATTGTCGATCAGATTGGTCAGCACCTGGGCCAGACGATCGCGATCCCCCAGTACGACCGCTCTTCCGTCACCGCTGGCGACGGTCAGGTGGCGCGCCCCAGCCAGCGGGCGGAGGTGCGCCATCGTCTCGGCAATAAGCGCGGGCAGGTCGACGGGAGCCAGTTCGAGCGAGGCGCCGCGCGACTCCCAGCGGCTGAGGTCCATCAGGTCGTCGACCAGTTTGACCAGTCGGTCCGCCTCCGCGTCGATGATCTCGAGGAAATGCCGGCTGGACGCCGGGTCGGCGATGGCGCCGCTCAGGAGCGTCTCGGCGAACCCCTTGATGGAGGTCAGGGGCGTGCGGAGTTCATGGGAGACATTGGCCGTGAGTTCCCTCCGCAGCCGTTCGGTTCGCCGCAGTTCGGTGACGTCGCGCAGGACGGCCACGATGCCGCCGTCGTCGCCGTTTCCGCCGATAGGCGCGCAGCGGATTTCCACCAGCGCCTCACCCTCCGCCGCGGGGAGTTCGGCGGCGACGACCCGCCGCTGGGCGATCGCCTCTTGGACGACTGCCCAGAACGCCGCCGGCAGCACCTCCGCGGCGGGGAAGCCGATCACCGTCTCGCGGCGTACGCCGAGGAACTCTTCCGCCGCCCGGTTGATCATCATCACCCGCCCCTCGTGGTCGAGCGCGACGACCGCGTCCACCATGCCAGTGAGGATGGCCTCGAGTGTATGCCGTTCCTCCCGCAGCCCGCGGATCGTCTCCCGCAGCCGTCCCGCCATGGCGCTGAAGGCCTCGCCCAGCCGGCCGATCTCGTCGCGGCTGCGGATCACCACCGACTCGTCCAGATCTCCCTCCCGCATCCGTTCGGCCGCACGGGTGAGCGTCTCGATTGGCGCGGTGAGGCTGCGGGCCATCCGTCCCCCCACCAGGGCGGCCGCCGCGAGCCCGAGGGCCAGCGCGGCTCCCAGCCAGGGGAGCAGGTCCTGGAGTTGCCGCCTCACCCAGTGGGAGGGCACGGAGACCTGCACGATCGCCGCCGGCTGCGGTTTCCCCACCCCCGCCGCGGCGAAGATCCGACCTTGTCCGGTGGACGAGTCGATCCGGACGTGATAGCTGCGCTCCGATCCGGAGATCGCGGCGGCCACCTCAGGGTCGACCGGCTGGTCGAGGGCAGCACCGGGCCGGCGTCCGCGAGGATCGAGCACCGCGATCGTAACGTCGGGGCGCCACTTGAAGCGCTGCGCCATCTGATCGATCTCCGCAATCGGCATTGGCTCTTCACGAATGTACTCGGCGATCATGGTCGAGATGAGGCGCGCCTGAGAGAGGGCGACGTACTTGTAGATGACGACGTAGGACCGTTGCAGGCCCCAGACCACCACCGCTGTGACCACGGCGAGCGACAGCGCCGCCAGAGCCATGTAGGTGGCGATGAGCTTAAATCGGATGGAACGCGTGATGGGAGTCACCGCCGTCCCCTGGTGAGCGGGCGGGCCTGGGTGTGGGTGGTCTTCAGCTTGTAGCCCACCCCGCGCACGGTCTGGATGAAGGTGGGCGCGGCGGGATTGTCTTCAATCTTCTCACGCAGGCGACTGATGTGCATGTCGACGGTGCGGCTGCTCCCAAAGTAGTCATACCCCCAGAGGTGCTCGAGGAGGAAGTCGCGCGTAAAGACGCGGTTGGGGTGGCGCATCAGCAGCTTGAGCAATTCGAACTCCTTCGCCGTCAGGTCGACCGGCCGCCCGCGCAGCCACACCTCGTGCGTGCTGGGGTCGAGGCGCAACCCCTCGGTCTGCAGCGGTTCGGCGTCCGGCAGCTCAGCCCCGCTGCCGGTGCGGCGGAGGATGGCGCGGATCCGCGCGACCAGCTCGCGAGGGCTGAAGGGTTTGGTCACGTAGTCGTCGGCGCCTAGTTCCAGGCCACCCACCCGGTCCAGCTCGCGGCCCCGAGCAGTGAGCATGAGGATGGGCACCCGCGAGGTCCGGCGGATCTGCCGACAGACCTCAATGCCGTCCATGCCGGGCAACATGATGTCCAGGACGACCAGGTCGGGGCGATCGCCCGCCACGCGGGCCAGGGCCTCGCGGCCATCCCGGGCGGTGGAGACGGTGAATCCCTCCTGCTGTAGGTTGTACCGCACCAGTTCGACGATGTGCGGTTCGTCGTCCACGACGAGCAGGTGGGGAGCGGCGCGCTCTTCCGTCGCCATCACATTTCCGCCGATGTGACCGTCACATCTCCACCGCGGTGATCGTCACATTACTTTCCGCAGTTCTCCACCGACGTATCCGGTGACCGCCACGAGGGCGGCTCCCACCAGAGAGAGCACGATGGTCCACCCGGGTGTCAGCGGCCGGCGCCTCCAACGGCCGACGAAGGCTGCGGCGAACAGTCCGGTGGAGGCGTAGGCCAGGAGTTGATGCGCCATGTGCGCCTGGCGCAGGGCGGTGCCGACGCCCAGGAACTCCTGCAGCCGTAGATCCCGCCACCCCGCGATGATCGAGACGGCTGCCCCCGCCAGGCCCAGGCCGATCATCCAGCGCGCCATACTGGCGAAAATCTCCTGGCGACGCGCCAGGTAGAGGAGGTCGAAGAAAGCCGCGGTCATCCAGAGCGCGATGGGGAAGTGCACGATCAGTGGGTGAACCAAAAGTGACACGAGCGCGGGCCTCCTTGACACTCCTCATATGAGCATCCATAGTGCTGCTGGGCGCCTCGCTCATCATCCCTCCGAGGCGTTTTACCGCTGTCACGCCAGTGTAACGTAAGGGTAACACAGTGAGGGAGGGATGCATGAGCCAGCGCTGTCGCCGCTCATCAGGGCGCGAGAAGCTCCTTCTCGCCGCGTCGTGATGGCGCGGCCTTCCCCTCCGCCACTCCAGCCTTCTCCATCCCGTTCCATCCGTCCGCACCATGAAGAGGTCGCGGCCGTCCCCGCGCAGATGCGGGCACTCCTCAAACCGGGGCCTGGGCCGGGTCTCGCGCTGCAGGCCGTTCCCGTTCCCAGGCCCGGGGCGGGGGAGGTCCTGGTGCGGATCGAGGCGGGGGGCATCTGCGGCACCGATCTCCACATCTATGGCTGGAACGCCTGGGCCGCGTCGCGCATCCACCCGCCCCGCGTCATCGGCCATGAGTTCTGCGGGACCGTCGCCGCGCTCGGGCCGGACGCAGAAGGGGCGGCGGTGGGGGACTTCATCGCCGGGGAGTCTCACATCGCCTGCGAGCGCTGCCGTTCCTGTCGCCGCGGCGAGCGGCACATCTGCGAGCGGCTGGAGGTTCTGGGCGTCGACCGCGACGGAGCCTTTGCCGACTACCTGGTCATGCCGGCGCGCAACGCCTGGCGGCTCGACCGAGCCGAGATTCCCCGGACGGTGGCCGCCGTGATGGACCCGCTCGGCAACGCGGTCCACGCCTCCTTTGCCTCAGCGGGGGAGAGGTCGCTGGCCGGCCAGACCGTGACGATCATCGGCTGTGGACCGATCGGTCTGATGGCGATCGGCGTGGCGCGCCTGGCCGGAGCCGCTTTCATCGCGGCGTCAGATCCGATGCCGGAGCGCCGGGCGCTCGCCGAGGAGATGGGCGCGGACCTGGTGCTGGCGGGGATGGATGTGCCCGCGCGCGTGCGCGGCGCCACCGGAGGCGAAGGGGTCGACGTAGTCCTGGAGATGTCCGGCCATCCCGGGGGGATCCGGGACGGCCTGCGCTCGCTGCGCAACGGAGGGTGGATGGCGCAACTCGGGCTGCCCGCCCGACCGGTGGAGATCGATCTGGGCTCCGACGTGATCTTTCCGATGACGCACATTCACGGCATCTTCGGGCGGAGGATCTGGGAGACGTGGAGACAGATGACGGCTCTCCTGCGGCGGGGGCTGGACATCACGCCGGTGATCACCCACGTGCTGCCCCTGGAACGCTTCGAGGAGGCCTTCGTGCTGCTGCACTCCGGAGCGGCCGGCAAGGTTGTCCTGACGCTGCAGGAGTGATTGATTCGGAGAGGGGGGAAGGCACATGTCTCCGTGCGGTAGCGCGCGCCGGAGGGCGGGGGACGAGGGTCACTGAGTGCGAAGCCTGAGCAACCCCCTGGCCTACCTCGACGACGAACTTGAGGAGCTTCGCGCCCGCGGGCTCTTTCGCTGGCCGCGGCTGCTCTCCGGGCCGCAGGAGCCGGTGGCCGTCTACGACGGTCGATCGGTGATCAACCTCTGCTCCAACAACTACCTCAGCCTGGCGAACCATCCCCGGCTCAAGGAGGCAGCCGGCCGCGCCGTGGCCGACCTCGGCGTCGGGCCGGGCGCGGTCCGCACGATCGCCGGCAACATGACCATCCACCGCGAACTGGAGGACGTTCTCGCGGCGTACAAGCGCACCGAAGCCACCCTGCTCTACCAGTCCGGCTTCACCGCCAACGCCGGAACGGTGGCGGCGGTGCTCGGCAAAGAGGATGTCATCGTTAGCGATGAGCTGAACCACGCCAGCATCATCGACGGCGCGCGCCTCTCGGGGGCGACCAAGAAGATCTATCCTCACCGCGACGCCGCGGGCGCGCGGCGGTTGCTCGGTGAATCGGCCGGCGCCCGCCGGCGCCTGCTCATCACCGATGGGATCTTCAGCATGGACGGCGACATCGCCCCGCTCCCCGATCTCGTCGCCGTCGCGGAGGAGTTCGGGGCGATCATGATGGTGGACGACGCGCACGCCAGCGGGGTGGTGGGACGGCAGGGACGCGGGACGGTCGACCACTTCGACCTGCACGGCCGCGTGCAAATCCAGGTAGGGACCCTGTCCAAGGCCTTCGGCGGCCTCGGCGGGTACGTCGCCGGCAGCCGCTCCCTGACGGACTTCCTCATCCACCGCGCCCGGCCCCTGCTCTTCTCTACCTCTCACCCGCCGTCGGTCGCGGCCTCGGCGCTGGCGGCAGTGCGCCTGGTGCAGGAAGACGACCGGCCGATCACCCGTCTTTGGGAGAACACCGCCTTCTTCAAAGACGGGCTGAGGGGGCTCGGGTTCGACACCGGGATCAGCGAGACGCCGATTACCCCCGTCATCGTCGGGGACGAGGCCAAAGCGATGCAATTCTCGGACCGCCTCTTTGAGCTGGGCGTCTTTGCCCTCGGCATCGCCTTCCCCACGGTGCCACGGGGCAAGGCCCGCGTGCGCACCATTGTCACGGCAGGGCACACGCGCGCGCAGCTGGAAGATGCGCTCGCCGCTTTCAAGCACGCCGGAGAGGATTTGCGCCTGATCTGACACGGCTGCGGCCGCTCCCCGGCGGCGCACAGCGGAGTGCTATACTGGCGCCGGCATGCGCGTCTTTACGACGCTGCTCACTCCCGCAGAAGCGCAGGCGCGGTACCGCGCGGCCCTGCCACTGCGGCCCCTGGGCGCAGAGACGGTGGGTCTCGACGAGGCGCTCGATCGTATCCTGGCCGCCGACCTCGTCGCCGACGAAGACCTTCCTCCTTTCGACCGCTCGACCGTCGACGGGTACGCCCTGCGTGCCGCGGATGTGGCCCGCGCGGCCCTCGAGACTCCGGTCCGGCTCTCCATTACCGCCGAAGTGCGGATGGGCGAAGACCGCACACTGACCCTCCCGATGGGCTGCGCCGTCCGGATCCCCACTGGAGGCGTTCTCCCCACCGGCGCGGACGCGGTGGTGATGCAGGAGCACGTTCGACAGAGCGGAGGGGAGGCGTCCATCTCCCGCCCTCTCGGGGTCGGCGAGAACGTCCTCTCCCGTGGTGAGGATGTGCGCCGGGGTACGGTGGTGCTGCGCGCGGGCCGGCGCTTGCGTTCGGCTGACCTGGGCATCCTGGCCGGTCTAGGACGCGTCCGCGTGTCCGTACGGCGGCGCCCGCGTGTGGCGGTGCTGAGCAGCGGCGACGAGCTGGTGCCACCGGAGCACACACCGGCGCCGGGGCAGCTCCGCGACATGAACGCCGCCGCCCTGGCGGGGCTGGTCCGCCGCGCCGGCGGGGACCCGATCGCCTTTCCCATCCTTCCCGACGATCTACCCACGGTCACCGAGGCGCTGCAGGGCGCGGTGGCCCGGAGCGACCTGGTGACGATCTCGGGTGGCAGTTCGGTTGGGGAGCGCGACGTCGTGGTGGATGCGGTCGCGGCCCTTGGCCCGCCGGGCGTCGTCGTGCACGGCATCGCCATCCGGCCGGGCAAGCCCACTCTCCTGGGTGCGGCGGGGGAGCGGCCGGTGATCGCCCTGCCGGGGAACCCCGTCTCGGCGATGGTCATCTTCGACGCCTTCGTCCGCCCCCTCATCGCCGCTCTCCTTGGCGAGATCGCGCCGCGGCGTCCATCGGTACGCGCCCGGGCGGGCCGCGCCCTCGCCGCGCCGGCGGAGCGCGAGGACCACGTACGCATCAGCCTGGAGGCGCGCGGCGACGAGCTGTGGGCGCATCCACTCCCGGCGAAGTCGGGTCTGCTGACCTCGCTGGTCCACGCGGACGGCATCGTCGTGGTCGCCGCGGGCCGCCGCGTCGAGGAGGGAGAAACGGTCCCGGTGGAACTCCTTGAAGGCTGAGCGCCGCCGGGGGAGGGGTGCCGCCGCCCGTCCGGGTCCCCACCGGCTCACCCACACTGATGCGACCGGGCGCGCCCGCATGGTCGACGTGGGCACCAAGCCGGAGAGCGTGCGGGAGGCGGTGGCCCGCGGCGAGGTGCTGATGCGGCCGGAGACCCTCGGGCTGATTCGCGCGAACCAGATAGCCAAGGGTGACGTCCTCACCCTGGCAGAGGCGGCCGGGGTGATGGCGGCGAAGCGGGTGGCCGACCTCATCCCGCTGGCCCACCCCATTCCCCTGACGGAGGTGCAGGTCAGGTGCGGCCTGCGGTCTCCCGACCGCGTCGCCATCGAAGCGCGGGCGCGCACGGTAGGGCGCACCGGTGTGGAAATGGAAGCACTGACCGCCGTCGCCCTGGCGGCACTGACCATCTACGACATGTGCAAAGCGGCCGACCGGGAGATGACGATCGAGCGGGTCCGGCTCGTCCGAAAGCGCGGGGGGCGCAGCGGAGACTTCTCCCGCGCCGGCGAAGCCCCGAGCGCGTGAGCGATCTCCGCGGACGGCGGGTGGTGATCCTCACAATCAGCGACTCCGTCGCGGCCGCACGGGGCACCGACAGGAGCGGGGACTCCCTTGTTGAACTGGTGACCGCGCGTGGCGCGGAGGTCGTTGCCCGCGACGTCACCCCCGACGACCGGGATGCGATCGCCTCCCACCTGCGCCGCTATGCCGATGAGCTGAAGGCGAATCTGGTACTGACCACGGGAGGGAGCGGAGTGGCTCCCCGCGACGTTACCCCAGAGGCGACGCTCGAGGTCGCAGAGCGTCTGGTTCCGGGCCTGCCCGAGGCGGCGCGTCAAAGCACCGCCGGGGCGACACCTCTGGCGATCTTGTCCCGTGGCGTGGCAGTGATCCGCGGGCGGACGTTGATCATCAATCTCCCCGGAAGTCCCAAGGGGGTCACGGAGTGGATGGAGGCCCTCCTGCCCACTCTGCCGCACGCGCTGCAGT
The DNA here is from genome assembly GCA_036004665.1 of bacterium. GTDB lineage: Bacteria > Sysuimicrobiota > Sysuimicrobiia > Sysuimicrobiales > Humicultoraceae > JACQGZ01. Next base: position 55,360 of record DASYRG010000048.1, on the reverse strand, counting down.
TGCTGGCGGGGGAAGGCGCTTCTTGGGGGATTCCTCACCGTGCCTGAGCGTCGCTAGTCCCGAACTCGTCTGACCTTCCCTCTAGCTCTTGCCGTCGGCAGTGCTATTTGCCCGCACCGCCTCCGGCCTTCTTATCTGGGTTCTTCTCTCCGTCATCCCTCTCAGTCCTGGAGTTGTCAGCAGAGCCGGCGGGATCGTCCAGCACCGGATTGACTCCGGCCGGAGGATCGGACGGTGGCTGGTTTCGTGTGTGAGTGTCCTCTTCAATGGTCCCAGGCAGCGGAGGAGCGGCGACGCCGACGACGAGCGGTTCCGGAGAGGGAGGAGGCGGCGCCGGGGCAGGGAGGAGCCTGCGGAGAGCCGGGATCCCGTTCACCTGCTCTCCCGTCCCCGCGGCCAGTTTCTGCGGAGCAATAGTGGTCAGCCGCCGGATCAGTCTCGACACGAGCCGGGGCGTCCGGGCGGCGGCCACCGTGGCGAGCCCGAGGCGGGTAGCCTCCAGCGGTCCCGTGGAAGCGGCGCGGAGGATGATGGGGGTGTTGATGATGACACGGCCGGCCTTGAATGATTGGACAGTCGGGAGCGAGCCCATGATCAGGCTGCTGAAAAGGATGAGCAGAGCCAGGCTGGCGAGACGCAGCATCGGAGGAGGCCTCCCAGGCAACCAGGACATTCTGCCCGCAGCACGGGAGGCTTAGACGGCCCCGGGAGGCATGGCCCCGCTTAGACCACCTGGTCTAGGCGCGTGACGGGACTGGGCATGAAATGACCAGGATGATGCGCCTCTGGGCCCGTCTCACCCTGCTGCAGCGCTTCACCGTCGTCAGCGCCGTTATCGCCGTGAGCCTGGCGGTGAGCCTGTCCGTGGTGATGGTGCGCGTGATCACTGCCTTCGTCATCCAGGACGAGGCTCACGTCGCCGCCGAACTGGTCCTGCGGACCTTCTCCCCTCAGCTGCAACCCGGCGACCTGAAGGGTACGTTCCCCGCCGCGCGCAAGGTCCTGCTGGATTCGCTCTTCCTGGCGCACGGCGTCTCTGACAAGATCCTGCGCGTGCGGCTCTGGCGGCATGATGGAGCGCTGCTCTACACCAACACTCCTGACAGCGACCGATCGCCCACCGTTCCCGCCGACCTCTCCACCCCGGAAGGCTATCGTCGGTTCGTCAACGCCCGTGAGGGACTGGAAGGAGAAGTGCAGGGGCAGGCCCGCATCTTCGTCCCGGTGACGGTCGACGGCGGACGCACGCTGGGGGCGTTCGAGATCTTCTACGATCTCACGGTGCTCCGGGAGCGGCTGGCCTACACCACCCGGATCATCTGGACCGCCGTCCCGGCGGGGTTGTTTGTGTTGTACGCATCGGTGTTCGTACTGGTCCGGCGCACCTCGCGGCTCCTGCTCACGCAGCAGGCCGACCTGGTCACCGCGCACCTCGGAACCTACCACGCGCTGGCCGGGGCGATCGACGCCAAGGATTCCTACACCGGTGACCACTCCGTAGAAGTGAGCCGGTTGGCGGTGGCGCTCGGGCGAGCCATCGGCCTCGGGGGCGAGATCCTCGAGGACCTGCGGATGGCAGCGCACCTGCATGACCTGGGAAAGATCGCCGTCCCCGATGCGATCCTGACGAAGCAGGGACCCCTCACCGACGAGGAGTTCGCGATCATCCGGCGTCACGCCGACGCCGGCTACGCGATCTTGCGCGATGCCCCGCTGTCGGAGCGGGTCAAGCTGGCGGTGCGCCACAACCACGAGCGATGGGATGGAGCCGGCTATCCGAGCGGGCTGGCCGGGGAAGCGATCCCGCTCTTTTCCCGGATCCTGGCTATCGTCGACGGCTATGAGGCGATGACGAGCGACCGCCCCTACCGTCGCGCGATGCCGCGGGCGGAGGCGGTAGGACGCCTGCGCGCTGGAGCGGGGACGCAGTTCGATCCGGAATTGGTGGAGGTCTTCCTACACGGCGTGTTGACCTCCTCGGACGCCGCCGCCTATACTGATATGCTTAGGTCAGTGGTTGTTTCTGGAACGTCCCGCTGATCGTTTCTTCCAAGACGTGGGCCGGTGGCGCAGTTGGGAGCGCGCCTCAATGGCATTGAGGAGGTCGGGGGTTCGAATCCCCTCCGGTCCACCACGTTCTGTGTAGAGAGCCGCAACGTCCTCGCTTCATCATGCTCTCACCCAGAGAGATGCTCGCCACATCTTCTCGTGCGTCGTAGGTTTTCTCTGCGATCTGGGAGCCAACTTAGACAGGTAGAGGACCGAAGGGGCGGCTGATTGAAGTCTCTCCCATCCCACTCCTGAACAAGGCGGTGACCGATGGGAATCTCTCTCTTGCCTCGCGGTGCCCGGCGTGCGCTGAAGGTCGGAGCCACGGTCGCAGGGTTCATCCTCTGCCTGGCCGTGGGAGGCTCGCCGTCGAGCGCTGCCCCCAGCGGAATCCTCTACCCTGACCTCCTCACCGTCGTCCCAGGCCAGCTGACGACCCGGACCAGAGATGGAGTGAGCACGCTGCTCTTCACCAACGTCATCGTCAACCTGGGCGCTGGCCCGCTGCAGATTCTCGGCGTCCACAGCGCGACGATCACCGTCGCGTACCAGCAGCTCCTGAACGCTTCGGGCCAGGTCGCGGTGCAGTTTCCCGTCAGCACGTTTGAGTTCCATCCGCAGCACCGCCACTGGCACATCGACGACGTGGCCGAGTACATTCTGCGTGCCGGCGCCCTCGACGGCGCGGTGGTCGCTCAGTTCACGAAAGTAACCTTTTGCCTGATCGACACCGAGCGGGTTCTCCCCAAAGACGGCGCGGGGCCGCACACCTACTTGGGGTGCAACGCGCAGTTCCAGGGGATCACGAATGGCTGGGGCGATGAATACATCCGCGGGCTGCCCGGCCAGCAGTTACCCATCACCGGTCTGCCCGCTGGTGTCTACTATCTGGTCAGCACGGCCGATCCCGGCAACAACTTCGTGGAGGCCAATGACGACAACAACGCGGCGTGGGTCACGATCCAGCTCTTCTACGTCAACGGACTCCCCAGGGTCACGGTGCTGGACCACTCACCATGCGAAGGCGTGCTCTGCGGCGACGTCAAGTAGCGCTCCCGCAGCTTGACTCTCGTGTCTGCGCGCCTAGAATGAACTCAAGCTGTGTTGCTTTTTGGCGATGACCGGAAGCAGTAGGTAATCCGCCGCCCGAGCGAGCCGGTGCCAAGGGTGCGAACCGGTGGCGGGGGTCGCCGAACTCGTCCGGGAGCCATGCCGATGAGGGGCGGCGACGGCCGGCTCAGTCGGCGTCGGTCCCCTACGTGACGGGGTCAAGCGGGTGCGGGCCGGAACATCAGCCGGCTGCACCAACCAGGGTGGTACCGCGGAGACCGCCTTCGTCCCTGAGACGGAGGCGGTCGATGATTTTTGGTGAGGAGGAAACGTGGTGAAGCCCTCAGAGGTCATCTGGGTCAACGGGGAGTTTGTCCCGTGGGCGGAGGCGAAAGTCCACGTGCTCACCCACGCCCTGCACTACGGCAGCAGCGTCTTTGAGGGCATCCGCGTCTATCTGACGCCTGGGGGCCCGGCCGCGTTCTGCCTGGAGGCCCACGTGCGCCGGCTCTTCGACTCCTGCCGGATGGCGCGGATGGAGCCGCCGTATTCACGGGACGAACTGGCCGGCGCCATCCTCGCGCTGGTCGCGCGCAACGGGCACGACGCCTGCTACGTTCGCCCCATCGTCTTTCGTGGGATGGGGTCGCTCAGCCTCGATGCGCGTAAGTCGCCGCTGGAGGTGGCCATCGCCTCCTTTGAATGGGGGCGCTACCTGGGCGAGGCGGCCCTGGAGCAGGGGGTGGACGTGATGGTCTCCTCCTGGCGCCGCATCGCCCCGAACACCCATGCGGCGATGGCGAAGATGGGGGGCAACTACGTGAATTCCTCCTTCGTCGCCATGGAGGCGGCGGATCAGGGGTTCATCGAGGGTATCGCCCTGGATGTACAGGGCTACGTGAGCGAGGGCAGCGGGGAGAACGTCTTTCTGGTGCGGGACGGCGTGGTGATCACGCCGCCGCTCGCCAGCTCCATCCTCGAGGGGGTGACGCGGCGAGCGGTCCTGACGCTCTGCGACGATGCGGGGATTCCGGCACGCGAGGCGCTGGTGCCGCGCGAGATGCTGTACGTGGCCGACGAGATCTTCTTCAGCGGCACCGCGGCCGAGATCACGCCCGTCCGGTCTGTGGACCGCGTTCCGGTGGGGACGGGGCGGCGCGGGCCGATTACGGGGCGGCTGATGGAGGCATTCTTCGGGGTGGCGGAGGGCCGCCGCCCCGACGCGCACGGCTGGTTGACGCGCGTGCCGCGCGCAGCGGCGGCGGTCCCGCGGGGCTAGTCACTCTCGTGTGCGGTCCCCAGGCGGGGTGAGGAGGCCTGACATGAAGACCGTGGAGCGGGAACGCTACGAGGCGCAGGCTATCGAAGGGAAATGGCAGGCGCGCTGGGAGGCCGACCGGCTCTCCCACGCGCCCGACTTTGATCCCCGGCCGAAGTTCTACTTCCTGACCATGTACCCCTACCCGTCCGGAGATCTGCACACCGGCCACTGGTACGCCATGGCGCCCAGCGATGCCGCGGCGCGCTTTCGCCGGATGCAAGGCTTCAACGTCATGTTCCCGATGGGGTTTGACGCCTTTGGTCTGCCCGCGGAGAATGCGGCGATCGAGCGGGGCATCCACCCCTACACCTGGACGATGGCCAACATCGACCGGATGCGCCGGCAGCTGCGCTCCATGGGGGCGATGTGGGACTGGGAGCGGGAGGTCGTCACCTGCGACCCGGACTTCTATGTCTGGAACCAGTGGTTCTTCCTGAAGATGTACGAGCGCGGGCTGGCCTACCGGGCCATGGCCCCGGTGGACTGGTGTCCCAAGGACAATACCTCGCTGGCACGCGAGCAGGTGGTGGGCGACGAGCGCGTCTGCGAACGCTGCGGTACGCCCGTGATCAAGAAGAACCTGGAGCAGTGGTTCCTCAAGATCACCACCTACGCCGAGGAACTGCTGGAGTACTCGGGGATCGAGTGGCCGGACCGGGTGCGCCTGCTGCAGGAGAACTGGATCGGGCGGAGCGAGGGCGTGGAGATCACCATTCCCGTCAGGGACCACCCAGGCCGCTCCTTTGACGTATTTACGACCCGGCCGGACACGGTCTTTGGGATGACCTTTGCGGTGCTGGCACCTGAGCATCCGCTGGTGGACCTCCTGACGACGTCCGAACAGCGCGCAGAGGTGGAGGCCTATAAATTCAAGGCGGCCCGCGCATCCGACATCGAGCGCCTGTCCACGGAGAAAGAGCGCGATGGTGTGTTCACCGGTGCCCACGCGATCAACCCGATGTCCGGTGAGGCGGTACCCATCTACATCGCCGACTACGTCCTGCTGACCTACGGGACGGGGGCCATTCAAGGGGTGCCGGGGCACGACCAGCGCGACTTCGAGTTTGCCCGCAAGTACGGCCTGCCCATCCCCGTCGTCATCGCCCCGCCCGGGTGGGCGGGAGAGGCGCTGGAGCAGGCCTACCTGGGCGAAGGCACGATGGTGAACTCGGGGGAGTTCGACGGCGTCCCCAGCGCGGAGGGGTGGCGGCGCATCGCCGAGGCGATGGAGCGGCGAGGGATCGGGCGGCGCAAGGTCAACTACCGGCTGCACGACTGGTTGATCAGCCGGCAGCGCTACTGGGGGACGCCCATCCCCATTATTTATTGCCAGACGTGCGGTACAGTACCGGTCCCGCAGGAGGACCTTCCGGTCCTCCTGCCACATGACGCGGAGTTCCGACCTACCGGGGAGTCGCCGCTGAAATATCACGAGGGCTTCCGGACGGTGCGCTGCCCGCAGTGCGGAGGCGAGGAGGCCGAGCGCGAGACGGATACCATGGACACTTTCGTCGATTCCTCCTGGTACCAGTACCGGTACCTGAGCCCTGGCTACGGCGACGGGCCATTCGATCCGCACGTCGCCCGCTACTGGCTGCCGGTGGATCAGTACACCGGTGGGATCGAGCACGCCGTCCTGCACCTGCTCTACACGCGGTTCTGGACCAAGGTGATGCGGGACCTGGGGCTGGTCGACTTCGGGGAGCCGATGCTCCGTCTGTACAACCAGGGGATCGTGCTGGGCCCCGATGGGTACCGCATGAGCAAGTCGCGCGGCAACGTGGTCGATCCCGACGAGCAGATCGCCCGCTACGGCGCCGACACGTTCCGGGCGTATCTGATGTTCATGCGGCCGTGGAACGAAGGGGGTCCCTGGGACACGCAGGGCATCGAGGGCGTGCATCGCTGGCTCCACCGGATCTGGAGCCTGGCTAGGGTCCCGGCATCCCCGGCCCGCCCCCGGGAGAATGGGAACGCGCGCGAGATCCGCCGGCGCACGCACGCCACGATCAAGCGCGTCACAGAGGACATGGCGGAGTTTCACTTCAACACGGCGATCGCGGCGCTGATGGAATTCGTGAACTTCTTAGGCGAGACCAAGGATCGGTGGGGCGGCCACCACGAGTGGGCCGCGGCGCTGCGGACGCTGCTGTTGATGGTTGCTCCGATCGCGCCGCATCTGGCTGAGGAGCTGTGGGCGCGGGGGGGTGAGCCGTACTCCATCCACCAGCACTCCTGGCCCTCCTTTGATCCTGAGCTGGCCCGCGCTGAGCGCGTGACCCTGGTGATTCAGGTGAACGGGAAAGTGCGGGACCGCATCGAGGTGAGCGCCGCCATCGCCGACGCCGACGCCAAGGCGCTGGCCCTGGCCAGCGAACGGGTGCGGCGGTTGACCGCGGGCCGTCGGATCGCCGACGTCATCGTCGTCCCGGGACGTCTGGTCAACATCGTGCTGTCCTAACCGGCCGCGCAAAGCGGCAGGCTGGCGGCGATATCCCTCCCTGGAGCCCTTGTCGCCTGGGGGGAGGAGCAGCGGGTGCAGGAACCGCATCGCATCGCCTTCGGCCGCCGAGAGCAGGTGGCGCTCGCGCTGCTTGCCGGTCTGGGTCTGCTGCTGGTCGGTCGCCTCGCCCTGCGGGGGGCCCCCAGCGAGGGACCGCTGCTGGTGGTGTCGCCGACGCCGGCGGAGCTGGTCGTGCACGTGGCCGGCGAGGTCGTCATCCCCGGGGTCTACCGTCTGCGCCCCGGCGCGCGGTGGTCGGACGCGCTGGCGGCCGCCCACGGACCCACCTTCCTGGCCGATCTGGCGGCCGTCAACCTGGCCCAGCCGCTGCGAGACGGGGAGCGCGTCTTCATCCCGCGCACCCCGGACCCTGTGCTGGCTGCAGGCCCGGAGAACGGAGACGGCGAAGGCCCACCCGCCGGGCAGCAGCGACGCAACGCTTCCCCGCGCTCCAACCGCGCCAGTGCGGCGGCGGCCGCCCCGGTCGAGATCAACTCGGCGACGGCAGCGGATCTGGAAGCGCTGCCTGGGATTGGACCAGTGCTGGCCGCGCGCATCGTCGCCCACCGGGAGGAGCACGGACGATTCGAGCGTCTGGAGGATCTCCTTGAAGTGGAAGGCATCGGTCCGCGTCTGCTCGCCCGCCTCCGGCCGCTCGTGCAGGTCCGGTAGGGCCGCCGGTTTCTCCCGCCCGCCGCGAATTCTCCCCCCCGCCAAATCGCGAACTTTCCCTTCCGCCGTTGCGTAACAGAGGAGAGGACGATGAGGGCAGACCGCGCGGCGCCGCGGGAGGGGGCTCCGAGCCCGGCCCTGCAACGGCCGATGACCTGGCCGCCTATGAGTCGCTGGTCCGGAGATACGGGACCTACGTGTACAACCTCGCCTTCCGGATGAGCGGCAGTGACGCCGACGCCAAGGACCTGGCGCAGGAGGCGTTCATCCGGGTCTTCCGCGCGTTTCGCCGGATCGACCCGGAGGCCCCGCTTGAGGCCTGGCTGCACCGCATCGTCAAAAACCTGTACATTGATCTGATCCGGAAGTATCCGAAAGGCCGCCTCGAGTCGCTCTGGGCGCCGGTGCCGACTGCCGGGGGCGGAGAAGTGACGCGGGAGTGGCCGGGACCGGAGGCAGACAATCCCGAGACCGTCGTCGACGCGCAGATGGACGATGTGGTGCAACGGGCCTTGCTGGGGCTGCCGAAGGATCTGCGCATGGTCGTGGTCCTCTCAGATATCCAGGGCCTCGCCTACGAAGAGATCGCGCAGATGCTGGCGGTGCCCCTGGGCACGGTGAAGTCGCGGCTGCACCGGGCGCGGAAGATCCTGCAAGGGCGCCTGGGGCATCTGGTGAAGAAAGGGCAGGAGGGAGCGTAGTAGAGGTCGATGCACCCGCACGTGGAAGGGCAACTCTCCGCCTATCTGGACCGGGAACTGCCGCCGGACCAGGAGGCCGTGGTGCGCCGGCACGTCGAAGGCTGCGTGGCATGCCAGGAGGAACTGGCGCGCTTGGCTCATCTGAAGCGTCTCCTCTCGGCGCTGCCGCAGCGCGCCGCCCCCGACCTCTGGCCGCCGATCCGCCGCGCGCTCGCCGAGGGTCAGGTGCGCCGTCCCGCCTGGTGGACGGTCTGGAGAGAGCGCCCCGCCGTCGCTGCGGCCGCGGCCGCGGCTGTCCTGCTCCTCCTGCTGCTGCCCCTCGCCCGAGGGCAGATCGACCGGCTGCGCGCCGCGGAGTTTGGAGCGGATCTCTTCGTGCGTGAGCACGCCATCAGCGCGGCGGACGATCCCCTCGTGGACCGCGCCTACTTGAGCCTCCTGGTTACCGACGCCAACCTGGTGATCGTGGGGGCGCGGCCGCGCGAGGTCCCGCGGTGAGGCGCCTCACCACCCTGCTCCTCGGCGCCGCGCTGGCGCTGCCGGCACTGCCCGCTCTGGGACAGACCGATGCGACGGTGCCGTCGGCGGCGACGGTGCTGCGAAGCATGGTCGAGGCCCCTGCGCTCATCGACTACGAAGGCACCAAGATCATCTCGGTCAGACGGTCCGGTGGGACGCAGACGGTCACGGTCCTGGAAGCCCACAAGCGCTCAGGCAAGATGCGTCTGGAATTCCTCTCCCCGGAGCCCATCGCCGGCCGGATCATCATCGATACCGGAGCGGACTTCTGGCACTATGAGCCCTCGCTGCACATCGTCTTCCAGGGACCAACCCTTTCTCATCCGGCGAGTCCCCGAGCCACGTCCGCGGCGCTGGCATCTGCCTACCACATCCAGGTCCTGGGGACCGAGGAGGTCGTGGGTCGGGCCGCTTTTGTGCTCTGGCTGGGGGCCCGCCGGGGGGAGGAGAGCCGGACCTTCTGGGTGGATCAGGCGACGGGTATCCCGCTGCGCATCGAAGAACGGCGGCGCGGCGAGCCGGTCTATGTGGCATATTTCTCGCGCATCTCCTTCAGTCTCAATCTGCCCGAGGCGCTCTTCCGGTTTCACCTCCCGGCGGGAGCGCGCTCCTTCTCCCTCTTCCCGTCCAGAGAGGCGGGCATGTCGCTCTCGCAGGTCGAACGGCAGGTGGGCTTCCAGGTCCGCCAGCCGGCGGCGCTGCCGGCAGGTCTCCGATTCGCGGGAGCCTCCGTGGCGCAGTACGGGTCGCTGACCGCGGCCCACCTGCGCTACACCGACGGCACCCAGCCCATCTCGGTTTTCCAGGTGCCGGCGCGGCGTGTAGCCACCATGGGCCAGCCCGGACCGATCGAGGAGGTCCTCGCCGGCGGGGTCAGGATGCGCGTGGTCGACCTGGGATACTTCCGACTGCTCTCCTGGGAGGAGCGCGGACTGCATCTCGCCATCGTCAGCAGCCATCAATCTGGTACGCTGCTGACCCTGGCCCGTGCGTTCATCGGCCGATGATGCGTATCCTCGCCGCCGCCCTCGTCTCCGCCCTCGTCGCGATCTCCCCTGCGCCCGCCACGGCGGCGGGGAAAGGGTCGGGATCCACCGGCAGCGCGGAGGCGCAGGGGCCGGGGGGCGCAGGAGCACCCGGCGCGGTGGTGGGAGTAGTGCTGGCCCAGGCCGGTGGCACCCTCACATTGCTGGCCCGGGGGAATACCCTGCTGACAGTGATCATCGCGGGGACGGCCGCGGTGTCCGGCGCAAGCGGTAAGCGCTCGCCCCGAGACAATGGCATCGCGCGCGCCAGCGTCATAGAGGTCGCGGGACCCCGCAACTCCGACGGCTCATTGAGCGCCCAGAAGGTGGCCGTGCTCTTCGACGCGCGCGGTGCGCCGCGCGCGTCCGGTCGCATCGCCCGTCCGGCGCAGGATGGGGGGCTCGTGCTCACCGACGGGACCGTCGTGGAACTGGGTGACGACGTCTGGATCCTTCGTGGCACCTCGCTGGTGACTGTCGGTGCCCTGACGCCCGGAGTCGCGGTGACGGTCTACGGGACCGCGCGGGGCGGACGCCTGGTGGCCCGGGTGATTGAGGTCTCCCTCTAGGGCGGCTGCCTAACCTTCCGAACAAGGCCACGCTCAACCAACTCGCCCCGGACCGAGTATGAGGCGTACGCCTCGCCGACTCTCATTGATTCACGCGGGCCGAAGTACAGTTCGTCCTCGTATCCGTTGTGAGCACGGCACCGCAGCTGGATGTTCTCTTGCCGGCCCGGCAGTCTCCTCAAGAGGTCTCCTAACCCGTGACGCCGCCTGGAGCCTCAAGGAGCCCCTTTCCTCCCCGTGGAATCGCTCCTGGACATGGACCTGGCCGAGTTCCAGCAGAGAGTCGCAGCGACCTACGGCTCCCGCGATCGCCGCCGGGGGCTCGACGGCACGTTCCGGCGTCTGATCGAGGAGGTCGGCGAACTGGCGCGGGCGCTGCGCCGCCGCGATCCGCGCGCCCTGGAGGAAGAAATCGGGGATGTCCTGGCCTGGACGGTGAGCGTGGCCGTCCTCGCCGGCGCCGACGCCGCGCGGGCGGCGGACCGCTACGCCGCTGGGTGTCCCAAGTGCGGCGCCACCCCCTGCCGCTGCGTGGAGGATGACCCCGGCGGAGCGGCCCTCGGCACAGGCGGGCGGTGAGGACGCCGCTCCGCGCCGCGGCCCTGCTCATCGTGGCCCTCGGTCTCTCTCCCGTTTCCGCGGCCACGCCCGTGGACGTGCACCGGGACGCCGTCGTCGTCGACCTGCACGCCGACACCCTCCTCGATCTGGCCGCCGGTAGCCGTGCGCTCGACGGGAGCACGCCGGGAGGCCACATCGACCTGCCACGGTTGCGGCGCGGCGGAGTGGACGTCCAGGTCTTCGCAGCGTTCGTCCACCCCCGCGAAGCCGCGGAAGGACGCCGCCGCGTCCGCGAACTCATCGCCGCCTTCGACCGGGCGATGGAGCGCCACGCCGGCCAGGTCGTACCGGTCCGCACGGTAGCAGAGATCGAGGCCGCTCAGCGCGCAGGGAAGATCGCCGCGGTGCTGGCGGTGGAGAACGGCGGCGACGCTATCGGGGGCGACGTCGATCAGGTGGATCAGCTCTACCGCGCCGGCGTGCGCATGATGGGGCTGACGTGGAACCCGGCCAATCTGCTGGCAGACGGCGCCTCGGAATCCCGGCACGGTGGGCTGACCCCGCTGGGCCGACGGGTCGTGGACCAGATGCAGCGGCTGGGGATGGTCATCGACGTCTCCCACCTCTCAGCCCAGGCGTTCTGGGAGGTGCTGGCGGCCAGCCGCGGGCCCATCGCGGCGACGCACTCCGACGCAGCCGCGGTCCATCAACACCGGCGCAACCTCACAGACGCACAACTGCGGGCGCTGGCGGCGCGGGGCGGGGTGGTGGGGGTGAACTTCTATCCCCCCTTCCTGGGGGCGGCCACGGTCGATCGGGTGGTCGCGCACATCGACCACATGGTGAAGGTGATGGGTGTCGACCACGTCGCGCTGGGCTCGGACTTCGATGGGATCACGGAAGTCCCGGCAGGGCTGGAGGACGTTTCCCGACTGCCCGCCCTCACCGGAGCGCTGCTGGCACGTGGCTACAGGCCCGAGGAGGTTCAGAAGATCCTCGGCGGCAACGCGTTGCGGGTCTTCCGTCAAGTGTGGGGAAAGTAATCCTCGGCCATGGGGGCTGCTCTGGCACTACTTCGCCCAGGTAAGCAGCGCCTCTCGGATGAACATCGCGGCCAGGACGGCGGTCCTGCCCGAAGGATCGAAGGGCGGTGAGAGCTCCACCACATCGACCCCGACGATGCGCAGCGGCGCGAGCACGCGTACCAGGTCGATGGCCTCCGCGGCCGTAGGTCCCCCCGGCTCCGGGTTGCCCACCCCCGGCGCCGCCGAGGGATCGACCACGTCGATGTCCATCGAGAGGTAGAGCGGCCCGTCCTCCAGGGCGGTCCAGAGGTCGTGGGGAATCCGGAGGTGCGGCTGCACCGCGCGCATCGCCCGGGCGGCGGCGAACTCCTCCCGGGTCCCCGACCTCGCCCCCAGGATGATGATCCGCTCCGGTCCGAGGGACTCCAGGAGCCTGCGCGTTACGGTCGCGTGAGACCATCGCGAGCCCTCGTATTCTCCGCGGAGGTCGAGGTGGGCATCCAGGATCAGCACGCGCAGATCAGGATGGCGCGCCGCCAGCGCGCGCACGGCGCCGACGCTGACGCTGTGATCGCCGCCCAGGAGCACCGGCAGGCTTCCCTCCGCCGCGACATCGGTCAAGGCCGAGCGCACGGCCTCAACCATCGCCCCGGGGGGCAGCGCTTCGATGTCGAGGTCGCCGTGGTCGATCAGGACCAGCTCCTCGAGGTCACGGTCGAGGATGGGGCTGTAGGACTCGATGGAATGAGACGCCCAGCGGATGGCCCCCGGGCCGAACCGGGCGCCGCGGCGGAAGGAGGAGCTCCGATCATACGGGGCGCCGAGGATGACCGCGACGGGGGCGCCGGGCGCGGACCCAGGGGAGCGCGCCCCCAGGAACACGGCGCCCCTACCCGGTAATGCTGAGGTCGCGGGCGATGAAGGGCGGGAGGGCGAAGGCGGCGCGGTAGATCACCGGGGTGAGGTACTGCAGTCCAAACCCGGCCGTGCGGCGCGCGACCGTGTCTTCGCTGACCGCGGCGGGAGAGGTGGCGGCGCCGATCGTGAAGGACCAGAGCACCCCTGGGTAGGTCGGGACGGTGGCGAGATAGGTGAAGACCTGCGGGAAGACGGCACTCAGATTCACGCGCACCATGCGGATCAGATCCTGCTGGTAGAGGGGAGAACCCGACTGGACGGCGATCACCCCGCCGGCGCTGAGGCGCCGCCGCGCGGCAGCGTAGAAGGGCTGCGCGAAGAGACCCACCGCTGGCCCCTTAGGATCGGTGGAGTCCACCAGAATGACGTCAAAGGTCTCGGCGCTCTCTTCCACGTAGCGGATGCCGTCGGCGATGTGCAACCGTGTCCGCGGGTCGTCGAAGGCTCCGCCGGGAATCTGGGGCAGGAAGCGGCGGGTGACGTCGATGACGTCGCGGTCGATCTCCACCATCACCGCCGCCTCGAGTGGATGCTTCAGCGCCTCCTCCAGCAGGCCGCCGTCTCCTCCGCCGATGATGAGGATGCGGCGCGGCGCGTGATGGGCGAGGAGAGGGACGTGGGCCAGCATCTCGTGGTAGATGAACTCGTCGCGCTCCGTGGTCTGCACCGCCTCGTCGAGGACCAGCATGCGTCCGAAATCGGCGTTGGCGATGACGCGGATCTCCTGATAGAGGGAACGTCCGCGGTATAGGTCCTCGTCAATCCGGTAGGTGTGGGCGAATCCCGGCCCGCCCACATCGGTGAGCCATGCGGTCATCAGGCCTCCGCCCCGGGGCCGTCGGCGCCCGGCCAGAGCAAGGCGGCCGCCACCACGCAGCCCACCCGTTCGACGAGATGCTCGCGCGCGGCGACGTGGATCTCCTCGAGGCGCAGGTCCCGCTGGGCGAAGGCGTCTTCGACCATCCGGCGCACGACCGCTTCCGCGTTCTCCGCGCTGCCGGTGTGCGAGTGCTCCATGATGACGCCGTAACTGTCGCGGGAGACGCCGATGCCCAGGGCGGCGGCGATCCGCTCTCCTGAGGTGTGGCTGATGATGGACGCGTACACGGCTGGAGTGAGCATCCCTGGGAATAACCGAGGCAGGGGGATAATTCGCGCTCCTGGAGGGAAGATGCTGGTCACCCGGATGAAGTTCAGGTTGGCGATGCCGGCGTCCATCAGAGCCCGGTCGAAGGCGTTGAGTTCGCTGCGTCCTTCCCCCGCGCCCGCGACCAGGCTGGCGGCTTTCGGCAGTTCCCACATCGGCGGCCTCCCCGTCAACGCCTCCCATCATCCCATGAGGGATTGGGTCGTCAAGGGCGAACTCTATTCGGGTATGCTCCGCCCGGCGGCGGTCCTTCTCATCGCGGCTGCTCTGCTCCTCACACTGCCGCCCACCCTCCCGGCGCAGTCCAGCTTCGGGTTCGGCGCGGTCGATGCTGCACCCGCGACCTTTGGGCCGCTGCGCGCAGCCGGCGTGCGCGCCGTGAAGATCCTCGCCGACTGGGCCGCCCTCGAAGGGACGCGGGGCACCGTTGTCTGGACGGGGCTGGACGCCGCAGTGGCGGCCGCGCGGAAGGAGGGGCTCCAGCCGGTGCTGGTGCTGGCCTACGTGCCCCCCTGGGCGTCGCTGGCCACCGGAGAAGATCTGCGGCAGCCCTCCGTGGCCACGCGCACGCCCCCCAAGCAGATCGCGGAGTGGGAGCGCTTCGTCACCGCGGCGGTGCGCCGCTACCGGGAGACGGTGAAAGAGTGGCAGGTGTGGACCACGCCAGCCCTCCCACACTTCCGCGGGACCGCCTCGGAGTACCTCCGGCTGGTGGCGGCGACCCGGCGGGCCTCCCTGGCGGCGGATCGGGAAAGCCGGATCATCATGACGTCGCCGCCGGGGATCGACCTCTCCCATGTGCAGCGGGCGCTGGCCCAGGAGCCCGGCGCCATCTCCATTGTCTCGGTGATGCCGACCGGACTGGCGCCGGAAGAATGGCTGCGCCCGCTCGCCGTCCTCCGCGGGCGTGTGCTCGCCCGGACGAACCGTCCCCTCTGGGTGGAGTGGCACCCCGAGCGCCCCGACCTCGCCGACGGCCCGGCCGCAGTGCGCGCGGCCGCAGTCGCGCGGGCGGCCGGCATCGAGCGTCTGTTCACCTCGCTGGACCTGCGGCGGATCGACGCGCCAACGCGTGCTGCTCTCGACACACTGGCGACGCTGCCCTTCGGTGGCTATCTGCATCGTGGGCCCGGTCTCTACGCCCTGCTCTTCGGTCCCGCAGAGCGCGCCGTCCTCGTGGCCTGGGCCGAGGGAGGTCCGGGGCCGCCGCTCGAGCTGGCCGTGCTGCCGGACGCGAAGATCCAGCTGCTGGGCGCGGGTCCGGCGCCGGCGATCCAGGAGGGCAAGGCGATCCTGCCGCTGGGGCCCGCGCCGATGCTGGTGACCGGCCTGGCCCCCGCGGTGGTGGAGGAAGCGCGCGCCACGCTGGCGCAACGCGGAGCGCTGCTGCCGGTACGCCCTCCCGAGCGCGACTTCGCAGCGGCCACAGAGGTGACCACGCGCCTGTCCGGGAGCAGCGTCGAGCGGGGCCTCTATAACATCCTTCGGACCCGAAAGAACGGGGCAGTGCAGGTCGTGCAGATGGGCGGCGAGGAGGTGGTGCGGGTCCCGGCGCAGGGGGAGGCCGCCTTCATCTACTTTGACGTGGACGACACCTTCATCTTCTTTAATGACGGGCGGGCCACCGTGGAGGTCACCGTCGAGGTGGCCGGCGCCCGGGCCGCGCAGAGCCTCGGGTTCAACATCTTCTATGACGCCCGCAGCGGCTACCGGTTCAGTTCCTGGCAGTGGGTCGAGGTCAAGGAAGGGTGGGTCAGCTACACGGTCCGTCTCGACGACGCCAGTTTCGCCAACACCTGGGGCTGGGACTTCGCGATCAATGCCGGCGCGCAGCGGAAAGAGGACCTGACCGTGCGCTCGGTGACCGTGCGGAAGGTCGGCCGCTAACCCCTGTCGAACCGCATACTGAAGACTTCCGCGGAATCGAGGAGGAGAGCGATGTCCAGGCGACTCGGAGCCGTGTTGTGCCTGCTAGCCTTGGTGCTGGCCGTCTCGATACTGCCCGCAACCGGCGCGCCGCCGCCGATCCCTGCCACCCTCAAGGTTGGCGCTCTCTTCGACCTGACCGGACCGACCTCCGACGTGGGGGTGGACTACAGCAAGGGCGTCCTCGACCACGTCCGCTACATCAACGAGGTTCTTGGCGGCATCCGGGGTCGGGTGAAGATCGACCTGGTGTCCGCCGACTACGGCTATCGCATCCCTGAAGCGCTGAACCTCTACCGGAAGTACCGCGACGTGGACAAAGTTCAGGCCATCGTGGGCTGGGGCACCAACGACACCGAGGCGATGAAGGAGCAGATCGCCGCCGACCAGATCCCCTACATCTCGGCCTCCTACTCCTCGCACCTCAACGATCCGGCCAAGACGCCCTACAACTTCTACCCGGTCTCTTCCTATTCGGACCAGATCCGGGCGGTGCTGAAGTACGCGCGCGAGCTGGCCCGCCGCGAGAACATCGCGCAACCCAAGTTCGTCTTCGCCTATCCCGACCATCCCTATGGACTGGCGCCCATTCCCGCGGGCAAGGCGTACGCGCGAGAGCTGGGCTTTGAGGTGGGACCGGATCAGATCGTGGCGCTGACCGCGCTGGAGGCCCGCTCGCAGGTCGCGGCCATCCGTACCTTCGGCGCCGACTTTGCCTGGATCGGCGGCACCACGAACTCCGCCTCGGTGATCGTGCGCGATGCCAGGCAGGCGGGGTTGCGCACGCGCTTCTTCGTCAATGTCTGGGGCTTCGACGAGAACATGATCAAACTGATCGGCGCCGCTGCGGAAGGCACGTTCGGCAGCACGCCCCATGCCTATTTCGGCGAGCCCGTCCCCGGGATGCGTACCATCTACGAGGCCTACCGCCGCTTCCAGGGCAAGGAGGTGCCGCAGTTCCAGTGGGGTACGACGCAAACTCCATACATCGCCTCCTACATCCGCGGCTGGCTGAACGTCTACATGCTCCGCAAGGCGCTGGAGACGATCGTGGACAACTGGGCCACCTACTCGCGGCTCGGCGGGTTCGACGGCCCGGCGGTGCGGTCGGCGCTAGAACTACTCAAGGACTGGGATCCGGACGGACTGGCCCCGGCGATCACCGTGACCCGCACCGACCACCGGCCCAGCACGACCACGCGGATCATGGTCGTGCGCAACGGACGGATCGTGGTCGCTAACCCCGAGGTCACGGTAGAGCGGCGGCGGGACTGGCTGGGCTTCTAGCCGGACGCGGCCCGTCCGCGTGCTCTCTCTCAACAACATCGAGGTCGTCTACTGGGGGACCATCCTCGTCCTCAAGGGGGTTTCCCTCTCTGTGCCTGGAGGGCGGATCACGGCCCTCATCGGGGCCAACGGCGCCGGCAAGACCACGACCCTCAAGGCCATCTCCGGGCTGGTCCGCCTCGAGCGCGGCGAGGTCACCCGCGGTTCCATCGAGTTCGAGGGACGGCGCATCGAGAACCGTTTGCCTGAGGATGTCGCCCGACTGGGGATCGTGATGGTGCGGGAAGGCCGGAGGCTCTTTGAGGAGTTGACCGCCGAAGAGAACCTGCTCGTCGGCGCGACGCTGAGTGGGCACGCCCGCGAGGGGCTCGACCTGGTCTACGGTTACTTCCCCCGGCTGCGTGAGCGGCGTCGCGTGCGCGCCGGATACCTCTCTGGGGGCGAGCAGCAGATGCTGGCCATTGGGGCGGCGACGATGGCCCGGCCGCGTCTGCTCCTGCTGGACGAACCCAGCCTGGGCCTGGCGCCGCGGGTGGCGCACGAAATCTTTGAACTGGTGCAGCGGCTCAACGCCGATCAGAAGATGACGATCTTCCTGGTGGAGCAGAACGCCAAGATGGCCCTCCAGCTCGCCGAGTACGGCTACGTCATGGAGAACGGCAAGATCGTCCTCGACGGGCCCGCCGAACGGTTGCGCGAGGATGCAGACGTCAAGGAGTTCTACCTGGGGATGAGCAAGAGCGGGCGGCGGCGCTTCACCGAAGTGAAGTCTTACAAGCGACGCAAGCGCTGGCTGGCCTAGTCGGTTCAGGCCTCCGCGGCAGACCAGGGGGCGGCCACGACCTCGAGGGCGCCGCTGCGCAGGATCACGTCATAGCGGGTCCGCTCCCCCTCTCGGAAGACATCTAGATCCAGGAGGGCATCCCCCACCGCCAGGCGCGTCAGGGTCAGGCGCGGGAGCCAGGGAGGGAGGTGCGGATCCAGCAGCAGGCGGCGCCGCGGGGCGTCGGCGCGCAGCCCGAGGAGGGCGCGCAGGAGCAGAAAGACCGCCCCCGCCGCCCATCCCTGCGGGATGTTGGCCTGCGGGTACTGCGCCGGAAACGAGCGCTGCTCCCGTTGATGACCGGCGAAGAGTTCCGGCAATTGCGAGGACTGGAAACAGGCCGAGGCCGCAAAGATCGCCTGCGCCACGCGTTGCGTCTCCTCCATCAAGCCGTAGCGGGAGAAGCCCAAGGCGATCAGGCTGTTGTCGTGTGGCCAGATCGATCCCAGCTGGTAGGAGAAGGGATTAAAGGAAGGGTGACGGGCGCTCAGGGTGCGGATGCCCCAGCCGCTGAACATGTCGGGCGCCAGCAGCCGGCCCGCCACCTGCGGCGCCAGGTCGGCGGGCACCAGCCCGGACCACAGCAGATGGCCGGCGTTGCTGACCACGCTGCGCACCTGATGCTTGCTCCCGTCGAGGGCGAAGCAAAACGTCCCTTCTTCCGGCCACCAGAACCGGCTGAGGACGCGCTGGCGTAATGTTTCCGCGTCCGCGCGCAGCCGCGCCGCGTCCGCGGTCCGATCCAGCGCGTCATAGAGGTCGGCCATCCGCCGCCTGGCATCGAACGCGTAGCCCTGCAGCTCCACCAGGGCCACGGGCGCGTCCACGTTGCTGCCGTCGGCGTGCACCACCGCGTCGCCGGAATCCTTCCAGCCCTGGTGGCGAATGCCGCGGGACGAGCGGCGCCGGTACTCCTGAAGGCCGTCCCCGTCGAGGTCCCCGTAGCGGTCCATCCAGGACAGCGCGCGCTCGGCCACCGGCAGGAGTTCCTCCACCAGCGCGCGATCCCCCAGCCACCGGTAGGCTTCATGCAGCGTGATCGGATAGAGCAGGGTGGCGTCGGCGGTGCCGTAGTAGGGAGTGTGCGGGATCTCGTGAAAGTGCGCCAGCTCGCCGTGGCGCACTTCGTGCAGGATCTTGCCGGGCTGAGCGTCACGCCAGTCGTCCACCGTGGTGGCCTGGAGCGCCCCCAGCTCGCGCAGCACGGCGGGCGCAAACTGCCGCGTAAATGGCAGCGTCTGCAGCGTGATGATCAGACTGTCCCGTCCGAAGAGGGTGGCGAACCAGGGGATCCCGGCCGCCACGACCACATGCTCCACGTCCGAGTCGGCCGCGGTCAGGCGCAGCACCGCCAGGTCTTCCACGGCCTGCCGGTAGGCCAGCCGCACCTCGTCGTGCGTGGTCTGACAGCCCGCCACCGCCCCGTACCAGCGCTGCCGCCGCGTCTCCAGCTCGTCGAGAAGCCGGTGGTGGCAAGCCTCGGGCGCTGCGATCTCTTCGGTGCCGATGACAGGAATGAAGTGGAGGCAGGTGTGCCACCCCTCGCGCGGGGGGAGGGTGATCTCGAACGTGAGCCGGTTGGCCGCGTCGAAGCGCGGCGGGCTCCCCGCCTTGGCCACGCGCACGATCAGGCCGCGGCGGAAATCCTCCCGCTGATACGACCAGCGCACCTCGGAGGGAGATCCGTCCCCGCCGGCGCCGTTCTCCACCGCGGTATGGACCTGGCGGCGTCGGGGGAGCTGGCGGCCGCGCACCTCGAAGTGGTCGGCGAAGTCGCATTCGAACGTGACGATGAGGGGGAAGACAGCCGGACGACTGCCGTAGTTGGTGATGTCCAGGTCTTCGTGCACGCCGCCGCGGAGGGTGCGTGCCACCGTCAGGCTGAGCGTGTGCCGGCGGATCGGTCCCTGCGGAGTCTCTACACCCGGGTTGACGTAGAAGAGCTGAGCGGAGTAGTGGGTGGTGGCCGCCGTGCTCACCGGCAGCCAGCGCCGCCGCCCCAGCCGAAGGCGGTAGCGGGAGAGCAGGCGGGTGTCTTGGACGAAGAACCCGTGCTCCTCCTCCGGATCGATGTCGCCGGCGGGGGAACTGACCAGCAGATGGGATCCCTCCGCCAGGGCGAGACGCGGAGCCTCCAGCTGAACGCGGACCGGCACGGGCTCAGGCGGTGAGGCGCTCCGGCCGGCGCCCGAGGAGGCGCCGGTAGGCGGCTTCGTAGGCGTCGGCCATGCCGGCGGCGGTGAAGCGCTCTTCCACATGGCGCCGGCAGGCCTCCCGCGAGATCTCCGGCACCCGCGCCACCGCCGCCACCATCTCGGCCAGCGTCTGGCAGACGAACCCCGTGCGGCCGTGCGCGACCACTTCCGGCACGGAGCCGCAGTTCATGGCGATGACAGGGGTGCCGGTGGCCATGGCCTCGATCATGGTGATCCCGAAGGGCTCGGGCCAGTCGATCGGAAAGAGATAGGCATAAGCGCCGCCGAGGAACGCGTTCTTCGCCGTCTCGTCGATCTCTCCCAGGAACTCGACGAGCGAGTGGGAGAGCATCGGCTTGATCGCGTGAGTGAAGTACTCCCGGTCGGCGTCGTCCACCTTTGCCGCGATGCGCAGCGGGAGACCTGTACCCAGGGCGATCTCGATAGCGCGGTCGGGACGCTTTTCAAAGGAGATCCGGCCCAGGAAGGCCAGGTAGTCGCCCGCTCGGTGCTGCAGGGTGAACGCTTCGGGAGAGATGCCGTTGTAGATCGTCGCCTGCCAGTTCGCCTGCGGCAGGGGAGCACGCTGCGCGTCGCTGATGCTGACCAGCGGCGCCTCCGGGAAGTAGCCGTGCACCCGCGCCACCTCGGGGAGGTCGAGCCGCCCGTGCAGGGTGGTGAGGGTGGGCGTGGGGGAGAGTGCGGCAAACGGGAAGGCAAAGTAGTCGATGTGATTGTGGATGATGTCAAACGCCTCCGCCCGCTCGTAGACCATTCCCAGCTCGATCGTGGTGTAGGCGTAGGCGTCGCGCACGCGGCCGTCCAGGCGGAGGGCCCGGTCGCAGCACGGGATGAGGGTGGCCGCGGTGAGGCTGTCGCCGCTGGCAAAGAGGGTGACCTCGTGACCGCGCCGGACGAGTTCTTCGGTGAGGTTGCTGACCACCCGTTCCGTGCCGCCGTACAGGCTCGGCGGAACGCTCTCATAGAGGGGCGCGATCTGGGCGATGCGCATGGGTGACCTCTCCCGGAAGGCTTCTGCTTCTACCTTACCCCTCGAGGGGGGTGCGGGATCAAGACTCCTGTGCGGCGCGATCTCAGTGACTGAACGGCCAGAGATCGAGGTAGCGCTTGAACTTGCGGAAGAGTGTCGCCAGTCCTCCCGGTTCCCAGATCAGCAGGGCGATGAGGAGCGCCCCGAAGATCACCTCCCGGGCGGGCGTCGCCGCCCTGCTGAGGGCGGGGATCCAGCCGACGAGGGCGGGGAGCACGATCTTCAACCCCTGGCCGAGCAGGATGACGAAGGCGGCGCCCAGGTGCGGTCCCCAGATGCTGGTCAGCCCGCCGATGACGATCATCGCCACGTAGTCGATCGACTGCACCAACGAGAAGTGCTCAGCCCCGATGACCCGATTGTAGTGGGCAAAGAGGCTGCCGGCGATGCCGGCGTAGAAGGCGGCCAGCGCAAAGGCCAGGGTCTTGGCGGAGAGGAGGTTGACGCCGAGGACCTGGGCGGCGTAGTCTCGGTCGCGCACCGCCATCAGCGCTAGCCCGACTCGCCCGCGCGCCAGGTTGGCGGCGAAGATGCCCCCCGCCAGCCACACCGGCAGGAGGAGGTAGTAGAACTGTGTCTCCGTGCGGATCTGGAACCTCCCCAGCGCCGGTGAGGGGACGATGTTGCCGGCCATCCCGCCGGCGGTGTGAATGATCACGTACTCGGTGATGAACTGGAAGGCCAGGGTGGCGATCGCCAGGTAGAGGCCTTTGATCCGCAGCGAGGGGAGGCCCACCACCGCGCCGATGGCGAAGGCGATCAGCCCCGCCAGCATGAAGGCGAGAGGGAAGGGCAGGCCAAAGCGCGTCGTCGCGGCCCAGGAGGCGTAGGCGCCTACCGCCATGAAAGCGGCATGCCCCAAGGAGATCTGGCCGGCGAACCCTGTAAGCAGTGAGAGGCCTACCGCGCCCAGGGCAAAGATGCCGATGGCGTTGAGCAGGAAGAGATAGCGGCCCAGCCACAGCGGCGCCAGCGCCAGGCCGGCCGCCAGGAGCAGGAATCCCACCCGGGTGAAGCGCGTGTCCAGCAGGGCCATGTCGTGCGGGTAGGCGGTCTTGAAGTCGCCGGCCGGTCGGATGCTCACGGGCGAACGTTAGAGCCGCTCGATGTGTTCTGTGCCAAACAACCCGTACGGTCGGATCAACAGGACCAGGAGGATGACCACGAACGGGGTGATCTCTTTGAAGCCATACAGGGAGAAGCCGGGGAAGCGGACGTTCGCGTCAATGTAGCCGCCGATGACGTTCTCGATCACGCCGATGAGGAAGCCGCCCAGGATCGCCCCAGGGATGGAATCGAGCCCCCCGAGGATCACCGCGGCCAGGGCTTTCAGCCCGACGAGGCCGACCGCGAAGTTCACCCCCAGCCACAACCCCAGGAGGATCCCGCCCACCGACCCGGAGATGGCGGCGAACGCCCAGGCATACGCGAAGGCGCGCTTCAGGCTGACCCCCAGGGTGGAGGCGGTGAGCTGCTCGTTGGCGGCGGCGCGCATGGCGATGCCCCACAGCGAGTAGCGGAAGAAGAGGGAGAAGCCCGCCAGCAGCAGCAGCGCCACCGCGGCGCTCCAAATGCCCACCTGGGGGATGACGACGCCGCCGAGGGTGACCACCCCGGTGGGCACCACCGGCGGGAACTGGCGCGTGTCACCGCCCCAGAGCCCCACCATCGTGCCTCGAATGATGTAACCGAGCGCCAGCGTGACGATGATTACCGAGAGAAGGGACTGACCGAAGAGCGGGCGCATCACCGTGCGCTCCACCGCAAACCCCACCGCCGCAGACGCGACCAGCGTGCCGGCCACGCCCAGGGTGAAGGCGAGCGCCACGGGCACGTGGAGGGCCCGGGTGAGGGCGATCGCCAGGTAGGCGCCGAAGAGGACGAGTTCTCCGTGGGCCAGGTTGAGGATCTTCGTGGATTTATAGAGCAGGGCAAAGCCGAGGGCGATCAGCGCGTAGATGGAGCCCACGGCCAGGCCGATGGCCACCCCCTCGGCCACGAAGTGGAGGCTCACTCGAAAACGTCGCGGATCTGCATCACCGCCTCGCGCTCCTGCGTGCGGCCATCCTCGTAGCGCACGGTGAAACGGGCCCGGAAGGCATCCCGTCCCGCGTACATGGCATCCACGAGGTTCGCGTAGCGGAGGGCGATGTGCCCCCGGCGCAGCTTCCGCGTGCGGGTCAGCTCGTCGTCGTCTGGATGGAACTCTTTGTACAGCGAGACGAAGCGGCGGATGCGCCACTCGGGGCGGAGGCGGGTGTTCGTCTCGGCCACCAGTCCGGCCAGCAGGTCCAGGACCTCCGGTTTCTGGGAGAGGTCGGTGTAGGAGGTGTAGGCCAGGCCGCGATCCTCCGCCCACTTGCCGGCGTTGCGCAGGTCGATGTTCAGGATGGCCGCGAGGTACGGCTGTCCCTCGCCGACGACCATCGCCTCCTGCACGTAGGGTGTGAACTTCAGCATGTCCTCGATGACGCGAGGGGCCACCTTGGTCCCGTCCGCCGTGGCGATCATGTCGCCCATGCGGTCGAAGAGGATGACGTCGCCGCTGGGATCGAGCGTCCCGGTGTCTCCGGAATGGAGCCAGCCGTCGCGGAGCGCGCCGGCGGTGGCCTCGGGATTGTTGTAGTAGCCGAGGAAGACCGAGGGGCTGCGGGAGAGGATCTCCCCCTCGCCGGAGAGGCGCACCTCGGTCTGGGCGATCGGCGCGCCCATCGTCCAAAAGCGCACCGCGCCGTCCCGATGAACGCAGGAGATGCCGGCGATCTCGGTCTGGCCGTAGATCTGCTTCAGGTTCAGTCCCATCCCGCGGAAGAACTTGAAGTAGTCCGGTCCCAGCGAGGCGCCGCCGTTCCAGGCGGTGCGCATGCGGGTCATCCCGATCTTGTCCAGCAGGGGGCGGTAGACGGTCCAGTAGCAGAGACGCCAGAGCGCCCGGCGCAACCATGGCACCGGCCGGCCCTCCGCCTCCTGTTCCACGACGCCCTGCCCCAGGCGAAGCGCGGCGCCGTAGATGGCCTGGCGCGTCCGCCCGGCGTCGAGCATCCGCACCGTCACCGCAGAGTGCAGCCCTTCGTAGATGCGGGCGGGGGCGAAGGTGAAGCTCGGCCCGATCTCGCGGAAGTCGCGCTGGGCGGTCTCGGGCTCCTCGGGAAAATTCACGGTGAAGCCGACGAGCTGGTGCAGGCTGGTGCTGAACATCTGCTCCCCGATCCACGCGAAGGGGAGGTAGCTGACGAACTGGTCGTTGGGAGAAATGTGCGGTTCCACCGCCAGGAAGTTCTCGCCCTGGCTGAGCAGATTCCGGTGGGTGAGCATGGCCAGCTTGGGCAGGGCGGTCGTGCCTGAGGTCTGGCAGAGGATAGCCACGTCGTCGGCCCGCCCGTGCCCGGCCTGTTCGTCGAACCACTGCGGCGCCCGCGCCGCCCCTTCGCGCCCCGAGGCGGTCAGGTCGGCGAAGGAGGTGAACTTGGGATGGCGGTAGCGCCACATTCCCCGCCAATCCTCCACGATGATGCGCTCGATCCCCGGCAAGGCCGCCTCCATCTCCAGGATCTTGTCGGCCTGCTCCTGATTCTCGCAGAAGACGAAGCGGGCGTTGGCGAAGCGCAGCAGTTCCGCGAGCTGCTCGGCCAGGCTGTCCTGGTACATCCCGCAAGTGAGGGCGCCGATCGCCTGCGCGCCCACGGCGAGATAGAAGAGCTCGGGGCGGTTGTCTCCGATCAGCGCCAGCACGTCGCCGCGGCGCAGCCCCAGGGAGGCCAGCCCGTGGGCGCAGGCAGAGACGGCGTCGGCGTACTGGCGCCACGTGATCTCGTGCCAGATGCCGAACTCCTTCTCGCGGAAAGCGACCCGGTCGCCGAAGCGGGCGGCGTTGGCCAGCAGCCGCCGCGGCAGCGTGTCGGGCGCTGCGGTCTCCGCCGCCGCCGCTGCACGTTCGAGGTCGGGGAGCGTGACGATCGCGCTCACGCCACGGTCGCCTCACCCACGTACGCGCGCAGCACCTCGGGATGCTGCTGGATCTCCCCCGGAGGGCCGTCGGCGATCTTGCGACCGTAGTCCATCACCAGCAGGCGGTCGCAGAGGTCCATCACGACGCCCATGTCGTGTTCAATCAGGATCATGGGCAGCCCCCGCACCTCGCGCAGCTCCAGAATGTAGCGGGCCATGTCCGCCTTTTCGTCCGCCGACATCCCCGCCATCGGCTCGTCGAGCAGCAGCAGCCGCGGCTCCATCGCCAGGGCGCGCCCCAGCTCTACCTTCTTTTGGATCCCGTAGGGGAGCTCGGCGACCCGGTGGTGCCGATACTCCTCCATCTCCATGAAGTCGATGATCTCTTCCACCCGGGCGCGGTGGCGGAGCAGTTCACCTTCGGCGGCTCCCCAGTAGAGGCCGCTGGCAAGCAGGCCGGCGCGCATGTGGATCAGGCGGCCCGAGGTGATGTTCGCCAGCACGCTCATGCCTGGGTAGAGGGCGATGTTCTGGAAGGTCCGCCCGATCCCCAGGCGGGCGCGCAGGTGCGGGGCCATGCGGGTGATCTCCCGTCCGGCGAAGGCAATGCGCCCTCGCTGCGGATGGTAGAATCCGTTGATGCAGTTGAGGACGCTGGTCTTGCCGGCGCCGTTGGGTCCGATGATGCCCAGCAGCTCGCCTGCGCGCAGTGAAAACGAGAGACCGTCGATGGCGACGAGGCCGGCGAAGCGCAGGGTGATCCGGTCAGCTACCAGGACATCGTCGACGAGGGGGAGGGGGAGGCCCACGCCGGAGGTATACGGCCCGCCGCGGAGCGCCTCCTCCCGCGGAGGCGTCGCCCACCCCGCGGCGAACTGCTGCAGCGTGGCGGCGTTCTTCGATTCACGCGAGCGCCTCTCCCGCGCCGAATGGGAGCAGATGATGACACGCCGTCTCGCTGAGACCATCGCCCACGCGCACGCGCGGACGGCGGCAGGCCGCCGGGCGGTGGAGGCGGCCGGCGGCCTGGGCGCGGTGCGCTCGGCCGGCGACCTGCCGCGGCTGCCGCTGCTCCGCAAGAGCGAGCTACCGGCGCTGCAGGCCTCGGAGCCTCCCTTCGCCGGGTGGAACGCCGTGCCGGTGGACCAGTTGCGGCGCATCTTCGTGTCTCCCGGCCCGATCTACGATCCGGAAGGTCCGGCGGAGGACTACTGGGGGTTCGCCCCGGCCCTGTGGGCGGCCGGCTTCCGGCCGGGCGATCTGGTGCTCAACACCTTCGCCTATCACCTCACCCCCGCCGGGCACATGTTCGACGGCGCCCTCGAGGCGCTGGGGTGCGCCGTTATTCCCGGTGGCGTGGGCAACACCGACGCCCAGGTCCGCGCGGCGCGCCAACTGCGCGTGCGCGGCTTTGTCGGGACCCCCTCCTTTCTGGCGACCCTCCTGGACAAGATGGAGGACGATGCGCCCTTCCAGGTCGCGTTCCTCTCCGGAGAGATGCTGACCGCCTCCCTGCGCGCAGCGCTGGAGGGCCGCGGCGTGGCGGTCAGCCAGGGATACGCGACGGCGGACCTCGGCCTCATCGCCTACGAGTGCGAGCGGCGCGACGGGCTGCACCACTCCGGCCGCGTCTTCATTGAGATCGTCGATCCAGAGGGCGGCCGCCCCGCCGGCGCCGGGGATCCCGGGGAGGTGGTGCTCACCTTGCTCAACGAGATCTACCCGCTGCTGCGCCTGGCCACGGGGGACCTCTCGGCGATGGATCTCGCCCCGTGTCCCTGCGGGCGGGGCTCCCCGCGGCTGACCCGCGTGCTGGGACGCGTGGGGGAGGCGGTGAAAGTGCGGGGGATCTTCCTCCATCCCAACGAGGTGGCCCTGGCCCTCGCCGCGCTGCCGCAGGTGCGCCGTTACCAGCTCGTGGTGAGCCGCGAAGGACACCAGGACCGGCTGACCGCGCGGGTCGAAGGGGAGGCGGGGGAACCCACCGCCCGCGCGGTGGCCGACCGGTTGCGCGAGATCACCCGGCTGCGGGCGGAGGTCGAGGTGCTGCCGCCGGGGAGCCTGCCCGCGGACGCGCCCCCGATCGTGGACGAGCGGCGGTGGGAGTAGCGTTGTGTCTGGATGCTCCTTGTGTATGATAAAGGATAGTTTACGGCCCGCTCAGCGGGCGACCGACCACCGCGGATCCGAGCTCTCGCGCTCGGGGGCCGCATCGAGAGAGATTCCCTGTGGCTGTCCGCCGCGTGGTGGCGTGGCCGGGTGCTGACACGGCACGGCGCCCCTACGAACAGTGGTTGTTCCCAGCCGCGGGGTCGCGGTCTGCGGCTCGCGACGCGGGGGGATAGAGGAGGTGGGGATGGTGACAGAGGTGCGGGTCGGCAAGGACGAAACGCTCGACAGCGCGCTGCGACGGTTCAAACGGCAGGTGAAGCGGTCGGGAGTGCTCAGCGAAGCGAAGCGGCACGAGCACTACGAGAAACCCAGCGCCAAGCGCCGGCGCAAGGCCGCACGGCGGCGGCGCGGTGGCAACCGCTAGACGCAGCGGGGCCTCTGCCGGCGCCGCTCGGGCGATGGGTCTGCAGGATCGATTAGAGGATGATCTCAAGGGGGCGCTGCGTGGGGGCGACGCGCTCCGCGTTTCCACGATCCGCCTCGCCCGGGCGGCCGTGAAGAACCAGGAGATCGAGCGGCGCCGGCCGCTCACCGAGGAGGAGATCGAGGCCGTCCTCCAGGGTGAGGTGAAGCGCCGCCGCGAGGCCATCGAGGCCTTTCAGCGCGGGGGGCGCGACGATCTGGCCCGGAAGGAATCGCTGGAGATGGCGATCCTCCTGCGGTACCTCCCCACCCCTCTCTCCGAAGAGGACGTGCGACGGATCATCGGCGAGGTTGTCGCCGAGACCGGCGCGTCGTCGCCCCGTGAGATGGGCCGGGTGATGGCGGCGGTGATGTCGCGGGTGCGGGCGAGGGCCGGGGGCGCCCTGGTCAGCCGGCTCGTGCGGGAGGCGCTGGGGGCCTGAGTCCCTGAAGGCAGGGCCGGCGGAGACGAGGCGGAGAGCGGGGACGATGGCACGGCGGCGCGGAGGCAAACTGGTCAAGCGCGCGCACAGCGCCGGCGGGGTCGTCTTCCGCCAGACGGCGCCCGGCCCCGAAGTCCTCCTGCTGCAGCATCAGGGCGGCAAGTGGATGCTGCCCAAGGGCACCATCGAACCCGGCGAGACGCCAGAGGGCGTGGCGCGGCGGGAGGTGCTGGAAGAAGCCGGCATCGGCAACCTGACCGTCGTCGCCGACCTGGGCGAGGAGCGCTACTTCTTCTTCTGGCGCTCGGAAGACACCTACTACGATAAGACCGTGCACTACTTCCTCATGGAGTTCACCGGCAGCGAAGACCCCCACCCCCAGACCGAGGAGGGGTTCATCGCGTGCGAGTGGGTGCCCCTCGACGAGGCCTCCGGACGCATCAAGTACAAGGAAACGCGGGAGATCATCCGCCGTGCCCGGGAGGTCCTGAATTCCGGCACGCTGACGGCGCACGGGTAAGGAGGGAGGCATGAAGAGCGCGGCGGAGACCCGGGTCCTGGAGGTGCTCAAGAAATATCAACGGCACCTCAACCCGGCCTGGTCCCGCCTCTTTCAGTTCGCCGCCTTGGAGACCCTCGCCGTCGAGGCCGAGGGCGCGGTGATACGGGATGTGTATGGTCGCGAATACCTGGATTTCGCCGCCAGCGTTGCCGTCTTCATCCTTGGCCACCGTCACCCCCGGGTCCTCGCTGCCGTCCGGCGAGAACTCGAGCGGATGCCTCTCTCGGCCAAGTTCATGCCGGAAGAGCCAATGGCGGAACTGGCCAGCATGCTGGCGGAGGCGACGCCGGGAGATCTGCAGTTCTGCTTCTTCTGCCACAGCGGCGCAGAAGCCAACGAGGGCGCGCTGAAGCTCGCCCGTCTGGCCACGGGGAAACCCGGATTCATCGCGGCCTCGGGTGCCTTCCACGGAAAGACATTCGGCGCCCTCAGCGTCTCCGGGAGCGAGATGTACCGTGCGCCCTTCCAGCCGCTCCTGCCGGGGGTGACGCACGTGCCGTTTGGCGACGCGAAGGCGCTCGAGGCAGCCATCACAGAGGACACCGCGGCGGTCATCCTGGAGCCCATCCAGGGAGAAAACGGCGTGATCGTTCCACCCACCGGCTATCTCCGCGGGGTCCGTGACGTCTGCACCCGCGCGGGCGTGCTCCTCATCGTCGATGAGGTCCAGACCGGCATGGGCCGGACGGGAATGCTGTGGGCGTGCGAATGGGAGGGTGTGGCTCCGGACATTCTCACCGCGGCCAAAGGACTCGGGGGCGGCGTGACGACCCTCGGCGCCTTCATCGCGACCCCCACGGTCTACGAGCCTCTGACGCATGACCCCTACCTCCACTCCACGACCATCGGGAACCGGCTGGCCTGGGTGGCGGCGATCGAGACTCTGCGTACGATCCGAGAGGAAGGGCTGCTGGAGCGCGCGCGGCAGATCGGCGACCGTCTGCTCAGAGGACTGCAAGAGGTCATGCGCCGGCACCCGGGCCTCATCACCGATGTGAGGGGCAAAGGGTGCCTGGTAGGAGTGGAGTTTCCCAACGATGACGTGGGCATTCTCGCGAACATGGGGCTGATCACCCGCCAGGTACTGGCCATCCAGACGTTGAACCGGCGGCAGGTCGTCCGGTTCGCACCGCCGCTGATCGCGACGGACGCCCAGGTCGACCGGGCGCTAGAGGCTATGGCGGAGACGGCGAGTGAGGTGGAGTCGCTGGTCGAAGAGGCTCAGGCGGCGACCTGATCACGCAATTTTGACACCACCGACCGACGAGGTATAGTGATCATGACAGAAATGCCCGGAGATCGCCGGCGATCTCTGGGCGGCGATGCGGGGGTTCACATCTGGGACGGCCCAAGAGAGGAGGCGGTGGTGCAAGCCTCCGGCCAGAGCAGGTGATGCCGCCCCCAAGCGGCGGACGATAGGCAGCAATCCGAAGTCCGCCGGGATCCGCCCGTGAGCGCGGATGGAGCGCCGGATCGCCGCCGCCATACTGGCCGGTCCGGAAGCGGGGTGGTACCGCGGGAGCGCCTCTCGTCCCCCTGGGATGGAGAGGCGCAGCTGTTTTCAGGCGGCCCGTCCAGCGGGCTGCCGGAGAGGCGACCCGGGATGACGATGACGTGGCGGCAGACCTACGAGGGATTTCTCGACTTTTTCGCCCAGCGCGGACACGCGATCGTGCCCAGTTCCTCGCTGGTGCCGGCGGGCGATCCGACGCTGCTCTTCACCAACGCGGGCATGGTCCAGTTCAAAGACGTCTTTCTCGGACGCGCATCGCGGGCCTACGACCGCGCCGTCACCGTACAGAAGTGCATGCGCGTCTCCGGCCACCACAATGATCTGGAGACGGTCGGTCCCAGCCCGCGCCATCACACCTTTTTTCAGATGTGCGGCAATTTCGCCTTCGGCGCCTACTTCAAGCGCGAGGCGGTGCGCTATGCCTGGGACCTGGTCACCGGCACCTACGGCATCGACCCGGAGCGTCTGCGCTTCACGGTCTATAGGGAGGACGACGAGGCCTACGAGGCCTGGCGGGAACGAGGCGTTCCCGCCGAGCGGATCTACCGGATGGGAGAGAAAACCAACTTCTGGATGATGGGGCCGGTGGGACCGGTGGGGCCCAACTCGGAGATCCACTACGACTGGGGCCCGGAGGCGGATACCTGCGGGCGCGCGGATTGCAGCGTGGCGCTGGACAACGACTGCGGCCGCTGGCTGGAGATCTGGAATCTCGTCTTCATGCAGTTCGATCAGGCGGCGGACGGGACGCGCACCCCTCTGGCCCGGCCCGGCGTCGACACCGGGATGGGCCTGGAGCGGATCGTCTCCGTCCTGCAGGAGGTTCCCACCGACTACGACACCGACCTCTTCGCGCCCATCATGCACCGGATCCAGCGGCTCCTGGGACACGACGAGCGGAGTCGGACCGAGGCGATCGTGCCCTACCGGGTGATCGCCGACCATGCGCGGGCGGCCGCGTTCCTGATCGCCGACGGGGTCATGCCAGGGAACGAAGGGCGCGGGTACGTCCTACGCATGATCATGCGGCGAGCGGTGCGGTTCGGCCGGCAGATCGGGCTGGAGCGACCCTTCCTCCACGAGGTCACCGACACGGTGGCCGACCTGATGGGTGAGATCTATCCGGAGGTGGCGCAGCGGCGCGAGTTCCTCCGCCGCACCGTCCTGGCAGAGGAGGAGCGATTTGGCGCCACGCTGGCCAGCGGGCTCACTCGGCTCGACGAGGCGATCGCCGCCCTGCCGGGCGAAGCCCGCGTGATCCCGGGGGAGGTGGCCTTCCGCCTCTACGACACCTTTGGGTTTCCACTGGAGATGACCCGTGACGTCGCCCGCGAGCGCGACCTCACCGTTGACGAACAAGGCTTTGCGCGTGCATTGGAGGCTCAGAGGGAGAGGGCCAGAGTAGTCACAAAGTTCGGCGTGGCAGTGGATGAGGCGCAGAGTCGAGCGGCGTTACGAGACCTTTCGGCGACCGAGTTCCTCGGGTACAAGAAACATTCTGCCCGCGCACATGTTCTCAGGATCGGCCGGAGGAATGAGCACATAGATGTGGCGCAAGAAGGGGAGGAGATTGAGATCGTTCTCGACCGGACCCCCTTCTATCCGGAGGGCGGGGGGCAAGTTGGCGACACCGGTTGGTTCAAACACCGCCGAGGTCACGTTGAGATTCTGGATACTCAGCGGGCTCCGGAAGGAGTCATTGTGCACATCGGTCGGGTTGCCCGTGGAAGGGTGAGTGTGGGTGACATCATTCGAGCACACATAGACAGTGCGCGACGGTGGGACATCATGCGGAATCACACTGCTACCCACCTTCTTCACCGTGCGCTACATGAGGTCCTCGGAGAACACGCGCGGCAAGCCGGCTCGCTCGTAGCACCGGACAGGCTCAGGTTCGACTTCACACACCTTTCGGCTCTCACCGAGAGTGAGCGGGAGGCTGTGGACACTCGAGTGAACGAGCAGATACTCGCGGCATTGCCTGTTCGGGCGCGGTGGCTGAGCTACGAGGAAGCGATCCGCCTCGGAGCCATGGCGCTCTTTGGTGAGAAGTACGGTGACCGCGTGCGGGTGGTCGAGGTAGTGGGCTATAGTCGTGAGCTGTGTGGCGGCACCCACCTGACCAACACTGCGCACATAGGGTTCTTCAAGATCGTCGCAGAAGGCAGTGCCGCCGCTGGCATCCGAAGGATCGAAGCGGTAACGGGTCGTGGTGCGGCGGAATATTTGCGCGCCCAGGAGACGGCGCTCAGGGAAATCGCCAATACTCTCCGTGTTGCACAAGCTGATGTCGTTCCCGCGGTGCGGAAGCTACTAGATCGCAACAAGCAACTTGAGCGAGACCAGGCCACCGTTCGTTATTACAGTCGAGATGAGATTCAGCAGATTGCACGCGAAGCACCTGTGACGCCAAGTGGGATTAAGGTGATCATTCGCCAAGTGGAAGGTCTGAATGCTGAAGGACTGAGAAGGCTTGGTGATCAGCTCCGGGAAGCCGCCCCTTCGTCCGTTGTGGCCCTGGCCAGCGAATCCAACGGTAAGACCAGCTTTGTCGCCATGGTGGCACCAGCTGCCGCCGAGTTTGGTGCAGACGCAGCCGCAATTGCGCAGCATTCGGGAACTGTGCTGGGAGGAAGCGGTGGAGGCAATGCCTACTTGGGTCAGGCAGGAGGCCGGGATCCTACTCGGCTGCCTCGCGCAGTGGAGGAAACGGAATCGTTCATCTGGGAGAGTCTTTCTGACAAGAAGGGTGACCAGGACTCTCGCTCTTGATGTGGGAGAGCGGCGCATCGGCGTGGCCCTCAGCGACCCAGCCGGTGTGATCGCGCAGCCTCTCTCTGTGATCGAGCGCCGCGGCCTTCAGGCAGATCTCGCGCAGATCGCCGGGATCGTCGCCGCCCACGACGTCGACCGCGTCGTCGTCGGCTATCCTTTGACCCTGGCGGGGCGGTCCGGCACCCAGGCCAGGCGGGTGGACCGGTTCATCGAGCAACTGCGCAGAGCGGTCCACGTGGAAATCGTGACCGCGGATGAGCGACTGAGCACCGTCGCGGCAGAGCGTGCGCTGATCGAGGGGGGTCTGCGGCGGGAACGCCGCCGCAAGGTTCGCGACGCCGTCGCGGCGGCGCTCATACTGCAGGCCGACCTTGACCGGAGGCGGGTGGGGTAAACCGGTCCGTTCCTTGTGAGTCCGTGAGAGGGAATGCTACACTGCACGGCGGCCCACCGCAGTCCGAACGCTTCGAGCCGTGGGCTGACCCGCCGGTGGGGTGGTCGGTCAGTTGGGGTGGGCGGGCATGGTTCGCTCCTGCGAACCTGCCGGTAATGTAAGCGGAGGTGACGCGTGACCAGACATCGCGAGACGATCAGCCTTGTGGACGATCAGGGGCAGGAGCATGAGTTCAAGCTCGTGGACGTCATTGAGGTGGCCCAGCAGCGCTATGCCATTCTCCAGCCGGCGGGGGAGGAGTCGGACGCTGTGATCTTCCGGATGGAAGACGACGAAACGCTCTCCTCGGTCGACGATGAGGAGGAGTTCGAGCGCGTCACGGCCGCGCTGGAGGAGATGGACGAGGAGGATGAGGACGACGGCGCCGATGACGAAGAGGGGGACGGCGACGAGGAGGAGACCGAGGACGAAGATGAGGACGGCGACGATGACGAGGAGTAGCGTCTGAGAGTGCGGCGGCTTCTCCTCCTGCTTCTCGCGGGGGCCCTGGCGTTGGCCGGGGCCTTCGCCGTCTTCGGGGTGCAGCTGCGCCCCGTCGACGGGGCGGCCGCCTCCCAGATCGTGGTGATCCCCCGTGGAGCCTCGGTGACGGCGATCGGGGAGCGTTTGGGCGCGTCCGGCCTCATTCGCTCGCCGGCGGCGTTCATCGTGGCGGCGAGACTGCGCGGCGTCAGCGCCCGCCTGCAGTCGGGTGAGTACGCGCTCTCGCCGGCGATGTCCACGCTGGAGATTCTTGACCGACTGACACGCGGCCAGGTCCTGCTGCACCGGGTCACCATTCCGGAAGGGTACACGACCGCACAGATTGCGCGCGCTCTGGCCGGCCGGACCCTCGCCGATCGCGCGGCCTTCGAGCGGACGGCCCGGCGAGAGGGCGGACGGTTCCCGCACGCCTGGTTGGGCGGGCGGGTCGACCTGGAAGGCTACCTCTTCCCCGACACGTACTTGCTGCCGCGCGGCTTGCCTCCGGGGGATATCCTCGCGCGGTTCCTGGCGCGGTTTGAAGAACGGGTCGTCCCCGGTTCTCTGCCCCAGGATGCCACGATCACGCTCCATGAGGCGGTGATCATCGCGTCGATGATCGAGCGCGAAGCGCGCCTCCCCGCGGAGCGCCCGGTCATTGCGGGAGTGATCACCAATCGCTTGAAGAGAGGCTGGCCGCTGGAGATCGACGCCACGGTCCTCTATGCGCTGGGCCGCACCTCCGGCCCTCTGACCACGGCGGATCTGCAGGTGGACTCTCCCTATAACACGTACCGCCGCCCCGGGCTCCCACTCGGCCCGATCTGCAATCCGGGCCTGGCCGCCATCGCCGCGGCGCTGCGCCCGGCCAGGGTGCCGTATGTGTTCTACGTCCTGCGCCCGGACGGCAGCCACGAATTCAGCCGTACGTTTGAAGAGCACCAGCGCGCGATGCGGCGGTTCCGACCGTGAGGATGCTGGAACTCTTCCGCCCGCGCCGCGTCGCCTCCACATTGGCCGATCTCGAGCCGGCCGCCCTGGCGGCCCAGGGCATCCGCGGACTGGTGGTCGACCTGGACAACACCCTCGTCGCCTACGGGAGCGCCGCTCCCACCGAGGAGGCGCGGCGATGGGTCGGTGCCGCGAGGGCGGCGGGGCTGCGTGTGGTGCTCGTAACCAACAACCGGACCCGCCGGACCCGCGCTCTGGCCGAAGGCCTCGAGCTTCCCGTCGCCTCGGGGTTGATGAAGCCTTCCACCTCCGGACTGCGCCGCGCGCTGGCGATGATGGCGCTGATGCCGGGTGAGACCGCCATCGTGGGGGATCAGCTGCTTACCGACATCCTGGCGGGGAACCGCCTCGGCCTCTTCACCATTCTGGTGCGCCCGATGGGACGGCGCGAGTTTCCTACGACGCGGCTGATCAACCGAACGATCGAACGGCTGCTCTGGCGCCTCCTCCGGTTGCCCTCACGCCCGGCCTAGTCGCGGGGGAGAGGGGGGCCACGGCACCCGCGGGTCTGTTGGCCGAGAGGCGCGGGCATATATGCTCAGATGTACGATTTCGTCGACGCGTTTTGACCTTCCGGGCGAGCCTGTCGTGAAACTCCGCGTCGCACTATCAGCGCAGAACGTCGAATGGGCGCCGCTCCTGCTGCGCTTTGCGGCGGTTGCGGCGGGGGCGTTCTTCATCCTCCGCGATCCCGCCGCCTCGCTCGACCCGACGCCGCTGCGGGTCGGTGTGGCGCCGGCGATCTCCGCCATGGCCCTGGCCGGCCTGGCCTTGACCGGGGTGATCCTGGCCGTTGCGCCGCGAGTCACGATTCTGGGGAGCTCTCCGGACGAGGTCCTCTTGCCCTTCGACCTCATCCTGGTGAGCCTGTTGGTGCGGTCGACCTCCCCCGAGACCAGCGTCTTCTACTTCTATTTCCCGCTGGTGCTGGCCTGGTCGACGGTGGGAGTGGGAATCTGGCACGGGACGGTCGCGGGCGTCCTCGCCGCCGCCGTCTTCGCCATCGTCGCCGGTCCCAGCGTGGTGCCGACCGCGGTCGTCTACGGAGCCCTCATCCTGCCGCTCTTCGGGGCGGTGGCCGGGGCCGCGCAGTGGACGCGCCGGCGCCGGCTCAACGACCAGCTGCGCCGGGCGCATACCGCCCAGGAGCAACTGCGGCGGATGCAGCGGGCGCAAACGGCGGTGGCGGCCATGGCCCCGCTGCAGCTGCGGGCCCGGGTGGAGGGCTTCCTCGATCTCGTCGTGGACCTGACGGAAGCCGACGTTGCCGCCGCGGCGCTGCTGGACGAAGAGGGCGCTCCCATCGTACGCGGCGTGCGCCATCTGGAACAGGAGGAGTGGGAGGCGCGGCGGTTCCCTCCCGAAGAGGGGCTGGCCAAACGGGTGCTCACCGAGGGCGCCCCGCTGACGACGGAGGACGCCGGGGCGGACCCATTGTGGACGGCGGTCTTCAACGGCGCGGGCATCCGCGCGGCCGCCGCGGTGCCCCTGCGCATCCAGAGCCAGGTTATCGGATTCACGCTGGTTGGGCGCCGCAACGGCGGACGGTTCCGCCCCGACGATCTGGCGAGTCTGACTCTGGTGGCCGACGAGAGCGCCATCATCCTGCACGACGGCCAGGTCCAGGAGCAATTGCGCGAGCTCCTCTACTCCGCAGTGCGGACGCTGGTTGCCGCGCTGGAGGCCAAGGATCCGTACACCCGCGGCCACAGCCAGCGCGTGGCCAGCGCGGCGGTCGCCATTGCCACGGAGCTGGGACTCTCCGCGCAGGAGGTAGAACACATCCGCCTGGCCGGACTGCTGCACGACATCGGCAAGATCGCCACGCCGGAAGACATCCTGCGCAAGATGGGTCCGCTGACCCCGGAAGAGCGCGCCGTGGTGAATCAGCACGCTGAGCGCGGGGCCGCCATCCTGGCCGAGATGCGACCGTTCCGGCCCCTGGCCGAACTCGTGCTCAGCCACCAGGAGTCCTATGACGGCAGCGGCTACCCGGACGGGCTGGCCGGAGACGCGATTCCCATCGGCGCACGGATCATCCGCGTCGCCGACGCCTTCGACGCCATCACCTCCGACCGTCCCTACCGGCGGCGCAAACCGCTGCCCCAGGCGACCGACGAACTGCGTCAGATGGCTGGGCGTGTGCTCGACCCGGAGGTCGTGGAGACCTTCCTCCGCGTGCTCGCGACGAAGCCGCCCTTTGACATCCAGCTGCGGATGTGGCGGGAACGTTCATGACTCCTCCCGGCGCCCCGGCGAGCGGCGGCGCAGGGGAAGGGGGGTCCGGCGTCGCGTCGAAATCCTCTCGACCACCTGAGGCGCCCGATGCTGGGCGAGGACCGATGTCGCTCCGGACGATCCTGCAGGAACTCACGCCCGACGACGCCCAGGCGACGGCCGTCGGGTCCATGGACGGGGGGATGGTCCAGGCAGTCGTCAAAGACCTCGAGCCCGATCTCACGCGCATCGGTCCCGACCTCGCCACCCTGATGAAGATCGGCGCCTTCTGCGCACGGAAACTGGAAGGGGGCGAGATCGACTTCGTCTCGCTCTCCACGGAACGGCTCTCCCTCCTCGTGGTCGCCCTGACTGGCGAGCACTTCCTGGTCGTGGTGCTGCGCGCGGGCGGGAACGTGGCGCGCGCGCGCCTGGCGATCAAGAAGCGCCGCAGCGAACTGGTGGAGCTGCTGCCGTGACCCGCCGGCTCGGCGCAGTCTCCGTGCTCGCCCTGGCCGCCGCGGTCATCCTGGGCATCGCCCTTCCCGTCGACGCCCGTGCTAGCGCGGTGGAGACCGGGATCGCGCTCTACCGCCGCGGACGGCTGGCGGCGGCGGAGACAGCCTTCCGCCAGGCGGTGCGCGTCCAGCCACGCTCCTCCCAGGCACGCCACTGGCTCGGCGTGACCCTCTACGCGCAGCGCCGCTATGCTGATGCGGCGGTCATGCTGCAGAGCGTGACGGCGATGCGTCCGCGTGACCCTCAGAGCTGGCTGTGGTGGGGACATGCGCTGGCTCAGGTCGGCGACAGCGCCCGGGCGCGCCAGGCGCTGCAGCATGTGCTGCTGCTCCGGCCGGCGCGCCCGGTGGCCGAGCTCGCTCAGATGGGCCTGCGATCGCTCGCGGCACCGGCTCGTACGGCGCCCGGCCCGCGGGCGCCGACAGTCCTGGCCTCGCTCGATCCGGCCACCTATGAGCAGGTCGCCCGCTCCTTCAACCCGCGCCTCTCCTCCGCCGAGGCGCGGGGGATCGCTGAGGCCATTCTCGGCTTCGGCCGCCAGTACAACATCGACCCGCGGCTGATTGCTTCGCTGATCGCGGTGGAGTCGGGATTCAGTCCGACCGCGCGCTCCCACAAAGGGGCGATGGGACTCGGGCAATTGATGCCCGCCACCGCCGCCTCCCTGGGCGTGCAGGCCTACGATCCGATCCAGAACATCTACGGTACGGTGCGGGTGATGCGCGGGAACCTGGATCACTTCGATTGGAATCTGAACCTGGCCCTGGCCGCCTACAACGCGGGCAAGGGCGCGGTGGTACGCTACCGTGGCATTCCGCCGTACACCGAGACGCAGCTGTACGTGCGCAGCGTCGGGAAGCTGTACCTGAGGATGCGCGATCTCTATCCTGCCGGCGGCGCAGCTGCCGGCCTCCCGGGACCGGTGTCTCGGGAAGGTCTAGCGTCCGGGAGGCCTGGGCAAGGGCACTAAGGGAACAAGTAGGAACCTGCGATAACGGCAAACCCACCGCGAGGTGGGGACGCAAAGCCGCGGGACCGTCCGCGAGCGTCCGGGATCGGACGCCGCGTCGGTCAGCCGGGTTGCCGACAGGTGAGAGGTCGTCCGTTACGCCCTCAGCCGCGGCGGCTCGGAGCCGAGCTGGGGGCGTCGTCGTTCTCGCAGCGTGGGGCGAAGGCGGCGGGAGGCAGACATCCGAGATGATGGAGGACACGGGCCGGCGATCGTGGGCGTTCCTTCTCCTTGGCGTCGTGCTGTTCGCTGGCTGCGGCGGCGGCGCATCGGAGAGCGCTATTCGCCTGGGCCTGATCGTCCCCGCCTCCAGCGACATCTCCGGCATCGCCCGCGCGGTCTCGGCGGGCGCCGAACTCGCCGTGGCCGAGATGAACGACGGGCGTGGCATCCACGGGCGCCGGCTGACCCTGCTGGTCACGGACGACCGGGGCGATCCGGAGGAATCGGCGCGTCTGGTCGCCCATCTGGCCGCGCAGGGCGTCGTGGCCATCCTCGGCCCGGTCACCGATAGCGGCGTGCTCGCGGCGTCGCCGGCGGCCGAGCGCGAGCGAGTGGTCATCATCTCACCGGGCGCCACGGCGCCACTCCCCTACGGCGGCCACTTCGTCTTCCGGACGGCCACACCGGCCCACAGGCAGGCCGAGGCGATGGCCGCCTACCTGGTCGAGCGCCTGTCGGCGCGCCGAATCGCGGTGGTGCACGACAGCAACGAGTACGGATCGCTCGTGGCCCTGGCCTTCGAGCGGGCGGTGCGCGAGCGGGGAGGGATCATCACCAGTCGCCGCCTCTACCGTGACGGGGAGAAGGATTTCTCCCGTCACGTCCGCGGCATCCTGGCCGAGCGGCCCCAGGCACTCTTCGTCGCCGGGTACCCGGACGAGGCGGCGCTGCTGATCCGCCAGGCCCGGGCGGCCGGGCGTGGGCTGATTATCGCCGGCAGCGACGCGCTCTACTCAGAAGAGACGGCGGCCTCGCTCGGGGCGGCGGCCAACCAGGTGTACGTGCCGGCCGCTTTCCTGCCCACCGTGCCGCTCCCCCAGGTGCGGTCCTTCGTCGCCGCCTATCGCAGAGCGTACGGCCGCCGCCCCGACCAGTACGCGGCCCAGGCCTACGACGGGGTCAAGCTGATCGCCGTCGCCCTCCGGCGGGCCGGGACGGACCGCCAGCGTCTGCGCGATGCCGTCGCGGCACTGCGCCGCGTGCCCGGGGTGACCGGCGAGATCTCCTTCGACACACACGGCGATCCGATGAGAGACATCATCATCACGCGGGTGAGCGGCGGCCGTTTCGTCACCGCCGCGCCTTGACCCCGGGCCGGAAGGTTGTCGATCAGACCGATCACACTGACGGAGGGATACCGATGAGACTGAGAGTCGCTATCACGCTCACCCTGATCCTGGGCGCCGCCCTGCTTCCCGCGGCCGCGCAGCAGCGTACCTTCGTCCCCGTGGCCACCGGCGGCACTGCGGGGGTCTATTTCCCCCTCGGCGCCGCCCTCGCCGAAATCTGGACGGCGCGCGTCGGAGGCGTGCAGGCCACGGCGCAGACCTCGGCGGCGTCAGTGGCCAACGTCAACCTGCTGGCGCGCGGCGACGTGGCGGTGGCGTTCGTGCAGAACGACATCGCCTTCTACGCCTTCCACGGCATCGAGATGTTCAAGGATCAGGTGAACAATCGCCCCGCTCCCATCGCCACCCTGCGTGGCATGGCGATGCTCTACCCCGAGACGATCCAGGTCGTCACGCTGAAGGGGAAGGGAATCACTACCATCGCTGACCTGCGTGACCGGCGCGTCGCCGTCGGCCCCGCGGCCAGCGGCACCGAGGTCAACGCGCGCCAGATTCTGCGCGCCTTCGGCCTCGGCTACTTCAATATCCGTGAAGACTTCCTCAGCTTCGCCGAAGCCGCGGATCAGCTGAAAGACGGCGTCATCGACGCCGCCTTCATCACCGCGGGCTTCCCCACGGCGGCCGTCCAGGACGTGGCCGCCTCACGCGAACTCCAGCTGCTCCCGGTGCCGCGTGAGGTGGTGGACGAGCTGCGCGAGTCCTATCCCTACTACACCAGCGTCACCGTCCCCGCCGGGACCTACCGGGGGCAGGACCGCCCGGTGCAGACGGCGGCCGTGATGGCGATGCTGGCCACGCGTCAGGACGTGCCCGAGCAGCTGATCTACGACCTGACCAAGGCGATGTGGGACAACATCGACCGGCTGCAGGCGGCCCACGCCCGGGGTCGTGATGTCGGCTTCGCCACGTCGCGGCAGGGCATGCCCATCACGATGCACGCCGGCGCGCTTCGCTATTACCGAGAGCGGGGGATTCGCTGAGGTGACCCCGTTCTCCCGGCTGCAGGCCGACGCCCTCCTCGCCCCCCTCCGGGGCGGGAGGGCGCTGTACGATGAACTGCGGCCGGCCTACGTCTCGCTCGATCCGTTCATCACGTTGCTGCGGCGGCGGCGTTTCAGCGGGGTCATCCTGGCCGCGGGCGATTCGGGGGAGGGCGCCCTCTGGCTGGAGGAGGGGCGGTTCTCCGGCGCGTGGCTCTTCCCCCCCGGCGCCCAGGACGCCGCGGTGCCGTCCGATCCCGTCGAGGTGCTGCGAATGCTCTGGGGAGACGCCGACGCGCGGGTGACAGTGCATCCCGGCGCGCCGCTGGACGCGGTCTCTGTGCCCTCTGTGGCTGCCCCGGCGCGGGAGACGAGCCCCGAAGAGGCTCACCCTGGGGAGCCCGCACATCCTCTCCTTCCGCTTCCCGCACCCCGGCGTCGGCCGCCCCGCGCAGCGCCGACCGCCGTTGCTCCGGAGGCACCGGCCGGCCTTCGTCAGGTCGCCTCAGGCCAGCAGTCGCGTCTCCGAGCGGCGGAAAGGGTGGCGCCGGACGATCCCGCGCTCGCGGGTGTCCCCTGGCCGCGCCTGCTTCCGGAGACGGTGGCGCGGGTACGCCGCCATCGCGGGACGCCGCTGGCGCGGCGTCTCGAAGAGGCGATCAACACAGCGATCGCCCCCGCGGAGCTGGCCGGGCGTGAGGTGCGGGGAGAGATCGACCCGCGTCGCGCCGCCGCGGCCCTGCGCGCGGTCGCCGATGGCCTGGGCGCGGTGGCAGGCGCGGCGTTCGCCGAGCGCCTCCTCTGGACCGTCGGCCGCGACTTCGCCTGTGAGGACGCGGTCAAGCGCCTCCTCGGCGCGGTTCGTCAGGACGGTGGAGCATGACGAACACGCTGATGCTGCCGCTGCTGCTGCTCGCCGCGGGCGCGGCCGTCTTCCTCCCTTCGCCCGCCGACGCCCGGGCGCGTCTGCTGCAGCATCTGCTCGGGGTGACCCTCCAGGTCCTGGCGGCGGGATCGGCTGCGGTGCTGCTCGGTCAGGCGGCGCGTGGCTACGGACGCGGCGAACGGGAACGCCGGGTCTGGTTCCTCAGCGCCGCCGCCGCCGCGGCCTGGACGATCGGCTTTCTCATTTACGCTGTCAGGAAGTGGGCCGGCGCGCCGCGCACGTACCCCTCCACCGCCGACGGTTTTCTCGTCGCCGCCTCACTCATCCTGGCGGCGGCGCTCGCCGATGAATTCTGGCTGATCAGACCGATGCTCACGCGCCACCAGCGCGTCGCCCTCATCATCGCCGGGCTGTCGTTGTTGATCGTCGTGGTCGGCCGGTTCATGTGGCCGATTATCGTCGCCCCGCTGGCGGGGACGGAGAAGGGCCTGGGCCTCTTTTACGCCGGCAGCGTCGCGCTCCTGTTCCCCCTGGCGCTGGGCCCGGCCGTCGCCTTTCGCGGCGGAGCGTCCGGGTATGTCTGGATGGGCATCGCCGCCGGTGTGCTCGCGTTGGCCGCGGCAAACCTGGGCTTTGTCTACCTCAACACGTATGACCTCTACTCGGATGCCCATCCAATCAATCTGCTGCGCGTGGCCGGTCTTGCAGGGCTGGGCGCCAGCGCCGCCTGGCAGCGGCGGACCGTGGAGGCACTGTGACGTGAGCCTCCCCGGGCCCCAGCTGCTGCTGACCCCGGCGCGGTGGTCCACCTGGGTGGGGCAGCGGCACGAATGGAACGGCTACCTCTGGATCCGCTGGCCTGAGGCGGAGGCGATCCTGCTGTTCGTGGCCGGTCGCCCGCGCATTCACCTCTGGGAGGGAGAGGGGTGGGCGGAGGGAGAGGGGGCCCTCGCCGCCGTGGCGCAGCGCCTCGAACGGATGAGCCCGCCGCGATGGGGTCAGGTCGCCCTCCCCGCGCGCTGGGCCAGCGCCATCCGGGAGCTCATGCTCGCGCAGCCGGCCCTCCCCTCAGAAATCGTCTCCCCCGCGGCTTGGGTCGAGTGGGCCCGGCGGACCAATTTCGGCGGCATGGCCGTTCTCGTGGGCGACCTGTCCGGAGCGTGGATCGTCCAGGGAGGCACGGTGCGCTCGGTCAGATTCACTCAGGGCACCGCCGTGAACGGGGAGAGCGTCCCGACCCAGGCGGAGGGATTGTTGCAGATCTATCGCGGGCGCGTCTCGCAGGAGTTGCTGCCACCGGCGCCGCGGCCCCTAGAAGAGCCGCACAGGACTGAGGGACGGGCTCCCGCTCCGGAACGACAGGATACCTTCGCGGGGAGCCCGTCCCTCAGTCCTACACAGACTCCAGGGGCCGCGGAGACGGAGGCGTCCATGTCCGCACAACAGCCCACCGTCGAGTCGCCCGCTGCCGCGGCGCCGCCGGCGGGCGAGCAGGCCCCAATTGCAGTGCCGGCCGCGCAAGACGGCTCGGGCCCGGCAGCGGAGGTTGGCTCGGCCCCGGTATCGCAGGAGCGTGTACCCGTTCAGATCTCCCCACCCGCGCCGGCGGAGTCCGGGGAGACCGCGGTGGATCAGGCCAGGAGCGAAGCGTCTCGTCGTTTTCGGGGCGATGAGCGATTCCTCCTGGCCCCCACCGTGGATGCGGCCGGTGATGTGGTCGTGGCGCTGGCG
Organism: bacterium; assembly: GCA_036004665.1. Taxonomy (GTDB): domain Bacteria; phylum Sysuimicrobiota; class Sysuimicrobiia; order Sysuimicrobiales; family Humicultoraceae; genus JACQGZ01. The sequence continues at coordinate 11,582 of DASYRG010000048.1, read as the reverse complement.
GCGGTCCATGGGCCAGAGACGCAGCGCATCCTCCTGTTGCTGGACGGTACGCGAACGCTCGCTGAGGTGGCCCAGGCGGCGGCGGCGCCGCTCGGTCGTGTCGAGGCGCTCGTCGCCACGCTCCTGGAGCGTCGTATGGTCTTCCGGTATACGTCGCGGAGCCGCGCCCCGACTTCCTCCAGCTGAGGGCTTCCTGTCATCTCCCGAGAAGATCGTCGCATGTATAGAGGAAGGAATTTGGGTAAAAAACATTCGATTTTTAGCGGGAAGAATTAGAAGGAGTCCGGAAGTTCGTGTAGAATATCGGCAGTCACAAGTTCATAGAAAGTCCCCGAGAAAGGCTAACCCATCGCGAGGTGGGGGCGCAAAGTTACGGGACCTAGCAATAGGTCGGCCGGGCTGCCGAAGGGATAAGGTTTCACAGAAATCGCTCTCGGGGAAGTCACCGAGGGCGATTTCAACTTTCAGGCGGACGAATCGCACTTTTCGTCGGAGCATGCATCGCCCACCTGAGCCTGCGCCCCGACAGGCTCAACCTGCCGCGGGCATCTCACTAGCATTCGGGGCACTGCCGCCGGAGGGGAGAGACCGATGGCAGCTCGTACTCAAGCCGTTCGCCGTAGCGCCGAGACGTCACGACCGCAGATGCGGACTCATCCATCCACCTCGGTCGTCCGGCTCGAACGCGCGGCGCCAGACTCAGAGCGCTCCGTCGCTCGAGATGAGGACGTATTGGTCGCCCGCTACGCGGAGACGCGCGAGCCGGCGCTCCGGGAGCAGGTGGTCCTCGCCTGCACGCCGCTGGTCCGCCGAATCGTCTCCGACTTCATCTTCGCCGGGGTGCCAACCGACGACCTGATGCAGGTCGGCTTCATCGGGCTACTCAACGCCCTGGAGCTCTTCGACGCCGGCAGGGGCGTCAAGTTCGTGACCTACGCCAGCCACCTCATCCGCGGGGAGATCCGCCACTACCTGCGCGACCACCGCGACACGATCCGCAAACCCCGCTGGCTGCAGAAGCTCAATCACCAGATTGAAGAGGCCTCGGCGCGCTACATCAGCGAAGAGGGGCGCTTCCCCGCGGTCGAACAGCTCGCCTCCGAACTCAACGTGGAAGAGGAGGGCCTGATGGAGGTCCTCAAGACCCGCGAGGTGCTGCGGACCATCTCGCTGGAGGCGGACGAGGAGACGGGCGAATTGCGCGCCGACCGGGACCGTACGCGACACAAAGGCAACGGCAGCGGGCCCTTGCCGCTGGAAGACCGTATCGTCCTCTTCGATGCGATGGAGAAGTTGAACACCTTGCAGCGCCGCGTCCTCTACTACCTCTTCTTCACGGACCTGACACAGATGGAAGCGGCTCGACGCATCGGCATCAGTCAAAAACACGTCTCGCGCGTGCTGGCGAGCTCCCTGACGAAACTCCGGGCGCTCCTCAACCCGGCGATGTGAACGGAGGGAAGACGGTGTCGCAGATCAAGGACGTGCTGGCAGAGCTGGCCAAGGTGGAAGGCGTCCTCGCGGTCCTCGTGGTGGGACGAGACGGGTTCGTCATCGAGGGTATCTCCACCGAGGACGTCGACCTGGAGGGCGTGGCGGCCATCGTCGCCAGCAACATGGCGGCTGCCGAGGCGATGGGGACAGAGATGGTGCGCGGGATGATCCGCGGCCTGCTCATGGAGTTCGAAGAGGGACCCGTGGCCGTGGGCCCCGCCGGTCCCGATGCCCTCCTGGTGGTGGTGGGCAACGCCCGCTGCAACCTGGGCCGCATCCGTCTGGAGATGAAGCGCAACAGCCAGCTCGCCGCCGCGCTGGTCTAAGACGCGTATCGCTGTACCCCGGCCCCCCGCACGACCGCACGGGGGCGCGGACGCCCACCCCGTCTGCGCCCCCGTTGCGTTTCTGGCAGGGACCTTCCGCTAGCCTTCCTCCGTTACAGGGATGTGTGTACGCTCATGCCACCGGGAGGAGAGAGATGAAGACCCCTGCCTATGAGCCCTGGCGCACCCGTCTGCTGCGCATTCTGATGCTGGTGGTGGCGTTGACGCTCACCACCGCCGCGCCCTCCCTGGGTCAGGCTGCCCCTGCGTCGGCGTTCGACGCGCAGGCCGTCTATGCCCTGACAGCCCCCGCCGTGACCGTGGTGCGCGGCATCCAGGAGGGGCGGCCGGTGCTGGGGAGCGGCTTCGCCGTCGACGCCGAGGGATGGATCCTCACCGCGGGTCACGTCGCCCGCACCGCTGCCGATCTGCGCGTGGAGTTCCCTGACGCGGGAACGTTTCCAGCCCAGCTCGTCGGCTATGATGCGCGCCGCGATCTCGCGCTGCTGCGCGTCAGTGCGTTGCGGCGCCTCCCCGCCCTCAGCGTGGCCCGCGACGTGGCACTCGGGGAGCCTGTGGCGGTGATCGGGGCGCCCCGAGGACGGCGGGGAGTCATGACGACCGGTCAGGTCGTGGGCATCAGCTCATCGCTGCCGGGACTGGTCCCGGAGATCATGATCCGCGTCACCGCTGACGTGGCCCCTGGAAATTCCGGCGGACCGGTCCTGAACGGGCGCGGGGAAGTGGTCGGGCTGGTGGTGGCGTCCAATCGCGAAGGGCACGGCCTGGCCGTCTCCGGACCAATCATCGGCAGCGCGTTGAGCGGCCTGCGCGCCGGCGCCAGAATCGACCGTGCCTGGATCGGCATCGCAGGCCGGACTCTCACGCCCGCCCAGGCCCGCGAGCGCGGCGTGGCCGTGGACCGGGGGGCCCTCATCCTTGACATCGTCGAGGAGAGCCCTGCCGCCCGCGCCGGGCTGCGCGCCGGGGACGTCATCGTCTCCCTCGACGGCGCCCCGGTGGACGAGTGGAGCGAACTGCTCCAGGCCGTCGCCGTCCGCGAACCCGGCCGCACCGTCCGCGTGACCATCGTCCGGGGCAGCGACCAGGTGCAGGTTGAGGTGACGCTGGGCATCCGGCCTTGAGCGAGGTTTTTGCTGTCCGATGTCTTGGCCAGTGCGAGGGCCGGCGTGGTGGGGTGCGCGTAGACGTAGCAGACCGAAAGCCCACCCAAACGAAAACCGTGATCCAGTAGTTCGGTTTTCGGAAGGGTGGGCTTTCGGTCAGTTACTCCGCCACGTACACGACACGCAAGATCTCATCAATCGTCGACACGCCGGACAGGACCTTCTCCAGGCCGTCGTCGCGGAGCGTCTGCATCCCCTCGCGCACGGCCTGCGCCTTGATCTCCGGGGAGGGGAGGCGGCGGACCACCATCTCCCGGATCGTGTCGGAGAGCACCAATAGTTCGAAGACCCCGATGCGCCCACGGTAGCCGGTGAAGCGGCATTCCTCGCAGCCCTGTCCGCGGAAGAGCTGGATGTTCTCCTTGGAGGCCTCCAGCCCGAGCCGTTTCAGCGCGTCTGGCGGCGGAACGTAGGCGATCTTGCAGTGCGGGCAGATCTGCCGCGCCAGACGCTGGGCCAGGATGGCCAGCAGCGAGGAGGAGATGAGGAAGGGTTCGATCCCCATGTCTGTGAGGCGCGTGATCGCGGTGGCGGCGTCGTTCGTGTGCAGCGTGGAGAGGACCAAGTGTCCGGTCAGCGCGGACTGGATGCCTACCTCGGCGGTCTCGCGGTCCCGCATCTCCCCGACCATGACGATGTCGGGGTCCTGGCGGAGGATGCTGCGCAGGCCGCCGGCAAAGGTCAGCCCCGCCCTGACGTTGACCTGCACCTGATTGATCCGAGGGAGCTGGTACTCTACCGGGTCTTCGATCGTGACGATGTTCTTCTCCAGTGTGTTGATCGTGCCCAGCGTGGCATAGAGGGTCGTGGTCTTCCCGCTGCCGGTCGGTCCCGTCACCAGCAGCATCCCATAGGGGGTGCTGATGGCCTGCTCCCACTGACGCAGCGTTTCACTATGAAACCCCAGCCGGTTCAGCCCAATCAGGGGCGTGGCCTGGTCGAGGAGCCGCATCACGACTTTCTCGCCGAAGATGGTCGGAAGGGTGGAGACGCGCAGGTCCAGCGTGCGCCCGTTGGAGCGCAGGTGGATGCGCCCGTCCTGGGGGCGGCGGCGCTCGGCGATGTCCAGGTCGGCCATGATCTTGGCGCGGGAGATCAGGGGCGCGCGCAGGTTGCGCGCCGGCTTCATCACGTCGTGCAGGACGCCGTCGATGCGGTATCGGACCAGGACCCCGTTGCGCTGGGGCTCCACGTGGATGTCGCTGGCGCCCTCCCGCACCGCGTCGTCGATAATCATGTTCAACAGCCGCACCACCGGCGCGTCCTCGACCAGGGCTTTCAGCTGCTCGACGGAGACCTCGTCCTCGCCCACCTCCGCGGCCAGGTCGTCCATGGCCCCGCGGGAGGGGGCGTCCATGGCGGTCTCCACCTGGTAGTGGCGATTGATGGCCGCCATCAGCTCGTCTTCGGTGGTGATCACCGGCTCGACCTCTTGCCCGGTGATCAGGCGGACGTCGTCCACCGCGATGACGTTGAGCGGATCGGTCATCGCCAGCACCAGCCGTCCGTGCTCCCAGGTGATCGGGATTACGTGCAGCCGGAGCGCCAGGGAGTGGGGGACGAGTTTGACCGCGTCGGGGTCGATCCGCACGTCGGCGAGGCTGACGTAGCGGTAGCCCCACTGCCGGCCCATCGCCTCGGCCAGCTGGACTTCGGTGATGACCTTCAGATCGATCAGGACCTGTCCCAGTTTCTCTCCGGTGCGGCTCTGGATCTCCAGGGCCTGCGTCAGTTGATCGGCACCGACGAGCCCCATCTGTTGGAGGACCTGCCCGAGCGATTCCGCCTTCCGCGGGACCGCGCGTGCCCCCCGTTTGCCGGGCCTGCCCTCGGGCGCCTCCGCGCGCTCCTCCTCGCGGCCGCGTCCCTCAGGGAGCGACTCCCTTGTGGGCGCTTCCTTGGTCGGAGGCGGGGCCTCCCTGGCCGGTTGGGGCGGCGCCGGCGCGGCGCGTGGCGGGCCGGCGCGAGTCGGTGCGACCGGCGCAGATGCGCTGCCCGCGGGCGGAGCGGTGGGAGGAGCGGGGATGGAGGGGGGACTTCGAAGGGGAGAGGCGAGGCGCGCCTGGACCTCCGGATCGCCCGGTGCCAGCGCGGCTGCCTGGTGATAGGTGCGCAGCACCGCGTCGGTGCGTCCCTGGAGCAGGTAGAGGTCGGCCAGGGTGAGCAGCACGACGATCGCTTCCCGCGTCGATCCGCGCAGGCCGTAGAGCGCCGCCAGATCTTCGTAGATCCACGGCTCCTCGGGCAGGATCTCGAGGAGCCCCTTGTGGGCGGCGATGGCGTCGTCGACGGGGCCCCGCTGGGCGATCGACCGCGCCTCATGATAGCGGAGCGCGTCCTCCAGGACGTGGTCGGCGACGGAGAGCCCGACCCGCGCTTTGTACTCGGCGACGGTCACGCCGTCAATTGTGGGCAGGTCCATGGCAGACTGATCGGAATCCTCACTCCCCTTTCTGCCCGGAAGCGCGGGGACGCAGACGGTCCCGGATCCCCGCAACCGTCCCTGCGCCGTCCGATAGCCTCCGTGAAACGGCGCACGAACGGACTAGAGGGAACGCGCCTGGGGCATATCCCGTGTGGCTTCGCGGGAGGATTCGGTCCATTTTCCCTCCAAAAGGTGTCGGGCGTGTTCCCTCAAATACAAGCAGGCCGTCAGGGGCGCCCGGGGGACCGATTCCCGCGTGACGTCAGCGTGAGGTCACGGGAAGGCCGGTCTTGCCCGAAAGCCGTGTGCGCCCGCCGATGGTGCTGCGGGATGGGATGAGAGATGGACTATCACGACGTTGAAACTTCGGTCCTGAGCGGGTTCTTCCGCGATCGCCACATCTTCACAATCGCGTTGAACGAAGGGTTTCACGCCGACCTGATGGCAACGCCGGCGGCGAAACGGCTGGTGAAGAGCCTCTTCGATCTCTATGCCCGCGGCACCGCGGTCGACGAGGTGGCCATGCGCGCCTACCTCGACGACCATGGGTTGCTCAGTCCCGAGATGGTGCGCTACCTGGCGGTGGTGACGCAGCGCACGCCTCCCAACGCGGGCCAGATCATCGCCTATCTGGATCTGCTCAAGGCCCGCGAGGCGCGCGAGATGCTCACTCGGGTGCACGAGGACCTGGGCGCCTTCCTGCACAAAGGAGGTGACCGCCCCCTCGACATCGTGCAGGTGACCAGCGACGCGGTGGGCCAGCTGCTGGAGATCCAGAAGCGGCGCATCCGCAAGACCGTGGCCCCGGTTGGCCAGGCCATCGGCGAACTGATCGAGTACGCGGAGAACGTGGAGCCGGCCTCGCAGTTGGGATACTCGATTCGTCCGTTCGACCGGCTCAACGAAGTGCTGTCCGGGCTGCGCCGCGGCTTCTATTACGGTCTGGCCGGGGCGCCGCGCCGCGGCAAGACCAACTTCGCGCTCGAACTCGCCACCTATGTGGGGGCGAACCACCGCATTCCGGTGCTGTACTACACGTGGGAGCAGACCCGCCGCGTCCTGGCCGCGCGCCTGATGGCGCGGCAGACCGGGTTGAACCCCACCTGGATTCTCTCCGGGGCCGACGCCGACGGGCGGTCCGTTGCGCCGCGCCTGCGCGAGGCGCAGAGTGCGATGGGACGGTACGCCCCCTTCCTCTACTTGATCGAGGCCGGCCGCAAGCACAGCCTCGATCGGGTCCGCGCCCACGCCTACAACCTGATGCAGGAGTTTGAGACGTCCGAGATCGTCATCTTCTTCGACTACCTGCAGAAGATCCCGCTGAACGAGTACGTGGACGACCAGCGCGCGCGCACCGACTTCATCTCCACGGAGCTGGCGGAGATGAGCCTGGAGCTGAACTGCCCCATCTTCGCCATCTCTCCGCTGGACAAGGAGGGCTGCCGGCTGGACGAACGGCCCGCCGACGAAGACGAGGAGTTCTCCGTCTACAACCGGCCGACGATGCACCACTCTATGGGCAGCGGCGACCTGGAGTACGATCTGGACGTGGCCATGGTCCTGGCCAAGGATTGGAAGGCCACCCATGACCTGACTGCGCTCCTGGAATCCAAGGCCCGCGCCGAAGGCCTCGACCCGGCGGTGATGCCGCGCGTGGACATCGTCAACCTCTTCGTGGACAAGAACCGCGACGCCCCGGAGACCGCGGCCTACATCGTGCAGTACGCGTTCTTCGTCACCCTGAACAAGTTTCTGGAAGTCGACTACAAGCTCGAGAAGGAATACCGCCCCGACTTTCACGGCTTTGCCAAGACGCAGGAGATCTATACCTACCTGCGCGAGGGCGGCTACATCCCGGCGCTTGAAATGGCCCCGAAGAGCTAGCGCGGGGGAGGAGGACGGCAGGATGATCGTGGACAAGGAGGCGCCCATCTACCCGATCCGGACGGTGGCCCAACTCACCGGGGTGAACCCCCGCCGGATCCGGGCGTGGGAGGAGCAGTACCATCTCATCACCCCGGCCCGCACCGGAGGCGGGCACCGCCTCTTCTCAGAAGAGGATGTGGAGCGGATCCGCTGGATCAAGAGCATGGTCGACCGGGGGATGAGCCTCAAGGGCATCCAGCGCCTGGTGGAGGCGCCGCCCGTGCCCCTGGTCGCCGAGGGGAGAGGGGGCCGCCGGTGAAGATCGAGCTCGATCGTCAGCCGATCCTGTTGTACACGGTGCTGCACCGCATTGAAGGAGATCTGCCGCTGCCGCCAACCTCGCGGATCAGTGACCGGCTGAACCAGTCGCGGGATTTCCTGCCGATCACCAACGCGAAGGTCTACACGCTGGAGGGGCAGTTTCTCTACGAGACCGAGGTGCTGTTACTGAACAAGGACCAGGTCGTCATGATGCTCGAGCGCGACAGCCAGCTCTAATGAGAGGCCGACCTGAGCCTCCGAAGCGCGCCACACGGGAGGAACCCCCCGCGCGGAAGGATCCCCCCGCACCGCCGTCCCCCGGGGCGACATCACCCCGCTATACTGAGGTGCTGCAGGGTGGGAGTGGTCAACCGCGGAGGGTAATGGGACAGGTGCGCCGTCGGGTCCCCATTGGCAAGATTCTCATCGACGAGGGGGTCATCACCGAACCTCAGCTGGCGCGCGCCCTGGAGTACCAGAAGGAGACGGGAGAGCGGCTGGGCCGGGTCATTCTTTCCCTGGGGTTCGCCTCCCCGGATGCGATCGCCGCGGCCGTGGCCCGGCAGATGGGGATCGATTTCATCGACCTCTCCAATGTCATACTCGACGACTCGACGCTGCTGCGCATCCCCGAACACCTGGCCCGGCGCCACCGCGTCGTGCCGATCCGGGTGGAGAACGGGACGATGCTCGTGGGGATGGAGGATCCCGGCGATGTCGTGGCCCTCGACGACCTGCGCCGGGTCACCGGCTTGGAGCTGCGCGCCGCCGTCATCACGCCCGACGCCTTCCAGCGCGCCCTCAACGAGTACCCGGTGGCCGTGGACGCGACGCTGGCGGAGATCCGCCAGCAGGAGGTCGTCGGCGAGGAGGCCTCGGAGCTGCAGCTCCGGGCGGTGGCGGACGACGCCCCGGTGGTCCGGCTGGCCAACCAGATCATCGTCCAGGCGATCCGCCAGGGCGCCAGCGACATTCACGTCGAGCCGCAGGAGCAGCGGGTGCGCATCCGCTACCGTGTGGATGGCGCGCTCTACTCGGTGATGACGCCGCCTAAGTCCATTCAGCCGGCGTTGATCTCCCGCCTCAAGATCATGGCCAGCATGGACATCGCCGAGCGCCGCGTCCCCCAGGACGGGCGGATCGAGATGAAGGTGGACAACCGCGATATCGACTTCCGCGTCTCCACCATCCCCAGCTCCTTTGGGGAGAAGGTGGTCATGCGCATCCTGGACAAATCCGGCGCCTTCGTGGGCGTGGAGAAACTGGGGCTGCTGCCGGAGGACCACCAGCGCTTCGAGCGCGTCATCACCCGCCCGCACGGCATCATCCTGCTCACCGGGCCCACCGGTAGCGGCAAGACCACCACCCTGTACGCCATCCTCAACCGGCTGAATAAGGTCGAAGTGAACATCACCACGATCGAGGATCCGGTGGAGTACCAGTTGCCGGGGATTGCCCAGGTGCAGATCAACCCCAAGGCGGGGCTGACCTTTGCCGGTGGGCTGCGCTCCTTCCTGCGGCAGGACCCCGACATCATCATGGTCGGCGAGATCCGCGACGAGGAGACGGCGCGCCTCGCCATCCAGGCCGCTCTGACGGGCCACCTCGTCCTCTCCACGCTGCACACCAACGACGCCCCCGGGGCGGCGACGCGGCTGGTGGACATGGGGATTGAGCCCTTCCTGGTCAGCTCCTCGGTGATCGGCGTGATCGCCCAGCGGCTCGTGCGGGTGCTCTGTCAGCGCTGCAAGGAGCCCTACACGGCGACCGAGGACATCCTGCGGCGCGTGGGGCTGTCCCATCTCGCCGCGGACCCGCCGACGATCTACCGGGCGGTGGGCTGCGACTTCTGCAGCAACATCGGCTACAAGGGCCGCCTGGGCATCTTTGAGATCATGACCGTGGACGACGAGATCAAGTCCCTGGTGGTCAAGCGCGCCACCAGCACCGAGATCAAAGAGACGGCCATCGCGGCGGGGATGCGCACCCTGCAGCAGGATGGCCTGGTCAAAGTGCTCAATGGGACCACCTCGCTGGAGGAGGTCCTGCGGGTGGTGTTCGTGGAGGAGTAACGCCGTCGGCGGCAGCGCCGCCGAGTGGGAGGTTGGTTGGGGATGCACATCGACGATCTGCTGCGAGAAGTCGTGGAGGCGCAGGGCAGTGACCTCCACCTCACCGCCGGCATCAAGCCGACGATGCGGGTGTGGGGACGCCTCACCCCTATGGAGCACTACGACCTGCTCACGCCGGAGGACACCTTCCAACTCGGCTACAGCATGCTGAACACCTTCCAGAAGCAGAAGTTCGAGAAGTTCTGGGAGCTGGATCTCTCCTACGGGGTCCCCGGGCTGGGCCGCTTCCGCGTGAACATCTACCGCCAGCGCGGGGCGGTGGGCATCGCCTCCCGTGTCATTCCCATGACTGTCCCCAGCGTGGAAGCCCTCAACCTGCCGGCGATCCTCAAGGAGCTGACGCGAAAGCCGCGCGGCCTCGTCCTGGTCACCGGGCCCACCGGGCACGGCAAGTCGACCTCGCTCGCCTCGATGATTGATTACATCAACGCCGAGCGCAGCGTGCACATCGTCACGATCGAGGACCCGATCGAGTACCTGCACACGCATAAGAAGTCGATCATCAACCAGCGGGAGCTGGGCTTCGACACCCAGTCCTTCCCCAACGCCCTGCGCGCCGTGCTGCGCGAGGATCCCAACGTCGTGCTGGTCGGTGAAATGCGCGATCTGGAGACGATCAGCGCCGCGCTGACCATCGCCGAGACGGGGCATCTGGTCTTCGCCACGCTGCACACCGCCAACGCCGGCCAGTCGGTAGACCGCATCATCGACGTCTTCCCGCCCTACCAGCAGCAGCAGATCCGCATCCAGCTCTCCGGCGTGATCGAGGCGGTGATCAGCCAGCAGCTGCTGCCGAACGCCCGCTACAACGTGGCGCGCGTGGAGGGGCGCCCGGCGCGCTCCCGCCTGGGGACGACCGCCCGGGGCGCCTGGCCCGCTCTGGAGGAGGTCGGGCGGGTGCCGGCGGTGGAAGTCATGCTGGCCACGCCCGCCATACGCAACCTGGTCCGCGAGGCCAAGACCCACCAGATCGAGACGGCGGTCCAGACCGGCAACCAGTACGGGATGCAGACGATGGACCAGTCGCTGCGCGACCTCTACCTGCGCAAACTGATCGCCTTTGAGGACGCGATGGCGCGGGCGATCCATCCGGAAGAGCTGCGCAAGATGATCCGGGAGGCGGGCGGCGAGGAGCCGGCGGTGGCGCTCACCCGCGCCCGCTCCGGCTAGCGTACGCGTGACCACCGGCGAGCAAGACACTGTAAGGAGTGTGAGCGACGATGGCAATCTTTAGGTACAGCGCCAAGGACCCCACGGGGCGGGTCATCGCGGGCACCATCGAGGCGGACAACGACGCTGTCGTGGTGGACCGTCTCCGCGAGATGGGGTTCTTCATCACCAACCTGGAGCGGGAGAAGGCGCGCAAGGACGTCGGCGAGATCTTCCAGGGCATCTTCGGGGTGGGCCTGAAGGACCTGGCCGTCTTTTCCCGTCAGTTCGCCACCATGGTCAACGCCGGACTCTCCCTGGTGCGCGTCCTCTCCATCCTGGAGCAGCAGACGTCGAGCAAGAAGCTGCGCGAGGTGGCGGGCGCGGTGCGCGTCGAAGTGGAGGCCGGGCACCCTCTCTCCGAGGCGATGGGGCGCCATCCCAAGGTCTTCTCCAATCTCTACGTCAACATGGTCAAGGCCGGCGAGACGGGCGGTGTGCTGGACGAGGTGCTCAACCGCGTCGCCAACTTCCTTGAGAAGGAGCAGGCGCTGCGGGCGAAGGTACGCGCCGCCATGGTCTACCCGGCCCTGCTCACGATGGCCGCCCTAGGCGGGTTGATGTTTATGACCATCGTCATCCTGCCGCAGTTCCAAAACCTCTTCAAGGAATTGGGCGGCGA
>DASYRG010000047.1:0-61752 GCA_036004665.1 bacterium | reverse complement strand
GACGGCCAGGCGGTACATTCGGGAGATACGGGAAGCCGGCGGGGGTGAGCCCGAGTCCGAAATTGTCCTTCGCGAGATCGACGGAGATTGGGAGGGGGCCCTGACGCTTCTCCTGGAGGACTTGGAGCACCGCCGCGTGACCGGAGAGGTCCAGTGGATCTTCACCGAAAACGCATGGGTGGCGCGTCTGCTGATGGACCTGGGCCGGCTCGATGACGCCCGGGTCCGTGCCGGGGAAGCCGCGGAGATCGCCGAGAGGGAGCTCTTTTCTCTTCTCCACCCGACCATGGGGGGTGTGCTGGAGGTCCTGGCGCGCGCCGGGGAGCACGAACGCTGCGCCCGCCTCGCGGAGAGGGCGGAGCTGGCGGCCCGAACTTCGGGGAACCGCATTGGGTTGGGAGGCGCCCTCTACGGCCAGGGGATCCTAGCCCTTGAGCGCGGCGATGTGGACAGGGCCGTGGCCTGCCTCCAGGAAAGCCTGGACCGTGCGCTCGCGCATTCCGGCCGAGCCTTTACGCTATGGGCACTGGCCCGAGCCCTGGCCAGGCGCGGCGGGAACGAGGACAACGAGTTGGCGCAAAAATCCTATGCGGAGGGCGTAGCCCTGTTCGAGAAGATGGAGGCCCGGAGGTATGCTGACCTCGTGCGTCGTGAAATGGACGCGCTGCGGCGCTAGGTGTGCTGCCGTGCAGACCGGGGCGAAATATCTCGTATAATGAAGGGTACGGGCCTGTAGCTCAGCGGGCAGAGCGCCGGGCTTTTAACCCGGGCGTCGGGGGTTCGAGTCCCTCCAGGCCCTCCAGATTTGACGCCGGTTTTGATTACTCAGTCCACTCCGCCACAGGCCAAGAATTCAGACGAAGATTAGACGAAGCCGCACCCTCTTTGTTCATCCTAGTGGAACGCCGCAAGAAAAGCCCCCAATTGGTCATCCGGTCGCCCCAGCGAGGAAGGTCATTAATCTCCCTATCAAAGATCTCAATCATATAGTGCGAGAAGGTAATCCTCTGTATCCAACGGAATTCTCTTAGTCCTCTCAAACGGAAGCGTTTCCTCTCCTTCTGGGTAGGAGACGAAGGACAGATCGGAAATCCCAACCTCTTCAACCAGAGGATCCCGGTCCGCAAGAAACCTCCGCAAATCCGCTTGGGCTTCAGAAGAATCCTCCTCGCCCTGAGCCGGTATAGAGTCGAGCACGCCGATCCTAAAGTAGAGATCGTTATCAACGTCCTCTAGACTCCTGTTGTAAAGGTGCAGGATACCGAAGGATTGGGCACTGCGACGAATGGTATCCAAAGTCATGGGATACGTGTGACCCATGAAAGGCCAACCCATTACCACGGCCAACTTCCCCTGGATCGAAAAGGATCGAGCATGGGGCCGCTGCCCCCGGCTCGTGAAGGAATAGTCGCGATCCTGAAACCCTCCTATCTGGACGGTGAACGGAATCTGGCCCGAACGGAGGAGGTACTCTCGGAAGCCCAGTAGATCCATTTCTCTGGTCTCCCCTCGATATTCGGAAAAGTTCCTATTGTTGAGCCTACTATCGAGTCGTTCAAGACCAATCATCGTGGCGTGAACCTCCTCAATCGGCTTACGGTTAAAAGTCCGGAGGTGCTGCGCGATTCGGTCCTGGCACTCTTTAATCAGGCTTTCGATGGCCTCCGGCTTTGGACCGTAAAATGCGACGAGAGTTACCTGCCTCATCGTTTCCACCTTCCCGGCCATCTCACGCCTCCGGCCTTCCCACGAACCGCTGATAGAACTCGGCCCGGCCGACGATGCCACGGATTGTCTCTGCGCCCCAATGACCACCCTTCTTCGTCGAGACCTTCGCTTCTGCCAGCGTCTCAGCGATTCGCCGGAGCGAGAGCCCCTGGCTGCGGAGGCGCAGAATTCGCGCCACGGTCTCCAGTTCGTTTGGGACGGCTTCGAGTCTATCTCCGATGCGCCGGAAGCCGTACAGCACTTCCCCGCTGTATGCCTCCAGGTGTTGCCGCTTGTGTCGGAGGACGCTGGAAGTCCTCTCGGCGGTCGACTCCCTCTCCCACTGGCTCACGGAGGCCAAGACGTTCAGCATGAGCCGCCCGGCCGCGGTCGTCGCGTCGAGCGACTCCGAAAGGCTCACGGCCGCGACCTTCGCCCGCTCGAAGGTCTCCAACAGGAAGCCCAGGTCCTTCACGGATCGGGTGAGCCGGGAGAGCGAGTAAACGCAGACCGCGTTGAACCTCCGGCCTTTGGCGTCCAGGAGAAGCCGTTGGAGCCCTGGCCGATCCATGGTCCGGGCGCTCAGGCCTTCGTCCCGATACATCTCGCCCGCCTCCCATCCGCGGGCCACGCAGTAGGCTCTGAGCCGCTCCTCCTGCATCAGGAGAGAGGCCCCGTTTTCGGCCTGCGCGTCGGTGCTTACCCTCAGGTAGAGGGCCGCCCTCGTCTGTCCTGCCGCCCTTGGAGTCATTTCCGCCTCCTCTTGGCCCACCTTGCCTTGGCGGCCATACGGGCGCTCTCGGTGCGCTCCTTCGCGCTCAGGGCCTTCGCCCGCGCGTGCCCACCCTTCGCGCCTCCCAAGGTGCCGAGCCAAGCCATGTATTCGGAGAGGACGGCCTTGGGTAGACGGGGCCTCGCTGGCTTGCCCTTTCGTGTCCGGCGCACGGATGGGGATTCGCCCTAATGGCCAGTATTCCTGCCTGGGCCGTCTACGCACCATGCGGGGCCGCCCACGGAGAGCCTCGTGGAGCCTAGCATTGTGTAGACTCCCCGATGGCGTCAAAACCCGCGGCTGTTCCCATTTTCGAGAGCACTGGATGCGTGGGCGGCTAACGCAAAAGGGAAAGTGTCAGTCACCGTCCGGTGGCGGACACGATTTCCTCAGATCTTATCGGGTTTTTCTGGCTTTCGGGGGATGCGTGGACGGGTCACGGAAAGGTCGAGTTTCAGAGTAGCAATCCTGCGGGGAGGGAAGGGCCAAGTTATCCTATCTGGACCCCACAGAGCGCAGAAACCCGCTTGGCATGCGGGTTTCGTGGTCACCGCTAAAGACTCCATACGTTCCCTGAGCGAGGGAACGCAAAGGAACATATCAAGACCCCATTCAAGGCGCGTCCCATCGGCAAGATGGCTCTCAAAATGCGTTTCCCGCCTCTAGTTCACCGGGGAGAGGGATTCCGTCCGGGGCAGGAGGGCGCGGAACCACCTCGTGGGGTGCCCCCACTAGATGATCCCCCGGAGTTCCGGGATGTCGCTTAGGGAAGCCCAGGCGGCCCGCTGAGAAAGAGAGGCGAAGGAGCGGCAGGCACACCAGCAGGAAGGCCGCTCGGCATGAGCGGGACCGGGTGAAGCCGGTTCCCCAAAAAGTTGGGGGAACCGCGGAAGTCCAAACGTTCCGGCGAGGCCGTGGTCGGGGTTGCGGGGGGACCAAAGGGGGCTGGGGAAGGTGAGGAGAGGGGTGTACTACCTCTTCTGCAGGCGGGCCAGGAGGCCGCGGGGGGCGGGGATACCGTTCTTGGCCATGTCGTCGAGCATGAGGCGGAGGTGGCGGGCGAAGGCGAGAGCGGCGGCCGGGTGGGAGACGGACTCGGGCGTCTCCTGGACGTCGTCGAGAATCCAATCACACAAGGCGGTCTCCGTCATCCGCTGGCAGAGCGAGTCGGCCAGGGCTTCCCGGCTTTGACTCATCTCCTTCCGCCTCGCGCGGTCTTGCTGGTTTCGAGTACGTTTGCTTTTGTATGGCATATGAGTCTCCTTTCTGAGGGGATACTTTGGTCCTGAACGGAGGTGAACAAATTGTCAGCAAAGGGACGCGTCGGGCGATGGGAGACAGTCCGACCCTACATGGACGATCTCCACTCCACCCTTGAACGAGTGGTCAGGAGCCTGGATGATACTCTGCCAAGGCCCCACGAATATCAAAGGATCATGGTCTCCCCTTCGGAAGTCCACTTCAAATTCAATTGGCCCATCTTGAGATTTGTGGATCACGGCACGTCTCTTGGGAGGACGCTTCACCGAGACTTGCCCGATCTAGGGCTCTTACCTTGGATAGATGAGGACACCCCCTATGAGGACTCGCTGCTGAGACTCTTCATACTGAACGATTTCATCGAACTCACGCGAAGGGCTTTTCCTGAAAGACTGCCTTTGGAGTTTGTTGTTCGAGTGATTTTCTCTCTGGTGGCAGCGAGCATCGGCGTTCAGGCCGTCGTCCACGACATGACTGAGTTTGAACCCCTCGCAGTTTTCAAAATCAAGGTTACTCTCGCCAGTGCACCATATGAGATCGAAATAGAAACCTCGATCATACAACGTGCTTGGCGCGGCCAGACAGATGGGCTAAGTGATCGCATCATGGAAGAGTTGAGAGTCCTTGCCGCGGCAAGAGGATGAACTCCCGCGGCGTCACAAGTGATTTGACTGTTTAGCGGGCTCTTCTCGCGCAACTTGGATGCATGTGGCAATTATAATGGCCAGGCTGATCAAACTTGTGGCAACGATCCACCACCTAGGATGCCTCGCGGACCCGGCCGAAAGTGCAATCAAGCCGATAGCCCCCGTGAATACCCCGAAGAGAACCGCCAGGCCGATGGCTACATGCAGGGCAGTGCCCCGAGGTGCGAGTTTGGCGCCCGAATACACGAATGCCCACGGTCCTATGAAGGAATTGATGAACTGCGAGAGCCGGTCCTGAACGCTGTCCGGGTATGGGAGCGTCTCACTAGCGAGTCCAAATCCCAGTTGAATTGTAAGATAGGCGAATACGGCTGCAGGGAGGATCAGTACCCACCGGAGCCAGTTTGCCATTGAGTTGTCCCTTCCTTCGCGACTTAACTCCGATAACTTCACTCGATGAGTGGGGACTCTAGATCATCCAATTTCGTTCGGGCTAACTTGGAGGCTTAATGAACTCCCAGGCGGTTTCCTCCAAGCCTTCCCGAATCCAAACCCTAAAGATGGAAGTCGGTGGCGGCAAAACCAGGACACCTGAATCTCATGTCTTCCAGTAATTAGATGTGTAGGAGGCGGTCCTGAACTCTATGCTGGATCCGTCATTCCTGCTCAGATGGAGATTTCGGAGGGCCTTGGCGGATTGTGGTGTTCCCGAATTCCTCGCCGGAGGGAATTCCGCGAACCTCGATGACCTGATCTATCTCTCGGATGCCGGCCGAAAGGAAGTATCCGACAACTAACGCGAACACGGCTAACAGAGCGAAGAAGCCTTCATACAGGCGGGCCGAGATTGGAACGAATCCATAGAGGACTGCCACTGCCACAAGAAAAACGGCTCCCATTATGGCATAAGTTCGCCTAGAGATTCTGCGCCGCTCGACAACTAAGTCATCTCTTGTCATCCCTTTGAACTTCGACAGTAGCGCTACCGTGTATTCGTCAAATCGTCTTCCCCCTGTTGTCAACGACGCCTCCTCCTTCCTGAAGGAATGCCATTGATTAGTCCAACCCACCCAAGTCCAGCCGTGAATGCCTCCTTGGCGGTTTTCGGCTCAGCAACCAAAACTGCGATGTAGGCTCCGACGATCGTAGTTATGACGAGGTCAATGAAAGTTATCCTTCTGTCTGACCAATCCCGGGGAGAGAGGATGCGAATCAAGGATGTGATGAAACTCGGGTTACCTTTGGCCGCCATGCTGGCGAAGAGGATAGCCGCGCCAAGAACCGCAGGAACATACTGAACTCTAACTGCCCACTCCCAAAATCCAGCCACAGGTACCAGCCCCTCTCGGCTTTCCCCGGATTTCCGCGACCGAGGTACGCGAAGGTATGGGTAGGTACCTGTAAACTCCAAGGACCAAAGGTCTCTAAGAGTTGGTCCTCTTCCCCCCGCCTCGGCTCTGCGTCCAAGCGACCGGACCGGACTCTCCTAAGGAATGGAGTCAAAGAGCCAAGGATTGGTTCAACAGTATCAGATCGGCTTTTTAAAGGGTAGACCGGCGCACAAGGGGATTTAGGTCATCTGGTCTTGCCTCCGTCAATCAGGAATCTGACTCTTCCAGAAGCCGAGCGTTTTCTTGGCCAGGTCAGGGACTGAGATGATCCAGCCGAACTGCTTTGCAGCATCTCCATCTAGTTGCACATACAACATGCGGGCGTTAATGACACGCTTCCCAGGCGATATTCGGAAGGGATACTCGGCCCAAGAAGGCATCCCGCCAGCGACTTTGACTGCGCCAAAGGGCCGCTCTAGTTCGAAGTGCTTAATGCCGTTCGCAAGATCGTAAAGAACTTTGAGAAGAGGCTCTTGCTCCAAAACCTTCGACTTTCCTTTCCCATACGTCCAATCGAGGAGATGGTATCCGGTAATGCAGAAATTGAAGGCATGGTCTGGATCGAGAGGGGCATCTTCAACCCGCTTCGCCTCACGTTGCAGTTTGGCCAGGAGATCCGTTGGCGCCTTCAGACCAAACCATCCCTTTTGCGTCCGCCCCATTTGACTAGCCTCCTTTTCGCTCAGCGGCAGTTCGACGACTGACCCGTACTTTGGCGGGAGGCTTGCTCTAAGCCCTCCGCAATCCAGACACGGACGGACGGGAAACCGGCAGTCATCAGGAGGACTCCTGCGAGTTCCTCCGCCGTCTCGATCCTTCGGCCCCCGACGTCGGGGTTGAGAATCTTGTTGACTTGGCTCTCGGTCAGGTAGGCGAGGTTGGGTCCGTCGAGGTAGAGGCGTCCGGCCAGCAGCGTCGCCGGGAAGAATCTCCGCTCACTGGGACTGTTCACCGTCGCGCACCCAGAACAAGGCTATTGCTGTTCGTGTTGTGCGGGTCAAGAGGGGAGACTCCTTGGCTTTTGGGAGCGGCGACGCTGGCGAGTTCGCTGGCGGGCACTGGAGCGTGAACGCGTCTCGTAGACGTGCTCGTGCGCGTGCGTGATCGCTTCGTCGTCCGCGCTTACCCTATTCATGCGTTCCTTTGGTCGTAAACTTCCTAAACCATGCAGCGACCGCCTCGACAGTCGCATCCCCGGGGTCAATCGCGTAGACGATCTCAATAACGGCCTTTTGAGGCGCTTCTACTCGGTAGCCCGCCCGTTCCAAGAAGAAGAAACTAATGACTGTCGCGGAACGCTTGTTTCCCTGAACAAAGGCGTGAGCCTTAACTAACCCCCAGAGGAGCGTGGCCGCTTGCGTGTATACATCCGCTCCCTCGTAGTGGGCAGAATGTGCGGGACGGTTGAGGGCTGATTCGAGAAGCCCTCGGTCTCTAACACCGGAGGGCTCCTCAGGAAAGACCGCCATTACTTGTCGATGAAGACTTTCCGCTTCCTCTACCGAGAGTGGCGGTAGTTCCACCGATTACCGTTCTCGAACTTTGCGATCCTCTCTTGCTAGAGCATCAAGTGCCTCTCGGTAGCGACCAATAATGCTGCCCGCAATCTCAGACCCTTGGGCAGAAAGGGCGGAAACAACTTTGGCGGGTTGCAGAAGAAGACCCTCCTCCGTCGGTTGCACGGTAACCAACGCTCCCTTCTCCAATCCATAGGCAGACGCCAGATCGCGAGGAAGCGTGACCCCAATACTGTTGCCGATAGCAGTAATGTGTCGAATCACTAGGGTCATTTTCATCTCCTCACTTATTCTAACGTTCCTATCTGTTATAACCATTTGCCATTTGCCCGTCAAGACCCATTCCCAAATATGCGGGGCCGATTCGCCTGCAAGAAGGTGGGAGGCTTTAGGTATATATACCTAAAGCCTCCTGTCGCCACCGTTAGTCGGGCATCAAGGTATATATACCTTGATGCCCGATAACGGGACAGAAGCGAATCCCTCCAATACCGAACTTCTGAGCCAGAGCAAGGCAGTAGTGGAAGCCTTTCTCGACAGACAGAGCAGACGAGTCTACAGTCTTAACGCCCTCGGACTCTTGCTCTCGCATCACCGCCGAGTGTGGGGTCTCCCGAGGAGTATGAAAACTGGTCACTTCATCGACTACCTGCAGCGGTTCTCCCAACTACGTGACCTTCATCTTTACCGGGATAATTTGATGACCAGTTTCTACTGCTGGCGCTCGGCCTCCGTCTACAGGATTGCCCTTGATCTTAGGCCGCGTTCCTATTTGTCTCACATTACTGCAGCCGTCCTCAACGGCCTCGTGAAAGGGAACATAACCGCCGTTTACACAAACCAGGAGCAGACCGAAAAACAACGTCTCAACCTGCCAATCTCACAGGAGGCCATCGATACTGCCTTCAGTCGGCCTCAACGAGTCTCTCAACTCATGTATACGTATAGTGACTGGAGGCTTGTCATG
Source organism: bacterium (assembly GCA_036004665.1). Classification (GTDB taxonomy): domain Bacteria; phylum Sysuimicrobiota; class Sysuimicrobiia; order Sysuimicrobiales; family Humicultoraceae; genus JACQGZ01. Next base: position 53,491 of record DASYRG010000047.1, on the reverse strand, counting down.
CTTAGCGGGAAGCACACCGGCAGGCATGGAGTCAAAGAAGAATACGTCGAAGGCGAGACCCTTGACATAACGAACGTACCTCGAACACTCCTCGATCTGCTTGTCCGCCCTGGGTACGGTGGTGGAGTCCTCACAGTCCTCCAAGCGTTTCGAAGCGCACAGGATAGATTCTCTCCCACGGATTTGCCCGGACTTCTCGACGAGATGCGGTATGTATATCCTTACCACCAGGCCGTTGGCTTCTATCTAGAACGAGCCGGGTATGATCGTGATTACTACGAACCCTTCCTAGGACGTGAAATGCTCTTTGACTTCTATATCGCGCACGCGATTGAAGACAAAGCCTACGATCCAAAATGGCGAGTTTATTACCCTCGCGAAATCGATAGTCCTGAGACCTAGCCTTAGGTCGTGATGAACAGAGTGGCTTGGGCGTAACTTCCGGATGCATCAGTTCCCCGCCACAAACTGCCGTCTCGGTTCTCCGCCTGACCAACCCCCCCACCCGTTCTCACTGAGCACAGGATGCTTAAGCCCATGCCATCGGGGACTTGCCAAGAAAAGGCGGCCTCATCAATACTGAACCACGGCTGGAAGGCCAGCCGGAGGTCCGTCGCCGAGTAGCGGTACTTGCATGGTCCTGAAAATTCTTGGCGCCCCGGAAGGACTCAGGGTGTCACCAAGTTTGTCACCAGCACCCAAACGAGCAGAAAACCGCGCCAAACCTGGCTTGGAGCCCCGCGACCTTCCCATGCGGGGGAGAGAAAGACGCCCCCCCTCCTCCATATAGGTGTAGAAAACGTTCGTCCGTCGCACCAATGCTGGGTTTTCGGCCCACAAACTAGGTGGTGACAAACGTGGTGACAGGCTGCAGGTACCAGGTCTTGGATAGCCTATCGAAGCCGACCTCCTCGGCTTTCGAAAGGTTGTCGAGCGCCTGGCCGAAGATCCAGAGGCCCACGCGGTCGGCATGGACGGCCCGCATTAGTTCCCGCTTGGTCAGGGGCCCTCGGACCGTTAGAACCCGGCGGATTCGTTGCTCCATCTGGGCCATCAAAGTATCCGCATCGATGGGGTCGTACCGGCGGCGCAGGTCTAACTGGTGGTCGAGCAGCAAGCAAACGCGCCGGATGGTGTCCTGGGATACGACGAACTCGTCCCTGGCCCGCTCCCCCCGGCAGAGGGCCAGGAGCATCATCAGGCGCCAGCCTTGCACGTCGAGCCGCGTCGTGTAGACGGAGCCGTCCATGCGGGACTTGTACCACGACTCCCACGCTGCTCTGGCCGGGGGGGACATGCGGACCATCGTCTGGTGCGGCGCGGCCAAGATGTCCAGGACGGCATCCTGTAGCCTCGTGACAAAGGCGTCCAGTCCCCTCGCGTCAACCTCGCCGGGCGTAGCGTGGCCGGGGTCGCTCGTTGTGTCCCAGACAAGCCAGACCCGGTTCGTGAACCCGATCCGGATGAACTCGGCACGCCACACCGTCTCGTAGCGGACCGGCGTCGTCGCGGTCAGGAGGGTGAGGTAGCCCTTGCGGACTGAGGACGTGCCGCTCTTCACCGTCGCGTTGTCGAAGTCTGTATCCTCGTACAGCGTCGAGAGGACGGGCAGGAGGATTGACCCCTCCGCCTTCGCCTTTTCGATCAGGCCGGAGAGTTCATCGACGGCCAGGAGGACTTTCCTGCGCCGACCGTCCTTGCTGGACAGGCGCAAGGCGATGCCCTCACCGCTGCCGGTTCCGTGCATGATCGTGTTGGGGAACTCGGTGTTGGCCCGGGTGAAGACATCGACCGCGAGACGCTTGGCTGTAGATTTGCCCTCGCCAGTCGGCCCCACCAGGATCGTGTAGAGCCGCGGGCTTTGGGGGTCCACGGAGGGCATCAAAAGACGGTCGGCGACCAGGTGCCCCAGGCACGTCAGGAACGAGAAGAGGAGGAACTGCCTCGATGCCTTCGTGTGCGGGGCGAAGAGGTCTACGAACTCCGCTCCAAGGCCGACATATGCCTCCTCGGGGAACGGGACGGTAGGCGTCTCCTTCCGTGCATTGACCCGCTCCTGTTCGAACGCCCAGTCGATGATCTTTTCAATGTGCTCCTCGTCGCCAGGAGGTGCGCAGGCGGTCTGCGCCCACGCCCGCAGAGTCTCGCGCACCACGCGCTCCGGCGTTCCCAGGGCGACGAAGTGCGTGGCCAGTGTCTTCGCGGCGTCGTGACGTTGCCCATCCAGTATCGGCCCGCGGAGCAGGCGGTCGATCTCCGTCTGAGGGATGGATCGGCGGGGAACCTGGCCGTACTTCAGCGCCTGGAGAAGCCGCCCTGGGATAGGCGGCGGGACAGCCTGCGGGAAGTCCCCGCTGTAGGCCCGACCGGAACGGTGGACGGACGGCGGCAGCAGGACGTAATTCCCGTCGCTCTGCACCTCCAGTTTGGTGCTTTCAACCTCGATGTCCTCGGAGCGAACGGCCTCACCCTCTGGATAGGTGAAGTAGTAGTGCCGTCCGCGTCCTGTTTCGACTTTCGGCGCGGCGCCCTCGGCCCACCGCTCAATGAGCGCGATGGCCTCTGGGGAGTCAGCGTCCACCACGACTACGCGCGAGATCTTCCCTGTTACCAGCCCGATGTTCGCCCCCGGCCATTGGGTCCACCAGCGCCGGATCTCCGTTTCCGTGGGAAGACGGGATTCGTACGGCTTCCATTTGACTAGCGGGACCTTCCCCACGTCCCGCTCGCTGTAGTTGGGGCTATTCGCATCCACTCGTGAGCGGATGTGCTTGGGCAGGAGACTCAGGTCCATCCCCGGCGCATGGACCGGAAAGATGCTGAGCCCTTTGCGCAGATAGTCGAGGGAAGCATCTAGATTGCTCGTCTTTCGTGTTAGGGGGTCAAGAGGAAGAATGCTCATTTTCATCTCCGCTCAATGCAAGGTCCAAGAGTTGGACGTTCCGTGCTGCCGAGCCCCGCTCGCCGTCCACGATCACAAATCGGCACCTGTCCCGCGGGTAGGGTGTAAGCGGTCTCCCGTCTGGTCCGATGGTTACCACGCTGGATGCGTGAAAGAAGACTTCCTGACCCTCGTCGGTGCGAATCCAGCCGTACCCTCTGCCACCGAACCGGACAATTGTTCCCATTGCTGTCCTAACGCTCATCTCCAGTTGACCTCCAGACTCAAGACTCGTTGCGACCGGAGCGGACTTCATTCTGGCCCGGTGTTTGCACGGTAGGTGAGCGCTCCCCGTGCAAACCCCGCGGGCAGCGGGTGCGGGCCAGATCCAATTACATCGTCGTTCGGCGGGAGGGCCGGGGGAGAAGGGCCAGTCCAAGAGCCCCGGCCACCAACCGCCTTGTCCAGCGGGGATGGACCGCCGGAGTTCCTGGGCGGGTCGCTCGCGGTTGCCCGGAGCCCAACGACGGGCCCCAGGAGGGAGGTCTCCCCGGGCCGCAACCGCCCAGCTTGCATGACCAACTTTCTGACGGCCAGGGAAGTGTTGCGTTTTGGAGGGGTCTCTCGCCCCCTTGCTCGCCGCAACACCTCCGCTCCCCGCTGAGGTTCGCGAGACTTTTGAGTTTGTTATCAGGCAGGCCGTCAGATCGTGAGTCCTAGGATTTCGCCAGGTTGTCCAACGTGACGCGCCACGCGGCCGCCCACGGCAGCATGTAACTCCTATCGGGTTGACCGCGTTGGGTGTTCTTCGTGTGGACGAGCAGGCCACCGCCGACCTCTTGGCCGCCTGTAATTTCCAGTGAGAGACCGCTACCCGCGAAGACGATCTCGGCCCTCTCGGCCCTCAAGGTTTTGCCTTGCAGTTTGAGGGTGACCATCACTCCTCGTCGCTCCGTTTCAGCAACCGCTTCCGCTCCAGGGCCGCTTCCTCATCGAGTGTCTTCCACTTCGCGGGTTCCGGGGCAGGAGTCACGCGGAAAGGACTTCGCTGACGGGCCGCGGCTTCGCGCTCCTGCTTGCGTCGCGCGATGGCTTCATCAAGTTCGCGGTCTCGCGCCTCCCGCGCCGCCTTTCGCTCGGCCGCTCGGTCCGCAGCCACCTCCTCCGGAAGACGAACGTCAAAGGCACTGGCGGGTTTTGCGGTCTGTGCCGCCTGAGCAGTCTCATCTCGGACGGTGACGCGCTCCTTTGACGCCGCAGCCTTGGCCTGCGCTTCTCGGATCCGTTGAGCAACGGCCTCGGCTTTCGGGATGATCGAGACGATGGCGGGCTCCCAGTCCTCCACCGCGGCGATGCCCTTCTCCTCTGACCAAGGGGCCAAGTAGTCGAGCGTCTGATTGCCCGCATGCAACTGCACGTGGAGAGCGTCGGGGGCTTTGATGGGGCCAGCCAGCCCGACCGGCCACGGCATGGCCAGCCCTTCTTGGTCGCAATACCGCCGAAGATCAGCGACGGCGCGGTCGAACCGCGCGTGGAGTCGTTCTGCCGTTGCCCTGTTCATGTTCCTGGTCCTCCAATTGGAAAATGGGCCGCATCACGACGGCCACGGGTTGCGTTGGGAAAACTGTCTCTATGGGGACGCCCAACGCCTGTGCGAGTCTCGCTTTCGTCGCCGGTGTTCCCTGGCGGCGCCCACGTTCGAGGAGGTGGACGGCTTGTTGCGACAGATCGGCGGCCGCGGCCAGTTGCGCTTGGGTGAGTCCCCTCGCAACTCTGGTGGCCATGAGCGCTGAGTAAACACGGCCACGGCTGTTGACGTAGCGGTGCAGTCTGCCCCGCAGTCTCTTGTCATTCAGCAGTCCCATCTGTCCCCTTCCCTCTGTGTTGTATTGTTAGTAGAGCCTCTTCCATAAGGGTAATGGCTAAAACAACAACGCTTTTACTACGCTGACGTTGTTTGTGTGGTTGCCCCTCTCCTACAAACTGAACACTTTTACAACAGCCAAAGTCACTACGGCATTTACGACAACACTCGATGCTAGTGTTGGTTCCCGCCTCTGAGCCTGGCGAGGTCGTCGCGGTTGAGGAGCCGTTCTCGGGACTCGGCCGGGGGGACGGCTCCTTCTTTAGTGATCTCGAATATTGCAACCTGACCGCCGGGGTTGATGCCTAAGAGATGTGACTCCCGCACCGCTCCGAGCATTCCCCGCGCCACCACAACCGCCGCACCGAGGAAGGCTGTTTCGTCCGGGAGGTCGGGGTCCTTGAAAGATAGCCACCACCAACGTTCCGGCATGGCTGCCTCTTCCGCCAAAAGTTCTTGGAGCCGCCGTGCTCTTTCGCGTTCCGTCAGCCTCTTCATCTGGTCTTTTCTCTCCTTCTCAGTGCTTCTCTTCGCCGGTCGTCCCAGTGCTATCACTTGGCACCTCCGAGCACCTCGCCAATAATCTGCGCCGCTTCCCGCTTGGCGGCGGGGAGTTCGTGCACGTAAACAGCAGACGTGAAGGCAGTGCTGCTGTGCCCCACGAGGCTACTGATCGTCGCCATGTCAACGCCCTGCCGGTTTAGGTACGAACCGTACGCGTGGCGACCGAAGACATGCAACCGCATCGGGGGGTGGCCCGCCCGTTTGAGGACTCCTCGGAAGGCACGACCGACGATGTTGTTTCCGTGGCCGGGCTTGCCGTTTGGCTGGGCAAAGACGAACCCCCCCACATCGTGCCATTGTCGGCAATCGGCCTTTTTGCAGTCCCGGTCCTTCGGGCAGAGGCCGTACGCCAGTCGAGCCTTCGTCTGCGCCAGCCGGAGGGTCCGGAGTTCCGCAATTACATCCAGCGTGAGCGGAACAGCGCGTCGGCTCCGGTCGGTCTTTGGTGGAACCAACGTCCATCCGGCTCCAGGTAGACGCTGGAGAGCCTGCACGACCGACAAGGTCCCGCGCTCCAGGTCCACGTTCTCCCAGGTTAGTCCCAGCAGTTCCCCCTGCCGGAGGGCCGTTGATACGGCAGTCAAAAGAAGGGGATAGAGGCGCGGGTTCGACCGCTTCGCCTCCGCGAGTACATGGCGGGTCTGCGCCTCTGTGAGAACCTGAACTCGATGGTGACTTCGGCCTGGCCCCTTGAACTCACAGGGGTTCTTCAGGATCAACTCTTCGGCAACAGCGTCGGAGAACATTTTGTGTAGCAACCTGAAAACGTGATGACGGCTCGTCTGGCCAAGGCCCTTCTCCTGGAGGTGGTCTAGGAGTTCTTTGATTCGCCTCTTATCGAATCGGTGCAGAGGGACAAAACCGATTGTATGAAGGACATGCCGTCGCAGCATCCCGTCATACGTCTGGGTGGTCCGCGGCCGGAGTTCGCGCTCCCTATCTTTCAGCCAACGGGTAGCGAAAGAGCGGAAGCGTTCGCCTCTGGAGTTCCTTCCTCTCCCTGCGCCATACATCGGATAGACAGCACTCTGCTCGTGGAAGGTTTGAGCCTCACGTTTGCTGGCGAACCCTTGGCTCCACTTGTAGCCCGAACGGCAATCCTCGCTCTTGCCAACATAGGTCCTGAGATACCAGCGGTGCCCTTTCTGGACTAGGTGCCCTGGCATCCAACCCGCCCCCTTAGGGAAAGGGCGTCGGCGGCGTCGTGAAGGCATGGAGAATCCTCCGCTGCATCGTGCGCAGTCGGAGGGCTCTGGAAGCCTTCCGGTTTCGGGGGTGGCGGGGGAACCTCTGCGTAGGCTCCCGTGACAGGTCGGGCGCGGCGTTGGAGTCCGCGCCACAGGTCTTTCCACAAACCGCCAGCAGGGACGCTACCAAACGCCTCTTCCAAGTGTCAAGCCCTAACCAAGCAAGATCTAAAGACGAACGCCAGACGAAGTGCTCAGAATCGCCCAGATTAACGTGGGCTTTTTGGGGGAAAGAGAGGCTTTTAACCCGGGCGTCGGGGGTTCGAGTCCCTCCAGGCCCTCCAAGTGTGAATTCAGAAAGGGACGCGGGTTTTCAGCCTGCGTCCCTTCTTACTTCCATTGCTGGCGCGAGTGATTCTGGGCCGGGATGCTACCCGTCGGCGCCCCGACACATTTGGTATTCAAAGAACTCTCTCGGTTTCCAAGGAGAGCGGAGATACACGGGAGATACACGGTGGTTACGCGTCACATGGATAATTCGTCTGCTGCGCCGCGGCGCCGCACCTCATCCACGGCTCCCCACACTCTCCACCGACGCACCCGTTTCGACCACCGAGGCCTGACATGCCGCGGCACCGGGAGGTGAAACGAGATGAGTTGGTGGCGTTGGACCGCGGTCTTGGTCATTCTGTCCACGATGGCGGTGGTTCCAGTATCCGCCACGGCTGCCGCTCCGAGGAACTCTGTCCAGGTCATCTTCAGCGGTCAACCCCCTGTCGGGCAGACAAGCGGCACCCTGGGTCCGATGGGCTTCTGGATTTGGTGTGAGGTCATCTCCGGCAATCCATACCAAGAGGAATGCAAAGGGGCTGTGTACTTCTACGACCTTGGGCTCGTCCGGGCGGTGGAGGAAAATGAGAGCTTGCCTCCCACACTGGTAGGGTCGAGCGCGACGATGTGGGTCGAGTCTGAGGATGGCAGGATTTCGTGCATGCTGAGAAACCCCAACCCCCCGACCAGAGGCCCGACGAACCTGGTCAACGTGGCATGCAGCACTCCAGCTCGAGCGGGAGATATGGTGAACGTGGTTGTCAAAATCACCGGGCCATAGGTGATCGCCGAGACCACCTCTCGCACCTGATCTGAAGCGGTGACTGTCCTCAGACTTCTAACCGGGGCGTCGGGGGTTGGAGTCCCTCCAGGCCCTCCAGCCAGGATTCAATCAGCACGGGGCTCTTAGACTGCGTCCTGGTTGTTTTCTTCTCCGGACAGATGGAAGATGGTATCTTTTGCAAACGCCTGCAAACGGATGCTCTCTGGACGAGGATCCTCGCCGAACCAACTAAGCGGCCCATCGGTCAATGGGCAAGGGTAGGTAGGCGAACTCCTCCGCAGCCGAGGGCCAATTTCCAGGTGAGGGGCCACTGAACGGTGGCCCTCGAAAACAGCATATGAAGGCAGTTGTCATGAAAAACTACGGGACGCCCGACGTCCTGAAACTGAGGGACGTAGCAAAACCCACGCTGAAAGCCGGTGAAGTCCTGGTTCGTGTGCATGCCGCGTCCGTCAACGATTGGGACTGGGGGTTGCTGCAGGGCGTGCCGTTCGTAAATCGCATACTTTACGGTCTCTTCAGGCCGAAGGTGCAGATCATTGGCTGTGATATTGCTGGGCGTGTTGAAGCCGTGGGCGGCGATGTCAAAACGTTCCAGCCGGGTGACGAGGTCTACGGCGATTTGTGCATGAGCGGTTTCGGCGCGTTTGCGGAATATGCCTGTGCGCCGGAAGCGAGCCTCTCGCACAAACCGGCCGGAATGACCTTCGAGCAAGCCGCCGCCATCCCGCAAGCGGGCATGCTGGCGGTGCAGGGTCTCATCGATGTGGGCCGGATTCAGTCCGGCCAAAAGCTGCTCCTGAACGGGGCAGGCGGGGGCGTTGGTACGTTCGCCTTGCAGGCGGCCAAACTCTACGACGTTGAGGTGACCGTGGTCGACAAGCCCGGCAAACTGGACATGTTGCGTGCCATGGGAGCGGACCACGTCATTGATTACCTCAAGGAAGACTTCACCAAAGGTGGCAAGGCTTATGACCTGATCCTCGATGTAAAGACCAACCGTTCGCCATTTGCCTACGCACGTGCACTGAATCCTAACGGCACCTATGTCACCGTCGGCGGCAGCACCCCGCGCCTGCTGCAGGCACTGGTCCTGGGTCCGTTGATGTCGCGGCTTTACAACAAGCACGTGCGTATCGTTAGGTTGAAACCCAACAAGGACCTCGCCTACATGAATGAGCTGTTCGAAGCCGGCAGACTGGCACCGGTGATTGACGGGCACTTCAAGCTCGCCGATCCGCCTGAAGCCTTTCGGTACTTTGGCACAGGCGATCATAAGGGCAAGATCATCGTCACCATGGTGTGAGCGCCGAAACGCACGTACGGGGCGCGGAGTAGACGGCAGCCACGGGCGGTTCTATCGCGTTACGGGGTCAAGAGTGCCTCCCAAGCAGGCGGGACATAAATAGCACCCCACTCGCCCGGCGAGATCCTTCCATTTGCGGTCGGAGGAAGCATAAACGCGCAGAGTCAATTCCGTAATTCCGAACGGCGGAAGGAAGGAACTGTCGCGGCCGTGAATTCCCCAAGATCTCTAGCTTCTCCTCAACATCTGTCCGGGGTGAGCAGTCTTCGGAGGCGACAATGATGCCTATGGCCGTTAGGCGTTCGGTGAAGTGGGTAGGGTTGGCTGAGGGCCGCAGGAGCCGCCCGGGGCGGGCGACGGATCACGCTTGGTGGGGAGGTAACCGTTCTGGTCAATCCGTAACCCCGTCGATGTGACTCGGGCACTGGGTTGACCAGACGCGCCCCGTGGTGATCATCTCTCGGCTGGCGGACTTCCCCGTGGCGCGACTCCGCAGGTTGTTGCAGGATCTGCCGCGCGCCCGTGGCTATCGTGTAGAGGTCCGACCCCTCCGCTACCGCACAAAGCCGCATCTGCAGGGACTGTGCGACTACGAGAGTAAGACGATCACCGTGCAGGTGCCCGAGCCCTTCCGCCCCTTCCGGCAGCGCATCCCCTACCGGGCGCAGCGGATCAAGACGTCTGCTGCGCGGGGAGATCCCTTTCGCTTCCGCTGGTTTTCCCACGACATCCTCTTCCGCACCAAGACGGAGGTCATCCGTTTCCTCTACTGCCACGAGTACTATCATTACTATCTGCATGAGGTGCTCGGCAAAAAGGGCTCGGCGGAGACAGCCTGCGATCGGTTCGCCCTCGAGCGGTTCCGCCGCCGCGGCGTCCTGCGCTAGGTCTCAAGGTCAGAAGGCCGGTTCGTTCACCACGGCAATCCCAGCGCTTTGCTCACAAACTGCATCAGCGGTGCTGCTGATCGGGCGGCGCCGAGGAAACGGTCCATGAAGTCGCGGGCGACCACCTCCCGTTCGCTCCACTCCTCCATGATGTAGAAGTCCTTATGTTTGAGGTCCTCGGCGAAAGGGTGATCCGCGTCGTAGCCGGCTGGGACACGCTTGAGGGCGTCCCCGCGGATCCTTACTCCAGGCTTCTTGACCGCCTTCCATTCGACGGGGCGCGATGCGATGCGGTCCCGAACCTTCTTCAGTGCCTCAGCGTCGGGGTGCCACAGGCCGCCTCCGCCGAAGGACTGGCCCGGCGCCAGGTGCAGGTAGAGCCCGGGCGCGTGGACGTCCTTTTCCCGAACATGAGAAAAGTGGGCCCCAACATTGGTCTTGTAGGGGCTCTTGTCCCTGGAGAAGCGGACGTCGCGGTAGATGCGGAACATTGAGCCGCCGCTGGGCCGGGAGTCGGCGGTGAGGTAGGGGCTGATCTTCTTCAGCCGCTGCCCCAGATCTGTGATGAAGCGGAGCATCGGCTCCTTGACATCAGCCTCATAGCGCGCCTTGTTCGACTCGAACCACGGCCGATTGTTGTGTGACTTGAGCTCCTTGAGAAACTTGAAGAGCTCAGGAGTAAAGTAGCTCATGTCGGGCCGACCCCTCCTCCCTGCCCTCAGGATTCCGCGGTGGACAGATTGCCGATCATGAAGCCGTAAATCCCCGGTTCCACGACGTTAGGTGTGAGTTGGGTCAAGACTACAATACCGCGTTCGAACGGACAGCGGATGACCTCCAGTTCCTCGAAGGAGTAGGGACTGATCACCCGCCCCAGCACCTGTCCCCCGCGGACCTCGGCCCCCATCTCCGTCACCTCCGGGAGGAGCAGCCCGCCGTGATGGGGGCGCAGGGTGGCGATCTCGCGCAGGACGATCTGACGCGGCGGCAGGGCCGGGTCGCCGGGCAGCATCCTCAGTGTCCGGAGCACGTTCGCCAGCCCCGCGATGCCCCGCCGCACGTAGTCGGACTGATCCACGTCGCCCCCACCCAGTTCGACGACCACGGAGGGGATGTTCAGTTCCCGCGTCACGCTGATCGAGGTTCCAGCCAGGGTCTCGGGGGGCCGGTAGAGCAGGCGCGACCCGAAAGCGCGAGAGAGGTCGTCCGCGTTGAGGATGTAGACATAGTCCACCGTCGGATAGGCGCCGCCGGCGTGCAGGTCGACATAATAGTTGATCTTGCGCAGAAAGTGTTCCGTCACCGCGTGCGCCAGCTGCTCGGTGAGGAAGCCGTCGGCGTTGCCGGGGAAGACCCTGTTGAGGTTGCCGCCATCGATGGGCGTGAAGCGCGTGATCGCCGCGTAGGTGAACGGGTTGGCCACAGGCAGAACCAGGAGCCGTCCGGCCAGCCCGATGAGGTCGAAGGTCGTCAGGAACCTGTAAATGATTTCGACACCCACGGCCTCCTCGCCGTGGATGGCCGCAGAGATGCCAAGGGTGGGCCCTTCGCGCTCTCCCACGATCTCGTGCAGCGGGAGGGTCAGTTCCATCCCACTGGCCAGGGTCATCACCGGTACCGGGCGGTAGGTGCGCTTCGGCATGCATGCCTCCTTCGATTCGTGCTTACTGCGCGCGGAATCTGGGATCGAGCAGGTCGCGGATTCCGTCGCCGAGCAGGTTGAACCCGAGCACCGTCGCCATGATCGCGAGGCCCGAGAAGGTCGCCAGGTGAGGCGCGTCGCGCAGGTAGCGCGTCCCGAAAGCCAGCGTCCATCCCCACGAAGGTGTGGGAGGCTGCACCCCTATCCCGAGAAAGGACAGGGTGGACTCGGCCACGACCGCGGTGCCCATCCCCAGCGTCGCCAGGATCACGATCGGCGAGATGATGTTGGGAAGAACGTGCCGCAGGAGAATGCGGCCGTCCCCCGCCCCGATCGCCCGCGCCGCCTCGACGAACGAGCGTTCTTTCACCGCCAGCGTGGCGCCGTGCACGACCCGCGCATACTGCGTCCAGAAGACCAGGATCAGCGCGATGATCACGCTGGAGACGCCGGCGCCGAGGGTGGCCACCAGGGCGAGCGCTAGCAGGATGGCGGGGAACGCCAGGAACACGTCGACCAGGCGCATGATCCCCGCCTCCGTCCAGCGGCCGTAGTAGCCGGCAAGAAGCCCCAGCGTCACGCCGAGGACGACCGCGCCGCCGACGGAGACCAGCGCCACGAGCAACGAGACGCGTGAACCATAGACCAGCCGGGCGAGCAGGTCGCGCCCGATGTTGTCAGTGCCGAGCGGATGCGCGCGGGTGGGGGGCGCGAGACGGGACATGATGTCGACCTGCTCCGGGTTAGCCCGGGTGAAGGCGATGGGGAAGACGGCGGCCAGCGCGACCACAGCCAGCAGGAGCGAGCCGACGCGCGCCGACAGGGTCAGGCGCCGGCGCCGGGGACGGACGGCGGGGGCGGGTGCGCCCTTACTCGTAGCGGATGCGCGGGTCGGCGAGTCCATACGCCAGGTCCACGGCCACGTTCACCACCGAAAACAGGAGCGCCAGCACGAGCACCGCTCCCTGTAAGACCGGGAAATCGCGCTGGCCGATCGCCTGTACCACTAGGCGGCCCATCCCAGGCCAGCCGTAAATCGTTTCGGTCACGACCGCCCCACCGAGGGCATTGCCGAACTGCAGGCCGATGATCGTGATGATTGGCAGGAGCGCGTTGCGTAGCGCGTGCCTGTACATCACCACGCGCTCCGCTTGTCCCTTGGCGCGGGCGGTGCGCACGTAGTCTTCCTCCAACACCTCTAGCACGGCCCACCGGGTCAACCTGGTCAGGAGGGCCAGGTTGAAGAAAGCGAGCGTGAACGCCGGGAGGATGAGGTGCCGCAGGCTGTCGAGGATCCCGGCGGCGTCGCCCGAGGCGACCGCCGCCACCAGCGCGGGACCGCGGCCGAAGGAAGGGAGCCAGTCCAGCTGCACCGCGAAGAGCAGGATCAGTAACACGCCCAGCCAGAACACCGGCATCGACACACCTAGTTGCGCGATCACCATCGTCCCCGTATCGAGGAGGCCGCCGCGGCGTCGCGCGGCCAGCAGGCCGAGGGGAATGCCGGCGCCGATCGACAGCAGCAGGGAGACGATCGCCAGCTCGAGCGTTGCGGGCAGGGTGGACCCGATCAGCCCCAGCACCGGGGCGTGCAGGGTGATCGAGGATCCCAGGTCGCCCTGCGCGAGGCGCCAGAGGTAGAGGCCAAACTGCACGGGGACGGGACGGTCGAGGCCGAGCAGGTGGCGAAAGCGCGCCAGTTCCGGACCGGAGACCTCTTGCCCCAACAATGCGACAGCGGGATCGCCGGGGATCAACAGCAGTAGGGCGAAGGCGATCAGCGCCGCCCCCAGCATGACGGGAACGAGCAGCAGCAGACGGCGGGCCAAGTAGCGGAGCATCGGGAGGCGGCAGGGGCAGCCGCGCGGCTGCCCCTGCAAACTCAGATCAGGTGGCCGATAGCATCACGGCGTGCTCGTCTGCCAGAGGGAGCGGAAACTGCCGCTGGGGATGGGGGTGAAGCCCTGCACCCGGCGGTTCACCACCACGATGTAGCCTTGATAGGTGAGGATGTAGTACGGCAGGTCGGCAGCGATGATGCGCGCGACCTCACGATAGATGCGCGCACGCTCGGCCGGATCTGCCTTCTGGCGGCCCTCGTCCAGCAGGGCGTCCACGCGCGCGTTCGTGTAGCGCTCCCAGTTCTGGCTGCCCTTGCTGTGGAACTGGTTGTACATGCCGCGGTCCGGATCGACAAGGCCGAGCCATCCCACCAGCGCGATCTGATGGGTGCCAGCGATAAGGGCCTGCACCAGGGCGGGAAACTCGGTGATCTCCGCGCGGGCCTCGATGCCGGAGGACCGCAGGATGCTGATCAGCAGTTCCACGATCTGGATGCGGTTAGGATCTTCGCTGTGCGTGCGCACGACGAGAGAGAAGTTCCGGCCGCCCTGGTCGAGGACGCCGTCGCGGTTACTGTCGGTCCAGCCCGCCTCCGCGAGCAGCGCTTTCGCGCGCGCGATGTCGTGGCCCGGCTGGGTGATGTCGTCGGTGTAGATGCCGGTCCAAGCCGGCAGCAGGATGGAGTTCGCGGGACGGTCCATCTCCTGATAGATCTGCCGCACGATCGTCGTCTGGGGGATCAGGTGTGCAATGGCCCGGCGCACGCGCACGTCGCGCAGAATCGGGTCGGACATGTTGATGTTCAGGTAGGTGTGGCCGAGGCCCGTCATCTGGGTCACGCTGACTCGCGACACGGTGCGCAGCCGCCGCACGTCCTGCGGTGAGAGCGGGGAGTGGATCAGGTCCACGTCGCCCGACTCCACGGCCGCAGCACGGGTCGAGTTGTCGGGGATGATGTTGAAGATGATCTGGGTGAGCGAGGGGCGGCGCCACCCTGAGGTGTTCGCCTCCAGGGTGATCCGGCTGTTCCGCTGCCAGGAGACGAATTTGAAGGCGCCCGTGCCGACGGGATTCGAGGCGAACTGCGCGCCCAGACGCTCCACGGCCCGTTTGGAGACGATCCCACCGGCCTGGGACCCATCCAGGTATCTCAGCAATGGGGCATAGGGCGCGCTGAGGGTGAAGCGCACCGTGGCCTCGTCCACCGCCTCGACCTTGCTGATCGGCGTAACGAGACCGCGCAGCGGGGCGCGCAGCGCCGGGTCGAGGATCGTCTGAAAGGTGAAGACGACGTCCTCTGCGGTGAACGGGGTGCCGTCGTGGAAGCGCACGCCCCGGCGCAGCCTGAAGACCCAGACGGTCGGGGAGACCTGCGTCCAAGATTCGGCGAGGGCGGGGCGCGGCTGCAGCTGCGCGTCCAGTTCGATCAGGCCGTCATACACTTGCTCGATGACGCGGCGGGCCGTCGTATCGTTTGCCAGTCGCGGATCGAGCGTCCCGGCGTCGACGTCGATGCCGATGCGCAAGACCCCGCCCGCCGGTCCGGCGCCGGCCGGAACCCCGCTGGTGACGGCGAACGCGAGAAGGACGAGCGCAGCAATGCGCCTGAGAAAGACAGTCATCGTCTCGGGCCTCCTTGTGTTGCTGTCCTGGGCTCCCCGCGCTTCGACGGTCTGAACGGGGAGTCCTTGTCGATCGGCCCGACGCCGTCCGGTTAGGCCATCGCGGTTCCTCGACCTGCCGCGGTGAACCCCACATATCCGGTGATCAGCATGCTGACAAGGTGAAGGATGGTGTCCGGGAGATTGATCGCGATGCCTTCGCGGAGGGGGAGGATGAAGCTGGCGACGACCAACACGGCGAACACCACGGCGAGGATCTGACTCCCTTTGACCAGAGATGGTCCGCGCGCCGCCCAGACGAGAACCGCGCCGAGGATCAGGTGGGCCAGGTTATGGATCGTATTGACCGCAAAGATACCGAGCAGGAGCCCGTGCCCGGGAACGGCAGTCGCGCGCGTAATGCCGGGGACAAATCCCAACACGCCGATAAGAAGATAGAGGACCCCAAGCCACATCGTAAGAGTCCGTGCAGACACTCAGACCACCCCCTTCATGGATTCGCTTCTATCTTACTTCTATGCCGTGTTCGATCCGCCTCCGCCGGGGTGGCTCGTGCTGTTCCAGGGCTTCGATAGTCTGTCCCGAATGTGACGAGCATGGTGGAGCGACTCACGCGCATTCTGATTTCCGTGGGATGGGTGCTTGGCGCCGCCGTGATCCTCTACGGCATCTGGCGCTTCTGGCAGGAACGCACCCTCGCTGCCCTGCTGATCTCGCTGGCCGTCGTGATCGCCGGGCCCCTAGAAGATGCCTTGAAGGCATGGGTGCGAAGAGTCCGTCATCTGGGTGGGGAAGCGCCGGCAGTCGGGCTCGTGGACGCGGCGACGAGTGTGGTCTTTCTCATCCTGCTCCTGTGGACGATTTCACTGCTCCCGTGAGGCCCGCGGCGGCAGGTAACGGTGCAGCGACGGCGACTCCGCATGGGCAGGCGAAGTACCTGCCGCGGCCGAGATCGCGGAGACGGGGCCTGGCCCTCTGCCTCTCGGGCGGGGGGTTTCGCGCCGCGCTCTTTCACCTGGGAGGCCTGCGGCGGCTCAACGAGCTGGGCCTGCTCTCCCAGGTTGACACCATCAGCTCGGTGTCGGGCGGCAGCATCATCTCCGCGCACCTGGCCACCCGCATGCGGCCGTGGCCTGCCGCCGGCGCCGTCCTCTCCGATCCCGAGTGGAATGAACGCATCGCCACACCGTTCCAGGCGTTCGTGGGCAGAAATCTCCGGACCTGGCCCATCCTAAATCGCCTCCTTCCCTGGAACTGGCTGTGGGACAGCACCGGTGTCGAGACCCTCGCACGCCAGTACGAGAAACGGCTGACCGGCCTGCGTCTACCCGAGCTGCCGGACCGGCCGCGCTTCATCTTCTGCGCGACCGACCTCCCTTTCGGCGTGAACTGGGTCTTCGATGCCGGCCTGCTCCAGGGCAAGCGCGGCCGCATGGGGGATTATCAAGCCGGGTATCGCCGCCCGATCCCCAACTGGCCCCTCGCCCGCGCCGTCGCCGCCTCCTCCTGCTTCCCACCCATCTTCAACCCGCTGCCGATCGGCCTCCGCCCGGATCAGCTGCATCCGGGAGCCTACCGGCGGGCGGACCGGGATCGCCTCGTCGCCGCCATCCGCCTCTCCGACGGCGGCGTCTACGACAACCTCGGGCTGGAGCCGGTCTGGAAGAGCCACCTGATCGTCCTGGTCTCGGACGGGGGCGCCATCTTCGAGGCGGAGGCGGATCGGGGGCTCCTCTGGCGGCTGCAGCGCTATGTGACCGTCGTGGACAGCCAGGCACGCGGGCTGCGAAAACGCTGGCTCATCGCCGGGTTCCTCAAGAACGAATTGCTGGGCGCGTATTGGGGGATCGGCAGCGCGGGGGCGCACTACGTGTCGGCGCTGTCGCAGTACCCGGAGGATCTCGTCGACGAGATCATCTCCGAGGTCCGCACCGATTTGGATGCCTTCTCGCAGGGCGAGATCGCCGTGCTGGAGAATCACGGCTACCTGCTGGCCGACGCGGCGATCCAGCGCCATGTGCGACCCCTCGCCGACGGGGCGGCGCAGACCCCATTGCGCGTGCTGGAACGACCGGCGGCGGTTCCGCACCCCGAGTGGATGTCCGAAGCGCGGGTGCGCGAGGCGCTCAAGGACAGCGGCACGCAGCGGCTCTTGGGACGCTGGTGAGTAGGGAGGGGAGGGTGTCGGGATGCCGAGAGATTGGATGACACGGGCGTTCGCCGAAGCCATCGGCGCGTTCGCCTTGATTTTTGTAGGAGTGCTCTCGATCACCGCCGCCGGAATCGCGGGATCTCCGGGGGCGGCCAATCTCACCTCGGTGGCGCTGGCCCACGGCTTCACCATCGCCGTGATGGTGGCCGCTTTGGGGGCGATCTCCGGGGGGCACTTCAATCCGGCGGTGACCTTCGGCTTCGTGATCACCGGCCGGATGGGGGCGCGCCTCGGGCTAGTCTACGGGGTGGCGCAGCTGGCCGGGGCGACGGTGGCCGCGCTGCTCCTGACAGGGATGTTCAGCGTTCCCGCCGTGGGAGGCGGCACGCCCGATCTGGCCAGCGGAGTCGGCAGCGGGACGGGGATCGTGATCGAGGCGGTCACCACCTTCTTTCTCGTCCTGGTGATCTTCGGCACGGCCGTGGACCGGCGCGCCCCCGTCGCCGTGTTTCCGCTGGCCATCGGGCTCACCATCGCGCTCGACATCATGGCAGTCGGCCCGCTCACGGGCGCCGCCATGAACCCGGCCCGCGCGTTTGGGCCGGCGCTCGCCTCGGGGCACTGGAGCCACCACCTCGTCTACTGGGCCGGCCCGCTGGCCGGCGCGGCCGCCGCGGCGTTTGTGCAGCAAGGCCTGCTGATGGAACGACCTGCGCCTGCGTCCCGCACCTAAGGGGGTCCCACGTCGATCAACGGCATGAGCGGGCCGCGGCGGCGAAACAGCCGGAATACCAGGTAGATCAGGGCTCCTAGAATCGGGACAATCAGGGCCAGCGCCAGCCATGCGATCCCCGCCGCCGTACGGAGCGCGCGCCGCCGCCGCAGGGCTACCGCGACGAGAAGGACCGACGAGGCGTAGGAGGCGCCGGGCAGCAGATAGATCACCAACCGCAGCAGCTCGACGCCTCCCCGCGGCGCCCCCGGGAACTGGGAGGCAAACGGAAAGGCCTCGGCCGGAGGCAGGCGGGGCGGGGCCGTGACAGGCTGCAGCACCAGGCGGCTCTCAGGGGTCGGCCACGCGCCCCCTACCGGCGCGAGCGGGTCCGGCATGGGGGGCTGCGGCGGAGGCGAGGGATAGGTGCGCCAGTCTGGCGACCGCACCAGCCCGGACCGAGCGACGCGGGACTGCAGGTACATCACCAGGAAGGCACGGGGATCGCCGCCCTCGATCCACTTCAGCGGCGACCTGCATCCGTACAGCCCCTGAATCGCCGGCGGCGTGCTGCGGTGATGGCGCCCGGCGGCGAAGCAGTTTCCCCGCCCGGCCGGCGCGGCCAGGGCCAGGTCGGCCCGCCCCGAGGCCCAGACCGCGTTGTGCCGCACGACGTTGCCCGAGGGGATCCAGAGCTGCCTGCTCAGGGTCGCGATGACCAGGATGCCGTAGTTGGGGTGGTCCCAGACCAGGTTGCCTTCCACGAGGTTGTTGATGCCGCCGGCCAGGATGATGCCGTTGCCGAAGCTCGGGTACTGCGGCAGTTCCGCGGGGGCGCGGCGGTTGTGGTTGGAATAGACAAGGTTGCCGATTACGCGCACCGCGTCTTGAGGGGGGAGCCGTTCCGAATCCAGCGTGTTGGGCACGATGCCGGCCAGGTTGGCGCGCCAGATCGAATCGCGGATGGTGAGATCCCCGCCGGCGTTGGTGCCGGAATAGCCCACGGCATTGCCCTCGGCCAGCACGTCGGTGATGAGGGCGTGGCACGGTTTGCACTGCCCGATGTAGAAGCCGGAGTCGGGATGGCCCGACGCGAAGCTGTGATCGAACTGGCCGAAGACGGAATCGAAGGCATAGAGACCGTACTCCCCGTTGTTGTAGGCGGTGAGGTAACTGCCGCGGTAGCCCTGAACCCCGGTCCAGTAGAAGCCGTTGGCGGTGTAGTGGCGCGCGGTCATGTTCTCGAGGACGACGCCGTCGGCGCCGAGCACCTTGACGCCGGTGGCGTGGGTGAAGCGGCCGTCGAGGATGACGCCGTTGCGGTCGCGCCCGCGCAGCGTAATCCCGGGCGTGGTCACCGTCACCGCTTCGCCATAGAGGCCGGGGGCGATCAAGATGAGGTCCCCCGGCCGCGCGGCGTTCACGGCCGCCTGGATCGTGCGGTAACGGTCGGGCACCCTCAGCGTGCGTGGAACGGATGCCAGGGGAATGGAGCGCGGGGCGTCCGGGAGCTGAGCGTCGCCGATCAGGATGACGCCGGCCATTCCCCGTCCGGCGCGGGCGCCGTGCGGGACGCAGAAGTACCGGTAGGTGCCCGCGTGGGGGAACGCCCTGCGGAACGTGCCTCCGGGGAGAATCGACCCCGAGTCCCAGCTGCCGTCGTCCGCGGTAACGGTGTGCGGGTTTCTCCCCGCGTTCTGCCACACCACCGTGCTTCCCGGTACGACGCGGAGGACTTCCGGGGAGAACTCGTTGTCCCGCATCGCCACGGCAGCCTCGGCGCGCGGATAGGAGGCGGGGGTCGCGGTCCGGGGCCCGGCCAGGGAGAGCAGTCCGGCAGCAGCGGCTGCCGCGGTGACGCGGAGCACGCGCTGAACCGCGAGGGACGACGTCGACATAGGAGTTCGGGTCGGACGGCCGAAGCCCGGATGGAGCAGTTCGTGCGCCACGATGCGCATCCTGTGTGCGCCGCGTGAGGCGGGCCGTGTCGGTCGATAGCGAACAGATCGCATGGGAGGGCGGTACGATCTCGGCCGTCTGGGACCACGCCGATCGTGCCGGGGCCGTCCTCGTGCTGGGGCATGGGGCGGGTGGGACGCTGCACACCGCCCATCTCGCCCGCTTCGCCGCAGCGGTGGCGGCGCGGGGCATCACGGCGGTCCGGTTCAACTTTCCCTACGCCGAAGCGCGGCGGCGCGTCCCCGATCGTCAACCCATTCTGGAGGCCTGCTACCGGGCGGCCGCCTCTCACATCGCCGAGCGCAGCGCGCGTGGGGTCGACCTCTTCCTGGGCGGGCGGTCGATGGGCGGCCGCATCGCTTCACACCTCGTGGCGGACGGGCATCCCGCGCGAGGACTGGTCTTCGTGAGCTATCCGCTGCACCCCCCGCGAGAGCCGGAGCGGTTGCGCGCCGTCCACCTGGAGCGCATTACCATTCCCATGCTGTTCCTGCAGGGAACCCGGGACGCCTTTGCTCGCTCCGATCTGCTGGCCCGCACGCTCGACCGGCTGCCCACCGCCACGCTGCACCTCATCGAAGGCGGGGATCACGGCCTGACCGTGCGGGGACGGGAAGCTGCAGCGGTCATCGCCGAGGTGGCCGACGTCGCGGCTCGGTGGGTGGGGGACATCACCGGCCTCGGGTGAGGGACGGAATCATCCATCGACGTGATTCGTTGGTGCTCATGAGGAGAGATGAACATGCCCGGTAGGCTCGAGATCAGTGCCAACGGATGGCGGCTAGTGCCCGTCGACGGCAGCGACCTGATCGCCGGCAGGCCGCAGAACGGCGGTCCGACCACAGGGAACGGTGCAGTGGCCGCGGTGGAGGCGAAGGAAGCGGAGGCGCTGGACGCCTATTCCCGCGCGGTGATCACGGCCGTGGAAACAGTGGCGCCGACGGTCGTGAGCGTCAGTATGGCGCGCCCCGCTCCGGAACGGCTGCGCCGGCGCGGCCTGCCCGAATTCCGCGGCGCCGGCAGCGGGGTCATCGTGGCCCCCGACGGCTACATCCTCACCAACAGCCACGTCGTCGAGGCGGCGGAGCGCATCGAGGTGCGGCTGCAGGACGACCGGCAGCTCCGCGCGCAGGTCGTCGGTCACGATCCGCACAGCGACCTGGCGGTGCTGCGAGTCTCCGAATCGGGGCTCCCGGCGGCGGTGCTGGGCGATTCGTCGGCACTGCGGGTGGGGCAGCTGGTCGTGGCCATCGGCAACCCGCTGGGGTTTCAGGCGACGGCCTCGGCGGGCGTGATCAGCGCCTTGGGACGCACCCTGCGCTCGCAGACGGGTCGGCTGATCGAGAACATCATCCAGACTGACGCCGCGCTGAACCCGGGGAACTCCGGCGGCCCGCTGGTAGACTTCCGCGGCCACGTCATCGGCGTCAACACCGCGGTGATCGCGGGCGCGCAGGGGATCTGTTTTGCCATCCCCGTCAACACCGCCATCTGGGTAGCCTCGCAGTTGATGCGGGAGGGACGGGTGCGCCGCGCCTACCTCGGCGTCAGCGGCCGGACGGCGGAACTCGACCGCCGCGCGCAACTCCACTACCAGCTGACGATCACCTCGGGCGCGCAAGTGACCGAAGTGCAGCCGGAGACGGCGGCTCACCGCGCCGGATTGAAGCCTGGGGATATCATCGTGCGCGCCGGCGACAGCGACGTCACCTCCGCGGACGACCTCCAGCGGGTGCTGGGACGCCATGCCGTCGGCACGGCGCTCGCGCTGCAGGTGCTGCGGGGCGGCGAACGGCTGGCGCTCGAGTCCACCCCGACCGAACTCCCCGACGGAGCGTAGCGGTCCGGCCCCGTCCAGCGGGGCGAGGCGGCCGGAGTGGCGAACACGAGTCACCTCGGCTATGGCGGCAAAGGCGCCAACCAGGCGGTGATGGTCGCCGTCTCGGTGACCAGGATCGGCACCCAGGTATCATTTCCGCAGCGAGCAGAGGTCGATGCCTTCCTTCGTTCTTCCCTTCGGTTCGGCGTAAGGGAACACGGCTCACAAGCCACGAACCATTGAGCGGGTTTTCTGGGGGTCAGACGTTGATCACGCCCGCAGAACGGATGTGTCTGATCATCGCCGATATCTCCGGATACACCGGCTATCTTGCCGGTAGCGAGCTGGAGCATGCTCGCGATGTGCTGGCCGACCTTCTCGAGACCGTCCTTGAAGCCATGGGCCCGCTTCCCCGGTTGAGCGAGCTGGAGGGCGATGCCGTATTTCTCTATGCGCCGGAAGCCGACGTTGATGGTTCCATGCTGCTCGACACGCTCGAAACGTGTTATTTTGCTTTCCGCCGCCGGATTCGCTCGATTGCGCAGGCCACCACCTGTCCCTGCAATGCCTGCACGGCGATCAGAGGTCTGGATCTTAAATTCTGTGTCCACATCGGAGACGTCGTTCGACAGCGGATCGCGCTGCAGGAGAAGCTCATGGGAAGCGATGTCATCCTGGTTCATCGCCTCTTGAAGAACTCCGTGGCCGAAACTCTCGGCTTGCACGGGTATGCCCTGCTTACGGCCTCTAGCCTGGAGAGGTTGGGCCTGGATCCGGCCGGCTTGGAGATGCTCGCTCACGGTGAAACCTATGAACACTTCGGGCGGGTGAGTGTCTACATTCACGACCTCCAGGCTCGCTGGATGCAGCGGGAAGAGGTGGACCGTGTTTTCGTACATCCGGAGGACGCCGATATCAGGATCGAGTTCTCCTTGCCCGCTCCACCGGCGCTGGCCTGGGAGTACTTCACCTCCCCGGAGAAACGGCCGTTGTGGATGCTGGGCGTCACCCGCGCCGAGCAAGAGAGCGTGGGCGGTCGCCGGGGCGTCGGCGCGACCATCCACTGCGTGCACGGCGAGCATTCCCACATCGAGGAGATCCTCGACTGGCGGCCGTTCCACTCTTTCACCTGGGTCACGCCATTGCCGGGACTTGGAGAAACCACCCTGACCGCAGAGCTCATTCCGGTGGGGTCGGGAACGGACCTCCGACTGGCCTTCCGATTGGCCTCTCCCATGGAGACCCAGGAGCAACGCCTCAGCGCTGTTCGGCTTTCCAATGACGTCCGCGCCAGCCTGGAGACACTCACCGGCATCCTCGCACGGGAGGTGGCCACTCGAAAAGATGAACTCGAGGCCGTTACGGAGGCTCGTGGGAAGCTGAAGCAGGCTGCCCTTCGATCTCAAACGGTACGCGAAGGGACGAGCGTTTCGCCTTAGGTGTGACGGTCGTTGCGGCCGAGGAGGTCGAGCCGGCGCCCGTTAGCTCGACGCGTTGGACTGCCGGGGAGGCGCGTGCTAGGATGGGTTCGACGTTTTTCGCGACGAGACGAAAGGAGGGATGGGCAGTGGAAGCCGTTGCGGACATCCGCCACTGGGCGCTGTGCCCATCCCGACGCATGGCCGGCTGAGCGGTTCGGCCATCTCCGTCTGCGGCCGTGGGCAGGTGCCCGCGGCCGTTGTGTTTTCTGACTATCACCACGGAGGTGGCGAAGTGGAACGCTTCAGCGGCGTCGTGATTCGCAGTGATGGGCCGCAGGTCACGGTGCGGGACGCAGACGGGCGGGAGTGGCGCTGCGTCCTGCGTGGTCGTCTGCGCAAACAGCTCAACGGCGCCACCAATCCGGTGGCGGTCGGCGATCAGGTGGAGGTCGAGCCCACCGGGACGCTTGCGGGAGTCGTTGAGACGGTACTTCCCCGCCGGAACCGGCTGGCCCGCCGTGCGGCAGGAGAGCCGCCGCGAGAACAGGTGCTGGCCGCCAACCTGGATCTGGCGATTGTCGTTGTCGCCGCGCCCCCCCGAGCCACAGTGATGGACCGCTACCTGGCGCTCGCTCAGGGTGGGGGATCACAGGCGCTGCTCTGTGTCAACAAGGTCGACCTGGTAGATCCATCAACGCTGGATTCAGTCCTGGACCCGTACGAAGCGGCGGGCCTCTCCGTCCTGCGCACCAGCGCCCTCAGGGGAGACGGGCTGGAAGAACTTCGCCCGCACCTGACCGGCCACCTCGTGGCCTTCATCGGGCCGTCCGGGGGCGGGAAATCCAGCCTGATCAATGCGCTCGACCCGACCCTGCGCGTGCGCGTCGGCGGCCTCGCCGCCTCCGGCCGCGGCGCCCATACAACGAGTTGGGCGGCGGTCTATCCGCTGGGCGACGGCTTTGTGGTGGACACCCCGGGGTTGCGAGAGGTCACCTTTCTCGACGATGAAGGCTCGCAGGCGGGGATCGATCTCTTCCCGGAGATAACGGCCCTGGCGGCGGGGTGCCATTTCCGCGACTGCACGCACACGCATGAGCCCCGCTGCGCCGTCAAAACGCAGCTGGAGCAAGGCGGGATCGACCCCGACCTCTACCGCCGCTACGTGCGCCTGGCCCGCGCCCGGCGGCTCTAGCGCCGGCGCTCGTCTCTGGGCTCAGGCTACGTGCGATCGCCGATCGTCACCGTCACCTCGCGCACTTCTCCACCGCGCAGCAGCCTGAGCGGGGCCGCCCGGCCGACCGACTCACCGCTCAGAGCGGCGAGCAGGTCCTGGGGTAGCGGAACGCCACGACCGTCGAAGGCGAGGAGAATGTCTCCCACCATGAGCCCGGCCTTTTGGGCAGGGCTCTCCGACTCCACGGAGAGGAGCAGCAGGCCCGTGCGCTGCCCGGCGCTTTTTTCGACGTCGGGGGGAAGACGCACGGGACGGGGCTCGACGCCGAGGTAGCCGCGGCGAATCCGGCCGTGGGCGAGCAGCGTGGCGGAGACGCGGTCGATGGTGGCGGCGGGGATCGTCACGCCGGTTCTCCGCCGCAGGCCGACGGTATAGAGTCCCAGGACGCGTCCGCCGGTGTCGACCAGCGGTCCTCCTGAGATACCGGGAAAGAATCCGACGTCCGGCTGGAGATAGTGATCGATCTCCACGCCACCCGGCGTGCGCCAGGCGTCACCGAAAGCGCTGACGATCCCCAGGGTGGCGCGAACGGTCCGTCCGGGTCGCCCCAGCACCACCACCAGATGGCCCACGCGCAGCCCCTCGGTGTCGCCGCGGGGGGCCGGCGTTAGTGAAGAGGCCCCCTCGAGGCGCAGCAGCGCGAGATCCGTTGAGGGGTCGCGTCCTACCAGCGCGGCCGGGGCGGTGCTGCCGTCGGGCAGTCCGACGCGGATCTCTTCCTCATGCTCCACGGTGTGGCTGGCGGTGACCACGGCGTCGGCGGCCCAGGCGATGCCGCTGGAGGGGATACGTCGGCGCGCCTCCACGCGTACAACGCTCCGGCCAGCCGTTTCGACGATGGCGGCAAGGTCTTTCGAAAGGTCAGACAATGCGCTCACAAGATCCCTCCTGTATGTGGATGTGTTGATTCCTCATTCCCGAGCGCGCCAGGCGGCTTCCACCGCCTCAGGCTGTGCATTCTCCCACCCCGTGCTGCGCAAGTAGCTCTCCAACGTCATAAGCCCGGGATGAATCTTGCGCAGCGAGAGGATGTCGGCGGTGTAACCGGCGTCGTTCATCCAGCGGCGCATCTCTCGGCCTCCGGATTGTTGCTCCACCGCCCCTGAGGCTCCGTGAGACGCACCGGTCGCCCGATCACTGTGCTGAATACCTCAGCAACCTGCGGTTCGGTCAGCTGATCGCCTGCCAGATCGATAGACTTCCCGATGTATCCCTCAGGATCCTCAAAGGCCCGTCGGACAAACCATCCGATATCGTGCACCGCAATGTACTGATTGGTCCTGTCGGGTCGCAGCCCCGATCCGGAGACGTTACCGTTGAGGATCTGTGGCCGCTGCCAGGTGTAGTTATCCATGAACGTCACCGGCCGGAAAATCGTGGCAGGCAGACCTAGCCGGTGGATATGCTGTTCGATCTCCCACTTGCTCTCGAAATGAGGGATTCCGGTATCACGATTGGCGCTGCCGACAGATGTGTAGATGAAGTGCTCCACCCGGGCGGTTCTGGCCGCATCGGCCAGGTTCTTGCCCTGGCGAACTTCACCAACCCGCCCCACGTCAGGCAGCCAGAAGTTCTGCACGCTAAAGACTCCGTAGACCCCCCGCAGAGCCTGATCCAAGGAGACGGGATCGTTGAAATCGCCTGTAACCAGTTCCACCCCCTGATGGGCGAGAGCCTGTGCGGCCGGCTTGAGGGGATCGCGGACCAGGGCGCGCAGCCTCCAGTTGCCTGCCAGCAGATGGCGGGCTACGGCGCCACCCTGTTGGCCAGTTGACCCAGTGACGAGAATGATCTTGCTCGTGGGATCCACAGGGTGCGCCTCCTCACTCGACCTCCGTCATGGCCCCACAGTAGGTCGCTGGCCGCCCCGATGCATCAGCCGTTTGGGCAGGGAAGAAGCTGGAAAGAAGGCTAGGTCAGAGGATGAGCAGGCCCAGACGGGCGGCGCGGGTGACGGCTTCGGTCCGGGTCCGAGCGCCGAGTTTGCCCATGATCGCGTTGACGTGAAATTTCACGGTGTGTTCGCTGATGGCCAGCCGCTCCGCAATGGCCCTGTTGGGCAGGCCGTCGGCCAGGAGTTGCAGGACCTCGTGCTCTCTCGGGGTGAGGTCCTCCACCGGGTGGTCGGCGGCCGGCTCCCGCCCCGGAAGCGTCTCCGCCGAGAGGACTGGATCGAGCACGGTGAGGCCCGCGGCGACGGCGGCGAGGGCGGCCGCCAGCGGGGCGCTCTCCGTCGTTCGCAGTAGCAGGCCGTGCGCACCTGCCGCCAGCGCGGGCCCCGCCTCGTGTGGGCCGGCCAGCAACAGGGCCACCGGGAGATTCCATTCCCGCGCCTCGGCCAGCTGTTCGAGAGACCGTTCTCCGTTCCAGCCTGGATCCAGAAGGATGACATCCGCCTGCGCGGCCTCGAAGGCCTCCGCAAGATCGGCATCGCCGCCGATCTGTCCGGCCACGACGCAGTCGGGCTGTTCACCCAGCAGCGCGGCCAGGCCCGCCCTGGCAATGGCGTCGTCGGCGACGATGAGGACGCGCACCGGGTCCATCGAGCAGGCCTACGAGGCGGTGGAGCGCTTGCGCCTCCGTCCGCCCCGACGAGTGCGGCGCCGGGGTGCTGCCGGGGGAGGGGCCGCGGCGGGCGTCCCGACCGCCTCCCGGAAGTACGCGGTCAGGCGGGCGATACGCTCGGCGTACTCCAGAAACGCCTGCAGCGTCGTCGCTACCAGCACCGGGTTGAGCGGGTCGGCGGAAGGGTGCCCCGCCTCGTTGCGGTTCAGCCGGATGGCATTGAAGATCAGGTCGATGATCGCTTCGACGTCCTTGCTCACCGCGTCGGGTAGGCGCCGCCCTTCGCGCGTGCGGTCGAACTCGTCTCGGAAGAGCCGGTAGCGCGCGTACATGCTGCGGTCTTCCACGGCGGCCCCCAGCCGCTGCCGCTCTTTCTCCGGCTGCGCGGCGATGAACGCGTCGATCAGTTCCGTCATCACGATCTCCGACGCGGTGCCGAGCAGCAGGGCGCTGGAGCGGACGAACCCGCGGTGGTATGTGGCGACGGCCTCTTGCAGGACCTCCACGGCCAACGCGGGGAGTGCCCCCATGCGCTGCTGCGCCGCGGCCAGGTACTGATCGGGATCGAACGAGACCGGACGCCCCTCCCGCAGGACCTGGCGGCCATACTCGGTGACCCGCAGCCACGGCCATCCCAGGTGCGCGCGGTCCAACCCCGGGAGGACCAGATTGGCCGTCACCAGTTCATGCAGCACCTCCAGGGCGGCGGTCTCGTCGGAACGGTCGAACTGCGGTGAGCTCGCCCGCAGCGCGTCCAGGACCGCGCCCACCTGCGTCTCCTGATGGCGGCTGAGAAAACTGAGGATGGACGCCCGTAGCCGGACGCGCCGGTCGGCGGGAGCGCGGGCCTCGGGGACCGCACCGGGCGGCAAGACCGGAGCGGTGACCGCGGGGGCAGCGATGGCGACGGCGGGAGGGAGCGCGATCGGTGTGGCTGGCGCCGCCGGAGCCGTGCGCGCGCCGGTCGCCTTGCCCCTCCTGCGCCGCCGCCGACGGCGTTTCGGAGCTCCGGAAGAGCTGACCTGCTCCGCTTCAGCCACGGTGTCTTGGAATGAATGGGAGAGATGAGAGAGGGGCGGCGTGCACCGCCCCCCCCGCTTTCGTCACGTGCGTGCGATCACCCAAATTACATTCCGGCCATCGCGGGTTTCCCGCGCATAGAGAGGTAGGCCCACGCGGCCACGGCGAGGTGGACGATATTGTCCAGGAACTCCAGGTTGGTCACGCCAAAGGTGTTGGGCGCGGCCCGGCCGCCGACCACGAACCCCCAGACCCCAAAGAAGAGCGCCACGACACCGACGATTCCGGTCAGAGTCCGCTGCGCCGACGCGCCCAGCGCGTAGGACGCGATGATGGCGACGATCCCGAGGACCGTGTGGGCCCAGTTCTCGGCGCTATCGAAGTACAGAGTCTTCCCGAGGAGGTTCGGAACGATGAAGCCGATAATACCGAGGGCTAGAAGAACGACGCCTCCCCACATCAGGAACTGCTTGGGATTCATCCCTCTCATCTCTCCCTTCGCCTGACAGGATGGCAGTTCATGCCTCGGTATACTGCCCAGGCTGCGGGAGTGTCAATAGCACGAGCTAGCCACCGAGCACCAGGAGCACGCCCAGGACGCCGAGGCCCACGCCGGCGAAGGTGCGCCGGGAGACCCCTTCGACGTGGCGGAACCCCGCGTGCAGCAACAAGACCGCAAAAAGCGGCGTCGTGTTGCTCAGGGGCGTGACCCGGCTCACGTCGCCCAATCCCAGCGCTAGGAAGTAGGCGAGGAACCCACCGCTGCTCAGGAGCGCGGCCGCAGCGATCGGGGCGATGGCGCTCCGTTGGACGCGCACCGGCTCGCGGCGAGGGCGCAGCCACAGCAGCGGCAGCAGTCCGGCGAGCGCGCCGGTCACGGTGAGGGCGCTTCCGAGGGCGGGCTGCGGAATCGCCTGCAGCCCGATCTTGCGCAGCAGAAAGGAGATCGCTGCCAGGAGGGCCGTGCTCAAGGCCAGCAGGATTCCCGTCCGATTGAGGCGCCTCTCCTCAGGGGCGCCGGTGGCCGGAGAGGTGAGGACGACGCCGAGGACGACGATGACGGTTCCCAATGCCAGCTGAGCGGAGATGTGCTCACGGAGGATCAGGGCGGCCCCCGCCGCCGTGAAGATCGGCGTCGTGTTGGCGGCGACGGTGGCGCGGGCCACGCCGACCATCCCGATGGAGGTGTACAGGGCGGCGCGCGCCAGTGCCGGGGCGAGGACCCCCGCGCCAAGAAAGATCAGGGCGGCCGGCCGAACGGCGGCGCCCAGGCCGCCGCTCAGTGCGGCCGCGCCCCAGAGGACCAGGAAGTTCGTGAGCAGGGAGACGAGCACCAGGGTGGTGGCCGTCGTTCCGGCGAGGGCGACCCGAACGGTGACCACGTTGCCGGCGAAGAGCACCGCGGACAGGAGGGCAAAGGCGGCGGCAAGCACTTACGCCCTCGGCGGCGCCACCTGCTGGCGGCAGTACGCGTAGAGGGCATCGTAGACAATGAACTCCCGCTCCAGGATCTCCTGGTCGTTGCGCAGCCCCAAATAGCGGAAGCCTTCTGCCACGGCGCGCAGCCCCGGAGCCTCAGGCCGTCCGTAGAGATCGTCGGCCACGTCCGCGCCGTGCACGATTTGCGCCAGCAGGGCGAGCGCGGGGTCATCCAGGCCGAAGCGGGCCACAATGGCTTCGAAACTGCACCGGCCCTCGTGATGCCCTAACTCGATCCCAGGCGCGTCGAAGGGCGTGGCGCCTTCACGCTGCGCAGTCGCCGTGAGTTGGTCGGCGGGGACAAAGAGAAACTCCGCATCCGGGTCGATGAAGTGCCTGATCAGCCATGGGCAGGCGACGCGATCTACTTTCACATGCTCGCGGGTGATCCACTTCATGGCGCTCCTCCTAAACGTGGCCGTCATCCTCGGATAGCAACCGGCGGGGCAGGATCGGCGGGCCCCCAGAGGGCGTAGAGCGCGGCCCCGGCGGCGCCGACAAGGAAGGCAACGATGAACGGGGATTTGGGATTGATCACGTAGAGGTACCCGCCCAGGATCGATGCCGGGAACACGACGAGTCCTCGGATCAGGTAGTACATTCCCACGGCGCGACCCCGGGCGTGGGGGGCGGCGAGGTCGACGATGAGGGCCTTGCGCGCCGGCTCTCCGATCTCACGCAGCCCAGCGATGATGAAGGCGCCCACGAGCCACACCCCCGCCCCAGCAGAGACGACCGCCAGCGGGAAGAGGGCGAAGAAAACGAACGTGGCCAGCACGAAGGGCTTTCGGTTAGTGCGGTCGGCCAGGCGCGCCACCGGAACATAGGGGAGGATCGCGGCGGCCATCTGGACGCTCGTCAACCAGCCGAACTGCAGCAGGTCGGCGCGCAGTACGTTCACGACGTAAAGCACGACGAAGACGCTGGGGATCCCCTCGGCGAGGCGGGCGAGGCAGTCCGAGACCAGCAGGCGCCGCAACCAGGGGTCCATGGTCCGCCAGACAGTGCGAAAGTGCAGCGGCGTCATCTCCGCCGGCGCCGGTCCACGGTAATGCCGTCGCACCACGACGACCGCGACGAGCGCCAGGACGATCGTCACCGCCAGGCCCACCCGAATGCCCGCGGCCAGGCCGGCATGCGCGATGAGGGCGCCTCCGATCGGCGGCGCAACGATGATGGGCACGCGCTTCCAGACCGACTGCACGCCGAACCCCATCGCCCGCCGCGTCTGTGGAAGACTGTCCCCGATTACCGCAAAGACGGTCGGCAGCGTCAGGCTGGTGGCGCCCGCCACCAGGAAGGTGCCGAGCAGGATCCACTCCCAACGCGGTGCGATCAGATAGATCACGTACCCGCCGGCGGCCAGCAGGGTGAAGAGGATCAGCGCGGTCCGGCGTCCCAGCCGGTCGGTGAGCCATCCCCCGGGATACTGATAGACGGCGTCGAGCAGTTCCTTCAGGGTGCCGTAGGCGGCCACGCCCCACGCCCCCGCGCCTAATACCTCCAGGTACTTGGGGACGAACCGCGACCACAATTCCTCCCCAAACGTCAGCAGGAGGATGGCGACGAGGAGCACCAGGATATTGGGCTCCAGCGCCAGGGTCTGGCGGAGGGCGCGGGTCCCCGTTAGGAACGCGGTGGAACGGGCACGAAATTCGGTCCCGGGGCGCCGGGTCCCAGCGGCCCCTGGAAGGGCTGCGGCAGGCCGGGAATCGCCGGTCCCTGATACGGGTTCAAGTAGAAGAACTCAGGCGGGCTGCCCGGCCGGCCCGGACCATCCTGCGGACCAGGCCCCAGCTGATAGAGCCGTCCGTTGAAGTAGAAGAGGATAGGACAATCGCCCTGGCCGGGTCCGGGCTGGGGCGCCTGGCCGGGCTGCTGCTGACCGGGGCCGGGAAGGGGGATGAACTCCTGCAGCGGCGGCGCTCCCGGTGCACCCTGTGCCATAACCATCGGGACGATGACCACCAGGGCGCTCACGGTGAATCCCAGCACGAGTCCCAGCAGCAGCATGCGCACGGCCGCGCACCCCTTTCGCTGAATGACCCTTGCACATTTCCGTCCCGTTGCGTCTATTCCCTTTCCCCCTACAATGGGAGACGATGGCGACCATCTTTACGTTCCCGTGCGGCGGCTGCGGCCGCCGCTACAGCGTCTATTATCCCAAAGCCCTGCTCTACGAGCTCAGCGGTAGCGGCACTCGCGAGATGGGGGACGCGGAGGACGCCGAGGACGCGCGCACCGGCGCAGTCGAGGCCGCCCGCCGCCGCGCCGAAGCAGCGGGCAACATCTGGGTCAACGCCACCGACACCCAGGCGATGGTCTGCGCCTGCGGCAAGCGCCTGGACCTCAACATCGCCCACCATCCCCGCGTCCCCCAGGCCAAAGGCGTGAGCGGAGGACGCCAGACCGGCTTCATCCAGTTTCCTTCGAAGGCGACGCCAACCGACGGCGGGCACGGCCGCCACGGTTCCTCACAGTCCTGACTCTTCTCTCGAGGTGATCTCATGGCGGACGGAGCCTCAGCCCGCGAGCGCTTGCGACTCTCGCCTGAGGCGGTGCGGTGGCGCTGCGATCCTGGGGTCTTCGCCTTCGAGACCACGGCCGAGCTGCCGCCCGACGAGATCGTCGTCGGCCAGGCGCGGGCCGTCCGCGCGCTGGACTTCGGCCTGACGGTCCCGCAGACCGGCTACAACGTCTTCGTCACGGGCCCCGTCGGTACGGGGCGCACCACCTACACGCGCAAGAAGGTCGGCGACGTCGCGGTGACGCGCCCCACGCCCCCGGACTGGTGCTACGTCTTCAACTTCCAGCAGCCGGACCAGCCGGTTGCGGTGAGTCTGCCCGCCGGCTCGGGAGACCGGTTCCGGCGCGAGATCGACGCGTTGATCGACGAGTTGAAGGATGGCATCCGCAAACTGCTGGCCAGCGAGCGCTTCGCCACGCGGCGGGCTGAGATCGTGCGGACCTATGAGACCCGGATCAATCAGATCTGGCAGACCCTCGAGGGCGAGGCGCGCCGTCTGAGCTTTGCGCTGGAGCGCACGCCGGCCGGGATCTTCCCCGTGGCGGTCGGCCCCAACGGCGAACCGCTCACCCCCGACGTGATCGAACGCCTCAGCGAGACTCAGCGGGAAGAGCTGCAGCAGCGGGGGAGGAACCTGCAGCAGGACATCGGCGAAGCGCTGCGCCAGGTGCGCAACCTGGAGCGAGAGGCGCGGGAAGAAATGCGCACGCTGGAACGCGACGCAGTCTCCGCAGTCGTCGAGCGGCTGGTCGACCCGGTGACAGAACGGTATCGTGACCATCCCCGCGTGGTCGACTACCTCAACGGCCTGCACCGCGACGTCATCGACCACCTCGACGAGTTCAAGGAAGAGGAGGAGACGCCGCGGCTGCCGTTTCCCATGCCGCCGGGCGTGGGCCGGCGCACCGATCCCTATCAACGCTATCGGGTCAACCTGCTGGTGAACAACGGCCAGACGAAGGGCGCGCCGGTGATCTTGGAGACCAACCCCATCTACTACAACCTGATCGGCAAGGTGGAGTATCGCGGGGAATTCGGCGCGCTCGTGACGGACTTCACCATGATCAAGGCCGGGGCGCTGCACCGCGCCAATGGTGGCTATCTGGTCCTCCAGCTCAAGGACGTGTTGATGGCGCCGATCTCCTGGGAGGCGCTGAAGCGCGCGCTGAAGAGCCGGGAGATCCGTATCGAGAACATCGGCGAGCAGCTGGGGTTGATCCCCACCGCGACCCTCCGTCCCGAGCCGATTCCCCTGGATGTCAAGGTGGCGATCATCGGCTCGCCGCTGCTCTACCACCTCCTCTACGTCCTGGACGAAGACTTCCGCAAGCTCTTCAAGATCAAGGCCGATTTCGACGTCGAAATCGACCGCTCCGACGCGATCCTCAACGAGTACGCTCGGGCCATCGGCACGATCGCCACCCGGGAGGGGCTGCTGCCCTTTCGCCGCGACGCCGTGGCCCAGGTGATGGAGTACAGCGCCCGGGTGGCCGGGGATCAGGAGAAACTCTCGGCCCGCTTCAACGAGGTCACCGAGATCATCTACGAAGCCTCGGCCTGGGCGCGCCGCGATGGGGCGGACGTGGTGCGGCCCGTGCATGTGCAGCGTGCGCTGGAGGAAAAGATCTTTCGCAGTAATCGAATTGAGGAGCGCATCCGCGAGGCCATCCAGCGCGGGCAGCTCCTCGTGGACATCGAGGGATCGAAGGTGGGGCAGGTCAATGGGCTGGCGGTGCACGCCCTCGGCGACTACGCCTTCGGCCGCCCCAACCGCATCACCGCGCGCACGTTCGTCGGCAGCCGCGGCGTCGTCAACATCGAACGGGAGGCCCAGCTCTCCGGCCGCATCCACACCAAGGGCGTGTTCATCCTGGGGGCGTACCTGGGGGGCCGCTACGCGCAGGACCGCCCGCTCAGCCTGAACGGCTCGCTGACCTTCGAACAGAGTTACGACGAGGTGGAGGGGGATTCGGCCTCCTCCACGGAGCTCTACACGCTGCTCTCCGACCTCGCGGGGGTGCCCATCGACCAGGGCGTCGCGGTGACGGGATCGGTCAACCAGCGCGGCGAGATCCAGCCCATCGGGGGCGTCAACGAGAAGGTGGAAGGCTTCTACTACGTCTGCAAGGCGATCGGCCTGAATGGACGTCAGGGGGTCCTCATCCCGCATCAGAACGTCCGCAACCTCATGCTCAACGACGAGGTGGCTGAGGCGGTGCTGCAGGGGCGTTTCCACCTCTGGGCGGTGCGTACGGTGGACGAGGGGTTGGAGATCCTCACAGGACTGCCGGCCGGCGACACCGATGGCGAGGGGCGCTTCCCCGAGGGGACGCTGAACGCGCGCGTCTCCCGCCGCCTGGAAGAACTGGCCGAGCGGTTGCGGAGATTTATGCCCCTGCGCCCGACGCGCGACGATGCCGCGGCGCCAGAACCGGCACCCACGCCCGCCCCCGCGCCCCCTCCGGGAACCCAACGGGGCGGCGTGGAGCCCATCGGCGGCGACACCCTCGAGGACGATGGTGAGGGCGACCTGACCCTGTGAAGGTTACCGTGATGGGCGCCGGCGGCCTGGGCGGATACTACGGCGGGCTGCTGGCTGCGGGGGGCCACACTGTCACCTTCATCGCCCGGGGCGCGCACCTCGAGGCGATCCGCCGCACCGGTGGAGTGCGGGTCCACGCCATACACGGGGAGTTCTTCGGGCCCGGTGCCGCGGCCGAGCAACCGCCGGCTGATCCCGCGGACCTGGTGCTGTTCACGGTGAAAGCCTATGACACGCCCGCCGCGGCCGAGCGGATCCGCCCCGCGGTCGGACCACAGACCGCCATCCTCTCGCTGCAGAACGGGGTGGACAACGAGGAGGTCCTCGCCAGGGAGTACGGCGCCGACCGCATCCTGGGCGGTCTCGTGTACATCTTCGCCAGCATCGGCGAGCCGGGAATGATCGCCCAGACAGGGGGGCCGCGCCGGGTCGTCTTCGGAGAATGGAGCGGCCGGCGCAGCGACCGGATCGCTCGTCTGGAGGAAGCGTTCCGGCAGGCAGGCTGGCTGGTCGAGGGGTGCGAGGACATCATCCGGGAGAAGTGGGTGAAGTTTGCCTTCATCTGCGCTCAGGCCGGGATGACGGCGTTGACCCGGCTGCCCATCGGCGACGTCCGTGCCACTCCGCCGACCTGGGAGATGTTCCGGCAGATCGTCGAGGAGGTCGTCGCCGTCGGCCGCGCCCGCGGCGTGCGGCTGGGCCAAGAGGTCATCGACGCCCACCTGGCCTTCGCCCAGAGCCTCGAGCCAGCGGGCCGTTCATCCCTCTACCATGATCTGACGCACGGGCACCGTCTGGAGATCGAGGCCCTGCACGGCACCGTGGTGCGCTACGGACGGGACGCGGGCGTTCCCACGCCGGCATCGCAGGCGGTGTACGCAGCCCTGCTTCCCCACGACCGTCTCGCGCGCCGGGGAGGCGGCGCATGAGCCAGGAGGGCGGTCGTGCGCCGGCCGTCCTGGTCACCATCGATGGGACGATTTGCGACACGCGACATCGCATGGCGCTCCGGGGGACGGCGGCGTTTCACGCGCCGGAGGCGATTCTCAAGGATCTGCCGGTACCGGGGAGCGTCGAGGCGCTGCGCGAGCTGGCGAAGCACTACACGATTATCTACCTGGGCTTCCGGCCTGCGGCCGCGCTGCCGCAGACGGAGGAGTGGCTGCGCCGGGCCGGCTTCCCCGACGGATTGGTGCAGGCCGCGGCCACGCAGGCCGAGCGCCTCGACACGGTGCGCCACCTCAGTCGGAGGTTCGCCTTCGCCGCAGGGATCGGCGACCGCTGGGACGACAACGCCCTCCACCTCGAGCTGGGCTGCCCGAGCATCATCCTCAAAGAGTTCGAAGGAGACTGGCAGACCGTGCGCCGTTTCATCGCTTCCGGCGGCTCCCCCGCTGCGGACGGAGTCGCTCCCGTGGCGCCGCGCGTCTACCGGGCCACAACGGAGATCCCGGCTCTGGTGCAGCAGGCAAAGACGCTGACCCGGCGGATGCGGTTCCAGCTCTCCTGCGCCGACGAGGTCGGGCGACTGCTCCACGTCCTGGCCGGCCAGGTGACGACGGGGACGGTCGGCGAGATTGGGACCGGCTGCGGTGAGGGCTCGGCCTGGATGATCAGCGCGCTGGCGCCCTCCGTACGCTTCATCACCGTCGAGGCCAGCCAGGAACGCGCCGAGGCCTGCCGTACGATGTTCGCGGACTATCCGAACGTGCGCGTGCTCTACGCGGACTGGCACGAGATCCTGCGGCACGGACCGTTCGACCTGCTCTTCCCCGACGGCGGGGGCGCCAAGCAGTACGAACCGGAGGTCGTCCTCGGCGCGCTGCGGCCGGGCGGGGTGGCGGTGCTCGACGATTTGATTCCGGAGGCGTTGCGGGCAGCGTCGGGAGAAGAAGGGCCGGATCCGGTCAGGGAGTTCTTCCTCAACGATCCCAGACTGGCAGCGACGGAGGTTCTGGTCACCCCCGAGCACGCCGTGATCGTGGCGCGCCGGGTGGTTGAGTGAGCGTTGTGAGGTCCGGGCTCGAGCGACAACTGGTCGCGCACCCACCCTCGACCGGGCCGTCCGAAGCGGAAACCGCGCAGCCGGCTCGGGCCAGGTAGCCCTGCGGCACACGGGAGCACTGACTTACCGTTGCTCCCTCCCGGGCCTGGCGGGGTTCATCAGATCCCGTTGCGCAGGACCCGGCCGTCGTCGCCGCCTACGCGGGCCAGACCCTCAGGCGTCCGGCCTCCGGTGGGAATTCAGCCCCGCTGTAGCGGATTGCGGGTGACAGGGAACCGCTAGCTCCCCGCCTAGCGCGACCATCCGCCATTGTACCACCCGGATTCGGGTGATCTCGCTGGAGATTCCTCCAGGCGCTGCCCCTCTACCTTAAACGCTACTGCAACTCTGCGAAGCGTCCTTCGAACTCGCCCGCGTCCGCGACGTCGCCGTCGCCGTTCTTGTCCTCCACCACCACGACATAGGCCACGTCCGCGTTCCTGACGATCAACCGCTGCTGGCGGCCTGTGGTGGTCCGCTCCACACTCTGAAACTCGTAGGGATTGCCGTCGACGCCGAGGAGCGCACTGGGCCCTTCCAGAGGTTGCACCAATGATCGAGGCCGATCACGTCTCATTCAATCCATGCCGATCACCTCTCATCAGTGACGCCGGTCACTTCTCGATAGCGGCGCCGATAAGGCTGCCCCACTCCGTCCACGAGCCGTCGTAGTTGCGCACGTTGGGGTAGCCGAGCAGGTATTTCAGGACAAACCAGGTGTGGGAGGAACGTTCTCCGATCCGGCAGTAAGCAATGACTTCCTTTTCCGGGGTGATCCCTCTTCCACCATAGAGGGTCTTGAGTTCCTCCATGCGACGGAAGGTGCCGTCCTCGCCCACCGCCTGCCCCCAGGGGATGTTGACCGCGCCGGGGATGTGGCCGCCGCGCTGCGCCCCTTCCTGGGGCAGGTTCTCCGGCGCGAGCAACTCGCCGGAAAACTCCTTCGGCGAGCGCACATCGACGAACGCCCGGCCCGCCTGTCCCACGCTCGCCTCGACACTGCTGCGCAGCGCCCGAATGCTCATCTCCGGGGTCTTGGCCTGATAGGTGGTCCGCTGCACCGTGGGCACCGCCGTCGTCAGCGGCCGGCCCTCGTCCAGCCATTTCTTGCGGCCCCCGTTCATCACGCGCGCGTCGCCGTGGCCGTACAGTTTCAGCAGCCAGAAGGCGAAGGTGGCGAACCAGTTGTTGTTGTCGCCGTAGAAGATGACGGTGGTCTTGTTGGCGATTCCGGACCGGCTGAGCAGCTCTTCCAGGCCAGCCCGATCAGGGATGTCGCGGAGGATCGGCTGCTGCGTGTCCGTCTGCCAGTTCCAGCCCACCGCGCCCGGAATGTGGCCTGAGTCGTAGGCGGTTGTATCCACGTCCACTTCCACCAGCCGGAAGGCCGGGTCGCTCAGATGATCGGCGACCCACTGCGTCTCCACCAAGACCTCAGGGTTCGCGTAGCCGTCTCGCGTCGTCATGCGTCTCCCTCCCGCATTTCCAGAGTAGGGTCACCACCAGCGCCACCGTAGGGGTGCGATGTCCTGGGGGCGTCCCATGTGATCGCGTGGCGATGAGCGCCGCGCTGGAGCTGGAGATAGGCGACAAGCCGCTGCGCCCGCGGGCGGAACGTGATGGGGGCAGCGGGGCTGTCGCCCTCGATGCGCAGATGATCAAGCAGCCTGAACCGGAGCATAGGTCTTTTCGGGCTTTCGGGGCTGCTTAGATGCATGCGCAGTGGAGTCCTGCCCCGGGGGCAGAGCCGAGGGAGGGGATCCGGGGGCGGGCTACGGGGCGGGCTCGGACAGAAGACGGCGGATCGTCGCCTCGGTGACGTTGTAGTTTCCCTCGCCGATGTGCGTGTAGCGGATGCGCCCGGCCTTGTCGATGAGGAACATCGTAGGCCAGAAGCGGGTATTGTAAGCGCGCCAGATCCTGAAGGCGTTGTCCATCACCACCGGGTAGCGGATGCCCAGCTTCCCGATCCGCCCGCGCACGTACGCCTCTTCGTGTTCGTGGGCGAACTCCGGCGAGTGGACCCCGATGATGACCAGCCCCGCCGCCTGATGCCGCGCGTGCCACTGCTTCACCCACGGCAGGGTGTTGAGGCAGTTGATGCAACCGGCGGTCCAGAACTCGATCAGGACGACCTTTCCCCGGAGCGCGGCCAGGGTGAGGGGAGCTTCCCGGGGAGTGTTCAGCCACTGCGTGCCGCCGGAGAGTTCGGGCGCGACTGCAGGTCTGGCGCCGGCGCGCCCGGCCAGGCTGATGCCGGCGAGGAGCACGGTCCCGAGGAGGGCGGCGAGGGACGCTCTGGTCATGGTGGAACTACAGTAGCCGGCCCATGTTGCGGTCTGATAAACCGTGGGTGCAGGAATCGTTCTGGAGGGGGAGTAACGCTCTTACGCATTCCTCCACCTCAGGGGGTTGCAATGGGCGCCGTCGGCCTGGAAAGCCGTCCGTGGCTGCGTTCGTATGAGGCGGGGGTCCCCGCGACGATCGAGTTCCCAGACTTCCCCCTCTTCGGGTTTCTCCGCGAGGCGGTGGATCGGTTCCCCCACAACGAGGCGCTGCTCCTCGCGGAACACCGGTTCGACCGTCGCTTTACGTATGCGCAACTGCATGATCTCTCCGACCGATTCGCCGACGGGCTGATCCGCCGCGGCCTGCGCAAGGGCGACCGAGTGGCCGTGCTGCTGCCCAATCTCCCCCAGTACGTCATCGCGGCCTACGGCATCTGGAAGGCTGGGGGCGTCGTCGTCCAGGTCAACCCCCTCTACCGCGGCGACGACCTGGCCTTCATCCTGAAAGATTCCGGGGCCCGTTTCGCCGTCGCGCTGTCACGCCTCTACCGGCAGCTGGCAGAGGTGCGATCCCGGACCGTCCTGGAGTCCGAGATCATCACCAACATCCACGACCTCTTCCCAACCCGGTGGCGCCTCCTCTACGCGTTGCTGAAAGCGAAGAAGGCGGGAGATGTGTTGCCCGCGGGAGCGCATGTGATCCCATACCGCACGATGCTTGGGGAGCGACGGTCGGCCCCCCTTCCCGAGGTCTCCTCCGATGATCTGGCAGTCCTCCAGTACACCGGCGGGACGACCGGGATCACGAAGGCAGCCATGCTCAGCCACCGCAATCTCGTCGCCAACCTCTCTCAGGCGCGGGTGTGGCTGACCGACTTGAAGATGGGCCAAGAGCGGATCCTCTCGGTCGTGCCCTTCTTCCACGTCTACGGGATGACGGCGTGCATGAACCTGGCCGTCGCCATCGCCGCCGTGAACATCATGGTGCTGATGCCCGGCTTCGTCGCCCGCAGCGTGGCCGAGGCCGCGGCGAAGTACCGCCCGACCATCTTCCCCGGAGCGCCGCCAATCTATCTCGCCATCAACCAACTGAAGGATGTCGAGCGGTACGATCTCAAGTCGATCCGCGCCTGCATCTCCGGGTCGAGTTCTCTCCCCGTAGAAGTGCAGCGGCGCTTCGAGGAACTAACCGGCGCGCGCCTCGTGGAGGGCTTCGGACTCTCGGAGGCCTCGCCGCTGACGCACTGCAACCCCATTCACGGAACGCGCAAGGTCGGTAGCATCGGCGTGCCCGTCCCCAACACCGACTCGCGGATCGTCGACGCCGAGACAGGGCTGCGCGACCTGGGCGTCAACGAGGTGGGCGAGCTGGTCGCGCAGGGCCCGCAGGTGATGATGGGATACTGGAACAATACCGAAGAGACTTCCTACACGCTGCGAAAGGGCTGGCTCTACACGGGTGACATCGCGCGAATGGACGAAGACGGCTTCTTCTTCATCGAAGATCGAAAGAAAGATATGGTCAACATCGGTGGTCTGAAGGTCTTCCCGCGCGAGGTGGAGGAGGTCCTCTACGAGCATCCCAAGGTGAAGGAGGCCGCCGTCGTCGGTGTGACCTCGCGCGTGCGCGGAGAGATGCTGGTCGCCCATGTCGTCCCCCGCGAGAACGGCGATCACCGCGGCCTGAAGCGAGAGCTCCGCGAATACTGCGCCGCGCATCTGGCACCCTACAAGGTGCCGCGCCGGTTCGAGATCGTCGCGGAGATTCCCAAGACGCCGGGCGTGCCCAAGACGCTGCGGCGTGTCATCCGCGAGCAGGAACAGGCCCGGGGGGAGCTCGAGGGGGACGAGGAAGGACAGCCCCAGGGCGAAGCGCGAGGCTAGCGGCCGACCAGGACCCGGACTCGAGGGACCGGCCAGTAGATCAGGATCGCCTGGCCCACGATGAGCTTCTGCTTCAGCGCACCGAACG
Organism: bacterium; assembly: GCA_036004665.1. Taxonomy (GTDB): domain Bacteria; phylum Sysuimicrobiota; class Sysuimicrobiia; order Sysuimicrobiales; family Humicultoraceae; genus JACQGZ01. The sequence continues at coordinate 12,848 of DASYRG010000047.1, read as the reverse complement.
CGCGGCTGTCCTCGCTGTTGTTGCGGTTGTCCCCCAGGACGAAGACGGAATCGGCCGGCACCGTCATCGGCCCGTACTCGCCGACGATGTCGGCGATGAGGTAGGCTTCCTGGACGCGCTCCCCGTTTGCGTAGAGCACGCCCTTCTTGATCTGGATCTTCTCCCCGGGCAGCCCGACCACGCGCTTGATGTAGTTGCGCTGGGTGTTGCGGGGGTAGCGGAGGACGACGACGTCGCCACGCCTGGGTTCGCGCAACCGGTAGATGAACTTGGTGACCAAGACGCGGTCGTGCGGCAGCAGGGTGGGTTCCATCGAGTATTGCTCCACCTGAAAGGCCTGCGCGACTGAGACCATGATCAGCTGGGCGAGGAGGAAAGCGACGACGAGGGTCTTGGTGATTTCGTAGAGGCTCCCGCGGGCGCGGCGCCAGTCGGGCCGGCGGCTCGCGAGCAGGCTTCTCACCCGCTCTCCGGCAACACGGAGGCGGGCGCGAGGCGTCGGCCGCGGGTGTGGGTGCAGGTCAGACATCTGTCAGGTGGCGGAGGGGGCGGGATTTGAACCCGCGAAGCGGCTTGTGGCCGCTTACCCGCTCTCCAGGCGGGCGCGCTACCAGGCTACGCGACCCCTCCGGACTTCCTATGGTACCAGCCTTTCTTGATTCAGGGGAAGGTGGTTGCGGGTGGAGGCCCGCGACCACGCGAGGGCAGGAGTGTGACGCATGTCACAGAAGGGCCTGCGGGTACCGGTTCAGTGTGGAGATGGCGTCATGGCGGGACCGTCTGACAGCGCAGAACGAGTGGCCACGCTCGCGGACGTTCAGGCCGCGGGCCGGCTGGTCGTCCAGGCACGCGGGCACGCGGTGGTCCTCTTCGCCGTGGGGGAGCGCGTCTTCGCCCTGGACAACCGCTGTCCGCACATGGGTTTCCCCCTTCACCGCGGCACCCTCCACGACGGGATCCTCACCTGCCACTGGCACCATGCCCGGTTCGACCTGGCCAGCGGGGGCACGTTCGACCGCTTTGCCGACGACGTGCGCACCTTCCCCGTGCGGATCCAGGACGGCGAGGTCTGGGTGGACCTGGCGCCGCGCGTCGACTTGCGCGCCCACCAGCGCGAGCGGCTGCGCGAGGGATTGGAGTACGAGATCCCCCTGGTGACGGCCAAAGCGGTCATTGGGCTGCTGGAGGCGGGCGAGAGTCCCGACGACCCGCTGCGGATCGGTCTCGAGTTCGGCGCGTGGCACCGGCGAAACGGCTGGGGACGGGGACAGACGATCCTGGCCTGCATGCGCAATCTGCTCCCCCACCTGCGCACGGAGGACCAGGCGCGCGCCCTCTACCACGGGCTCTCCGCGGTAGCGGAAGACTGCGCCGGAGCGCCGCCACGCTTCGTCGTGCGCCCGCTGCCGGTGGTCAGCGTCACGCCGGCGGCGCTGAAGCAGTGGTACCGGCAGTTCATCGAGGTCCGCGATGCCGAAGGGGCGGAACGCTGTGTGGTCTCCGCGGTGCATGCGGGGGTGGATCATCAGCAGATGGCCGACATGCTCTTCGCCGCCGCCACCGATCACCGCTACCTGGAAGTCGGCCACGTCCTCGACTTCACCAACAAAGCTCTCGAGGCGCTCGACGCCGCCGGGTGGCAGTACGCCGAGCCGGTGCTGGTCAGCCTCGTGGCAGGCTGCGCGTCCGCGGACCGGATGGAGGAATCGAACGCCTGGCGCCATCCGGTCGATCTCGTCGCGATCCTCGAGGGCGCCTTCGAGGAGATGCCGGCCGCGGTGCAGGACGGCCGCTCCCGACGGGGCGGCTGGCCCGGCCGCGACATCCTGCTGGATCAGCTGCTGGGGGAAGATCCGCGGGCCATCGCCGATGGATTGCTGGCGGCGCTGAGGGACGGCGCCTCGGAGGACGAGCTAGCCTCAAGTGTGGCCTACGCGGCGGCGCTGCGCATCGCCCGCTTCCACACCAGCAATGAATTCGGGGATTGGGACACCGCGCTGCACACCTTCACGTTTGCCAATGCGGTACAGCAGGGGCTGCGCCGTGTGCCGTCCGTGGAGCTGCTGCGCGGCGTGTTCGACGCCGCCATGTCGGTCTATCTGGACCGGTTTCTGAACGTCCCGCCGGCGCCGCTGCCCGAGCCGGACGGCGGTCCTCCTGAGGATGCCGACGGCCTGCTGGCGAGCCTCCCGACGCTGCTCGACCGGCAGCAGCAGGTCAACGAGGCCGGCGCGCTGGTGGGGCGCTATCTGTACAGCGGCGGCTCCCCCGAGCGGCTGCTCGAGACCCTCACCCACTGCCTGCTGCGGGAGGATCGCAACTTCCATACCATTCAGGCGGTGGAGGCGGCGGCGCGCCAGTTCACGATGATGCGCGGGCGCCCGGAAGCAGGGCACGCCCTCATCGCGGCGGCCCGCTACCTGGCCGCGCACGCGCCGACGGTGCGGGCACAGGGGCAGACCTATCAGATCGCGCACCGGCTGCACCGCGGGGAGCGTCTCTACGCGGCACCCGAGCGCGTTCTGGCCACCGTGTTGTTCACCGACGTGGTCGAGTCGACCGCGAAGGCGTCCGCGGTGGGTGACCAGCGCTGGGGAGACCTGCTGCGCAACTACCGGGCGGTTGTGCGCGCCGAGCTGGCCCGTTTCCAGGGACGCGAGGTCGATGTGGCCGGGGACGGGTTCCTGGTGACCTTCGATGGGGCCGCGCGGGCCATCCGCTGCGCGCTGGCCGTCGGCGCCGCGGTGCGGCGCCTCGGTCTGGAGACCCGCTCAGGCCTGCACGCCGGCGAGATCGAAGTGATGGGCGACCGCGTCAGCGGCATCGTCGTGCACACGGGCGCGCGTGTGGCCGCCCTGGCCGATCCAGGGCAGGTCCTGGTGACGAGTACCGTCCGCGAACTCGTCGCGGGGAGTGGTTTCGCCTTCGATGACCGTGGGCTACATACATTGCGAGGGGTCCCGGGTGACTGGCGCCTCTTCCAGGTGGGTTAGCGACCGTTCATGATTAGCCTGAGGAGAACTCACGATTCCTGGAGGAGCTATGGCGGCTGAGGATCTTCGAAGAAACGGCATGATGGCCCATCTGCTCGATGCGTTGGACCAGGGGAAGGACATCGGGCATTACGGAAGATTGGTCTTTACCATGGTCGCGCGGCACTTCATGAGCGAAGATGACGTGGTCTCGTATTTGCAGAAAGATCCTCAAATGGCCGATGAGAAAGCGCGCGCGCTCTTCCGCCAGGTTCAGGAACGAGACTACAGTCCTCCGCGGCGTGAGCGCATCCTCGAGTGGCAGAAGCAGCAGGACTCTCCCATCTGTCCAACGCCCGAGGACCCGGACGCGTGTAACGTCTACAAAGATCTTCAGTTTCCCGAAGATGTCTATGCCCACATCACGGAATACCATGAGACAAAGGTTGAGGCTGAATAGACGCCCCGGCCGGGGCCCCTGGCTGAGTGCCAGTGGCGGAGGGGGTGGGAGTTGAACCCACAAGGGCTTGAGGCCCGGCGGTTTTCGAGACCGCTCCGATACCGGGTTCCGGACACCCCTCCGCGGACCCGAACCTCACCATTTTAGCGTCTTCTCGACCGGGCGGGTAGCCGCGGCATCTCGAGGAGGGATCATGACACGTTCCGTGGCTGACGCTCTCCAAGGAGTGCTGGTCATCATCAGCGGCAGCACGGCCCTGTTTGGGTCCGCCGGGAGCGGCGTGCAATTGTACGTCAAGAACTCACAGGGCCGGTATGTCCAAAATCTTGGAGTCCCCGCCGCCGATGTGAAGGTCCTGACGACGCGCACGAAAGGATACCGAGACCTGCTCATCCTGGGTCCGGGATTCCAGTGCCCCGTGTGGCGGTGGAATGGTAGCAGGTACGATTATAGTCGCACCGTGAAGTGTTCGTAACGCTCTGGATCCGCGTCGATCAGAGGCCCTCGACGATCTTACTAATCTCAGCCTCCGAGTAGCCGCGCAGCGTCTCGGTGTGGGCGAAGCCGAGCGCACCGACCCCGAGCGAGTATTTGCTGGCCGTCTCGTCGTTGGGCGCCTCAAAGATGGCCACCACGTCGTAGCGCCCCATCGTCCAGACGACCTCGCGGAGCCTGACTCCCAGTTTCTCCGCCGCGGCGCGGGCGCGCTGTGCCCGCTGTACGGTGTCCTTGGCCGCCGAGGCGCCTTTCTCCGTCCAACTAATCAACTGCACATAGACCGGCATGTCATCGCCCTCCTTTGAGCGCCCTGAACGTGTATCACGGTCATTTGTGGAAGCGGGGAGAGCGTTCGGGACGGCCGCCGCGGCCCCCTGCATTCGAGGCCTCCTTCCCCCATAATGAGAGATGAAGGCTCCGGCGACGGAGCCGTCTGCGCGAGATGGCGACCACCGTCCAGGAACGACCCACGCCCGGCCAACGCTCTGTCTGGCGGCAGCACCGGCAGGATGAGGGCGACGCGGCCTTTCTCTATCGCCGCATCGCCGCCGCGGAGCCGGACCCCGCCCGCGCCAGAGTCTTCGAAGATCTCGCCGAGGTGGAGGACCGCCACGTCGCCCGCTGGGAGGCCGTCCTGCGCGACGCCGGCGTCCACGTGGGGCCGCTGCGCCCAAGCGCCCGCGCCCGTCTCCTGGCGCTGGTCGGACGAAGCTTCGGGTGGAAACTGCTGATCTCCATCCTCCTCTCCGAGGAAGGACGGGAAACGAAAGGCTATCTGCGGGGCGCCCGCGACTACGACCACGGGCCGGCTTCCGCGGTCGCCCTCGATCTGGCGAAAGAGTCCGCGGAGCACGCCGAGCAATTGGGGCAGATGCTGGGCGTCGAGGGCGAGCCCTGGCACCGCACCGCTTCGGGGGGCTTCCTGCGCAACGTCGTGTACGGCTTCAACGATGGGTTGACCGCGAACTTCGGCCTGGTCATGGGGGTCCTCGGCGCGAGCGTGGCGCACCAGATCGTCCTGGTCTCTGGGGTGGCCGGCCTCTTCGCCGACGCGCTTTCGATGGGCAGCAGTGGCTTCCTCGCCGCCAAGTCCGAGCGCGAGGTCTACGCGCACGAGATCGCGGTGGAGCGAGACGAACTGCGGCTGATGCCCGATCTGGAGGAGGAGGAACTGGCTCTGCTGTACCGCGCGCGCGGCATCAACGCGGCCGCTGCCCGCCAGACCGCCAGTGAGGTGATGCGCCAGCCCGAACGGGCCCTCGAAGAGAAGACGCAGCTGGAGCTGGGCATCGCTCCCGCCGGCATGTCGCCGCTGCGTGAGGGGTGGATCACCGGGCTGGCCACCGCGGTGGGCGCGGCCATCCCCGTGCTGCCGTTCGTCTTCCTGCGCGGCGCGGGAGCAGTGTGGACCGCGTTCATCGTCAGCATGGCGGCGCACTTCGGCGTCGGGGCGGCGCGTAGCGTCTTCACCGGCCGGGGCGCGCTGCGCAGCGGCATTGACATGTTCCTAGTGGGATTGGGCATCGCCGGCATCGGCTATCTCGTCGGCACCTGGATCGAAGGGCTGCTCTGACCAACCCAGCCGGAGGCGCGACAGGGTCTCATTTGCGGCGGGTCGAACCTACACGGCGGATTTTCCGCAGATCAAAGGGGGCGTGACACGATGAAGGTCGGGCGGGTCCTTCGGGCGGCCGTGGCGTCGCTGCTGCTGGCCGCGGTGATGGGCCTCCCCGCGGGTGCGGGCGGGCCGGTGAGCATCACCTTCTGGCACGGCATGAGCGGGGTGCTCAACCCCGCGATCGACGAACTGACCAACGACTTCAACAAGCTGAATCCGGGGATCGCCGTGGCGGCGCAATACCAGGGCAACTACGGCGCGCTGAACCAGAAACTGATCGCCGCGGTCGCCGCGGGCCAACCGCCTACGATCACGCAGCTCTTTCCCACTTGGACGGAACAACTGATCCAGGCCAAGGCGATCGTTCCCGTGCAGAACTTCTTCAAGGGACCGGACGGCCTCTCCGAGGAGGAGCTCAGCGATATCCTCCCGCTGCTGCGGCAGACGAACACCTTCAACGGCGTGCAGTGGACGATGCCGTTCAACAAGAGCGTCTACCTGCTCTTCTACAACGAGGATCTGCTGAAGCAGAACAACCTGCGAGTCCCCGAGACCTGGGATGACCTGCTCAAAGTGGCCAAGGCGCTGACCAAAGAGGAGGGCGGCCGGACCACTCGCTACGGCTTCACCGTCCGCAGCACGGAGGACTACTTCTTCGCCTTCCTGCTGACCAACGGCGGAGCGTACATCCAGGCCGGGGGCCGGGAAGTCGCCTTCAACAGCGCCGCCGGCGTGGAGGCGTTGCAGTTCCTGTTCGACCTGGTGCAGACGCACAAGGTCGCGTACGTGATCTCGGGGTTCGCCGACGCGGATATGGGCGCCGGCAAGACGGCCATGTACATCGCCACCAACCCCGGCCTCGCCTTCGCCAAGGCCGCGGCGGCCGGCCGCTTCACGGTGGGACTGGCACCGCTTCCTTACAAGAAGACCAAGGCCACCATCCTCTCGGGCACCGACGTCGCCATCCTGGCCAAGTCCACGCCCGAGCAGCAGGCGGCCGCCTGGAAGTACATCAAGTTCATCACCAGTACCAACGCCCAGGCCCGATGGTTCATGAAGACCTACTACATGCCCGTGCGCCGCTCCGCGCGCGACTCGACGCTGGCGCGCGTCTACATGCGCGACAACCCCGAGCACCGCGCCGGCCTGGATTCGCTGGCCGTGGCCAAGGCCGAACCCAGCATTTCGGAGTGGAACGAAATCCGGAACATTGTCTCCGGCGCCGTCGAAGAAGCGCTCCTGGGTAAGAAGACGCCCAAACAGGCGTTGGACGACGCGGCGGCCAGGGCCAACAAGCTGTTGTCGCAGCGGAAGTGACACGCCGGTTCGTGGCGTGAAAGCAGTTCGGCGCTGACCGGAGCGCGGCTCCGTGACTGCCGTCGAAGCCGCAACACCTGTGAGGGGGCTCCCCCGGGCCCCCTCGCGCCGCGTCCGGCGCCTGCTGGAAAATCTGGAGGCGTGGGGGTTCCTCCTGCCGGCGGCCGCCGTGCTGGCCGTCTTTCACTTCTTCCCGATCCTCTACGCGTTCTACGTCAGCCTGATGAAATGGAACATGATCGACCCCGTGCGTCCTTTCGTCGGGATCGGCAACTACGCGGCGCTGCTAGCAGATGAAAAGTTCATCACCGCCCTGAGCAACACGACCTACTTTGCTCTCGTCTCCGTCTTCCTGACGATCCCATTTGCGTTGTCTTTCGCCATTCTGCTCAACCGGAAACTGTCAGGGATGTCCTGGTATCGCACCGCCTTCTTCGTCCCCCACGTGACCTCGCTGGCCGCGGCGGCGATGGTCTGGCACTGGCTCTACCAGCCGGACCAGTTCGGGCTCCTCAACTACCTGATCGGGAGAGTGGGCATTCCCCCGCAGCGTTGGCTGCTCGATCCCACCCAGGCCATGCCGGCCATCATCGCCGTCTCCATCTGGGGGAGCATCGGCCGGGACATCGTCATTTTCCTGGCCGGCATGCAGAACATCTCGCCAGATTACTACGAGGCCGCTCAGATCGACGGGGCAAACGGGCCGCAGGCCTTCCGATACATCACCCTCCCCCTGCTCTCGCCGACAACCTACTTCGTGCTCGTCGTGAGTATGATCGGAGCCTTCAAGGTGTTCGCCCTGCCGCTCTTTCTCACCGGCGGGGGCCCGCTGGACCGCACGCTCACCATCGTCTACTCGATCTATCAGCAGGGCTTCCAGTTCTTTCGCATGGGCTACGCGTCTGCGCAGGCATACGCGCTCTTTGCGATCATCTTCATCATCACCATGCTGCAGCGGCGGGTCCTGGCGCCGCGGGTCCACTACGACACCTGAGATGGCCCAGGCCCTCGCGCTCCCCGCCGAGACCCGCGCCGCCCGGCGGCCGCGCTTTGGGGCGAAGAACGCCCTGGTCCACCTGATCCTGCTGGCCAGCGTGGCGGCGGTGCTTCTGCCCTACTATCTGATGGTCTCGACCTCGATGAAGCCGATCGCCGAGATCTTCACCGATCCGTTCAAGTGGATCCCGTCGCGGCTGGCCTGGGAGAACTATATCGACGCCTGGAACCACGCGCCGTTCGGCCGCTACTTCCTGAACAGCGTTTTCATCTCGGTGATGGAGACCAGCGGCGTCCTCGCAACCTCGGCGCTGGCGGCCTACGCCTTCTCGCGGATGCGCTTCTGGGGGCGGGAGGCGCTCTTCGTCCTCTTCCTAGGGACGCTGATGATCCCCGGGGAAGTGCAGCTCGTGCCCAACTACATCACGATCGTACGGCTGGGCTGGCTGAACACCTACTACGCCCTGATCATCCCCTGGCTGGCCAGCGTGTTCGGCATCTTCTTCATGCGCCAGTTCTTCGCCAGCATCCCCCAGGAACTCCAGGACGCGGCCACGGTGGACGGTGCCTCGCACCTCACCTTTCTCTGGCGCATCGTCGTGCCGTTGAGCAAGCCGGCCTTCATCACCGTCGGGTTGCTGAGCTTTCTGGGCTCCTGGAACGCGCTGACCTGGCCGCTCATCGTGACCAACACGCCGGAAATGCGGCCGATCATGGTGGGCCTCCTGTCGTTCTCGAACGAGTGGGGCACCCAGCCCCGGCTGCTCATGGCCGCGGCGACCTTCTCCGTGCTGCCGATTCTGGCACTCTTCTTCGTGCTGCAACGTTACTTTATTCAGGGGATCGCCCGAGCCGGGATCAAGTTCTAGGAGGTGGTTGTATTGCGATCGCTTCCTGTGCGCTCTTGGGTACTAGCTGCAGCCTGCCTGGCCTTTTTGCTGGTGAGAGGCGGTTTTCCTCAAGCGGGAGTGCTCAGCGCCCCGAGCGACATCATCCGGGAATTCCCGGTCCCCCAAGGGTCGCACCCTCATGACGTTGCGCCGGCACGCGACGGGGGCGTCTGGTACACGGCGCAACGGTCCGGCGAGCTCGGCCATCTCGATCCGGCAACCGGCCGGACCCGCCACATCAAACTGGGAGACGGCTCGGCGCCGCACGGCGTGATCGTCGGGCCTGACGGTGCGCCCTGGATTACCGATGGGGGGCTCAATGCCATCGTGCGGGTCGATCCAGCCACGGCCCGAGTGCAGGTCTACCCGCTGCCGGCAGGAAGGGGGCGCGCCAACCTCAATACCGCCACTTTCGACGGGCGGGGCGTGCTCTGGTTTACCGGGCAGAGCGGTGTCTACGGCCGGATGAATCCTGCCGACGGCCGTGTAGAGGTCTTCCAGGCGCCGCGCGGGCGCGGGCCGTACGGTATCGCTACGACGCCAGGCGGGGACGTATACTACGCCTCTCTGGCGGGGAACCACATCGCCCGCGTCAATCTCCAAACCGGTGCGGCGACGGTGATCGACCCTCCGACGCAGGGTCAGGGCGCGCGCCGCGTCTGGTCCGATTCCCGCGGACGCATCTGGGTGAGCGAGTGGAACGCGGGCCAGTTGGGGATGTACGACCCGGCGACGGCGCGGTGGCGGGAGTGGAAGCTTCCTGGGCGCGCGCCGATGGCCTACGCCGTCTTCGTAGATGAACGGGAAAGTGTCTGGGTCGCCGACTGGGGAGCCAACGCCCTTGTGCGGTTCGACCCGGCGACTGAGCGTTTCGATGTGTTCACACTGCCGAGTTCTCCCGCAAATGTCCGGCAGATCCTCGGGCGGCCCGAGGTCTGGGCGGCCGAGTCCGGCGTGGACAAACTGGTCGTGATCCGGACGCGCTGACGGGCCAGAGCCACCTGAACCTAGGAGCGGTACGTCTCACGGTGCAGGACCTCTTCAAGGGCTAACCGGTTCACCCGCGAGAGTACGGCCGCCGCGTCTGCGGACGGGCGGGGCCTCGGTTCTCCAGGGGCGGGGTAGCCCAGGCTGAGAATGGTCGGCACGGAGGTGTCAGCAGGCAGCCCCAACAGTTCTTTGATCGTCGGTTCTTGCAGCGGCGTGTTCGGACAGGAGCCCACTCCCATGGCCCAGGCGGCCAGCATCAAGTTCTGTGCCGCTCGTCCGGCGTCGAATTGCATGCGTGGGTTGGTCAGGGCCACGACGATCGCAGCCGGGCATCCCTCGAGGTTCCGGGGGCGAGAGACCAGCGGGGAAAGGGCGCCCAGGCGCGCGCGTTCGGTGATGAGGATGAAACGCCAGGGCTGGCGGTTGCGGCTGCTGCCGCTGGCGCGCCCCGCCTCGACGATTTGGATGAGCGTCTCCCGCGGCACAGGCAGAGGTCGGTACCGGCGCACTTCGCGCTTTCCCACGACGGCCAGATAGGCATCCATCGAGATCACCTCGGCGACCAGGAGCGCCCCAGACCGGCCGCACTGTGGTTCAGCATAGCCTGCCGGAGGATTCCGCGGAGGGAGGGCAAGCACACCGGGTTTGGAGCCGGGAACGTCTCGAAGCGTACCGCGGACTCTCCTATCGGAACTTCTCCGGGAACTGTCTGACGATCGCTTCGGCGATCGGGTCGGCGATCGTGTGGGTCTGTAGCCCGGCCGCGCGGACGGCCTTGTAGGCGTCCATCAGTTTCTTCGCCCCCTGTGCGTCGATCGCGCGGGTCACTGCGGCGACGTGCGCTCGCACCAGTCGATCCAGCGCGCCGGCGGGCAGGTTCGGGTTGGCCGAGTGCAGGAAGTCAGCGAGTTCCTTCGCGTACTCGTTGAGCTCGGTGATGGATTCTTCCCGTTTCGCGCGATCCTTCGCGGCCACGCCCTTCGTGTAGTCGACGAAGTACCGGATGTGCTTGCGCCATCCCACGAGGAACTTGTCGCCGACCTCTTTCCCGTACACCGAACTGATTGCGGCCGCCAGCTCGATGGAGTTGGCGTCAAGCGCCCAGGCGGCCGCGGAGAACTCGGCATCACGGCCGCCGAGCGCCGCCGCCGTGGTGTTGGTGGCCAGGAAGACATGCTCGCTGAAGAGCACGTTCAGGGTGCGCCGGAGATCCGCTGCTTTGCCGGTGGAGGTGACCTCGCCCGAGGCGCCCAGGCGAGGAGTGATCAGGAACACACTCACCACGGCGAGCCAGGCGAGCCACTTCATCGTTACCGCCCCTCCCGTGCTGGGATGAGCCGTACGGCGGAGCGGGCGGCCGCCGGTACCGGTCCGATCACTTGACGCAGTATCTCGAGACACTGCGGGTCGAACATCGTCCCCGAACGCTGATCCAGCCAGTCGAGGGCGTCGGCCTGTGCGATCGCCGGACGATAGGCCCGTCCCGAAGTCATCGCATCGAAGACGTCGGCAACGGCCAGGATGTGCGCTTCGAGTGGGATCTCAGTGCCCTTCAGCCCATCCGGGTACCCGGAGCCGTCCAACCGCTCATGATGCCAGCGGATCGCCCAGCGCAGCGGCCGCAGCGACGGGACCCGCGCGACGATGTCCTCAGACCGCGCGGGGTGGCCTTTGACGATCTCGAACTCTTCGGCGGTGAGACTGCTCTCTTTGTTCAGGATGGCGTCGGGGATGGCCATTTTGCCGACGTCGTGCATGAGCCCCGCCTGATAGAGCCCGCGCACCATCTCCGGGGCCAGTCCCATCCGCTCTCCCATCGAGGCGGCCAACCGCGCGACCTTCTCCGAGTGTCCCTTTGTATAAGGGTCCCGTGCCTCGATTGCGGCCGTAAGACCGGTGAGCACCTCGGTGTACGACTCCTCCAGCGTCCGAACGGAGCCGCGCGCGAGCAGCGCGGCCAGGGCCTTTTCGATGCCCGGGCCGCGGCGGTAGTCGATGACCAGCCCGTAGGCCATGGTGCCCACGCCGCAGAGGGCGAGGACGTGGTATTCCCACCAGCTCACCCGCCAGACAGAGGCAAAGAAAAAGGCGAGCAGACTCTGCAGCAGCAGGGCGACGCTCCAGACGATGGTGAGGTGGGAGGATAACTGGCTCAGCCGGTACTGCCGAGCGTACCGCAGGACCGCTGCGCCCATGGCCGTCCCAGCAAAGAGCATGACGATTACGGCGATCCAGGGCCTGCCGGACGCCTCCTCATACATTCCGGTGGCCTCACCCATGCGGTCAGCCTCTGAGCCGGGGCTGGAGCCACGCCACTGCGCCATCAGCTGCTCGGCGAACCCGTGGCTCGAGGGGTCATGGTCTTCGTGACCCGCCGCGCGATGCCACGCGCGGATCGAGGCGGCAGCGGTGGCCGACTGTCCCTCCAGGAAGTCCGGGGCCTTCACCGACAGGACGAGGAACCCCACCCACATCGCCAGCAGAGCGAGCCCGGCCGCCCGCCGGCGCCGGTGGATCCAGGGGTCTCCCTGGGGCCGGGGCCGCGCCGCACTGAGCACCAGACAGACCCCCGCCAGCGCAAATCCGACCAGCGGTGCCCAGTGGATCCCGTGGCTGGCCTGTTCGAAGATGACGCCAGGTGTGAGAAATCCGTGGATGAAGAAGAAGCCCGCGATGGCGCCGAAGCCGAGCGCCAGGAAGAATCCCCGCGGTTCCTGCAGCCGCTCGGCTACGACCATCATCAGGGCGGCCAGCACCCCGCCGATCGCGGCGATGATCGTGACGATTTCGAAGTGGAAGATGGGCGCCGGCAGGGGCGGGTCCAGGGCGGGATTGCGCAACAGCAACACAAGCAGTGCCGTCGGGGCGGCCAGGAGGAGCAGGCGGGAGACGTTCGCCCACCGGCCGCGCGGCAGGGTCGTGGCACGGTCTGGGAGGGCCATCTCCGATGGAGTGCCCAAGCCGGCTGGGCGACAGACGTGCCATCTCGGGGCGCGGACGTCTCAGGAGGGCCATTCGATCCCTCCAGGGTGAGGGTATTGTCTAAGGTGTCAGGATCGCCGGTACTCCTGGACGAACCGCTTGTACGCATCGGAAACGACGAGGAA
>DASYRG010000046.1:0-69675 GCA_036004665.1 bacterium | reverse complement strand
CGGGCCGCGCCGCAGCCGTTCTTCCTGGACCCGTTCAATCAGGGCCGGCGCCTGAGTGAGACCGATTTCCGCCTGCTCGCCCTCGAACAGTTCGGCCCGGGGAGCGACTTCAATCCGGCGCTGCTGCGTCCTGCCACCCCCCATGAGGTCATCGCCCGCCTGCTCCGCAACCTCAAGCACATCTACATCAGGCGCGAGGACTTCCCCCGGGCGATCCGCTGCAGCGAGCGGATCCTGCTGGTCACGCAGATGGCGGAGGAGCGGCGCGACCTTGGGCTGCTGCTCGCCCGGGCGGGACGGGTGCGCGAGGCCCTGCCGCACCTGGAACGCTACGTAACGGAGGCGCCGGAGGCGCCGGATCGGCACCGCATCCAGGCCCACATGATCCGCCTCCAGCTACAGGTGCGCCGGCTGAATTGACGTCAGGCTGAGCCGGTGTCCAGCCACTTTGCCTGCATCGGGTTTCCCATCCGTGAGATGGCGGAGTATGAGCGGTTGAAGGAGCGGGCGGCGGCGCAGGGCACCCGGACGCCGCTGCCCCGCGGGGGCGCCCTCGTGCGCTGGGAGGTCGGCGGCGGGCCGGAGATCTGGGCGATGGTGGATGCAGCTGGGGACGTCGTCGACGCGACGCCCTTCCACCACGTCCCCCGTCGGCTGCGGCTGGCCCTGACCGCTATCGGTGAGGACGCCGAACAGGAAGGGCAGGGCTGGGTGGAAGGGTGGGTCGAGCCGGTGGAGCCCGATGAGCCGATCTCCGGTGCCTTTCCCCTGCGCCTTGATGTCGTGAACTACGCGCTCGTGCGAGACCGCCTGCGCACCGGCGCCGTGCTGCCCATGGAGATCTGTGCCATCGCCTCTGAGGCCGCGCTCTCGCCCGATGGGGCGGCGTACGAACGCGCTCGGGCGAGCCAGTACCGCCCGCCGCTGCGCTCCGTCGTCTCCGCGGCCCACTTCGGCGCGGACCTGCCGGAGATCGAGCCCGAGGCCACCGCTCTCATCACGGGGATCCTCACCGAGGCGCGCCGGCTGACCAACCGGGTCACCGAGGCCCCGTACTGGCTGCTGGCGGCCGCCGGCGAGAAGGTGACTCTTTCCATACTGGTCGACCGGGAGACCCTACCGGCCGATCCATCGCCCGGGAACGTCCTTTCGGCCTCCTGCTGGGTCCTGGCCAGGGTGCTGGATCAGCCGACCTGACTCGGCCGCCCTGACTCACCCTGGGCCGGATCGGACATGCTCTGTGCTTTCTCCGACTCCGGCAGGATCGCATGGGCCGAAATAGAGCTCAGCTTCGTATGCATTGTGCGCCTGGCACCGCAGCTGGATGTTGCCCGCAGTGGCCTGTCCTCCCACCGCGTGCGGGCTCCACATGATGGAACTCCAGAAAGCCAACCTCATCGCAGCGGCGACCCTTCGTGCCCACGAAGGCGCACCGCCCGGCATCGCGCAACCAGACGGCCCGCCTGACTTCTGCCGGGATGTGCCGAGAGCCGGGACGCGTCGGCCGGCCGTGGCGAGGACGCTCCGTGACCGCGAGCATTTTCCTGGCCAGTTCATGCAGAAGCGCTGTCAGGGCTCGATTGATGACTTGATCCAGGTCCCCGTTTGGAATCTGACGCCGCAGCAGGTTCTGCACCTGGAGCAACTTCTCGTATGTTTCGGCACTCGCCGTGAATTGGATCTTGTAGCGCTGCGGCGCCAGCGGGGTGACCGTCGCCGATTGCTGCGGCAGTGGAGCCGTCGGGGTCGGCCGATCGCCCGCTGCTGTGCCCCGTGTATCCAAGTTCGGCTGTGAATCTTGATCGATAGGGTGGTGGGATGCAGAGACGGGGTGCAAGGTCGGGAGTCTGCGAAGTAGGGATGGGACAGCCGGTCGCGGATACAACTGCGCGATCAACTCCTCGACCGCGCGCTTGCTCCGATAGCGGGCTTGGTCCAGGAGTTTCTTGTGATTCTCCGCGGTTAAGTGAGGCGCCAGCAGTGCTATCGTTGTCAGGGTCAGCGATCCCCCGGACAGCAGCTGCAGGAGTATCGGGAACTTCCGTGAGGCCCGGGCCGCTTCAATCCGCCCGTAGGCCGCGTGCTCGGAGAAGTGGAGCGCCTGGGTGCAGTAGGTGAAGAGCGAAGAATAACCTTCACCCAGGTAGAGGCGCCGCGCGTCTAGTTCGGCCAGGTGGGCGATGAGGAGCGCCGTCACCTGCCTTTCCTCGGCCGCCAGCTGTGTCACCTTCGCCAGCAAGTCGTCGTCCGAGAGTTCGGCAAGGGACGGCATGACTGTGTCCATGGGCCTCAACACTCTCCTCTGGTCGCGACCAAATCGATGGGCGACGCTTTCTGGCCGCCCCTCCTACTCATCGGTGAGTCAGAGATTCTTTACGGGGCGAAATGAAAAAACATGATGAACTCGGTCCGGACCGAGTTCCGGTACACTTCCATGGAACTTGCAGGAGGAGTGTCCTAGTTTGAGGGTTCGTCATCCTGCAAACTGGCAACTAACGCCTTTTCGAAACGGAAAGCATTCTCCATTGGAAAACCAGTTGGCGACGGGCCCCCGTGGAAATCCCGAAGCAAAACAAGTTGGCCCTTCGTGAAACGTCTCTCCCCCCGCTGGCATCGATCGGAGTACACTTAGTCGCCCTGAATCAGCGCCTCGTCCACCCGGCGGTAGTCGAAGAGTTCCTCCGCGGGGAACCACAGCGCGATCTCCGCCGCCGCCTCCTCGACGGTGCCGGAGGCGTGCACGAGGTTTCGGACAGGCCGGCGCTGCAGGTTGGCAACCGTGGGTGAGTCGATGGACAGATCGCCACGGATGGTCCCGGGCGCGGCGCGCACCGGCAAGGTGTCTCCGACGATCTTGCGCACGGTGGCCACCGCCTGTATACCCTCGAGGACGAAGGCCACCACGGGGGTGCTGGCCACATACTCGATCAGCCATCCCCGCACCGACCGGCCGATGGCCAGGGGATCGTCCCCGCCAGTGTGCGTCCTGACGTCGAGGCCCGCCGCGGTGAAGGCGTCTTTCGTCTTGCCGCCGATGGTCCGCAGGAAGGCCTCGTCGGCGGGATAGTGCCGCTCCAGGAAGTCCTGCCGCACCCAGACCATCTTCATCCCGGCGATGCGCAGCCCCGTCCGCTCGAAGCGGCCAAGAATCTCGCCGACCAGGCCGCGCTGCACGCCGTCGGGTTTGACGAAGACGAGCGTGCGCTCATGCCGGACCTCGGACATGGTTATCCTCCCTGATGTGGGCTCGGCTGTCTTGCTCCGGCCGCCGGTTCAGCATGATACTGCCCCCGAGTGCCAGGAGAAAGGGCGGCGCCCGCGAACCTCCCCGATCGGCCCGTGAAGACACGCACGCAGCGGAAGTTCGTGCGCCGCCTCCTGCGCTGGTACCGTCGGGAAGGGCGCGCACTCCCCTGGCGGCGCACCCGCGATCCCTACCGCATCCTCGTTTCAGAGGTGATGCTGCAGCAGACTCAGGTGCAGCGGGTCCTCCCCAAATACCGACAGTTTCTGCGCCGCTACCCCTCGATCGCCGCGCTGGCCCGCGCGCAGGTCGGCCAGGTGCGGGAGTTGTGGCACCCCCTCGGCTACAACATCCGCCCGGTGCGGCTTTGGACGATCGCCAAGGAGGTGGTGCACCGCCACGGCGGACGCCTCCCCGAAGACCGCGACGCCCTCCTGGCCCTGAAGGGGGTCGGCCCCTACACCGCGGGCGCGGTGCGCGCCTTCGCCTTCCGCCGCCGCGCCGCCATCGTCGACACGAACGTCCGCCGGGTCCTCCAGCGCGTCTTCATCGGCCGATCGGTGCCCGACCGGCAGGTCTGGGCGCTGGCGGATCGGCTGCTGCCGCGCCGGGTCTACGACGACTTCAACCAGGCGCTGATGGACTTCGGCGCGCTGGTCTGCACCGCCAGGACCCCCGCCTGCGTGGAGTGCCCGATGGCGAGCCTCTGCCGCAGTTACGGACGCTTCGCCCGCTCCCGCCCGGTCTGAGGCACTGCGCGCTGCGGCATCCACGGCGGCGTCCCGCGGTACTTCGCGGACGGACAGAGAGTATTGAGCGGGCAGGTGGGGCAGCGCGGACTGCGGGCGGTGCAGACCTCCCGGCCGAAGAAGATCAGGCGGAGCGAGAAGTCGGACCATTCGTGGCGGGGGATCAGGCGCATCAGGTCCTGTTCGATCCGCTCGGGGTCGTCCGACCCGGTGAGGGCCAGCCGCTGGCTGAGGCGGCGGACGTGGGTGTCCACGACGACCCCCGGGACGCCGTAGTAGCCGCCGAGGATGACGTTGGCGGTCTTGCGTCCCACGCCGCTCAGGCTGACCAGATCCTCCATGGTCCGCGGCACCTCCCCGCCAAAGCGTGCCAGCAGGTCGCGGCTCGCGCCCATGATCGCCTTGGTCTTCTGACGGAAGAACCCGGTCGGCCGGATGATCCGCTCTAGATCGCAGGGGCGGGCGGCGGCGAAGTCGCGGGGGGTGCGGTAGCGGGCGAAGAGACCGGGCGTCACGCGGTTGACCATTGCGTCGGTGCATTGCGCCGAGAGGATGGTGGCGACCAGCAGCTGGAAGGCGTCCTGGTGCCGGAGGGGGACCCGCGGGTCGGGATAGCGCCGCCGGAGCGCGGCGAGGATCTTGCGCGCCCGTCCGCGCGCCGCGGGGAATGATTCACGCGTGGGGAGCCGGAGGGCAACGGCGGGCACGACGCTATCGTACAATGCGAACATGATGACGCAACGGCTCGAGGCGGCCCGGCGGCGCATGCGCGAAGAAGGCATCGACCTCCTCGTGCTGCCCCCCGGCGATGATCTGCTCTATCTCCTGTCCTACTCGCCGCATCTCGACGAACGTCCCTGTTATCTGTTTCTGAACTCGGACGAGCCGGTTCTTGTCGTCCCGGAGTTGAACGCAACCGAGGCGGCGGCGAAGATCCCCTTCCCAATGCTCTCCTACACGGACGCCGAGGGACCGGGAGCGGCGCTGCGGGCGGCGGCGAGCCGACTGGGACGGCCCCGCCGGGTCGCCCCCGGGGACACGATGCGCGCCGATGCGCTCCTGCTGCTGCAGGAGGTCTGGCCGGATGCCCGCTACTTGCCCGGCGCGAGGGTGATGGCGCCGGTGCGAATGATCAAGAGCGCGGAAGAAATCGCGGCACTGCGCCGTGCGGCCGCCACTGCTGACGTTGCGGTGCGGGAAGTGTTCGCCGCCGTGCGCCCGGAGTTCACCGAACGAGAGGTGGCGCGGCTGGCCGCAGAGGCCTTTCGCCGCCAGGGCGTCGGCGAACCGATCCTCGCCATCGCCGGAGGGGGTCCCAACTCCGCCTTTCCACATCACCACTCGACCGCGCGGATCCTCGCCCGGAGCGAACCGCTTCTGCTGGACTGCGGGGGGCGGCTGGACGGCTACATGTCGGACATCACCCGCATGGCCTTCCTGGGTGCGCCCACCGCTCGCTACCGGGAGATCCACGCGATCGTTGACGAGGCCGTGGCCGCCGCGCTGGCAGTGATCCGACCGGGTGTGCCCATCCGCGACGTGGACCGCGCCGCCCGGGGAGTGATCGAGCGGGCGGGCTACGGCGCGCAGTTCACCCACCGCACAGGGCACGGCATTGGGGTGACGGGGCACGAACTCCCCTCGATCACCCACACGAACGAGACGCCCCTCGCCGCCGGGATGGCGTTCAGCGTCGAGCCGGGAATCTATCTGGTCGGCGAGTTCGGCGTGCGGCTGGAAGAGATCGTCGTGGTCACCGAACGGGGGGGCGAATCGCTCAGTTCGCTGGACCGCGAGGTGTCGGTGCTCTGATGGCCGCCGACCCCGCCGCCCTACTGCGGCGCGTGTCGCTCTTTGTGAGGCTCGACGATGCCGCCCTCAAGAGTCTGGCGGGACGGCTGCGGCGGCGGACCTACCGCCGGGGAACCATGATCTTCCACAAGGATCAAGCCGGGGATGGGCTCCACATCATTGAGTCGGGCCGCGTACGCTTTTTCCTCCCGGCCGAGAGAGGAGAAGAGCTCACGATCGACGTCGCGGGGGAGGGGGAGGTCTTCGGGGAGCTGGCGCTGTTGGACGGTCAGCCGCGCTCCGCCAGCGTTGAGGCGCTGGAGGACACCGTGACCCACGTCCTGGGGCGGGAGGAGTTTCAGGCGTCCCTCGCGGCCTCCCCGGAGCTGGCGGCCGCGGTGATCGGGCTGCTCAGCACCAGGCTGCGGCACGTCACCGACTACGCTGAAAGCCTGGCCTTTCTCGACGTGCATGCGCGCGTGGCCCGCGCCCTGCTTGAGCTGGCCGGCCGCTACGGCGTCCGCGGCGACGGCATCACGATCGATCTGGACCTGACCCAGACAAACCTGGCGACCATGGTCGGGGCCACGCGGGAACGCGTCAACCGCGCCCTCGCGGCCTTCCGCGAGCAGGGCATCGTGGATCTTCGTGGCCGCCAGATCGTCCTGCGCGACCCCGACCGCCTTCGCCTCCGAGTGTACTGACGCCCAGTCACACCCCCGCGGGGAAAGTGTGACTGGGCTCCAACTGACCGACTGCTCAGGCCCCCGAAGGGTGCGCCGCGCGCGGCATCGCCGCCGCTGAACCACGGAGCGCTGTCGGCCGCAGGCGCACCCGTCCGAGGAACTCCCTCACCGAGAATCTTGCCCCGGGCCGGCTGCCCTCAGCCAGCCTGACCAGGCGCTCGGTCTCGGCCTCTACGCGCCGAACGTCCAACCGCTCTCGGACGACCTGCTCGAACACATCGGGATGGCGAAGCACCGCACCCACCTCCTCCGTCATCGACCTGCCCCCAGGCTATGACGAGGCCGCTCCGGGGCCGATTCCCTGGGTCACAGGACAACTGTGAAAATGGTCACCGTTGAGCCGGAACTTCTCTTTCGCCAGCTAGGAGGGGGAGAGAAGAAATGCCGAGGCTAAGACGACACCCACCCGCAAGTGCAGCACCGCGGTGCCGCGCAGGCCGCTCTGCGTCAATGCCAGCGCGTTGGTTTCGGTCTGGACGACACGCCAGACCCTTGCCGCCTGGGGAAACGAAATGAGCGTCACCAGGGTCAGGAGGGGGAGGCGTCCGACTGCGACCCCTATGATGATGGCCAGGTAGGCCGCCGCCACCAGGGTCAAGTACTCTGCCCGTGTGCCCTCCCGTCCCAGCAACGTGGCCAGCGTGCGCTTTCCTCTCTCTCGGTCCGTCTCGAGGTCACGGAGGTTGTTCACAACCAGGATCGCCGTGACCAGGGCACCCAAAGGGATTGAAGCCCAAGCCGCAGCCGCTGAAAGCGTCTCAGTCTGGACATAGTAAGCGCCCAGCACGATCACCGGGCCCATGAAGAGGAAGACGACCAGATCGCCCAGGCCGATGTACCCCAGGGGAAGGGGACCACCGGTGTAGGCGTATCCGGCCACGACGCTGGCGGCTCCCACCGCCAGGATCGGCCACCCCACGATGCTGACGAGCCACAGCCCGAGGGCGCCGCCCAGGGCGAAAAGGGCAAGTGCACCGGCGAGGATCGCGCGGGCCGAAAGCAATCCCTGCTGGATCACGCCGCTGGGGCCGATGGAGGCGGCCGTGTCCACCCCCCGCACGTGGTCGTAGTAGTCGTTGATCAGGTTGGTGGCCGCATGGATCGCCACCGCCCCGACGAGGGCGGCCAGGAAGCGGTCCACGTGGAAGCCTGTGAAGTTAAGGAATCTTTGCCCCCAAAGCGCAGCCATCGAGCCAAGGAGAACTGGCGTGAAGGAGGCGGTGAAAGAATGTGGGCGAACCGCTCGCCACCAGACGGACACCGGCGATCCCACGTCGGGCTCCGGTCAGGCGCGCCACGGGAGGGCGCGGCGCTCCAGCCAATCCAGGGCGATCGTGGCCAGCCAGCCCAGCACTGCCGTCACCAGCAACCCGGCGAACATCGCCGCGACGGCGAAGATCTGGTAGGACTGCCAGATGAGGTGGCCGATGCCGGCGTCCGATCCGAGCAGCTCGGCGCCGACGATGACGATCAGGGCGAAGCCCATCCCCAACTTCAGGCCCGTGAAGATCGCCGGCAGGGCGCCGGGGAAGGCGATCGTGGTAAAGGTCCCCAGTGTGCCGGCCCCGTAGGCGCGAGCGATGTTGAAGTAGGCCCGGTCGAGGCCGAGGACGCCGGCCATCGTGTTCAGCAGCACCAGAAAGAAGATGGAGAGGGCGACGATGCTGACCTTGGACGCCTCGCCGATACCGAGGTAGAAGATGACCAGGGGGTAGATGGCGATTTTGGGAATCGGGTAGATGGCCGCTACCAGCGGCATCAAGGCGGCGCGCACTGGGCGGCTCATCCCCATGAGCAGGCCTACCGCCACTGCAGGCACCGAGCCGGCGAGAAAGCCAAGCAGGATGCGCCGCACACTGATCCCGACGTGATGTGGCAACACGCCGCTGCGGGTCATTGCGCCGAGGGTGCGCGCGATCTCGCTGGGCGCGGGGACGAAACGCGCGTCCAGGATCCCGCTGCGGCTGAGGCCCTCCCAGACGAGCAAGAAGGCGATGGGTGAGGCGACGGCCAGCCAGCGGGTGTGTCTCATCCGTGCTCGCGTCCTTTGAGGACCTCTTCTCGCAGTACGTCCCATAACGCCGCCGAGAGCTCTCCATAGCGCGGATCCTGCCGCAGCGTCCCGAAGTCGCGGGGCCGAGGCAGGGGAATCTGGACTTCCATCAAGATGCGTCCAGGTGCGGCGGACATGACCAGCACCCGGTCGGAGAGGCGGATCGCTTCGTCCAGGCTGTGCGTGACGAAGAGCACCGTCTTGCGCGAGTCGGCCCAAATGCGAAGGAGCTCCTCTTGGAGCAGCAGACGGTTCTGCGCGTCCAGGTTGGCGAAGGGTTCATCCATCAGCAGAATCTGCGGGTCAGTAGCCAGGGCGCGGGCGATGGAGACACGCTGGCGCATCCCTTCGGAGAGATGCGGTGGAAAGGCGTCGCGGAAAGGCAGCAGGCCGACGCGCCGGATGTGGTCGAGGGCGCGCTCGCGCCGCTCCTGGCGGGGCACACCCATCAGACGCAGGCCGTACTCCACGTTTTGGAGCACGGTGAACCAGGGGAGGGTGGAGATCCCCTGAAAGACCACCGCCGCCGGGAGACGTCCGGGCCCGGGGGACGGCATGCGCACCATCCCGCTCGTCGGGGGCATCAACCCGGCCAGGATGTGGAGCAGAGTGGTCTTGCCACAGCCGGAGGGGCCGATGCAGGCGACGAACTCACCCTCGCCCACGTCAAACGTGACGTCGTCGAGCGCGAGCAACGGCCCGTGCGCTCCGGGATAGCTCTTGCTCAACCCGGCGACGGCGATCCGCGCCTGGCCCGGGGGCGCTGCCGGGATCACAGCGGGGGCGGGCGTCACCGCGGCGGCTTGAACTCTCCCACGATCGCCAGCGCCTTGCGGACGAAGGAGGTGTCGATGTACGCGTCCGGGTTGAGCGGTCTCTCGTACGTGAGGGAGCCGCGCGTCTTGAAGAACTCCTGGAGGCGTTTGAAGTCGTTGAAGTTCATCTTCCCGTTGGGTTCATGGAAGGGCAGTTTCGCCCTCCGGACGACGTCGGCGGGGACACCCGTGTACTTCTCGATGATCCGCACGTTCGTCTCACGGCGGTAGCCGTTGCCGTAGAGGTCGCGCGAGGCCCGGAGCCATGCCACCAGGAAGCCGGTGGCCAGGTCGGGGCGGCTGCGCATGAATTCCCCGCTGTAGTAGATCGCGGTGACCTGAACGCCGTTGATAAAGTCGTCGGAGAGCCGCACGATCTGCCCCCGCTCCTCGGCGAGAGTGGCCAGGGGCTCCCCGAGGAGCCCGGCGGCGATGGCGCCGTTGGCGAGCGCCGCCGGGACTTCGGGGAAGTTCACCGCAACCAGGTCTACATCGGACATGGTCAGCCCCCCCTTGTGCAGCGCCGCCTGCATCCAGAATTCCGTCGCCGAGCCCAACGCGTTCACCGAGACCTTCTTGCCGCGCAGGTCCTTGACCGACCGGATCTCGCCGCTGTCGTAAGCGCGTTTGCTCACCACCAGGGGGGTGGGAACGGGGGGCTTCTCGCTATGCACGGGGCCGACCACTTTGAAGTCGAGGCCGCGCGCGGCCGCGTTGAAGAGCGCCGCGCCCAACCCGCCGATGACCACCTCGGCCCGCCCGCTGGCCAGGACGACGAAGGAGGAGGCGCCTCCCGGGGTGCCGATCAGTTCCACCTCGATGCCCTGCTGCGCGAAGTAGCCGCGCTCGATGGCCACGTAGAGCGGACCGAAGATCATCACGGGCACGTGCACGACGCGCAGCCTGGTCAGCGTAGGCTGAGCCGGCGCCACGCTCGGGAAGATCAGGGCCAGCGCAATCAGGGCGACTCCAATGCGGATCAGGATCCTAGCCGTCATGAGCGAACTCCCACCTTTCGTCCTTCTTCGTCAGATGCCGGCGCGGGTAGATCCCGTTGGGGCGATCGGCGAAGGTCAATTCCTCGACGCGGAGCACGAGCACCGGTTGCTCGGGGTTGGCGAAGTGGTGCGTGAACTCCGGTGCCCGGTGGCGCAACTGCTCGCGCGCCCAGGCCTCATCCTCGGGACCGGCGGGGGAGGCCCGGCCCAATCCCTGCAGCCAGGCCTCGGCCTTGCGGTCGTCCACGGCGAATCCCACCAGCGGGTTGACCCGCATGTTGGCGAGAGTGCGGGCGCGCTTGCCCTGACACACGAAGAGATCGGTGCCGCGCGCGATGTAGAAACTGGAGGCGGCCCACGGGACGTCTCCCCGCGACGTGGCCAGGGTGCAGACGTGCCGGGCGGCGAGGTGGCGCTCGATCGCCTCCAGGACCGCTTCGACCGTGAGCTGCTCCACGCTCATCGCGGCGCCCCGATGCTGCGCAGCAGCAGACCCTGGAGACCGGGAAGGCGGGCCATCAGGTCGCCGCCGTCGGCCATCAGCCACTGCGTGATCACCTCGTTGAGCGCCCCGATCCAGGCCTGCGCCGCCAAGCTGGTATCCACTGGCGGAATCGATCCATCGGCGACGGCCCGATCGAGGTGGCGCTGGATGACTCCGGCGAAGCGCCCATGTATCTCCAGACGCTTGCCCTCGAGTGTCGGCCCCAGGCCCACCGCTTCGACCAGGAGAATCTTGACCAGATCGCGCCGGGCCGCGGCCGTCTCCAGCACTACCCGCAGCGCGGCTTCCACCTTGGCCAGGGCTCCGCTCTCAGCCCCGATCACCGTCTCCACCCCGCCCTCGACCGCCTCGGCGAGGTCGTCCATAAGCGTGAGGAAGATCCCCTGTTTGCTGGGGAAGTAGTGGTAGAAGGCCCCTTTGGAGGTGCCTGAGGCGGCGACGATGTCGTCGACCACCGCGCCGTGGTAGCCCTTCGCCGCGAAGATGTCCATTGCGGCGGACAGGAGCCGCTCGCGGGTGGGGATTTGGGTGATTGATCTGGCCACGGAATGAAGGCCTGCGCTAGAATTAGACCGACGCGTCGGTCTGCCAGAAGCATAGCAACCCAGGAGGGTCCGTCAATGGAGATCGAGCTGATTTTTCTCACAGACGAGGGGCCGTTCAACGGCCGGTTCGAACGCGGGGATGTCTTCCACGAGGCGCTCGAGCGCCTGCTACCGAAGCGCCTGCGGATCGGGCGCCGAATCACCATTCGAACCCCTGGCGGAGAGCCGGTCTATCCCGACATGTTCATCGGCGAGACGGCCCAGCATTTCGGGGGGTCGAAATTCCTCGTCCGGTCAGAGCCTTTGACGGGCGGGTCTGGGAGGTGGCGCAACCTCGGATTCGACCACCTGGCGCTGGCGGT
Source organism: bacterium (assembly GCA_036004665.1). Classification (GTDB taxonomy): domain Bacteria; phylum Sysuimicrobiota; class Sysuimicrobiia; order Sysuimicrobiales; family Humicultoraceae; genus JACQGZ01. The sequence continues at coordinate 57,867 of DASYRG010000046.1, read as the reverse complement.
CGCCGACCGCACGGATGCAGCCAGATTCTTTGGGGAGGTCCTGCGGATGGAGGTGATCCGAGAGGATGTGCATCAGACCGTGCTGACGACGGGGAACACGGCGGTCTTCCTCTTCGATGCCCTGCCTGGTCCGCTCAATCCAGGGATTCCGTCGAAGGTTCATCACATCGGGTTAGTCGTCGACGACCTGGAGGCAGCCTGGGGGGCGGTGCGGGCGGCGGGGCTGCGCTCGGATTACATGGTGCTGGAACGCGATGAGCGCTGGTCCCTCTACTTCTTCTACGAGAACGGCGACGCGCGGTTCATGATTCAGCTCTCGCAGATCAAGGACGCGTACCGAGGATTCGACGATCCGCGACGCTTCAGCGATCTCATGTACGACTACGCCCGGGGGCGGTACGGCGTGCGGTTCGCCGACGGCGCGCCCTAGCCGCTACGCCGCCTGCAGTTCTGAGGTGCAGTTCGGGCAACGGCTCGCTTTGAGCGAGATCACGCTGAAGCAGTAGGGGCACTCCCGGGTGCTGGGCGGCGTCTCCCCGCGCCGCCGCAGCCGGTTGACCTCCCGGATGATCAGGAAGAGCGCGAAGGCCACGATGACGAAGTCGAGCACAGTATTGAGGAAGATCCCGTAGTTGATGGTGGGCGCGCCTGCCTCCCGCGCCGCGGCGAGCGTGGGATAGTCGGTCCGGGTGAGGTTCACGAAGAGGTTGCTGAAACTCACCCGCCCTAGAGCCAGGCCAACCGGGGGCATGAGGATGTCGTTGACCAGGGACGTAATGATTTTCCCGAAGGCAGTACCCAGCACCAACCCGATGGCCAGATCGAGCAGACTGCCGCGTAGCGCGAATTCCTTAAACTCCTTGAGCATTTGTCTCCTCCTGATGGCACAGACGTCCAGCCATCACGAAAGATGCATGCTTCCTTCATGCTAGGCAAGGAGATCTTTGCCCGGATCTACGCCGTGGTCCGGAACGTGCCTTCGGGCCGGGTGGCCACGTACGGAGAGGTGGCTCGCCTGGCCGGACTGCGCGGTGGCGCCCGTACGGTGGGATGGGCACTGGCCGGCGCGGCGGCCGACCGCATCCCCTGGTGGCGGGTCGTGCGGGGGGACGGCACGATCGCGCCGCGGCCCGCAGCGGCCAGACAGCGGAGGCGGCTGCAGCGGGAAGGGATCCGATTCGCCGGCGGCCGGATCGACCTACGCCGTTACGGGTGGCCCGGCCGACGCGCGGCTACTCTCTCAGCAGGCCGTGCTCTACCGCCCAGAGGGCAGCCTGGGTGCGGTCGCGCGCGCCCAGCTTGGCGTAGATCCGGCTGATATAGTTCTTCACCGTCCCCTCTGTGAGATAGAGGTGCTCGGCGATTTCCTTGTTGGCGCGGCCGCGCGCCAGCAGCCTGAGGATCTCCTCCTCCCGCTGAGTGAGCGGCTCGGTGAGCGAGGGTCCTTCCGGGCCGCCGGCTGCCGGTCGGCCGCGGCGGAGTTCGCCTACCACCTTCGCGGCGATCGGCGGCGGAATGAGGATGCCCCCGCCATGATGGACGGTACGCAGCGCCTTGATCAGCTCTTCCGCGGGGAAGTCCTTCAACAGGTAGCCGGCCGCCCCAGCCTTGAGCGCCTCGAAGATGAACTCGTCGTCGTCGTAGGTCGAGAGGATGACCACCTGGGGGCCTCCGGCGGTCCGGATCCGCCGAGTCGCCTCCACGCCGTCCATTCGCGGCATGCGGATGTCGAGGACCACGAGGTCGGGGTCCAGCCTGGCGCAAAGCTCCACCGCCTCCGCGCCGTCACCCGCCTCCCCGACGACCTCGAAATCGGTCTCCGCGTCGATCAGCGTGCGCAGCCCCTCCCGGAACAGACGCTGGTCGTCGCAGAGCAAGACGCGGATCCGCCCGCCCATCGCGCCGCCTAGGCCGTGACGGCAGCGTCGAGGGGGAGCTCCATCACCGACTCAAACCCCGCACCGGCGGAGCTGCGAAAGAGAAAGCGGCCGCCGGACGCCTCTGCCCGCTCGGCCATGCCGCTCAGGCCCATCCCGGCCGTCAGCTCGGCCGCGCCGGCGCCGTCGTCGCGCACGCGCAGTTCCACGCGCCCATTGAGAGGGCGGAGCGAGGCCCAAACGTTCGAGGCGCGGCCATGACGCGCGGCGTTGGTGAGGCACTCCTGGAGGGCACGATAGAGCAGTACCTCCTGCGCCGGCTTGAGGGGCGATTGACCCTCGGCGAGGAACGTCACCCGGATGCCGGTCCGCTCCGAGAACTCAGCGCAGAGACGTTGCATCGCCTCAATGCCCCCCACGCTCTCCAGGTTCTCCGGCCGCATTGCCCGGACGGCGCGACGAACTTCGTCCAGCCCGCGCCGGACGACCTCCTCGAGAGACGCCAGGCGTGCCGACGCCGCCCCGGGGTCGGTGGGGAGGGTCCGCCGGGCTGCCTGGAGCTGCACCAGGAGCCCGGTCAGCGTGTGCGCCACCGAGTCCTGCACCTCCTGAGCGAGGCGCTGACGCTCCCGGGCGACCGACAGCGTCTCCACCTCGGCCGCGTATGCCTGAAGCTTCTCGTGCGCTTCACCCAGCTGGCGGAGCAGCCGCTCGCTCTCATGCCGGGCGGCCATCTGCTCCAGGGCCTGCCGCGTGGCAGTGGTCGCAAAGACGAAGCCAAAGAGCAGCGAGAGCAGGGCTTCCGCGAAGTCTCGATCGAGGGGCCGCCAGGCCAGGTACGCGTTCACGACGAGCAGCACGTAGATCCCCACGGAGGAGGCGTAGATCGCCGGAGGCCGTCCAAAGGCGAAGCCGGCGTCGACGACGACGACAAAGTAGGAGAGCCAGAAGGATCCCCGCGGTGCCAGCAAGCCGATGGCAAAGACGAGCGCCACTTCCAGGGGCACCAGGACCCTAGGGCGCCCGCGGCCCTGCGTGAAGAGGTACCCGACCGTCGCCAGGATAACGTACAGCGCGGCCAGCTCGATGAGGCGAAGCCCAGAGAGGCGCGGGGGTTCCAGCGCCTGAGTGAGAAAGACGAACAGGAAGAGCCCGTAGCGGGCGATGGCCAGGCCGACGCGCACCTGCGGGCTCATCCCGGTTCAGTCTACTCCCAGCGAAAGCGGCGGACCGCGATGACGAAGGCCGCGGCGGTCCAGCCCAGCAGGTAGAGGATGGCCCCACCGAACTGTCCCAGGGGCTCGCCGAGGGCGGAGACCCCGCGCATCGCGTCGACCAGGGGGCTCAGGGGCAGGTAGGCGATCAGCGGACGGATGGCCTCCGGCATGAACTCGCGCGGCCAGAAGGTCCCCGAGAGGAACATCATCGGGAAGAAGATCACGCTGCCGAAGAGGTTGGCCGTCTCCGCGGTGCGGGAGAGGCTCGAGACGGCAAAGCCGATGCCGAAGAACGCCAGTGCTCCGAGGAGGGCGAGGACGCCCATCTGGAGCAGGCTGCCGTGGACCTGGGCGCCGAAGACGAGCATGCCCATCAGCAGGATGATGACGCCCTGCAGGAACTGGACGAGGGTGTTGCGCCCCAGCAGGCCGCCCAGGAAGGCCAGCGGCGGGACGGGAGTCGCCATGACGCGCTTGAGCAGCAGCCGCTCTCGCATTTCGGCGATGGCCGGCGCGACGCCGAGCAGGCCGGTCTGCGCGATCGTCATGGCGAGAATCCCGGGGAGCAGGAAGTCGAAGAACCGCACCCGTTCGCCGGCGATCGGGCTGGAGGTGACGCGCAGCAAGGCGGGGGCGCCGCTGACGCGCAGGTTGGCCTCGGCGACGAAGCGTTCCAGGATCATCAGCGCCGTCCTGCTGGATTGCTCCTGGCTGCTGTCATAGAAGGCCTCCAGCGTGGTCCCCCGCGCCGGAATGACGACGACCAGCGAGCGGTCCCCCTCTTTGAGTTGGGCGAGCGCGCTGGCGCGGCTCTCTTCGACGATCCGAAAGACCGGGACCTGCCGCAGCCCCGTCAGCAGCGGAGTGGCCACCTGCGGGTTTCCTTCGTCCACGAAGGAGATAGTGAACTGGATAGTGTCTCTGCCCCCGAAGGCGACGCCGATCATTCCCATCAGGATCAGCGGGAAGGCCACCCCGAAGAAGACGGCCCCTCGATTGCGCACGTAGGTCTTGATGGACGTGGCCAGCATGGCCGCGAACGCTCTCATTCCCGCAACCTCCTCCCGGTCAGGGTCAAGAAGACGTCTTCCAACGTCGGCTCCTCCAGGCGGAGGCTGCGATAGCGCAGCTGCCCGGTGCGCCGCATCTCCACGACGGCGTGCAGGGTGCCCAGCGGATCGCGGGTGTGCAGCCGCAGGTCCCCGTTGCTCTGGCTGACCTCCTCCACGCCGGTGATGCCGCGCAGGTCGGCGTCCGCTGACTCCAGCGCCAGCGCCACGGTGGAGGTGCCGGCGTGCTGGCGGACGAGGTCCGCCGGGGTGCCCAGGGCGAGGATCTGGCCGTGATCCAGGACGGCGACACGGTCGCAGAGCCGCTGCGCCTCTTCCATATAGTGAGTAGTCATTACAATGGTCCGGCCGTCCTTTCGGATGGCCTCAATGGTCGACCAGAGATGGCGGCGGGCCTGCGGGTCCAGCCCGGTCGTGGGCTCGTCGAGGAAGAGGACCTTCGGGTCGTTGACGAGGGCGAGTGCCAGGCTGAGGCGCTGACGCTGGCCCCCCGAGAGGGTCTCGACCAGGGCGCGGCGCTTCTCGGTCAGCTCGAGCGACTTCATGAGCGGGGCGGCGGGGAGGCGTTGCCGGTGAAAGGCTCCGAAGAGGTTGATCGTCTCCTCGACGGTGAGACGATCGAAGAAGCCCGCCTCCTGCAGTTGCACCCCGATGACCGCCTTGACGGACTGCGGGTCGGCGTGGACGTCGATGCCGGCCACGTGTGCTTCGCCTCCGTCGGCCCGTCGCAGCCCCTCGATGATCTCGAGGGTGGTTGTCTTGCCGGCCCCGTTGGGCCCCAAGATGCCGAAAATCTCGCCCGCCTGGACGGAGAAGGAGAGGTCCCGCACCGCTTCGACCGCGCCGTATCGTTTCCGCAGGTTTAGCACCTTCACGATCGCGTCCACTGTGTCACCTCCACAGAGGAGCCTAACGGCACGGCGGCTGCACGGGCTAGGCTCTACGGTCATGACGTTGTGTGGGGTCATATGACTCCCGTCATTCTCCGGGTCTGCGCCCCGCTTGGCTGGTTTACCGTGGAGTGAGAGGGACAGGCGTTACGATCTAAGGAGATCAAAATGGAAACTTACGACGACGACCTCAGCAGGTTTGAATCGGACGGCGCTGCGGCGCTGCCGGTCACAAGTGATCAAGGCTACGTCGAACGCGACGGTGCTCGGATCTGGTACGCAACTTACGGGTCCGGCCTGCCCGTGATACTGCTGCATGGCGGCCTCGGCCATAGTGGCACTTGGGGTTATCAAGTTCCAGCGCTGGTCAGGAGTGGCTATCGTGCCGTTTTGATAGACAGCCGTGGCCACGGCCGCAGCACGCGCGACGCGCGACCGTTTAGGTATGAGCTGATGGCATCTGACGTTTCTGCGGTAATGGATACATTGAATCTTGAAAAGGCGGGACTGGTGGGCTGGAGCGACGGCGCGTGCACAGCATTGATTCTTGCTTCGAAAGCTCCCACACGGGTTGCAGGCGTGTTTTTCTTTGCGTGCAACATGGACCCGAGCGGCGCAAAGCAAATTACGGAATTCACTTCGATTCTCAGACGATGTATAGGCCGACACTCGCAAGACTACAAACGGCTATCGGTCACGCCGGACCAATTCGACGAGTTTTCCGACGCGGTCGGCTTAATGCAGAAAACGCAACCCAACTATTCGGCGAATGATTTGGCTCAGATCCGCGTGCCAGTCGCGATCGTACATAGCGAGCATGATGAATTCATCAGGCGCGAACATGCCGAATATCTCGCTCGGAACATTCCAAATGCAGAATTGATCGATCTTTCTGGTGTGAGTCACTTCGCACCACTGCAGAGGCCTGAGCAATTCAACACCGCAATGCTTGCATTCCTCGGCAAAGCTCTCGCTTGAAGCAAGACAGCGGGAACCTGGACTATGTCAGCCCGCTGCAGTGCGAGAAGCAGTTTGTAGCCTAATTGGTTGTCCGGGAAACAGTGGAGAGCTCACCTCTGACTCAAGAAGTTGCCTGGCACGACTGTGCTGACCGGACGCTTACGTTTTTCTCTCGTAGCGTATTGATCAAGCGCGCGATTGGGGGAGCCCGGATCGTAAGCCAGCTTCATCAGCTTCCCTGGACCAGGCACCCACCGCGCGAAGCAAAACATGCGCCCACCCGCGCAGCTGTCGAGCGTGATCGCAGTTCGAGAATGCCACCCAACATGCGCATGCAACCGACTGCCTTCGGCGCCCCGAGGTCGGATCGATTTTCGAGGTTCTTTCGGGGCGCCTCGGCGGCGGCTGATGCGGGAGGCGTTAGCCCGGAAAGGGCTGCGCACAGACCCCGTAGAACGACAAGAGACCTACGACCGTGATGACCGAAGACTTCCCCGTCAGCTGGGAGGACCCGTCCGACCGCGACCTCTCCTGGGAGTGGGACGACATGCACATGCCCGGGATCGTCGCACCCCTGGCGGGCGACTATGCCCGCCTCATCTCGGATGGGATCTCCTACCGTCTTGAGCACTTCGGCGTTCCAATACGCGTCCAGCTCCGCATCCTCAACGGCTACGTCTTCATGGCGGAGCAACTGCTCGTCCCCGAGAGCGATCTGCCGCGCGTCCGCGAGCAGGCGCAAGAGAGCAGGCGCGTCCAGGCGCGCGTGGTCCGCAGTTACTGGGATCAGAAGGTCTTTCCCGCCCTCGGGGAGACCTATGAAGCTCTACGCGGGGCACCGGTGGAGTCCGCCCCCCTGGCGGCGATCGCCTCACTCTGGGAGGAGCAGTGGGTGCGGTGGAAGCGGCTCTGGGGGATGCACTTCATGACGAACGCCGGCGCCTATCAGGCAATGAACGAGCTGGCCGACCTCTACGAGTCCGTCGTGGAGAACCCTCATCCGGGCGAAGCCCTCTCGCTCGTGCAAGGGGTATCCAACGATCTCCAGCGCACTCAGCGGGACCTCTTCTTGCTGGCCGAGAAGGCCCGGACCCTGCCGGCCGTTGCCGATCTGATCAGCCGTGATCCCGCCGCGGCGCTGGACGCCTTCGCCCAGGTCCAGGGCGGAGCAGAGTTCCTGGCGGCCCTGCGCGCGTTCTTGGACGCCCACGGTCATCTCGGGCAGCCCTTCGACGATCTCGCATTCCCGTCGTGGGAGGACAACCCCGCGCTGCTGCTGGCCGAGGTGCGCAAACGGCTGGCCGACCGCGGTGAAGACCCCGAGATCCTCCGGCTGCGTCAGCGGGCCCGGGCGGAGTCGCTCGTTGATCGGATGCGCGAGCGCCTGCGCGACCGTCCGGAGGTGCTGCAACGGTTCGAGGACGCCCTGGCGCTGGCCCTCGACGTCGGGCCGCTCACCGAAGGGCACAATTACTGGCTGGATCGCATGCTGCAGGCACACGCGCACCGGTTCGCGGTCCGCGTGGGGCGGCGGCTCGTGGAAGCCGGTGTACTGGCTGCCCCTGCCCACATCTTCTTCCTCCACAGCGACGAGGTGGGCGAGGCGCTGCGGCACCCACGCAACCTGCGAGCGCTCATCGCTCAGCGCCGCGCCGAGCACCAACGCTGGGGGCAGGTCCGTCCCCCCCGCTACCTGGGCCGGCCGCCGCAGGCCCAGCAGCCGAACCGCTTTGAGCCCCCGCCTGTCGAGCAAACGGAAGGGGGTGGGCTGCTCCGGGGCATCGGCGCCTCCCCTGGGGTCGTGCGGGGGCGGGCCCGGATCGCCCTTTCATCGGACGACTTCGAGCGCGTGGGAGCGGGTGACGTCCTGGTCTGCCCTTCCTCCAATCCATCCTGGGTGCCGCTCTTCGGCATCATCGCCGGGTTGGTCACCAACACGGGAGGCGCGCTCTCTCATGCCGCCGTCGTGGCGCGTGAATTCGGTGTGCCCGCCGTGGTGGGGACAGGTGAGGCCACCAGGCGGGTGCGCGACGGGCAACTGGTTGAGGTGGACGGGACCGCCGGCGAGGTCAGGCTGTTGTGATCCGGCCCGACGCCGTCGGCGCGGAGGCCGTCAAGATGGGGGCGGTCGTCTCCGCGGCGGAACCTCCGCGCGCCTGGGGGATCGCGCTGCTGGGTGTGGCCTCGGGGTCCATCCTCATTCCCCTCAACTCGACGATGCTCGCGGTCGCGCTCCCGGGGATCATGAGCGAATTCGGTGTGGGCGCGGGGACGGTCTCCTGGCTCGTCACGCTCTATCTGGCGACGGTGGCTCTCGCGCTGCCATCGAGCGGCATCCTCGGAGACCGGTTTGGACATCGCCGCGTATTTCTGGTGGGAGTGGGCGGTTTCACGCTCACTTCGGTGATCGCCGCGCTGGCCTGGTCTTTTCCCGTCCTGGTGGTTACGCGGGTGCTGCAGGCGGCCACGGGCGCCTCGATCAGCGCCAACGCCCTCTCCCTGGTGCGTCGGCTCAGCCCCGCAGACCGCCGCGGCGGCAGCTTTGGGCTCTTCGACATGCTCATCTCCACGAGCGCGGCGGTGGGGCCATTTGTCGGCGGCGTGCTGGTTGCCGGCTTCGGGTGGCGGTCGCTCTTCGGCGTGGCAGTCCCGCTGGGACTGGTGGCCTTTCTGCTCGTCAGCTTGGTCGTGCCGCGGGGCTCCCGCCACGCCACAGCGCGCCCTCTCGACCTCTCCGGGCTGATCCTGCTCTCGGCCTCGGTGCTGGTCCTGGTCGGCGCGATCTCGGGGTTGCGCGGCCACAACGGTTGGCGATATTGGGGCGCGGCCGCGTTTCCGGCGTTCCTCGCCTGGTTCGTCAGGCACGAATTGCGCGTCGCCGAACCGGCCATCGACCTGCGCCTTTTCCGACTGCGCCCGTTCGCGTCCGCCGTCACCGCGGTCCTCGGCGCGACGGTCATCCTGCACGCCATGTTGATCTTGATCCCCATCCTCACCCAGACGTTGATGGGCGCCTCCCCCACCGCGAGCGGCACGGCGCTGCTCGCCATCTCAGGGGTAAGCGCCCTGATCGCACCGCTGGGCGGGCGCCTCTCCGACCGGTTGGGACGGCGGGCCCCCGCCGTCGCGGGCAGCCTGTGCATGGCGGCGGCCCTGGCCGCCTTGTGGTGGTGGGCCGGCGAGATCACGATCGTGCAGGTCGGGATGCTCCTCGGGCTCGTCGGCGTGGGGTTCGGGCTCAGCGGCCCATCCCGCCAGACCGCCGCCATCGAGAGCGTGCCGGACGCGTCCACAGGGATGGCGGCGGGCGCCTACCTGACGAGCCGCTACGTCGGCGGGGTGCTGGGCGCGTCCGTGGCCGGCGCTCTCTTGGGAGTCTCCGCCACTACGACCGCTGTCGCCGTGGGGTTCGGAGGGCTGGCGTTCGTCGCGCTCGCTGTCGCGGTCGCCTCCTGGGGACTCAGCGGGAGTCAGAGCCGCATCTGACGCGAGAAAAGGAGGAGACATGGCCCGTCTCGCCGTCGTCGCCATCGGAGGGAACTCGCTGATCAAGAGTCCGAAGCATCAATCCGTTCCGGACCAGTGGGAGGCGATGGCGGAGACCAGCACCCACATCGCGGCGATGGTGGCGCGTGGCTGGGACGTCGTCGTCACGCACGGCAACGGCCCGCAGGTGGGATTCATCCTGCTGCGTTCCGAGCTGGCGAGCCACGTCCTGCACACGGTGCCACTGGACGTCTGCGGCGCCGACACGCAGGGGGCGATCGGGTACATGGCGCAGGTCGGGCTGGACGCGGCGATGGCCCGTCTGGGGCTTTCCCGGCGCACCGCCACCGTCGTCACGCGCGTCGTGGTCGATCGCGACGATCCGGCCTTCCAGAAGCCGACCAAACCCATCGGTCCCTTTTACACGCAGGAGCAGGCCGAGCGCTACCGCGGCGAGCGGGACTGGTCCATGGTGGAAGACGCGGGTCGGGGCTGGCGGCGGGTAGTTCCCTCGCCGCGGCCCCTGGAGATCGTCGAGAGCGATGCCATCAGGACGCTGCTCGCCGCGGGTTTCGTCGTCGTCGGCGTGGGCGGGGGCGGAATCCCGGTGGTGCGGGAAAACGGCGACATGCGGGGCGTCGAGGCGGTGATTGACAAGGATTACGCCAGCAGCCTGCTGGCCCGGACGATCAGGGCCGACCTCCTGCTCATCTCCACCGCGGTGGAGCGGGTGGTGCTGAACTACCGGAAGCCCGATGAGCGCCCCCTCGACCGCATCATCCTCTCGGAGGCGCAGCGCCACCTGGCCGAGGGACAGTTTCCCCCCGGCAGCATGGGTCCAAAGATCGAGGCGGCGATTGCCTACCTGCAGGCCGGTGGGAAGGAAGTGTTGATCACCTCTCCCGAGAACCTCGAGCGGGCCCTGGCCGGTGAGACCGGGACCCACATCGTGGCCTGACCCCAGGAGAGCGTCGCCGGCTACTTCACGACGAAGAGCCCACCCATCCCGGTTTCAAAGTGCGTGCCGCCCCCGCCCGTGGAGAGCTGGCAGCCCATCTCAAAAGTCCCTCTTCTCGTCGACGTGAACGTCAGCGTCACGACCTTCCCAGGTTCGACGGTCGAATTCCGCCCGGTCCAGGGAAGGATGGCGCTCGCCGCAGTCGGGACAGTCGAGGGTCCACCAGTAGTCCCACGCCCAGAAGCTCCCCTCCTGAAATTCGACCGGCCCCGCCTTGCGGCAGAGCAGACGGCCGGAGGTTGGACAGAAGAACCGCGCCATGAAGTGCCCGGTCTCGCCGCAGTGGTCGCAGAGGAAGCGCCAGTGCCAGCGGCACCGAGGCGCCTCTGAGCCGAGATCGAATTCGGCGCGTCGCCGCGTGTAGGTGGGATCGTCGGAAGCGATGAGATCGCAGTAGTAGCAGTTCACGCCCAATTCAATCCTTGTGGCCGCGGTGGGTATCGCAGCTACAAGGATGCCTACAACGCTGGATTTTCAAAGGCCCTCCCGGCCATGGGCAGGAACTGATTTTGCATCTGACGGAGGGAGGTGAACGTTGGTGGGATGAGCGTCAAGAGCTCTACCAGGGGGATCGACCAAATGGTTAACTCTGGAGACGAAGTTGGGGTTGAGCTCTCTTGACTCGTCGCAAGCAGGTCTGCTTCAGTTCTCGCATTTGCCGCAGGCTGAGGAGAATGGAGGTGGCCCTGTAGAGAAACTTATCGATGAAGCCTTCGAGGTCGTGGTCGCCCTCTGTCACACTTTTCTGGAGACCACCGAGCGTCTGAAATAAATCTGATGAATTCAAAAGCGGTGCAATGAACATGTCTTATGGCAACTGCCCGTCCCTGCGGCGCAAGGGCAGGAAGTGATCCACCGCCCTCAAATCAGCCGAGATCTACTTCTCACCGCGCAGAAGCATCATCTGTCCCAAGGCGCACCAAACAGATCCGCCGTGGTCGAGTTCCACGAGATACGAGGAGGTGCGAGGATCATACATCTTCACCGTTCCAATGGCTCCCTCACCTTCCTTGAGCGCAGAAGGGACATACACCCGCCGTCCCTCCAACTGCTTGCCGCTCGGGTCCACTACCTCACTCCGAACATGCCGGAGCTGGTCATCGCCTTCTGACCAGTCGGAATAGAAAGATCCAAGGCAGCAATACCTGTGGCGCTTGGATCTGATCATCAAACAACATCTGTTCAAACACTTCGCGATAGGCCTCTTTGACCCAATGTAAAGCGAGCAAGGTGACAGTGATAGACCGCAAATCGGGATCAGGATGAGTTAGGAACCGGGCGACCTCCTTTTCGGAGTCCTCAAAACCTGCATTCCCGAATTCGTGGATGATCGCACAGAGATCTTCCTGCTCAACCTTTCCCTCCTGAACTGTCCGAAGTTTTTCATACGGGTCCGCTTGATTTCTCAGTCCGAACACATCCCCAATGCGGCCCCGGGAATGTCTCTTGAACCGGCGCAAGGGTAAGAGGATGGAACCTCCTTAAGCGTGAATTGGGAAGCGTTTCTTATCTTTCCAAAGCCCTCGCCCAGTATCTCCACCCAATCCAAGTCCCAAACATGCAGATCGAAACAACCAGAAGGAGGTTCCAGCCACGGATTCCCAAGGCGGTCCCCATTATTGCAGTGATGGCGCCGATGTAGAGCACAGCGTAAGGGGTAAGTCTGCCGAATGGCCATTTTCTGAAAAGGGCAGCGTAAGCTCCGAACAAACCAAGCGGCAACGAGATCAGAACAAGGAAGGCAAGCGTCTGCAGCACTCAGCCCGTTTGCATTATCGCCATGCGAGAGGAAGCCCGAATATGGGCCATGTTGTTCGGGCAATCTGACCAGCGAGTGCCCAGGCATCTTTGGCGGGGTAGGCTGCCCGTTGGGTACCGATCTGCGACATCCGCACAGGCCCCGCGAGTGCGACCGAGCCCTAAGCGGCCGCCGTGTTTACAACATCGAAGGCTGACAACTGGCCTTTAACCATCTTTGCGTTGCTCCGAACGTTGTCGCCGCCGCTCCTACAAAACCAGCGGCACCCGCGATAGCATTTGGAGCAGTTCATCAACGCCCAAGAGCACCGCCCCGCCATCGCTCTCTGGTGACCTGCTGTATTTCGAAGACCTTTCCGTCGCGATCGGCTACGTCCTCCTCCTGTGAATATCCGCGGCCCTGGGACACCTCGCCGCTGAGCCCAGGGAGTGACTCGTTTCCTCGTCCGCCAGGAGGCGCGGGAATTCCGGGCCGGATCAGTTTGAGGATCTGGGTGGGCCGAGGCCTAGATCTCTGCCGTTTGCCCGCCGCCGATGCGGCGTCCGGGCCTCCGGTCGCTATTCAGTCCCGCCGAGGTTCTCCTGACCGGCGGCGAGGCCGTGAAGCCCGGGGATAGGCTCCTGCAGCGGGACGTCCGGGGCGGGCGGAGGGCCGGAGGAGGCGGCAGGGGGCGCCAGGCCGACGAGGTCGTCCGGGCGTACCGGGGCCCGGTTGAGTTCGCGTCCTATAGCGTCGCGCAGAGCGGCGAGGATGGCCGGAGTGGAGACGATCGTCGACATCTCGCCCACGCCCTTCGCGCCAAACGGCACGTCCGGCTCGGGTTCCTCGATCAGCGCAGAAACCACCGGCGGCATGTCCAGGATGGTAGGGATCAGGTAGTCGGTGAAGGATGCGTTCTTGATCAGCCCGTCCTGCACTTGAATCTCCTCCATCAACGCAAAGCCCAGACCCTGCGCCGTGCCCCCTTCGATCTGCCCGTAGACGCCCTGCGGGTTGAGCGCGCGGCCGACATCCTGCGCGGCGGCGACCTGCACTACGCGAACCAGGCCGAGTTCTTCATCCACCTCGACCACCGCACGTTCGGCCGCAAACCCGAAGGTGACGTGTGGGTCGCCCTGTCCCCGTTCGTCGAGTGGGCTCGTCCGGCGGTGGTGATAGGTGCGCGTCTGCTCGATCGGCGGCTCCAGAAAGGTCTCGATCGGGCCGACGACGTCCGCGCCCGAGAGCACGTGTCCCCCCTCCAGCCAGAGGTCGTCGGGAAGGGTGCGCCCGGTGGCAGCGGCTCGCGCGCGCACGCGGTCGAAGAGCTCCTCGCGCACCGCGGCGCAGGCCAGCTGTACGGCGCCGCCGGACATCATGGTCTGCCGGGAGGCCGATGTCGAGCCGGCCGAGCCGACGTTCGTATCTGAAGGATGCAGTACGACCTGCTCGATGCCCAGTTCCGTCCGTGCGATCTGCAACAGGATCGTGTGGATGCCCTGGCCCACTTCGGCGGCGGCGCTGTGCACCTCGGCGATGGCGCCTCCGGGGCCGGCGAAGAGCCGTACGCGCGCCTCCGCCGAATCATCGAAGCCTCCGCTGTAGCCGATGTTCTTGTAGCCGAGGGCGAAGCCGACGCCGCGCCGGAGCCGTTCTCCACGGGAGACGTTGCCGGCTCCCCCGGGGAGTGAGAGTGGGTCACGGCGGCCGGCGGGTACAGGCTCCGCGGGCGGGAGCGGGATCTCCGCGCAACGGCGGATTATCTCGCGCACCGGCGCTCTTCCGCGGATCACCTGCCCCGTCGGCAAGACCGATCCAGTGGAGACGGCATTCTTCAACCGCAGGTGGACCGGATCCATCCCCAGGGCGCGCGCCAGCTTGTCCATCTGCGCCTCATAGCCAATGGCGGCCTGCAGCGAGCCGAAGGCGCGCATCGCGCCGCAAGGAGGGTTGTTGGTGTAGACGCAGGTGGCCTCGATCAGGGCGTTGGGGACCTCGTACGGTCCCGCCGCGAAGGTAGCGGCGTTGTGGGTGACGGCCGCCGACGATGACGCGTAGGCGCCGCCGTCGAGCAGGATCCGCGCGTAGACGTTGACGAGGGTGCCGTCGCGCCGGGCGCCGTGGCGCATCCAGATGCGGGCGGGGTGCCGGTGCACGTGGCCGTAGAAGGATTCCTCCCTGGTGTAGGCCATCTTCACGGGCCGCCCCGTGCGCAGCGCCAGCATGCAGGCGTGGATCTGCATGCTCACGTCCTCCCGCGCGCCGAAGGCGCCGCCGACCCCGGAGAGGTGCAGGCGGACCTTCTCCTGTGGCAGGTTGAGGCAGGGCGCGATTTGCTCCCGGTCCACGTGCAGCCACTGCGTGGCCACGTAGAGGTCGACGCCGCCGTCCTCCGCCGGCATCGCCATCCCGGACTCGGGCCCAAGCATCGCCTGATCCTGCATCCCCGTCTCGTAGTAGCCCTCGATCCAGACCTCAGCATCGGCCTTCGGATCGCCGTGCTCGATGTGGACGTGGCGGAGCACGTTGCCGAAATCCTGCACATGCGGGGTATCGGGCCGCAGCGCCCCTTCCATGTCGGTGACCGCGGGAAGGACGTCGTACACCACGGCGATCTTGTCCGCGGCGCGCCGGGCCACTTCCAAGTCCGAGGCCGCCAGGACCGCTACGGGCTCGCCGGCATAGCGCACGCGGTCCCAGGCCAGGACCGGTTGATCGGAGAACTCCAGGCCATAGGTTCTCTTGCCGGGAACGTCCGCGGCCAGCAGCACGGCTGCGACCCCCGGCGTGGCCACCGCCTTGGCGATCTCGATCGAGCGGATGCGCGCCGACGGGTGGGGACTGCGCACGGTGTAGCCCCAGAGCATCCCCTCGGCCCACAGGTCGCTGCCGAAGAGGAACTGCCCCTTCACCTTGGGGGTGCCGTCGACGCGGCGGACGTTCTCGCCGACCAGGCCGCGAGTCTTGCGGATCGTGCGCACCGCGCTCACGAGGCGACTCTCCGGTAGGTGTCCTCGGCGATGCGCCGTCCGAGGCGGTGTCCCTCGGATGCGATCTCGTCCTCCTCGACATGGACAAGGCGCCCGACGCGGACGACCGGCCTCCCCTCGACGAAGAGGTCGCGCACGCGCTGCGGGGCGCAGAAAATCAGCGCCGCCACCGGGTCGGCCTCGGCGCCGGCGAAGGCGAGGCCGTCGACGTCGAACAGGGCAACGTCGGCGCGCTTCCCGACCTCGAGGGAACCGATGTCGTCCCGGCCGAGACAGGCCGCCCCGCCCCGCGTGGCCACACGCAGCGCCTCGCGCGCGCTCAACGCCGCCGCCCCGCCCAGCCGCTGGATCAACATGCCGAGGCGCGCTTCGGCGAGGAGGTCGCCACCGTCGTTCGACGCGGAGCCGTCCACCCCCAGCCCGACGCGCGCTCCCGCAGTAAGAAGGGCACGCACCGGCGCGACGCCCGAGGCGATTCGCAGGTTCGAGGTCGGGCACCAGGCCACGCCGGATCCGCTGGAGGCCATGGCGGCAATGTCTCCGGGGGAGAGGTGGACGCAGTGCGCCAGCCAGACGTCCTCGCCCAGCCAGCCGAGGTCTTCGAGCAACTCGAGCGGCCTGCGCCCGTAGGTTTGCCGGCAGTAGGCCTCTTCGTCGAGGGTCTCGGCGATGTGCGTGTGCAGCCGGACGCCCAGGCCGCGGGCCAGGGTGGCCGATTCTTTCATCAGCTCCCGCGTCACCGAGAAGGGCGAGCAAGGGGCGACGGCGATGCGCAGCATCGAGCCCGGACCGGGATCGTGATGGCGGCGTACCGCCTCCTCGGTCTCGGCAAGGATCGCGTCGAGATCCTGAACGATCTCATCCGGCGGTAGGCCGCCACGCGATACCCCCAGGTCCATCGAACCGCGGCACGGATGGAAGCGAAGGCCGACTTCGGAGGCGGCGCGGATCTCGGCCTCGAGCAAGCCGGGACGGCCAGGCGGAAAGATGTACAGATGATCCGTGGTGGTGGCGCAGCCGGAGAGTGCAAGCTCGACCAGCCCGATGCGGGCGCCCGTCCAGACCCACTCCTCATCGAGCCTCGCCCAGATCGGGTAGAGCGTCCTCAACCACCCGAAGAGTCCCTGGTCGACAGCCTGCACGCGGGTGAGCGTCTGGTAGAGATGGTGATGGGTGTTGATCAGGCCGGGGAGGGCGACGGTCCCCCGCCCGTCCACGCGCTCGGCGCCTCGCACCAGGTCCGGATTCGGATCCCCTCCGCCAACCCAGGTGATCTCACCATTGTCGAGCAGGATCGAGCCGCCGGGGATTTCCCGGCCGGCCTCATCCATGGTGACGACGACCTCGCAGTCGAGGATGAGCGTCTTCATCTACGCCGACTCCTGCATCCGGCGCGCCGCCGCCACCACCGCGTCGAGGATCTTAGCGTAGCCGGTGCAGCGGCAGAGGTTTCCGGAGAGGGCCTCACGGACAGTTGCCTCGGTGGGAGCGGGGTCGCGCGCCAGCAGGTCAGCGACCGCCACGACCAGACCCGGTGTGCAGAAGCCGCACTGTACGGCTCCGCTCTCGACGAAGGCCTCCTGCACGGGGTGCAGACCACCTTCAGGCGCCAGGGCCTCCACCGTCCGAACCTCGCGCTCGTGCGCCTGCGCCGCGAGCACGAGGCAGGCGCAGACCAGTTCCCCGTCAAGCCACACCGAGCAAGAGCCGCACTCGCCCTGCTCACAGGCGTTCTTGCTGCCGGGGAGCCCCAGGTTCTCCCGCAGCATCGAGAGCAGGCTGGCGCCGCCCCAGACGTCGGCGGTCATCCACTCGCCGTTGACCTTCGCCTTGACCAGCATCAGCCGATCCGGTCGGCCAGCGCCCAGGTGAGGGCGCGCCGGGCCAGGACCGCGCAGGCGTGCCGACGATAGCGGGCGGTGCCGCGGACGTCGTCGATCGGCCTGGCCGCGGCGGCCACCCGCTCGCCAAAGCCCTCGATCACAGCCGGGGAGAAGGATGCGGTCCGGTCCTCCCACCAGCCTGCCGCGGTGACGGCTTGCGCGGCGAACGCCTCGGCCTCGGGAGCGCGGAGGATGGTCGGCCCGACCGATCCGAGGGCGGCCCGGACCGTGCGCCGTTCCACGTCCACCACCAAACACAGATTGGCGACAGCGATGACCATCGCGTTCCGCGGGCCAACCTTGGAGAATGACCCCAGGCCCGGCGTGATCAGCCACCGGGCGCCCAAGATCAGCTCCGCCGGGTCGATGGCGGTTTTCTTCGGTCCGGTCATGAACCGGGCAAAGGGCAGGGTGCGCGTCCCGCCCCCGGCGTGGGCCAGGACGATGTCGGCTTCGTAGGCCGCCAGCACCGGAAGCGCATCTCCGGCCGGGGAGGCTGTGCCCAGGTTGCCGCCGACGGTCGCGCGGTTGCGGATCTGCGGCGATCCGACGCTCCGGGATGCCTCCACCAGCGGCCGAAAATCCCGCAGTTCGGCGATGATGCGACTGTAGGTGACCCCCGCGCCGAGGAAGAGGTGGCCATCCTCCCGCCGCCAGGCCCGCAGTTCGGGAAGGCGGGAGAGGTCCATCATCCGCTCGGGCCGCCGGCGATCGAAGTTGAGTTCGACCATCAGATCGGTCCCGCCGGCGATCGGGACCGCCTCGGGGTGTTCTGCCTTCATCTCCAGGGCTTCGGAGAGAGACCGCGGGAGCAGGACGTCCATCGGTCAGGTCCCTTTCACCATGATTTGAACCATTTCCCCCTCGCCCGCAGCGAAGTGGCTGAGCGCGAAGTCCGAACCATCGCCAGCCCAGGGTGATGCGGAAGGTAAGCGGCCGGCGGACGCCGGCCGCGGCGCGAGAAGGTAAGCGGCCGGCGGACGCCGGCCGCGACGCGAGAAGGAAAGCGGCCGGCGGACGCCGGCCGCGACGCGAGAAGGAAAGGACGGGGACGCGAAGAGAACCCTGGGCAACAGGGAGAGGGTTTCAATTCATGAGCGTTCCACCCGCGTTCCTGACCCTCCGGAATATCACCAAAGCCTTCCCCGGGGTGGTCGCCAACGACCGCGTCACCCTGGAGATGCACGCGGGAGAGGTTCACGCCCTCCTCGGTGAGAACGGCGCGGGCAAGACCACGCTGATGAACATCCTCTACGGCATCTATCAGCCCGATGCCGGAGAGATCCTGGTGCGCGGGCAGCCGTCGCGGATACGCTCCCCTCGGGATGCCATCGCGCTGGGCATCGGCATGGTGCCCCAGCACTTCCTCCTGGTGCGGCGCCACACCGTCGCCGAGAACGTCGCCCTGGGGCTGCCGGGGGCCGGCGCCCTCTTTCCCGTCCGGAAGGTCTCGCCCCGGATTTCGGAACTCGGCGAACGGTACGGGCTGGTCGTCGATCCCAACGCGCACGTCTGGGAATTGTCCGTCAGCGAGCAGCAGCGGGTGGAGATTCTCAAGGCGTTGCTGCGCGGCGCGCAGATCCTGGTCCTCGACGAACCCACCAGCGTCCTCACCCCGCAGGAGGCCCGGGGCCTGTTCGCCGTGCTGCGGCGGATGAAGGAGGAAGGCCACGCCGTGATCTTCATCACCCACAAGCTGGATGAGGTCATGGAGGTGGCCGACCGGGTGACCGTGCTGCGGCGGGGGCGGGTCGTCGGAACGGTGCCGATCGCCCAGGCGGATGTGCGCACCCTGGCCCGGATGATGGTCGGACGCGACGTGGAGTTCCGCCGGTCCAAGTCCGGTCTCCCTTCGGAGGAGGAGGCGCTGTCGATCGCCGATCTCTGGGCTCGCGGGGACCGCGGGCTGGTGGCGCTCAAAGGGGTCTCCTTCGGCGTGCGCCGCGGCGAGATCCTAGGAATCGCCGGCGTCGCCGGCAACGGCCAGCGGGAACTGGTGGAGGTGATCACCGGGCTGCGCCCCGCCACTTCCGGCCGGGTGCGCGCTCTGGGCCGGGATGTGACGAACCGTTCTGCGCGGGCAGTCCACGAGGCGGGGGTGGCGCACATTCCCGAGGAGCGGGTGCGGATGGGGATCGTGGTGGGGATGTCGGTCGGCGAGAACCTCGTGCTCAACCGCTACCGCTACCCCCCGTTCTCACGGGGACCGCTGCTCGATCAGCAGGCGGTGGCCCGCTTCGCGGAGCGGATGATCGCCGAGTACGAGATCGTCACCCCCGGCGCGCACGCGCCGGCCCGCCATCTCTCGGGGGGCAACATCCAGCGGCTCATCCTGGCCCGGGAGTTCTCGGGATCACCCGGGCTGATCGTGGCGGCGCACCCCACCTTCGGCCTGGACGTCTCGGCGACCGAGCAGATCCAGACGCTGCTGCTGCGACGCGGGGCGGAGGGCGCGGGAGTGCTCCTGGTCTCAGAAGATCTGGAAGAGGTCCTGGCCCTCAGTGACCGGATCGCGGTGTTCTTCGAGGGGCAGGTCGTGGGCATCGTCGACGCCGCGGGCGCGGACAGGGAGCGGATCGGGCTGATGATGGCGGGACAGGCGGCATGAGCCGCATCGGCCCCTTCGAGATCACCCGACGGGCGGCACCGCCGCTGACCTGGGTGCTGGGCGTGTCCGTGGCCGCGATTGCCGTTGCCCTGCTGCTGGTCGCGGTGATCTTCTGGAGTTACGGTGTCGGGCCGGTGCGCGCCTTCAGCGTGATCACCCGCGGGACGCTGCTCAGCGGCCGGGCGCTGCCGGAGATCGGCCGCAACGCGATCCCGCTTCTGCTGGCCGGCGTGGGTCTGGTCCTGGCCTTCCGGGCGCAGTTCTGGAACATCGGCGCCGAGGGGCAGATCCTGGCCGGCGCCACGGCGGCCACGGGAATCGCGCTCTTCCTGCCGTTCTCGATGCCCGCGCCCTGGGTATTACCCGCCATGTTCCTGGCCGGGTTTGTCGGCGGCGCGCTGTGGGGCCTCCTGCCCACCGTGCTGCGGCTGCGACTCTCCGTCAACGAAGTGATCACCACCCTGATGATGAACTACGTCGCCATCTACCTGGTGTCGTGGCTGGTCCACGGTCCCTGGAAAGGCCCTGAGATGCGCGGCTTCGCCTTCACGAACTCCTTCCCGCCCGCGGCCGTCATCCCGGTCATCGCCGGCACCCGGGTCCACTGGCCCACGCTGGCGATCGGGCTGCTGCTGGCCGCGGGCAGCGCCGTGCTGCTGAGCCGCACGAAGCTGGGCTTTGAGATCCGCGTGCAGGGCGAGAATCCCGATGCCGCCCGCTATGCTGGCATCGATCCCGCTCGGACGACACTGCTGGTGATGCTGCTGGCCGGGGGCGCCGCCGGTCTGGCGGGAGTGGGGGAGGTGGCGGGTATCCACCGGCGCCTCCTCGATCCAAACCAGATCTCGCTGGGGTTTGGGTACGCTGCGATCATCGTCGCCTGGCTCGCCCGGGGGAGCCCGCTGGCGACGATCGTGACCGCGCTGTTTCTCGGCGTGGTCTTCGCCGCCGGGGACGTCATGCGGGTCGGGTTGCAGATGCCCGCGCGCGTCACCGACGTCGTCAACGGGCTGATCCTCTTCTGCCTCATCGGCAGCGAGCGGCTGCTGTACTATCGCGTGCGCTGGATGCCGGCGCGCGCGCGTCCCTCTCCGGCGGCGGTGGGCGCCGTGGGCGCGGAAGGAAGCGCCCGAGGGACCAGCGGAGGGGAGGCCTGACCTCCGGTCTGCGAGAGAGGATGTAAGCGGCCGGCTCGCACCGGCCGCGACGAGAGGATCTAAACGGCCGGCTCAGGCCGGCCGCGACGAGGATCAGATGGAAGATGTCGTCAGCACGATCATACGCGCCCTGGCCCTGGGGAGCCCGCTGCTCTGGGCCGCCCTGGGGGAGATCTACGCGGAGCGCTCCGGCGTCGTGAATTTGGGAGTGGAGGGGATGATGATTCTCGGGGCCTTCCTGGCCTTCGCCGTCGCGCAGACGACCGGGAACCCTGCCCTGGGGCTGGTCGCCGCGGCGGGGATCGGGGGCGCGGCGGCGCTGCTGCACGCCGCAATGGCTATCACCCTGCGCGCCAACCAGTACGTCTCCGGGCTGGCGCTGACCATGCTGGGGTTGGGGCTCTCGGCGGTGCTGGGGCGGCGCTGGGAGGGACTGCCGCTTCTCAATTCTCTCCCCGAGATCTCCTCGCTCACCTACGCCGGCCTCCTGTTGGCCATGGCGCTCTGGTTCATCCTGTACCACACCAGCTGGGGCGTCGCCCTGCGCTCGGCGGGGGAGGCGCCCGCGGCCGCCGACGCCCTCGGGGTGAACGTTTCCCTCGTGCGCTATCTGGCGGTGGTCTTCGGGGGCGCGATGGCCGGGGTGGCGGGCGGCTTCCTCTCGGTGGCCTACCGTCCCAGCTGGACGGAGGGGATGACCGCGGGGCTGGGCTGGATCGCCATCGCCATCGCGATCTTCGCCGCCTGGGATCCGCTGCGCGCCGTCGCGGGCGCGTTCTTCTTCGGGGCGCTCTTCCACCTGTCGTTCCGACTCCAGACCTGGGTGGCGCCGGAGCCGCTGCAGATGATGCCGTTTGCCTTCACGATCCTCGCCCTGGCCTTGACCACCCAGCGCGGGCGGCGCCGTCAGGGGGCGCCGGAAGCGCTGGGCATTCCGTACGTGCGTGGAGAGCGATGAGAACACAGGAAGGGGTGAGAGCGTTCTGGAAGTGGTAGCGGGCAGGAAAGCGAGTCCAGGGAAAGAGGGAGGGAGCAGATGCGCTGGATGAAAGGTGTGCTCGTCGTTCTCCTGATCCTGACCTTCGCGGGCGCCGGCGCGGCGCAGGCGAAGCTCAAGGTCGGGTTCATCTACGTAGGGCCCATCGGAGACTATGGGTGGACCCATGCCCACAACCAGGCCCGCCTGATCGTGGAGAAGGAGCTGGGCGTCGAGACGATCTTCGTGGAGTCGGTGCCCGAGGCGCAGGTCGAGCCCTTCATCGACAAGATCATCGAGCAGGGCGCGAAGGTGGTGCTGACGACCTCCTTCGGGTTCATGGACGGGACGCTGAACGCCGCCAAGAAGTACCCCAACGTCATCTTCGGCCACGCCAGTGGCTTCAAGCGCAACCCTAACATGTTCACTTACATGGCCGACTTCTATCAGATCTACTACCTCAACGGTCTGATGGCGGGCGCGCTGACGAAGACCAACAGGATTGCGTATGTGGGCGCGTTCCCCATCCCGGAGGTGAAGCGCCACCTCAGCGCGTACGCGCTGGGCGTGCGCGCGGTCAACCCCAGGGCCACCATAAACGTGCGCTGGCTCTTCTCCTGGTTCGACCCAGCCAAGGCCAAGGAGGCGACCGAGGCGCTGATCGCCACAGGCGCCGACGTCTTCGCCTTTACCGAGGACTCGCCCACGGTCATCCAGGTGGCCGCGAAGAGGAACCGCCTCAGTTTCAGCCACTACTCGCCGATGCAGAAGTTCGCGCCCCAGCACGTCGTCTCCGGGCAACTTGTCCATTGGGAGACGATCTACCTCGACTTCCTGCGGAAGGTGCAGGCTGGGAAATACACGGCAACTAATCTGGCCAACGTCGACTACTGGTGGCTGCTGGGGGAGCGGGCGGTGGAGATCGGCGGCGAGTTTGGCGTGCCGATCAACCCCCTCTTCGTCTCACGCCTGAAGGCGGCGCGGGTGTCGGTGCCGGGGCTGGGCCGGATGTCCGTCTACGATCTGATCCAGCGTCGAACGGCGCAGATGACGAAGAAGCCCCTCGCCTTCGACCCCTTCACCGGGCCGATCCGCGACCGCAAAGGCGTCCTGCGCGTGCCCGCGGGCAAGACCATGTCGGTGCTGGAGCTGACCACGATGGAGTGGGCGGCGCCGGGCATCGTCGGTCCCTGGCCGAAGGAGCCATAAGCAGACCGCCCTGTCTTGAGGAAACCGCGGCGGGCGTCATCCGGCGCCCGCCGCTCGATTTGTGCTGGCGCCGAGGGTCCAGAGCAGGACCGCATGGCTCAGCAGCGTCGCGGCGACGGCGCCGCCGAACGTGATGAGGAGTCCTTGCCCTTCGAGGAAACGAGCGACCACCGCGAAGAAGAGAGCAAAGCTGAACGACCCGATGATGACCCCCCGGAGCAACTGCGTTGCGGCCGCTCCACCGCCGAGGTGGTGGGTGAAGACAGTCAGCACGGTGACATAGACCGGAAACGGCGTCAGTAATCCGCTGAGGCGCGGACCCAGGCGCCCCGCGACGGCTGTCAGTCCCAGGACCAGCGCGGTGGCGGCGGCGATGCGCAGCGGGATGTCCCAGGCAGGTGGGTGAGCCGCCGGTCTTTGGGAGGAAGCATGCGGGAGCAGCCGCAGCGCGAGGGCCATGACAGTCACGACGCCGGCAAAGGACGCCGCGAGAGAGACTACGATTTCAGTCAGGAGGGCCGTGCTGAGGAGGAAGACCCCCCACCCGGCGAGCATGCAGAGAAACCAGGGCGCCCGCCAGGCCAGGAGCGCGTACGTCACGCAGAAACCCGTCACGGAGACGAGGCCCAGCATCGCCCCCGCGGCTGAGCCCGCCGCGAACGCCGGACCCTGCTCCAACGCCAGAAAGAGCACCACCGGCCCGGACGTCAGGGGCAGCCCGACGATCCAGCCTCCCACCTGCGGACCCCAGCGGCGGCCGGCCAGGCTGGCCCCCGAGATCAACAGAGGCACGAGGAGGAGTTTGAGCCATAGAGTCGAGAGCGGCACTCACCCAGAGAAACGCCTGACCATGATCACTGATCGCTCCGGTCAGGCAGTTTGAACACCGGAAGAATCCCCACGTTCACGACGTCCTTCCACTCTTCGCCCTCAAGCAGCAGCGCCGCCTTGGCCACGACCTCACCGCCAGCCTGCTTCACCAGGTCACCCATGGCCTGCAGCGTCTCGCCGGTGCTGACGATGTCGTCGACGATGCCGACCTTCTTGCCGCGCACCTTGTTGGCGTCCCGGCCGTCCATGAAGAGCTCCTGCTCGGTCTTGGCGGTGATGGGCTTGTAGCGCACGACGAGCGGCGAGAGCATGAACGGCCGGATTTCCTTGCGACAGACGACGTAGGGCTTCAGTCCCAAATTGGTGGCGATGGCGTGGGCCAGGGGGATGCCCTTTGTCTCGGTGGTGACGAACAGGTCGCAGGATTCCATCTTGGGCGCGAGGATGCGCGCCGCGCGATCGATGACCTCCGTGTCCCCCAGGCTGTAGTAGTAGGCGATCCAGGTATCGGGCGCCACCTGGATGAGCGGCAGCGTGCGCACCGTCCCGGCGATCTCCAGGTCATAGCTCGGCTGTCCGCGGAACGGCAGGATGTGGGGCATGGCTCACCTCTGGCGCAGGGTGCGTTGCGCCTGAGGGGTTCTTGTTCTCTGAGACGGATGCCTGCCGTTGCGCCTGCTGGTACCGCAGGAAGGCCCCCGCAACCCAGGGAACGTGATGCCAATGGACCTCCCCGCGCTCATCGAGACGGCCCGGGGCCTCCGGCCCGCCGACATCCTGTTGCGCAACGCCCGGGTCGTTGACCTCTTCGGCCTCGAGGTCGTCGAGGCTGACGTCGCTATCGCCGGCGACCGCATCGCCGGATGGGGGACGCCGGGCAGTTACCGCGCGAGCGAGACGCACGATCTTGCGGGCGCCTACCTGGCTCCGGGGCTGATCGACGGGCACGTGCACATCGAGAGCGCCATGGTCAGCGTACCCGAGTTCGCCCACGCCGTTGTCCCGCACGGGACCACGACCGTCATCGCCGACCCGCACGAGATCGCCAACGTCCTCGGCATGTCTGGCATCCGCTACATGCTGCAGGCGGCCAAGTACAATCCGCTCTCCGTGTTCGTGATGGCCTCCTCGTGCGTGCCGGCCGGCCCGATGGAATCGTCGGGCGCCGAACTCTCCGCGTACGATCTGGAGACGCTTCTTCAAGATTCGTGGGTGCTTGGGCTGGCCGAACTGATGGACTACCCCGGGCTGCTCGGCGGCGACGCGGAGGTCCTGGCAAAGCTTCAGGCGGCGAACGGGCGTCCCATCGACGGCCATGCGCCGGGCATTTCCGGACTCGATCTCAACGCCTACGTCGCGGCGGGGATCGGATCGGACCACGAGAGCACCACGCCCGGGGAGGCGCGGGAGAAGCTGCAACGCGGTATGGTCGTGATGATCCGCGAAGCGACGGGCGCGCGCAACCTGCGCGACCTGTTGCCTCTGGTGACGCCGCAAAACGCGCGGCGCTTCCTCTTCGTCACCGACGACCGCACTCCGGTCCATCTCCTGGAGGAGGGGCACATCGATTCGATGGTGCGCCAGGCGATTACCCTCGGGCTCGATCCCCTGCTGGCGCTGCAGATCGGCAGCCTCAACGCGGCCGAATACTTCGGCCTGCGCGATCGCGGAGGGGTGAGCCCCGGACGGCTGGCCGACCTGATCGTCTTCGACGATCTTGCCGCTCCCCGCCCCCGGCAGGTCTACCGGCACGGACGGCTGGTGGCCCAGGATGGGGAGCTGCTGCCCTACGAGCGGCAGGAGCTGCCCACGGTGCGCGGCTCGGTGAACGTGCCCCGCAGCACTCTGCTCTTTCGCATCCCTGCGGCCTCGTCGGCCGCCAGGGCACGGGCGCGTCTCATCGAGGTCATCCCCAACCAGATCGTTACCAGGGCCAGCGAGGCGGAGGTCCTCGTCCAGGCCGGTGAGGCGATGGCCGAGCCCGCGCGGGATCTGCTCAAACTCGCGGTGATCGAGCGGCACGCGGGCTCCGGGCGGATCGGGCTCGGATTCGTGCGGGGCTTCGGGCTGACCCTCGGCGCCCTGGCCTCCAGCGTGGCGCACGACGCGCACAACATCATCGTGGTGGGCACCAACGACGAGGACATGCGCGCCGCCGTCGACCTGATCCTGGAGATGCAGGGCGGGCTGGTCGCCGCGGCGGGACGTGAAGTCGTGACCTTGCCGCTCCCGATCGCGGGGTTGATGTCCGATCAGCCGGTCGGGGTCGTCGCGGAGAACATGCGCAGGCTGCTGGCGGCGGCCCGCCGCATGGGCTCGCCGCTCGACGATCCGTTCATGACGCTCTCGTTCCTCTCCCTCTCAGTGGTCCCCGAACTGAAACTCACTGATCGCGGGTTAGTCGACGTCCGCCAAGGCCGTCTGGTCCCGCTGTTCGTAGATTAGAGGGCGAGGACGAGTCTATCCCGCGGAAGTATCTTGTCGTTCTGGAGCGGGATAGACTCGTCCTCGCCTTTTATTCCTTCGGACGTGCGGACCAGATCCAGGCGACGAGCAGCGCATTGACGACGAGCGGGAGGAGAACAGTCCGCGCCGTGTAGGCTCCCGTGAGAAAGTAGTAGAGCAGGCCGAACGTCCCGACCAGCAGGCCCGCGGCAAACAGGGGCGCCAGGCCGCCATAGCGTCGGGTATCTGAGGCGGCTCCCAGGGCGAGGATGCCGTTGGCGACGATGCTCGTTCCCCACCCACCCAGCACGGCGGGGTCGGGTACAGCACGGCCGAAGACCCTGCTGGCGAATGCGGGGAAGAGCAGGATGAATCCGGTGACAACCGCGTAGAAACCCGCGACCAGCAGCGCCGGCCGCAATCCCACGGGCCTGGTCATCATCTGCACCGCGTCTCACCTCCCAGGATTGTCGACGGGATTCGCCCGAAGCCCGGCTTCTGTTTCGTCGCGCTGCGGATGCGGACCTGCGGGCTTGACCGCGCCCACAGATTTATGTAACGATTATGTTACATAATGCGGAAGACGTCTCCTTATCGGGCGGTGGCGGATGCGACCCGCCGGAAAATCCTGGACGTGCTGCGGGATGACGGGCCGCAGCGCGCGGGCGACATCGCCGCCCGGTTTCCCCTCAGCCGCCCCGCGGTAAGCAGGCACCTGCGCGTGCTGCGTCGGTCCGGCTTCGTGGAAGAGGCGCGGGAGGGTCGGGAACGATGGTACCGTCTCAACCCCACGCCGCTGCACCAGATGTATCAGGAATGGTTCCGCCACTATGAATTCTTCTGGTCCGAACGGCTGGCCGTGCTGAAACGCGTCGTGGAGGAAGACGAGCGCCGGCGGCGCTCGAAATAGGAGGGGAACGATGGATGCCTTCACCATTCACAAACAGATCGACATCGACGCGCCGATCGAACGGGTTTGGGGGTTCGTGGGGACGCAGGTCGGGTCGCAGAAGTGGCGGCTGCCTGACCGGGTGACCTTTGAAGAGCGGGTCGGTGGTCGGTTTGAGGAGCATGTGGCGACCGGCCGTGCCACGACGTTCCGCCTCGTCGGGAGGGTGGTGACCTACGAACCGCCCCACCGGATCGAGATGACCGCCCGAAAAGAGAACGAGGATGGCTCAGGTTGGCCGGCGGAGACGTTGATCTCCATCACGGTGATCGAGCGGCCCGGCGGCGCGCGGGTCACCGTAACGCACAGCGGGTTCGAACGGCTGCCCCCAGAGGATCGAGATGCGGAGGTCCGAACGTACGAAGGCGGATGGGAACGGATGGTCAGACGCCTGCCCACGATCGCCCCACCCCTGGAGTCAAAAGTGGCGCAGCGGATTCGCGCCGCCACGGCGGCGGTCTTCCGCGCGCTCATCGATCCCGCCGCGCTGGCCGCCTGGTTCTGCGATCATGCGGAAGTCGATCCACGGCCCAGCGGTGTTTACGCCTTCGGCGGGCCCCACGCGTACGGCGGTCCCGAGATGGTGCGCGGTCGGATCATCGCCCTGGAGCCGAACCGGACCCTGACCTACATCTGGCCGCTGGCGCGCGCTGAGACCACGGTGGCGGTCGAGGTGCGAGAGGTCAGTACCCGCGAGACGGAGGTGGCGGTGCACCACAGCGGCGTGAGCGCGCTCCCGATGGAGTGGGCCAGTGCAGAACATCTCACGGCCGTCTGGCAGATCCTGCTGCGGCAGCTCGACGCGCACCTGCGGGGCCGGCCGTTGCCCCGCTACGACTTTTCGGTGACGCCTCCGCCGGT
The DNA here is from genome assembly GCA_036004665.1 of bacterium. Lineage (GTDB taxonomy): Bacteria > Sysuimicrobiota > Sysuimicrobiia > Sysuimicrobiales > Humicultoraceae > JACQGZ01. Next base: position 29,702 of record DASYRG010000046.1, on the reverse strand, counting down.
GGTGGATCAGACCATTACCATCGACGCCCCGCCGGCGCGGGTCTGGGAGATGCTCACCGTCCCCTCCCAGATGAACCGGTGGATTTCCACCGATGCCTACGTCGAGCTGCAGCCCGGCGGGCGATATTCCTACGGGTGGGACGAGGAAGGCCCCCTGAATTCTGGGCCGCTACGCGTCCTCGCGGTGGAGCCGCCCATCCGGCTGGTGATCTCCTGGCGAGAAGCGGGTGCCATCGGCACCGTGACTTGGCGCCTTGAGCCAACGGGGCAAGGCCGATCCACGCGTCTCCATCTCGTGCACGAAGGGCTGGGTGCGGTGCCGGGGATTCTCTCCGACTATACGATCGGCTGGTGGGAGTTCTTGATCAGACTCCCGGATCTCGCGGCGTGACCGGCAGCGACCCGAGCGCGCGGGTCCAAACCGGAGGGACTGTCACACGGGCCGACGAAGTGGCTCTCCATGGTTCTGGTGCGCACCTGGTTCCGGACGAAGTGGGGCGCGGCCTCGACCGTGGTGGAATTGCTCAAGGGAATCTCGGTGACGCTGGAGGCCGAGCGCCGCGCGCGCATCTTCACCGACCTCTCCGGCGATCTCTTCGTGGTCACCTGGGAGACAGAGTGGCCCAGCCTGGCAGCCTATGAAGCGGCCTTCGAGCAGCTGCGCCAGAGCGAAGAGTACCGGGAACTGATGACCGAGATCGTCGATCTCGTCGAGACGGGAGGCCGGGACTACCTCCTCCGCAGGTGGCCTGAGGACTAGGCTCGGGGGGCGGCGCCCTTGGTGCCGATCACGGTCAGCCGCAAGGTGTTCGCCCGGCTGGTCGAGGAAGCCCTGGCCAGCATCCCGGAACTTCTGCGCGCGCGCATGGACAACGTCGGAATCGTGATTGAGGAGTGGCCGACCCGGGAGCAGCTGGAGGAGGCCGGGGTCGAGCCGGATGATCATCTCTTCGGGCTTTACGAGGGCACACCGCTGATCGAACGGGGGATCCTAGCCGACCCGCTCCTTCCCGACCGCATCAGTATCTTCCGCGGCCCGCTCACCGAAGCGTGCGATTCGGCAGAGGAGATCCGGGAAGAGGTCCGCCGCACGGTGATCCACGAGGTGGCGCATCACTTCGGTATGGGTGAGGATGCGCTGTCCGACCTGGGGTATGACTGAATGCTGCTCATCGATCTGATCCGAAATCTCTTTCGGCTGCTGGCCAACCTGCTGGCCGCCATCGCGGGTCCGGGCGCCGAATACGTCGTGCTGGATCTGGCCGGCGCCTACCCGGAGAGGCGGCGGGCGCTTCGCCGGCGCCTCTTCTCGTCGCGGGAGATCCTGTCGCTGGAGGGCCCCGCGGAGAGCCTCGAGGAGCTGCGGGCCACCCTGGACCGGTTGTCCGTGGCGCCGAGCGTGCGGGGCGTCATCGTCCGCGTGGGGGAACTCGGGGGTGCGACGGCCACGGTGCAGCGGCTGCGCGAGGCGTTGCTGGCGACGCGCCGGGCCGGCCGCCGCGTCGTCGCGTACCTCACTGTCATCGGGCTGCCCCAGTACTACCTGGCCACCGCCGCCGACGAGATCCTCCTGCCCGAGAGCGCCTCCGTCGCCATCACCGGCCCGCGCGTGGAAGTCACCTTCTTCCGAGCGGCGTTCGACCGCCTGGGGATCGCGCCCGAGTTCGATAGCATCGCCGAGTACAAGACTGCCGCCGATCCCCTCCGCCGGGCGACGATGTCGGAGACCCACCGGGAGATGGTGGACGCGCTCCTCGACTCGGTGCTGGGCCAGATCGTCGACGACGTGGCCGCGGCGCGCCGGATCTCCCCCGCCTCCGTCCGCGCGGCCATCGACCGGGCGCCTCTTACCGCCGCCGAAGCGCTAGAGGCGGGCCTGGTCGACGCCGTCCTCTACGAAGACGACCTCCCCTCCCGCCTGGCCGTCGACGGCCGCCCGGCGCGCCTCGCTCCCTGGGCGCAGGCTCGGCGACGCGTACCGTGGCCGTACGAGTGGAAGTCGGCGCGTGAGCTCATCGCCGTGGTTACCCTGCGGGGCGCGATCGTGCCGGGAGAGAGCCGGGACTTTCCCGCGCCTCTTCCCTTGGTGGGACGCCACCTGGCGGGGGCGGCGACGATCGCGCGGGCCTTCCGGGCGGTCGAGCGCATCCGGCGCGCACGGGCGGTGGTCTTCGTGGTCGACTCGCGGGGCGGGTCGGCCCTCGGCTCTGATCTGATCTGGCGAGAGGTCGAGCGCATCAAGCGAGGGCGGCCCGTCGTCGTCTTTATGGGCGACGTCGCCGGGTCCGGGGGCTATTACGTCTCCGCCGGAGCCAACCAAATCATCGCCAGTCCTTCCACCATCACCGGCTCCATCGGCGTGGTGGAAGGGAAACTTGTCTTCGCCGACCTGTACGAGCGCTACGGACTGCACCGGGAGATCCTGGCACGTGGGGTGACCGCCACCATTCCCTCGGGGTTCGCCCATCTCAACGAGACCGAATGGCATCGGATGCGCGCGGAGATGGCGGACATCTACGTGAGGTTCAAGCGCCGGGTCACCGAAGGACGCAATCGTTCCGAGCGCGAGATCGAAGCGATCGCGCGGGGGCGCGTCTGGACCGGGCGCCAGGCCCTGGAGCGGGGGTTGGTGGACGAACTGGGAGACTTTGCGCTGGCGGTCCGGCGGGCACGCGAACTGGCCGGCATCCCGGAGGACCGGCCGGTCACGGTGGCCACCGTCCGGCCGCCGCGCGCCGCGCCTTCACCCACGTTCGCTCCTGCCGGCGCGCTGGCCGAGACGCTGGCAGGGCTCGGTCAGGTGCGCGCGCTGGCGGAAGAGCGCGCCCTCCTGGTAATGTGACGGCCGTGGACTACCCTGCTCGCTTCCGGGTGCAGGTGCTGCGCAGCGGCAGCGCTGGGAACACCATCCTGGTCGAAGCGGGGCCGACCCGGCTGCTGATTGACGCGGGTTTGCCGGCCGAGAACATCGCGCGGTTGCTCGCGTCCATGAACCTTACGCCGGGCGATCTTACGGCGGTGCTGCTGACCCATGAACACGATGATCACGTCCGAGGATCCGGGCCGCTCAGCCGCGCGGCGGGGGTTCCCGTACTGGCCAACGAGGGCACGCTGAGGCGGGCGGCGCAGTTTCTCGGCGGGGCGCGCACCGAGCGCTTCATCACCGGCACTCCATTCAAGGTCGGTGAGGTCCAGGTTGACCCCTTTCCATTGCCCCATGACGCTACCGAACCAGTCGGCTTTATGCTCTCGGCCGGCGGGATCCGCGTGCTTCTGGCCTATGATCTGGGAGATCTCACCGAGCCGCTGCTGGAAAGGATGCCCACGGCGGACCTGATCCTGCTGGAGGCGAACTACGACCCTCGCCTGCTCGGAGTGGGCACATATCCCTGGTTCCTGAAGAACCGCATCATCAGCGCGACCGGCCACCTCTCCAACGACCGCGCCGCCGAGGCCGTGCTGCGGGCCGCGCGGCCCGGCCGGGCCCAGACCGTCCTGCTGATCCACCTGAGCGATATCAACAACCTGCTGCCGCTGGCGCGAGACACGGTGCGCTGGACGCTGGAACGCGAAGGGATCCGCGCGATCTCCGTGGAGGCGGTACGCTCGAACGGGGCCGGACCCACCTGGGAAGCGACGATGGCCGCCCCTGGATCGCCGGCGACCGTCGCGGCGGATGCGGCCGCTTCCTGAGACCTTTTTCAAGAACCGGGAGACCGAGGCGCTGCGTCGAGCGGCGATCCGCTGCCTGGAGCGGGCGTTGCGGGCAGCCGATCCGATCGCAGGGGTGCGCCGCGTCGTGCGCCTGGAGGGCGACCTGCTCACCGTCGCCGATCAGAACTGCGATCTCCGCCAGGTCCGCACCATTTCCGCAGTGGGCGCAGGCAAGGCCGCGGCGGCGATGGCCGCCGCCCTGGAGGAGATCCTCGGCGAGCGGCTGGCTGGGGGCGTTGTCAGCGTCAAACATGGGCATTTCGCCCACACGGACCGCGTAGCGGTGCGGGAGGCAGGGCACCCTTTTCCCGACGCCGCCTCCGTTGAAGTGGCCGATGCCGTGCTCACTCTGGCAGATCACGCTGCGCAAGAAGATCTGGTCTTCGTGCTGCTCTCAGGAGGAGGCTCAGCGCTGCTCGTCGCCCCCAGCGAAGGGATCACACTCGAGGACAAACTGGCGATCACCAGGCTGCTCCTCTCCGCCGGTGCGCCGATCGGCGAATTGAACGCGGTGCGCAAGCACCTCTCGCGGATCAAAGGTGGGCATCTGGCCCGCCGCATCGCGCCCGCCCGCATCGTTACCCTCGCGCTCTCCGACGTGCTCGGCAACCCGCTGGACGTTATCGCCTCTGGGCCGACCGTGCCGGACCGATCGACATACACTGATGCCCTGGACGCACTGCAGCGGCGCGCGGTCATGGCCGCCGCCGCCGACACCGCGCCCAACGCAGTGGCGCATCTGCGCGACGGCGCCGCAGGCCGTTACCCGGAAACGCCCAAAGCGGGCGATCCCGCATTTCGGCGATCCCAGAGCGTGGTCATCGGCGACCTGGCGCAGGCACTGCGCGCGGCGGAGACGGCCGCTGAAGACCAGGGGTTCGCAACGGTCGTGCTGGCGGAGGCCGTAGAAGGGGAAGCGCGCAAGGTCGGGGCCTCTCTCGGCCGGGCCGCGCGGGAAGCGCTCGAGGGCCGCTACGGCCCGCTCCCGGTCTGCCTGCTGCAGGGTGGAGAGACCACGGTGACCGTGCGCGGGAGCGGCAAAGGAGGGAGAAACCAGGAGGTCGCTCTGAGCGCGGCTCTGGAAGTCGCGGGCCTGCCAGGCACCCTCGTGCTTGCGGCCGGGACTGACGGGACGGACGGCCCTACCGACGCTGCCGGTGCGGCTGCCGATGGATGGACGCTTTATCGCGCCCGCCGGCTCGGCTTCGACCCGCAGGAGTATCTGGACCGAAACAACGCCTACCCATTCTTTGCTGCGCTGGGAGACCTGATCATGACGGGGCCGACGCTAACCAATGTCAACGATCTGATGATGGCCTTTGTCGATCGCCCTGCACCGGGGCTAATCTACATGAGCGCGGATGCCGAGGCGAAGACACCGAGAAGAAGTTGAGGATGACCATGATGGCCTTCATGGGACATCGGGCGGCCTCTGATCTCTGCTCGAGTCCCTGACCCGCCTGAAGTCCACTCCAGCTGAGTCTCTCCCCCCCCCGCTTCCTGGCTTTGACGAAGTTTTGACGGGTGCCTGCGGGATTTTTTCTCTGACCTGATCCGGTTTCGACCAAAAAAATGACCTGGGTAAGCTGTCGTGCTCCCAGGCATCGACCAACCCGGGGTAGGGTACCGGCTCCGAAAGCACCACTAGCGTTCGGAGTCCTTATCCCTTCGCATCAGTTGGCGGGAGCCTTCCGGTAAGGGCTTCCCACCAGACCACGGCCAGCCAGCTCAGGGCCGAAAACCAGAGCGCTGTCACCGCAGCATCGAGGGCGGCTCCTGGGCTCAACGACAGCGGCGACGATGGCAGTGAGAGCGCCGTGACCGCGAGGAGCGCTCCCACGAAGGCTCCGGCCAACGCTCCGACGATCTCCGGTGCGGTTTCACCGATCATCGCCCCGGTGAAGGCGCCGGCGCCTGCGGCGATCAATCCGAATTTCAAAAGGGTCTCGGTCACTTTCGGCGCCATCATCTCGTGAAGGGTCGCGGCGAAGGCTCCCGACGGACTCGGCCCACCGGGGCCGCTGTGCCCTCTGCGCCCGGTACCACCTCGATCATCTGCTCGGGTGCCTCAGGGTGCAGCGGATAGGCGACGTCGGTGACGACCACCATGGGGATATCCTGGAGCGCCAGCTTGAAGATGACGGTCGTGTTCTGATGGAGAGCCTGCTCGAGCAGGTTATCCATGAGAATCTGCGACATGATGATGTGGATGAACGCCTTGGGATGCTCGGTGCGTAATCGCTGCACGTAGTCGCGGATGGGACCGACCACGTCGCGCAGCGGCGAAGGAAGGACGACCAGCGGCTCCTGCGGGAAGAAGCGCTGCCACTTGCGCCGAACCTCGGCGGCTTTCGCCTCGTCCGTCTCCACGTGCACCGCCACCCAGCGAAATCCGAGTGACTGGACGAACTGCACCTGCCGCAGCGCTGCGGCATGGACGTTGGAGATCAAGACCAGGTGGATCACGTCCACGGGTTCGAGCGGAGACCGGCGGTCGCCAACGCTCAACCTCTTGCGCACTTCCTGATAGTGGTGATGGATCCGGAAGAAGATCCACACCAGCGTGGGGATGAGAATCACCACGATCCACGCGCCGTCCCGGAATTTGGTGACGGCCAGCACGATGATCACCGCTGTCGTCAGCAGCGCGCCGACGGCATTGATCGCCTGCTTGAAGCGCCACCGCGGATCGTAACGGAGCACCGAGCCCTGAGTCTCGATCACCTCATCAGGACGGAGGCGCCCGATCTTCTGCCAGCGGACGATCATGCCGGTCTGCGACATCGTGAATGAAAGGAAGACGCCGATCGCGTAGAGAGGGATCAGCTGGGTCACGTCCGCCCGAAAGGCGGCGACGAGCAGGGATGAGACCAGCGCCAGCGCGACGATTCCCCACGAAAAGACGAGTCGGCTGCCTCGGTAGGTCAGCTGGCGGGGGAGGAATCCGTCTCCGGCGTGCAGCGCGGCGAGCCGGGGAAAATCCGCGAACGAAGTGTTCGCGGCCAGGATCAGGATGATCGTCGTCGCGACGAGCGTCACCACGTGCATGAGGCCGGGGCCGTAGACCGTCCGGGCCAGTTGGGAGACGATCGTTTCATGCTCCACCGGCAGGGCGTGCATGCGGTTGGCCAGGATGGTGGTCCCCACGAACATCGTCCCGATGAGGAAGCTCATCCAGGCCATCGTGGCCGCGGCGTTCCGGCTCCGCGGCTCGCGGAAGGCCGTAATGCCGTTGCTGATCGCCTCCGTCCCGGTCACCGCGACCGCGCCGCTGCTGAAGGCGCGCAGCAGCAGGAAGATCGTGAACGGCTGCAGCGCCGCGCCCTCTAGGCGCACCCCGGTCACCTGCTGCAGCCGCCCCGTGAAGAGCTGGTAGAAGCCGAACGCGAGCATGCCCAGCATCACCACGACAAAGAAGTAGGTCGGGATGGCGAAGAAGTTGCCCGATTCGCGCACGCCTCTGAGGTTCACAAGCATCATGAAGACAATCGCCGCCACCGCCACCGGGACGCGCCAAGGCGTCAGGGCGGGAAAGGCGGAGGCGATCTGCGCCACGCCGGAGGCGATACTCACCGACACCGTCAGGATGTAATCGGTCAGCAGCGCCGCCCCCGCCGTCTGCGCCGGACCCTCTCCCAGGTTGTCGCGCGCCACAATGTAGGCGCCGCCACCGCTCGGGTAGGCGAAGATGGTCTGCCTGTATGAGATGGTGAGCACGATCAGCAGGAGGGAGATCGAGATAGAGATGGGGATGGAGAGGTGGAAGAACGCGGTGCCGGCGAGGACGAGGATGACCAGCATCTCCTCCGTGGCGTACGCAACCGAAGAGAGCACGTCCGACCCGAAGACGGCGAGTCCCACGATCTTCCCCACCGTCTGCCGCGGCATCTCGTGGGTCGGCAGCGCAGGCCCCAGGAGCAGCCGCCGGAGGGAGAAGGCGCGGGCGAGCGCCGGGGGAGGGGTTGCAGGCGTCGGAATCGCCGCCATCGCCCTGAGAAAGGCCCGGAACGCAAGGGCGCCCACGAGGATCACCGTGGCGATGCCGGCCACCATCTCGAGCGCGGTCCAACCCAGGGCGAGCGCTCCGGCAAAGAGGATGACCGCGAGGAGGACGCCAGATTGCAGGCGGTCGGGCATTTCGGAGGCTGAGCGTAGCAGAGCCTCCCTTAAGAAGTCCTTAAGACACGAGGCCTCCTAGGCGGGCGGGCGAAACCGGTAGCCGACGCCGGGTTCCGTCAGGACGTACTGCGGTCGCGCCACCTGAGGCTCGATCTTGCGGCGGAGCTGGCTGATCAGCACGTGGAGGTACTGCGTCTCTTCAAGATGTTCGGGCCCCCAGACTTCCTGGAGGAGCGTGCGGTGGGTGATCACCTTCCCCGCATGGCGGGCCAAGTATTTCAGCACCTCATATTCCGTGGGGGTGAGATGAATGTCCTCACCCCGGCGGCTGACCAGACGCCGCTCCAGGTCGATGCGCAGCTCTCCTGCCTCGATGATCGGAACGGAGGTTTGGGCAGTGTGCCGGAGCGCCACGCGGATTCTCGCCAGCAGTTCCTCCGCGCCAAACGGCTTGGTGATGTAATCGTCCGCTCCCAGGTCGAGGGCCGCGACCTTCTGCTGTTCGTCGCCCCGCGCGGAGAGCACCAGGATGGGGACGCCGCCCTGCTCACGGATGCGTTTCGTCACATCGAGGCCGTCCAGGTCGGGCAACATTAGATCGAGCAGGATGAGGTCGGGATGCCAGCGGAGCGCGGAGAGAGCCTCCCCGCCGGTGGCGACGGCCCGCACCTCGAACCCCTGTGCTCCCAGCGTGCGCGCGAGGACGCGCCGCATCTGCGACTCATCATCCACGATCAGGATGCGCGCGCCCATCGTCCTGCCCGCGATCAGCCGCGCGGTCCGCTGGCGGGAGCCCCCTCCAGGGGCAGGGCAAAGGCAAACCGCGCGCCCGACTCGCCCGGCCGCTCCACCCAGATGCGCCCCCCATGCGCCTCCACCAACCCTTTGCAGATAGCCAGCCCCAGCCCCAGGCCCCGCCGATCCCGCTGCACCGGGTAGAAACGGTTGAAGATCTCATCGGCCGAATCCACGGGGACAGGCGGTCCCGCGTTCTCCACCTGAACGATCACTTCAAGGCCGCGCCGCTCTGCAGAGATACGGATGGTCGTGCCCTCTGGAGAGTGGCGGGCGGCGTTGTCCAGCAGGTTCACCAGCACGTCCTCGATCTGTGTGAAATCAAGCGGCACGAGAGGAAGCGTGGAGGGGATGTCCACCACCACTCGGTGATCGCGCAGCCGGTCTCCCATACTATCTGACGCGCGGGCCACGACCTCCTGAAGATCCCGCCATTCCTTGATCGCCCTCAGCGCGCCCGCTTCAATGCGGGAGAGATCGAGGAGGTTGCTGACGAGGCGCGCCAGTCTGGCCGCCTCGGCGTCGATAGTCTGCAGCAGCTCTCTACTGGCCAGACCGTTGGACCCAAACCCGTCCTGGAGGAGGCCAGTGGCGGCCACGCGGATGGACGCGAGCGGCGTCCTCAGGTCGTGGGAGACGGCCGAGAGGAGAGCCGATTTCAACTCATCTGTCTTTCGCAGTGCCTCCGCCTCAGCTGCCTGTTTCTGTAGCCGGAGGCGCTCGAGAGCGCTGGCGACGAGGCGTGAGGTCATCTCGGCGACGAAGAGAAAGACCAGGAGACTGACAACATCCTGCGTGGCCGCGACGAAGAACGTGTTGTACGGCACGGTGAAGAAGAAGTTCAGGGTAAGGAACGAGAGGACACTGCCCAGCAGGCTTGGACCGCGGCCCCACCACACTGCGCTCAGGAAGACGCCCAGTAGGTAGATCAACGCCACCGCGGCGAGACCGAGCCCTGGACGTAGGGCGACCATCGCGCCGGTGAGCCCCAGGCAAAGAGCGGTGACCGCGACGTACCGTTTCAAGGCGCCCTGCACGCCACCAGAATACTCTTCCCATCCCCTCCGGGAAGGCGCCGCAGGTGGTTTGACGCTCAACAGGGCACATGTTATAAGAGGAAGGCTGTGAAGGTCCTTTACTGCGTTTCAGAGGCCGTTCCATACGCAAAAACCGGGGGTTTGGCCGACGTCGCGGGGGCGCTGCCCGCGGCGCTGCGGGCACTCGGCCACGACGTCCGCCTCGTCCTGCCACGCTACCGCAGCATCTCGCTGGAGAACCTCACGCCCCTCTTTCCCCTGCGCATCGAGGTCGGCGGCGAGGCGGTGGGCGGCCTGGTCCTGGAGGGACGCTCGCCGTCTGAGGTTCCAGTCTACTTTGTCGATTGTCCCCGCTTCTATGATCGGGCCGGGCTCTACGGCGAGGGTGGCCGCGACTATCAGGACAACCTGGCACGCTTCGCCTTCTTCAGCCGGGCCGCGGTGACGGTCGCCGCGCAGGCCTTCCATCCCGACCTGATGCATTGCAACGACTGGCACACCGCGCTCGTCCCCGTCTACCTGCATCAGCGGGAGCACGCAGGACAACGGTCCTGGCCGACGGTGCTGACGGTGCACAACATCGCCATGCAGGGACTCTTTCCGGCCCAGGAGTTTCCCGGCCTGGGTCTGTTGGAAGAGTACTTCAGTCCGGACGGATTGGAGTTCTGGGGAAAGGTCAACTGCCTCAAGGGCGGTCTGCTCTTTGCCGACGTCCTCAACACGGTCAGCGAGACCTACGCCCGCGAAATCCAGACCTCGGAGTTCGGCGGAGGCCTCGAGGATCTTCTCGCCCGTCGGCGGCGCGAGCTCTTCGGGGTCCTCAACGGCGTCGATTACAGCCAGTGGGATCCGCGGGTGGACGGCTATCTGGCGGTGCGCTACGGCCCCGATGACCTCGAGGGCAAGCGTTTCTGCAAGCGCGCCCTTCAACGGGAAGGGGGGCTGGAGACGCTGCCCTACGCGCCGCTGCTGGGGATGGTCACGCGTCTGACCGACCAGAAAGGCTGCGACCTCGTTGCCGCCGTGCTGCCTGCGGTGCTGGACCAGGGGGTGCAGTTCGTGCTCCTGGGGACCGGCGACCCCCGCTACCACGCGCTCTTCACCCATCTCGCCCGCGATTATCCCCGTCAGGTCTTCGCGGCGCTCACCTTCGACGAGGGACTGGCCCACCGCATCGAGGGCGGCGCCGATCTGTTCTTGATGCCGAGCAGGTTTGAACCCTCGGGGCTCAACCAGCTCTACAGCCTGCGCTATGGGACGATTCCCGTGGTCCGTCGCACAGGAGGGCTCGCCGACTCTGTCATAGACGCGACGCCCGCTGCCCTGGCGGAAGGGTCCGCCACCGGGTTCGTCTTCGATACCTACACGCCGCAGGCGTTCCTGGGCGCACTGGACCGGGCCCTGTCCGCCTTCCGCGATCCCGTGATCTGGCGCCGTCTCCAGCAGGCGGGCATGCGGGCTGACTTCTCCTGGGACCACTCCGCGGCCCGCTACGCCGCCTTGTACCGGGAGGCCGTGGGCAGAAGAGTAGGAGGGCTGGCGGGAGAGACCGCCTAGCACCTCAGGCCTGGAGGGAATCAGACCGTGCCCGAACTTCGGAAAGACCCCACTACGCGTCGCTGGGTGATCATCGCCACGGAGCGGGCCACCCGGCCGACGGACTTCGTCACCACCGTTGACGATGACCGCACTGATCCGGAACGCTGCCCCTTCTGCGAGGGACGCGAAGAGAAGACTCCGCCCGAGATCTTCGCCATCCGTCCAACTGGCAGTGCCCCCGACGGTCCTGGCTGGCGCGTCCGGGTGGTCAGCAACAAGTACCCGGCGCTGCGCATCGAGGGGAAGACCAAACGGAGCAAGCTGGGCATCTTTACGCGGATGGACGGGGTGGGAGCGCACGAGGTGATCGTCGAGACCCCCGACCACGACACCCACCTCGCCCTCATGGCCGAGGCGGAGATCGCCGACGTCATCCGCGCCTACTACCAACGCTACGAAGACCTGGACCGGGACGAGCGCTTCGAGTACCTGCTGCTCTTCCGCAACCACGGCCGCGCGGCCGGGGCGTCCCTCTCTCACCCGCATAGTCAACTGATCGCCCTGCCAATGGTGCCCAAGCGGATCAGCGAAGAGCTGGCCGCCGCGGAGAGCCACTACGTCAAGTACGGGTCGTGCATCTACTGCGACATGATCGCCCAGGAGCGCACCGAGGCCTCGCGCGTCGTGTACGAGAACGATCGGTTCCTCGCCGTCGCTCCGTACGCGTCGCGCTTCCCCTTCGAGACCTGGATCCTCCCCCGCGCCCACATGGCCAGCTTCGGGCGCATCGGCCCCGAGGACGTGGCGCCCATGGCCGAGGCCCTCAAGACGGTCCTCCTCAAACTCAGCCTCTGTGTGGACAACCCCCCCTACAACTTCATCGTGCACACGGCCCCCTACCAGTACCCGCGGTCGCCGGCCTACCACTGGCACCTGGAGATAATGCCGCAGCTGACGCACACCGCCGGCTTTGAGTGGGGCTCGGGCTTCCACATCAACCCGATGGCCCCCGAGGAGGCGGCGCGGTATCTCCGCGAGACCGCGGTCCCCGCGGTGGTTCCCCAACCCGCGTCCGCCCCGCCAGACCCTGGCCTCCCCCTGAAAGTTCCCGCGTCGTGACCGGCTCGCCCGCCAGCGCGTGAGCGGGCTGGTCTCCCGGATCTTTGCGGCGCTGACCTCCTTCATCGTCGGCGCCATCGCCACCCTCGGGTATCCCGGGGTCGTCATCCTGATGGCTTTCGAGTCGGCGGGCGTCCCCCTGCCCTCGGAGGTGATCATGCCGTTCTCCGGCTACCTCGCCCTTACCGGCCGCTTCACGCTCTGGGGCGCGGCGCTGGCAGGGGGGCTTGGTTGCCTGCTCGGGTCGCTGGCGGCCTACTGGGCGAGCGCGGTTGGCGGACGCCCTCTGCTGGAACGCTACGGCCGGTACATCCTGATCTCGCGCCACGACCTGGCACTGGCCGACCGCTGGTTCGCCCGCTGGGGCGACGCCACCGTCTTCGTCGGCCGGTTGCTGCCCATCGTGCGGACCTACATCTCCTTCCCCGCGGGTGTCGCGCGCGTAGGGTTGTGGCGCTTCTCCTTCTATACCTTCGTCGGTTCGGTGATCTGGTCGTATCTTCTAGCCTGGATCGGAATGCGCCTGGGCGAACGCTGGGCCAGCATCCGTGAAGCGTTTGAAGGCTTCGAACTCGTCATCGCCCTGCTTCTGGTGGCGGGCATCATCTGGTGGATCCGCCGCCACCTGCGCGTCCGCCAGATCGGTGAAGAAGCCTAGCGACGGCTTTACGTCTAGCCTATAGTGCTTTCCTCCACTTACCCAACTCTCCGACCAGGAGTTGCTCGCGAAGGTCACAACGCTGGCTGCGGAGGAGAGGCAGGCGACTGCGCTCCTCATCGTCCTTCTCGCCGAACTCGATGCCCGAAGACTATACTTAGCTGAAGGGTACTCTTCGCTCTTTGCCTACTGCACCAAAGCGCTTCTCCTCTCTGAGCATGCCGCACACCAGCGGATCGAGGCTGCCCGGGCGTCACGGACCTTTCCGGAGCTTCTGCAATTGCTCTCTGAGGGAGCACTCACTCTGGCCACGCTGGCCCTGCTCGCGCCCCACCTAACGGCGCAGAACCATCGGGATCTTCTCGACAAGACGCGATCAAGAGCAAGCGGGCAGTCGAAGAAGTGATCGCAACCGTCTTCCCACAGCCGGCAGCCCCAACGGTTCTCCGCAAGCTGCCCTCTCCACAGGCAAACGCGGGCAGCCACGACGTTGCCGCCTTCGCCCAGTCGATAGGGATGCTCGAACCACCGCCCAGGCGGCCAGCGACGACAACCCCGTTGGCGCCGGAGCGGTACAAGGTGCAGTTCACGTCGAGTGCGGAGACCTATGGGAAACTGCGACAAGCGCAGAATCTGCTGCGCCATCAGATTCCGGACGGGAATCTGGATCAGATCATTCAGCGTGCTCTGACGGCGCTCCTACACGACCTTGCTAGGGAGAAGGTTGGCGTCACGGGACGGCCCAGCAAGAGCCGTCCGAGGACTTCCGAACCTCGGCATCGTATCTCGGCAGCAGTTCGGGAGTCGCAGGGCATGGAACTCGGTCCAGACCGAGTTGGCGACAGCGCTGGACTTCTGCGATACGAAGGAATCAGATGAATGTGAAACGTGAGCGAGGAGTCTACCGGGAAAGAGCGACGTACTTAGGTGTAAGCAGGAAGGGAAAGAAGGCTCCGGCGATGTTGCTTAGCGGCAGGACCTCCGGCGCGATCTCGTAGCCCAGTGACTCCATCAGCGCCCGGCGCTCCTGGCAGCGGCGCATCATCTCTGAGTCGAGGCGGGCCAGACGGTTGCGGAGGTCGGGGTCAGCGAGGACGATACCATCCTCCATGTTCATGACCGCCGGGCCCCGGCGCGGGACGGGGATGATGTCTTGCTGGATCGCATATCCGGACTTGAGCGTAGCGGTAGAAGCCCCGAAGAACGGACTGCTGACCCATTCGTCCAGGTGGATGAGATGTCCCTGGTTCACTGCCGGTTCCCAGGCGGACGAGCGAACGGCGTCAGCCGCGGCGACCACCGCTCCGCCGGTGACGCCGATCCGCATCGCGGCGAACCACGCCCGCACCACCTGCAGGTAGTTCTCGACCAGCGCCAGGTAGTCGTCATCATCACCGCGCTTCCCCAGATCGTCGCGGCCGATCAGTCGCCCGGCCCGGCAGGTGAGGGCGCCGATCAGCCCAAAGGCGCACTGCGCATACTCTCCACTCACGACGCGGGCATTGCGGGGGCTCTTCAATCCGCTGGGAATGGGCCGGCCGAAGTTGACCATCGCATGGCAACTCAGCTCCAGGCCGTATGAGCGGAGGGCTGCCGCGGACTCCCGTTCGCTCAGGCCCTCGCGCAGCGAGAAGACCCATTCGCGTACTGACGTGCTGGTGAGCGACGACACGTACTCGCAGAAGCGGATCATCTCCGGCTCGAGCATCGTGCGCAGGCCCCGGTCCGGATCCATCAGCAGCCCCGTGGCGTTGCCCGGCTCGTCGCCTAAGATCTCGGCCAAGGCCCGCACGATCCAATACGGGACCTCCGAGCGCTCCTGAGGCTTCCATCCAATCAATCCACAGCGCATTCCCGGGCGGACGCCGGCGCGGCGCAGCAGCGCGCCCAGGTCGGCACTGCGGCTGCGATCCTGGTTGGGGAGGCTGAACGGCTGGTAGAGGACGACCTCGGCGGGGAGGCGCAGGTGAGAGGCGGCGAAGCTCAGGTTCTCATTCCCCACCAGCAGCGTCGGCCGCAGCCCTTCCGCCTGGATCCAGAGGGCCTCCTCGAAGCGGGGATCGAAGCCGGAGAGCCAGGCCAGGTTGGCGTTGTGCTCGCGGTCGGCGTAGATGGCCAGGCAATCCAACCCGGCGGTCTGCTGCGCCTCCCTCAGCCGGGCGGCGCGGCGCGCAAAGACCTGGGGAGGAAGGAGGGGGACCTCTCCGGGGACGGGCAGATCGGGGAGGGCCCGCTGGACGAACCGGACCGCCACGAGCGACCGGCCGGGCTAGGCGCTCGGAGAGATCTGCGGCTGGGCCGCGGGTGTCACGACGCCGCGATGCGGTAGCATCCCGGCGATGATCATCGTCAGGACGTCATCCTGAGTGACCTCCGTCTTGCGCACGGTCCCCACCAGCCGCCCCGTCTTCAGCACGCTGATGCGGTCTGCGTATTCGAAGACGTCGTGGATGTCGTGGCTGATCAGGAAGATGCCGACCCCTTCCGCCTTGAGCTGCTTGATCAGCTGGCCGACCTGGCGCGCCTCGGCCGGCCCCAGCGCCGCGGTCGGCTCGTCCATGATCAAGATGCGCGCGTTGAAGTAGAGGGCGCGTCCGATGGCCACCGCCTGGCGCTGGCCGCCGGAGAGGTTGATCACGCTCTCCCGCAGCGAGGGCACCCGGATGCGCAGCCGGTCCAGCACCTTGCGTGTTTCGGCTTCCATGGCATCCTCGTTGAGAGCGAAGCCGCGCATCAATTCGCGCCCCAGGAAGACGTTGGCGGGGCAGTCCAGATTATCGGCCAGGGCCAGGTTCTGGTAGATCGTCTCGATGCCGTAGCGGCGGGCGTCGCGCGGATTGCGGATCGTCGCCTCTTCCCCCTCGATGAAGATCTGGCCGCTGTCGGCCTCAAAGACGCCGGAGAGGATCTTGATCAGAGTGGATTTGCCGGCGCCGTTGTGACCGACCAGGCCGACCACCTCTCCCCGGTAGAGGTCGACGGTGACGTCTTCGACCGCGTGGACGCCGCCAAAGGCCTTGTAGATGCTGCGCATTTCCACGAGCGGGAATGTCTGCATGGTTCCTCAACGCCTCCGGTATCGTTGCCCTCAACGCCTGCGGTATCGTTGATAGATGACGTCCAGCCAGACGGCCAGCACCAGCACAGATCCCTGAACCACGTTCTGCATCGCGCTGGGCAGGTCCATCAGGACCATGCCGTTGCGCAGGCTCTCCATGAGTACCGCCCCGATCAAGGCGCCGGGGATACTGCCGACCCCGCCGGACAGCGATGTCCCGCCGATGACCGCCGCGGCGATGACAGACAATTCGGACAGCTCACCCGCGGAGTTGGTGCCGGCGTTCAGCCGCGCCGTGGCGATGATGCCGGCGACCGCCGCCAGGACGCCCATGATCATGAAGACGATCAGGGTGATCCGGCGGGTGGGGATGCCCGAGAAGCGCGCCGCTTCCGGGTTGCCGCCGATGGCGAAGACGTAGCGCCAGAACTTCGTGGACCGCAGCACCGTGCTCATCAGGACGCCCAGCCCCAGCATGATCAGCACGGGCACCGGCAGGCCGCGCGGCTCGGTGGTCCCGGGATAGGGATAGGAGTTCATCAGCCACACGAATCCCGCGACGAAGGCGAGGTTGAGGCTGAGGACCAGCGATTCCCCCCAGAGCGGCCGCACCGTGAATCCGTAGCGGCGGCGCCGGGCCCGTGAACTGAGGAAGTACCAGACGATCAGGGCCATCGCGACGATGCCGGCGATCCAGCTCGCCGTCGCGCCGATGGAGCCGTTCACGCCCCCGCCGAAAATCTGGTAGGTCGTATCCAGCGGTGCGATCGTGCGCCCGCTTGTCACCAGCCAGGCGCCTCCGCGGAAGGCCAGCAGCGAGCCCAGCGTGACGATGAAGGAGGGCACCTCCAGATAGGCGATCAGGTAGCCGTGGAACGCCCCGATGAGCGCGCCGAGCGAGAGTCCCACCAGGATCGTCGCCAGCGGGTTCCACCAGACCTCCAGGGGAAAGACCTGGGCCTGGATGAAGGCCATGACCATGCCCACGAAGCCCAGGACCGAGCCCACGGAGAGGTCGATCTGGCGGGCGACGATGACCAGGACCATGCCGCCCACCATGACGCCGACGACGCTGGACTGCACCATCAGGTTCCAGAGGTTGCGTGGGGTGAGGAAGGTCCGCTCGGTGAGTGGGTGAAAACCGATCCAGATGACGGCCAGGGCGGCCAGCATTCCGAGCAGCCGCGGATCGAGGCCAGCCCAGGCCGCCAAGCGCGTAAAAACGTTGATCCGGCCGAAGCGCGTCGGAGGCGGAGCCTCGGCGGGAGCCTGACCTGGCGCGGTGGTCTCGGCCGACATGCGCTCTCCAGGCTTCAAAAGTCAGGTGCCGCCGGAGAGGGGCTGCCTCGCCGGCGGCACCGCACTCGACTAGCGATGTATCACTTGCAGGCCGGGGGCGCCTTGGCCGGATTGACCCCCTGGCAGACCTGGGCCTTGGTGACCCACTTCGCTTTGATCACGAGGTCCAGGTTGTTGAACGTGATGGGCACGGGCCTGAGCAGGATCGAGTCGAGCGTCACGCCCTTGGGTCCCTTGAACTTGGTCGCGCCCTTCACCTGGTTCATCGGCGTGCCCTGAGCCAGCGCCACCGCCACCTCGCCGGCGGCGCGCCCCAAGTCGCGCGCGTCCTTCCACACCGAGACGGTCTGGTTGCCCTTGGCGACGTGGTTCAGCGCGGCGACGTCTCCGTCTTGCCCTGAGACCGGCACCTTGCCGGCCAGGCCGACCGCGGCGAGGGCGGCGATGACGCCGCCGGCCATACCGTCGTTGGAGGAGACGACCGCGTCAACCTTGTTGTTGTTGCGGGTGAGGATCTGTTCCATGTTCTTCTGCGCGACTTCGGGGCGCCAGCCGTCGGTGTACTGTTCGCCGACGACCTTGATGTCGCCCTTGGCGATGGCGGCCTTGAGGATGTCGAGCTGGCCGCCGTGGACAAAGTCGGCGTTGGGGTCGGTGCTGCTCCCCTTGATGAACACGTAGTTGCCCTTCGGCCGGACCTTGAAGACCTCGCGGGCCTGCATCCGACCGACCTCACGGTTGTCGAAGGTGATGTAGAAGACGCCCGGCGTCTCGATCAGCCGGTCGTACCCGATGACGGGGATCTTCTCGGCCTTGGCCTTGTTCACCGCCGGGAGGACGGCGTCTTTGTCCCAGGCCAGGATGATCAGGGCGTTCACCTTGCGGGCGATCAGCCCCTCGACGTCGGAGATCTGCTTCTCGTTGGAACTCTGCGCGTCGGCGCTCACGTAGCGGGCGCCAACCTTCGCCAACGCGGCCTTGATGGCGGCCTCGTCGATCTTCCAGCGCTCCTCCTGGAAGTTGGCCCAGCTCACCCCCACGGTGAGCGTCGGAGCGGCCGAGCCCATTGTCGTCAGGACGAGCAGCATGACGACGCCCACTGCAGCAAGACGCATAACCCTCACGGGCATCCCCCCTCTGGAATCATTAGTGCGGCGCATCCCTCTATTCCGCCGTCCCGTTCCCGCTTCCTGCCGTCCCTCATGCTCGGGCCGGGCGGGCCCGGGGCGGGTCGATCACGACCGCGGCGGTATCCACGGCGCCACGCGCTCGCTCCTGCTCTCTGACCCGCGTTCGAGGTAGACAAACTGATCGGCGCTCACCTCCAGCCACGGGCCCCAGCTCGCGCCCGGCCACTGGACCCGCACCTCTGAGGTTCGGGCCGCGCCCAACCCGAAGTGCAGCCAGCTCAGCTGGCCGCCGGCGTGGCCGCCTCCCACCGTGACCTCGCGGCGGACGACCCGTTCACCCATACGGACTTCGACCCAGGCGCCCACTGCGTCGCGGTTACCTCCCCCCTGACGCAACCGCAGGGCCAGCCAGTGTCCCATCGTCCGGGGGCGCGCCGCGGTCCCATGGCCCACGTTGCGCCACAGTTTCACATTCTCGCGCCGGTTCACGACGACCAGGTCGAGCAGGCCATCGAGGTTGAAGTCGGCCAGGGCGGCGCCGCGGGCGCGGGCGAAGTTGAGGACCCCCGCGGCCTCCGCGCCTTCGACGAACCGGCCGTCAGGCTGTCCGAGCAGCAGGTTGCTGGGATCCTTCCGGGCGGCCTCCTCCATCGCCTCGACGTTGCCCTTGGCGATGAAGAGGTCGACGTAGCCGTCGTTGTTGACGTCGCAGAACTCCGCGTGCCAGGCGGTCGAAGGCCGGACGTCCCCGCCGGTGAACGGCCGGTGGGCGGTGACGCCCCGCTCGCGGGCCATGTCCTGATACTCGGGACGCTGCGGTCCGGCGGCGAGGGCACGCAGCTTGTTGTCCCCCATGGAGGTGAGGAAATATTCAGGGTAGCCGTCTCCCGTCAGGTCGTAGCTGGCGATCCCCATGCCGTTGATCCGCAGTTGCTGCCATCCGTCGCTGCGGCCGTAGAGGACGGGCGCCTCTCCGGGGAGGATCCGCCACAGCTGGTCTTCTCCGCCGCGGTAGTAGTGGCGATCGTTGCTGACCAGCAGGTCGGCCACGCCGGAGCGGCTCCAGTCGCTGAAAAGCATAGAGAGAGTGCAGTAGCCGGGCGTTAGCGGCAGGCGGGCGGCGAAGCCCTTGCCGGAGGCAGCGGGACGGTAGAGGTAGTTGTCATGGCATGTGCCGAAGGGGGCGCCGGGCCGTGCGCGGTCGACGTAGTTGCCCACCGCGAGCGTCGGCCAGTCGCTCCCCGCCTCCCACCGCGCGCTGAAAGCCGTCGTCCACTCCCCTCCGCCGGTGAAGCGCCAGGCGTCGTTGGCGGCTTCGAAACGACAGTTTCCCCGGCCGCGGAAGAGAAGATTCTCGCCGACGCGAAGGACCGCAAGGTCGATGAGCCCGTCGCCGTCCACATCGAGCGGGTAGGCGCCGGAGGCCGCCTTCACCTCCAGACCGCTGTCGCTCTGGCGGGCGAAGCGCAGCGCGCCGCCGGTGGGACTCTCGTTGCGGAAAAGCGAGGCCATCTTTGCGCCCCCCGCGAAGAAGATGTCAGGCCGGCCGTCGCCATTGCAGTCGAAGACAGCCACCCCGCCGCCGACGTAGAATTCCCAGTCACCGTCGTAGACGTGGGTGAGGCCGGCGGGTGTGGTCTCCTCCACGAACCGCGGTGCCTGCCCGACCTCCGGCTTGCCGCAGCCCGCGGCGAGCAGCAGTGTCGTCGCGACCGCCGTGAGCATCTTCATTGGGTCCCTCCTGCCTCGCCTGAACTGTCTCGGGCGCTCCTTCCCAGCGCATGGAACGATGAGGACAGCGCCGGATAGAGGTCGCGATAGGTGCGGTAGAGCCGGTCGTAGAGGGCGGCGCGCTCGGGATCGGGACGGGTGCCGCTGGCCACGCGCACGGTCGCGGCACATGCCGCCTGCACGGTGGGAAAGACCCCGGCGCCGACGCCGGCCAGCAGGGCGGCCCCATACGCGGCGCCTTCTGTGGCCGTCACCGTCACCACCTCCGCGGCGAAGAGGTCCGCCACGATCTGCCGCCAGAGGGGGCTGCGGGCCCCGCCGCCGGAGATGCGCACCTGCCCCACAGGGATACCGCGGGTGCGCATGATCTCGAGGGCGTCGCGCAGACCCATCGCGACGCCTTCCATCACCGCCCTGACCAGGTGGCCCCGCCCGTGGCGCAGCGTCAGGCCGACGAAGGCCCCCCGCGCGGAGGGATCGGCGTGCGGGGTGCGCTCGCCCGCGAGGTAGGGAAGAAAGAGCAGTCCTTCGGCGCCCAGGGGAGTGGCGGCCGCCTCCGTACTCATGGCATCGTAGGGGTCGCCGCCGCGCCGCCATTCCGCAGCGCCCACGGTATCCCTCAGCCAGCGCAGCGAGCCTCCTGCCGACAGGATCACCCCCATGACGTGCCAGCCGCCGGGGACGGCATGGCAGAAGGTGTGCAGGCGCCCCCGCGGATCGACCTCCGCGGCGGCCAGCGGGGCAAAGACCACGCCCGAGGTGCCGATGGTGACCGAGAGCAGTCCGGCCTCCACGATGCCGGCGCCGACGGCGCTCGCGGCCTGATCGCCGGCGCCGCCCACCACCGGCGTGCCGGCGCGCAGGCCCGTCACCTCCGCGGCTTCCTGCGTCACGCCTCCGGTGCGCTGTGGAGACTCGACGACATCGGGCAGCCACGCAGCCGGGACGTCCAGGCCCTCGAGCATCTCCGCGGACCAGGCACGCCGCCGCACGTCGAACAGTGAGGTGCCGGAAGCGTCCGCGACGTCGGTGGCCAACTCCCCGGTCAGGCGGAAGCGCGCGTAATCCTTGGGCAGGAGGATGGAGCGAATGCGCGCGTAGTGATCCGGTTCGTGCCGGCGCATCCAGATGAGTTTGGGGGCGGTGAAGCCGGTGAGGACCGGATTCCCGGTCAGCGCCAGCACGCGCGCGGCGCCCACGCGCTCGGTGATCCAGGCGCACTCTTCCGCGGTGCGCTGATCGTTCCAGAGGATCGCCGGGCGCAGGACCTCCCCGCGCGCGTCGAGGGGGACCAGGCCGTGCATCTGCCCCGTCAGCCCCACCCCGGCCACGTCGGCGCCGCGCACCTCCGCGCGATCGAGGGCGTCGCGGATGCTGCTGACAGCGGCCTCCCACCAGCGTGCCGGCTCCTGCTCCGTCCATCCAGGCCGCGGGGTCAAGAGCGGATATCCGCTGGTGGCGGCGGCGAGGACCTCGCCACCGGGATCGATCAGGACGGCCTTTGCGCCCGTCGTCCCGATGTCCAGTCCGAGCAGGACGCTCATGCGCTCTCAGGCAGGAATGGTCACCCGTCGGCCTGTGCGGGCGGATTCGGCGATGGCGTCGGCCACCAGCGACGCGCGGTAGCCGTCCTCGAAGGTGGCGCCGATCGGAGCGACGTCCCTGTTGTTCACGATCGCATCGAGCAGGTGGTAGACCTCGTGCACGAAGGTGTGCTCCCACCCGATGATAGATCCATGTGGCCACCAGTGCTCCCAGTAGGGGTGATAGCTCTCCGTGACCAGCACGCGGTGGAAGCCGCGCGTCTCGCGCGGATGCTCGCCGGCCCAGTAGATCTCCAGCTCGTTCATCCGCTCCAGGTCGAAGCGCAGCGACCCCTTCGAGCCGTTCACTTCGATGACCTGATGGTTCTTCCGTCCAGGCGCGAAGCGGGTGGCCTCGAGCGTGCCGATCGCCCCGTTGGCGAACTCGACCACGGCGGCGAACGCGTCCTCGACCTCGACCCGTCCCCGCCCCCGATCGCCGGGGAGGGGGCGCTCGGGGATGAACGTCTTGGTCACCCCCGAGACGCTGCGCGCCTCGCCGATGAAGAAGCGCGCCAGGTCGATGATGTGCGTGCCCAGGTCGCCGAGGACGCCGCTGCCCGCCACCTCCCGGTCCAGCCGCCAGACCCGGGGGAAGTCCGGTTCGGCGATCCACTCCTGAAGGTAGGCGGCGCGGAAGTGGTAGATGTCGCCGAGATCGCCGGAATGGATCAATTCACGTGCCTGCCGGAGGGCGGGGACGAACCGGTAGTTGAAGGCCACCATGTGCTTGATCCCGCCGGCCGCGACCGCGTCGACCATCGGCCGCGCCTCCTCCGCCGAGCGCGCCAGCGGCTTCTCGCAGAGGACGTGCCTTCCGGCCCGGGCCGCGGCGATGCAGGGCTCGGCGTGAGCGTCGTTGGGGGCGCCGTTGTCGAAGAGCTGGACCCGCGCATCCGCGAGCATCTCCCGCCAGTCGGTGTAGGCGGTCTCGTAGCCGTAGCGCTGCGCGGCGGCGCGGACGCCCTCGGCGTTGCGGCCGCAGATCGCCGCCAGCCGCGGGATCGCCGGGGGCGGATACATCATGTACGGCATCTTCTTGTAGGCGTTGCTGTGCGCCTTGCCCATAAATGCGTAGCCGAGCATGCCGATGCCGATGTGGGGGAGCTCGCGCGCCAGCGGGGCGGTCCCCATCGTCAGAAAGCCGACGCGCGGTTCGTTCATCAGCGGCGATCCAGGGCGGGGAGGGCCGGCAGGGTTTCCGGCCGCCGGGCCCGCTGACGGATCAGATACGCCTCCAGCCAGCCCCGGGCGCGATCGGGATGCGCGGTGGCCCAGATCACCTGTTCGTGGTCGAGCCCGTTCACCCGATCCGCTGCGGCGCGAAGGGCGTCGATGCTGTTGCGCAGTCCGACCTCGACGGGGACGCGCTCGGGGTTGATGTCGATGCCGAAGTGCTCCTGGTACCCGCACATCTTCAACGCGTACAGGGCGGCTTCGGTCTGCTCGGGTGAGACCACGCCGACGGGAAGGTCCTGGTCATAGTTGCCGAGCGGCTGGCTGTTCCAGTGGGAGTGGGCCAGCCGGCCGTACTCGCAGACCAGGCTGAGCCCATACGGCAGGTCCTCATAGCCCATCAGCATATGGCCGACCTCGGGGTTCATCGCGACGAGGGCGTGCGCGTCCGCCAGGAGGCGACGGTTCTGGGCGTGCGTGAGGGCGCCCTCCACCCTGGCCGCCAGGAGCAGACCCTCCGCCGTGCTGCCGTAGATGATCCGGCCGCGCGGCTCGTAGGGTTTGGGCTCGAAGGCCACGCGCACGCCGGGCACGGCGTCCATTGCCTCGGCGAGCCCCTCGGCGAAACGGGCGCGCATGGCGGGGAAGTCCGTGCCGAAGGGCTGCTCATATCCGTCGATCCCCGGCCAGACGATGGCAAAGTCGGTGCCCAATCGCTTGTTGATCTCCAGGGTGCGGATCGTGCGCTCGACGGCGCGGCGGCGCGCCTCCGGCAGCGGCGAACTGAGCGAGCCCCATTCGAATTCCCGGTCGTAGAAGAGCAGCGGCACGACCGTCAGCACGCGGATGCCGGACTGAGCGCTCCAGGTCTCCCAGGTAGCGACGTTGTCGTCGTTGATCTCGTTCGGGTAGTGCGCCTCCACCGCCTCGACGCCGGCCGGGCGCAGTTTGGCGACCAGCTCCAGGCGGCCCTCGATGGGGAGCTCCTTCATGTAGCGGTCGTGGAAGCGGCTGGCCATGGGCGAGAAGTACCAGATGCCGACGGAGAAGCGCGGCGTCAGCGCAAAACTCTTCAGATGGGTGATCAGATCGTCCGTGGAACGCAGGGTGCGCTGACCGCGCAGGTCGCGCAGGGGCATCGCGCCGCCTCCTCTCCCGCCAGCAGTGAACAGCGGCGGCTCACCGTGGCCTGACGCTGCGGCCCTGTTCCATTCGACGGCTCTCCATCGCGCGCCTTGTCGCCTCCAGGCGCAGCGCGATCGATCCGGGGAAAGGAACCATCCGCGCGAGCGGCAAAGCGTGCAGCGTTCTTATGCCGGACGTCACCTGCGTCGGAGCTGTGGTTGCGGATGTGATCGTCCGCCCGGTCGATCGCTGGCCCGAGCGGGGACGGCTGCAACTGGTCGAGGGCATCGAGCTGCACTCCGGCGGTCCCGCGCATACCGCCGCCGTGGCCCTCGCCAAACTGGGCGTCTCCACGGCGCTGGTGGGCCGCGTGGGCGCCGACCCGTTCGGCGCCTTTCTCATCGACACCCTTGACCGGCATGGAATCGAGAACCGGGTCCAACAGGATGACGCCGCCGCCACCTCCATCACCGTCGTGGCGGTCGGCAGCGGCGGCGACCGCTCCTTCATGCATTACACCGGAGCCAACGGGCGGGTCATTGCCGGCGATGTGGATGACGCCCTGCTCGGCCGTACCCGCTTCCTCCATCTCGGAGGGTACTTTCTGCTGCATTCCCTGGACGGCGCGCCGGCGGCGGGGCTGCTGCAACGAGGCAGATCGGCGGGCTGCCGTACCAGCGTCGACCTGGCCTGGGACGCGCAGGGGCGTTGGATGTCCGCGCTGGCGCCCTGCCTGCCCTCCCTAGATGTGCTCTTCGGGAACCGGGACGAACTGGCGGCGGTCACCGGGGAAGGGAGTCCCGCGGCGATCGCCTCAATCCTCCGCCGCCGCGGGGTCCAGGTAGTGGCGGTGAAGTTGGGCGAAGAGGGCGCCTACGTCGAGGGCGAGACCTGGCGGGGCAGGCTCCCGGCGCTTGCGGTCGAGGCGGTGGACACTACCGGGGCCGGCGACGCCTTCTGCGCTGGGTTCCTGGCCTGTCTCTTGTGGGGTTGCGATCTCGAAGAGGCCTCGCGGTTCGCAAACGCCGCCGGCGCCATGTGCGTCACTGCGGTCGGCGGCACCGCAGGCGTGGGCACCAGGGAGGAGACGCTGGACTTCATCCGCCGCACGCCCTCCCGCATCGATGAGGCGAGACCGGGGCGGCGCTCCGCTACTTGAACACGAGGGTGGGGAGCCAGAGGGCCAGCGTGGGGAAGACGTATACCAGCACGAGGGTCAGCATCTGTATCCCCATGAAGGGCATCATCCCCCACCAGATATCGGCCAGCAGGACCTGTTTTGGCGCCACTCCCTTGAGATAAAACGCGGCCATCGCGACCGGGGGGCTGAGGAACGCCGTCTGCAGGTTCACCGCCACCAGGATGCCCAGCCAGATCGGATCGATGTTGAAGCGGGTGGCGATCGGCCAGAACAGCGGCATGAAGATGATGATGATTTCGGTCCACTCCAGAGGCCAGCCCAGCAGGAAGACGACGCCCATCATCAACCAGATGAACCCACCGGTCGAGAGACCCAACCCCAGGACGAACTCCTCGATTACCCGGGCGCCCCCCAGCCGGGCGAAGACCCCGGAAAAGATGGCCGACCCCACCAGCAGCGTCAGCACCATGCTGGAGGTGCGGATCGACTGAAAGACGGCAGCCTTGAGGTTGTCCCAGGTCAACCGGCGGTAGAGAGCGCTGAGCAGCAAGGCGCCAAATGCGCCTACTCCGGCGGCTTCCGTCGGCGTGGCCCACCCCGCGACGATGGAGCCGAGGACGGAGAGGATGAGCAGGGAGATGGGGACGACCCCCGTGACCACCATCACCGCCTTCTGGCTGAAGGAGAAGGCGCGCTCCTCCGGCGGCAGGGCCGGTCCCGCGTTCGGTTTCAGCCACGTGTAGATGAAGATGTACACGACATAGAACCCGGCCAGCAGGAATCCCGGGATGAAGGCGCCGAGGTACAGGCGGACGATCGATTCGCCCGCGTTGGCGGCATAGAGGATCAGTAACACGCTGGGCGGGATGAGGATGCCGAGGGTCCCTCCGGCCGCGATAGCCCCGGAGGCCAAGCGCTTATCGTAACGGAGTCGGAGCATCGGGGGCAGGGCGAGTAGCCCCATGATCGTCACGGCGGCGCCGATAATGCCCGTGGCCATAGCGAAGATCGTACAGGTCAGCACCGTGGACAGCGCCAGGGAACCGCGCAGCGGGCCGGACACGACCAGGATGGTCCGGAAGAGGCGGTCCAGGATGCCGGAGCGCTCGACGATATAGCCCATGAAGACGAACAACACGATGGAGATCAGGACGTCATTGGTCATGACGAAGAACGTCCGCTGGACCATCATGTCGAAGACCAGGTGGCCGAACCCGATGTAGCCGAAGACGAACCCCAGCGCCATGAGCGTGAATGCCGTGGGGAAGCCGATGAAGATGGCCGCGGTCAGCAGCGCCAGCTGGACGATGCCGAGGGCTTCCTCGTTCACTCGATCACCTCGGCTTCGGCGGTGCCGGCGGGCCAGCGTCCCGTGCGGATCGCGATGATGGAGCGGAGGACCTGGGCGATCCCCTGCAGCAGGAGCAGGAAGGCTCCGGCGGGGATGGCCGCCTTCAGCAGGTAGATCGGCGTGTCGTAGGGACTAAGGGGCGAGGTCTCCCGGATGGCGTAGGAGTCACGGAAGAAGTCCCAGCCGATGAAGATCAGCGCGATCATGGCTGGGAAGAAGACCACGAGATACAGGGTCAGGTCGATGATGGCCTGGGTCCGCTCCGAGAAATTCCGGTAGAAGATGTCGCCGCGCACGTGCGCGTTGCGCGAGAGTGTGTAGGCTGCTCCCATGAAGAAGTAGGACCCGTACATCATGTAGGTGGCGTCGAAGGCCCAGGTGGTCGGGCGCCCCAGGAAGCGGCGGGAGAGCACCTCGAAGGTCACCGCCAGCGTCATCGCCACGATGAACCAGGAGAACGTCTTGCCCACCAGTTCGTTGATCCTGTCGATGCGTTTGATGACGGATTCCATCGCGCCTCTCCCCCCGAGGCCGGACGCGGCTCGGACGCGGTCAGGGCGCCCCGTGAGGCTCACCCACGGAGCGCCCCGACCAAGACCAACGCTGGGTCCGGCTTCTCCGGCCTACTTGCCGAAGTAGCGCTGTACGGCGATCGAGTTGTCCACGTAGACCCGGCGTTTCCAGGAAGTGATCCGCCGCGCCCATTGCTTCTGGCTGTTCACGATCTTGGCGAACTCCGGGTTCTCCTTGGAGCGCTTCGCCACGACCTTGTCCCACGCGTCGAGTTGGGCGAGGAGGACCTCCTTGGGCGTGGTGAAGACCCGGACCCCGCGTGTCTTCTCCATTTCTTCCAGATCCAGGCTGTTCCGAGCGATGGCGCGGTAATGGAAGTCGGCGCCCTCCGCGTAGATCGCCCACTTGACGATCGCCCGTACGTCCGCCGGGAGAGCGTCCCACTTACCCTTGTTGACGTTGACCTCCAGGGACTCCACGGGCTGGTGGAAGGACTGCAGCATGTAGACCTTGCGCACGTCCGGGAAGCCCAGCGCCTTGTCCGAGGAGGGGTTGTTGAACTCGGCCCCGTCGATCACGCCGCGCTCCAGCGCGGGCACGATCTCGCCTCCGGGGAGGATGACCACTGAAGCGCCCATTTCGGCGAAGAGCTCAGCCGAGAGGCCGACAGTGCGGAACTTGGTGCCCTTGAACTGCGCAGGCTTGAGGACGGGGTTGCGGAACCAGCCCAGCGGCTGGGTGGGCATCGGGCCGAAGAGGAAGTTGACGATATTCAGCCTGAGCCTCGCCAGCAACTGCTGGTACATCTCGAACCCCCCGCCGTAATAGAACCAGGAGAGCAGGTCGATGGAGTCCATCCCGAAGGAAGGGCCCGTCCCGAAGAGGCTGGTCGTCGGGCTTTTCGCGTAGGCGTAGACGCCCACGGCGTGCCCCGCGTCCAGCAGCCCCGTGCTCACCGCGTCGGCGATGCCGAACGCCCCGACGACGGCGCCCGCGGGCAGCAGGTCGATACGCAGCCGGCCCGCCGACATCTCGTTGATCTTCGAGGCGAGGGCCACCGCGGACTCATGGAAGAAGTCGCGGGACGGCCACCCCGACTGCATCTTCCAGACGGTGACCTGCGCGGAGGCCTGCTTCACGAAGACATAGGGCATCCCCAGGGCGGTCGCCGCCGCGCCGGCCACCCCTGCCGCGGCCGCGCTCTTCAGGAACTGGCGGCGGGTCTTTCTGGACGCCGCCGCGGGACTGGCTGCCTTCCTCATCCCTCACTCCCCCTTAGGATTGCAGTCTTAGAGCGAGAGCGAGACCGACTTCACTTCCAGGTACTCCTCAATCCCCTGGCGGCCGCCTTCCCGTCCCAAACCGCTCTCCTTCATGCCGCCGAAAGGAATCTCGTGGGTGTAGCCGGTGGGGTCATTGACGCCGACCATGCCATACTCCAACGCCTCGGCCACGCGAATGCCCCGCCGGATGTCGCGCGTGTAGAAGTACGCGGAGAGGCCGAAGGTGGTGTTGTTGCTGCGTGCGACCACCTCGTCGTCGGTGCTGAAGGTCATCACGGGCGCGACCGGGCCGAAGATCTCCTCCCGGGCCACTGCCATTTCTTCGCGCACGGCCGTCAGCACGGTCGGCGCGTAGAAGAGCCCCCGGCCCAGCGTGCCTTCGGTGAGCCGCTTCCCGCCCGCCCTGACGCGCGCACCCTGGGCGACCGCCTCATCCACCAGTCCTGAGACCTTGCCCAGGATGTCTTCATTGATCAACGGACCGATCTGCGCCTCGGGCTCGAACCCAGGGGCGACGCGCAGCGCCCGCACGCGCTCAGTGAAGGCCGGGACGAAGCGGTCGGCGATGGACTCCTGCACGTAGATGCGGTTGGCGCAGATGCACGACTGACCCGCCACGCGCAGGAATTTGATGGCCACGCCGCCCTCGGCGGCGGCGTCGAGGTCGGCGTCGTCGAAGACGATGAAGGGCGCGTTCCCGCCCAGTTCAAAGGAGACGCGCTTGAGGCTCGCCGCGGCGCCCGCCATGAGCCGCTTGCCCACCTCCGTGGAACCGGTGAAGGCGATCTTGCGCACCGCGGGATGATCGAGGAAGGCCTGGCCGAGCTCCCCGGAACGGCGTCCGACCACGACGTTGAAAACGCCAGGAGGTCCTTCCGCTTCCGCGAACAGGCGGGCGATCATAAGCGCGGTCAAGGGGGTGGCGGAGGCCGGCTTGAGCACGACGGCGCAGCCGGCGGCCAGCGCGGGGGCGATCTTGCGCGTGACCATCGTGGCGGGGAAGTTCCACGGCGTCACCGCGGCCACCGGACCGATCGGCTGGTGGAGCACCCAGTAACGCTTGCCGGCCTGGGGCGACGGGATCCACTCGCCCGCGTTGCGACGACATTCCTCGGCGAACCATCCGAAGTAGCCCAGGGCGAACTGGACCTCCTTCTTCGCCTCCTCGAACGGCTTGCCGTTCTCGAGGGTGACGAGGCGGGCCAGCTCGTCCCGCCGCTCCTGCATCAGCTCCTGGATGCCGAGCAGGATCTGACCGCGGTCCTTGGGCGCCAGCACGGACCATTCGCGAAAGGCATTGTGGGCGGCCTGCACGGCCCGCTGGATCTCGG
>DASYRG010000045.1:0-5674 GCA_036004665.1 bacterium | reverse complement strand
GCGGCAGAGGCGCTCCCACGAGCGCTGGTTGGCCGCGCCGATCGTGATGTAGCCGTCCTGGCAGCGAAAGGCCTGGTAGGGCGCGGACATGCGGTGAGCGGAGCCCGTCGGCAGCGGCGAGGAGCCCGTCGCAAAATACTCCGCGGCCTCCCAGACCGAAAGGGCGATCCCCGCGTCGAGTAATGAGGTCTCCACCCGCTGCCCTTCGCCCGTCCGCACACGGTGCAGGGCCGCGCTGAGGATGCCGTAGGTGAGGAAGAGGGCGGCGCCGAGATCGCAAATGGGAATGCCACACTTGACCGGTGACCCTCCCGGGAGGCCGGTGACTGACATTATCCCGCTCTCGCCCTGGGCGACCAGATCAAAGCCCCCCCTCTCACGGAGCGGACCGGTCTGTCCGTACCCGGAGATTGAGGCGTAGATCAACCCGGGATTGAGAGGGCGCAGGGCCTCGTACCCAAGGCCGAGGCGGTCGAGGGCGCCGGGCCGGTAGTTCTCGACCAGCACGTCCGCGCGTTCGGCCAGCCGACGGCAGATCTCGACGCCTCGGGGATTCTTCAGATCCAGCACGACGCCGCGCTTGTTCCGGTTGACCGCCCAGAAGCTGGGACTCTCTCCGCCGCGGCTCCCGCTCATCTGGCGCGTCGAATCCCCTTGCGGCGGCTCCACCTTGACGACCTCGGCGCCCATGTCTGCGAGCAGCATGGTGCAGAACGGCCCGGCCATCACCTGGCTGAGATCCAGCACGCGTGTGCCGGCCAGCGCGCTCACGTCCCCAAGACCTCTGCCATCCATCGCCGCCACCACCTCTGGGCCACACTGTTCGCAGCGTGGGGAGGAGACCCCTGGAGCGCACCGCAGGAGACTCCTCCGCGACGCCCGAAAGAAACCAGGCTCGCAGACGAAAGGAGGACACGCCATGCGCAGGTCCCGCGTTCCCGTCCTCTGCGTCGCGCTCCTGATCGTCGCTGTCGCCCTGAACCTGACCGCGCTCCCTCGAGCCGGAGCCCAGCAAAGGATCATCATCCGGTTCGGACACGTCGGCTTTCCGGCATCTCTCTTTGACCTGACCGCCAACGAGTACGCGCGCCGCGTCAACCGGGAACTGGCCGGCCGTGTCGAGATGCGCGTCTTTCACTCCAGCCAGCTCGGCACCGACGAGGACATGATCCGGGGGGTGCGGGTCGGGGCGCTGGAGATGTTCCTCCCCTCGACGATCATGAGCTCTGTCGACGACGTCTTCGGGATCTTTGAGATGCCGTATCTCATCACCGACCACGCCCACATGGGGCGGGTGGCCGACAACGCGGAGCTTCGCAAGGTTCTCTTCGAGGGGGCCGCGGTGCGGCAGGGATTGCGCCTGCTGGCCTTCTGGGAGAACGGCTTCCGCCACATCACCAATAACGTCCGAGTGATCAACCGGCCCGAAGACCTGCGCGGGATCAAGCTGCGCATCCCACGCGGGGTGTGGCGGCAGAAGATGTTCCAGTCCTACGGCGCCAACCCCACCCCCATGGCGTTCGCTGAGGTCTTCTCCGCCCTGCAGACCGGTGTGATGGATGGCCAGGAGAACCCCATCGCCCAGATCTGGGGCGCGAAGTTCCACGAGGTGCAACGCTTCCTTTCCCTCACCGGCCACGTGTACACGCCGGCCTATCCCACCGCCGGGGAGCGCTGGTGGCAGACCATCCCGCCGGATATCCGCATCGTCCTGCGCCGCATCGCCGAAGAGATGGAGGACTACGCTCGTGCCAATGGGCAGCGGCTCGACAACTCGCTGATCGACGACATGCAGAAGGCCAATGCACGCCTGCGCGTCAACAGCGTGGACAAGAAGGCGTGGATCGACGCGTCCAAGGCCATCTACGAGGAGTTTTCCAAGGAGGTCCCCAGCGGAGCGGCCTTGATCAGGCTGATCCAATCGCTACGCTGATCTAATGGCCCTCGGCGAGGAGGGCAGAGGCGAGCCGCCTGTTTCCGCCGGACTTGGCGTTCTGACGCCGGCCCTCAACCGGCTGATCGCCCTGCTAGAAGCCTACTGTATCGTCCTGATGGTTGGGATGGCGGTCATCGTCCTGACCGGGGTCTTCTATCGCTATGTCATCGAGCGGGCCCTGCCCTGGTACGACGAGTTCGCGGAGTTCCTGCTGGTCTGGCTGACCTTCTACGGATCGGTGCTGGCCACCCAGCGGCGGGCCCATATCGGCTTTGAGACCCTGATCGACTATCTCCCGGCGCCCGTGCGCCGCGGCTTTGAACTGGCCGCGGAAGTGATCATGCTGCTGGTGCAGGGGGCCCTCTTCTACTACGGCTGGACGCTGGTGCAGGCGGCTTCCTTCGACCGGGCGGTCTCCCTCCCCAGCGTCCGTCTCAACTGGATCTACAGCGCCATACCAATCAGCGGCGCTCTGATGTTTCTCATCAGCTTCTCCCGCCTGGCCCGTCTGCTCCGCCGCGCCCGACCGTGACGGCGCTTGTCATCGGCCTGATCGTGGCCCTCTCGGCTCTGTCTGTCCCGATCGGTTTTGCCTTGATCGCGGCGACACTCGCCGTCCTGCTAATCGGAGGCGGGACAACCCCCGTCGTCGTCCCCCTGCAGCTCTTTTCCGGCGCCGGCAAGTTCCCGCTGCTCGCGATACCCCTTTTCGTGCTGGCCGGCGGGATGATGAACTCCTCCGGCATCTCGCTGCGCATCATCAACCTGGCCTCCGCCCTCGTCGGGCACATCCGCGGCGGCCTCGCCATGGTGAACGTGGTCGACTCGATGTTCTTCGCCGAGATCTCGGGGTCGGCGGTGGCGGACGTGGCGGCCTTGGGCAGCATCATCATCCCGGCGATGGTGCGCAAAGGGTACACCCCGGCCTTCACTGCGGCACTGACCTCGGTGACGGCCTCGCTGGCGATCATCATCCCCCCGTCCATTCCGATGATCCTCTACGCGGTGATGGCGGAGACCTCGGTGACGCGGCTCTTCCTGACGGGCTTCGCCCCGGGCGTTATCGGCGGGTTACTGATGATGGCCGTGGTGTATTACAAAGCCCACAAGTACGGGTTTCCCGTGGACGCAGCCTTCTCGTGGTCTCGGCTGGCCGTGACCTTCAGGCAGGCCGGCTGGACTCTGCTGCTGCCGGTGATCATCCTGGGAGGAATGTTCGGCGGCATCGTGACCGCCACGGAGGCGGCCGGCCTCGCGGTGCTGGCCGCCTTCATCATCGGGACCTTTATCTACCGGGAGATGAATTTTCGACAGCTGCGCGCGGTCACGCTCGACGGGGTGGTGCAGACCGCCTCGGTGATGATGATCGTGGCGGGGTCGGCCGTGCTGGGATGGTACCTGACCAACGAGCAGGTGCCGCAGCACCTAGCCCAGTTCGTGCTCGGCCTGACCTCGAACCGCTATCTTGTGCTGCTCTTCCTCAACGTCTTCCTGTTGATCGCCGGCATGTTCCTGCACAGTGCCGCGGCCATCCTACTGATCGTTCCTATCGTCATGCAGCTGGTGCGCCAGGTGGGCATCGATCCCACACACTTCGGGATCATTGTCACCCTCAACCTGGCCATCGGCCAGCAGACCCCACCGGTGGCTTCGGTGCTGCTCACCGCCTGCGCGGTTGCGAAGCAGCCGGTCGGTAAAGTCTTCCACGAGGCGATCCCCTTCATCATCGTGCTGCTCATCGTGCTGGCTCTGGTTACCTACGTACCCGCGATCCCTCTCTTCCTCCCCAACCTGCTGCAGGGACCTCAGTCGATCTCGCCCGGACCATAGCTGGGAGGCAAAACCGTCACTCGACCTAACCTCGTATCGCTCCGTTCCTCCTTCCGGCGTTGACACGCTCAGAGTGCGAGGGTATATTGATGGCTATCAATATAAGGAGGTTTGCCGATAGATGGCCACTGCCACCATTGCCCGCAGTTGCTGCACCCCGAGCTGCACAGAGGAGGTCGCCCGCACTCGTTTTGATGATGAGCGGCTGGCCGATCAGGAGCGCGTCCTCACAGCCTTCGCTGATCCGACGCGGCTGCGGATACTTTACCTGCTCTCCGGGCACGACTCACTATGCGTCTGCGAGATCGAAGCCGCCTTCGATCTGGGCCAGCCCACCATTTCCCACCACCTGAAGATCCTGCGCGAGGCGGGGATCGTCACCGCGGAGCGCCGCGGTACATGGGCCTACTATGCCCTGGCTCGTCCGGCGCTAAAAACCTTCGTCAGTGGCCTGGAGGTGTTGCTGTGAGCGACCCCGGGAAGGTGCATGGCCTCACGATCAGACCGGCCGTGCGAGGTGACCTCCCTGAAATCCTAGCGGTGCTCGACGACGCCGGGCTGCTCACGGCGGGAGTCGCCGAGCAGATGGGCGGGTTCCTCGTTGCCGATGACGGAGCCAGCATCGTCGGAGTGGCGGGGCTTGAAGTGTACGACGGAGTGGGCCTGCTGCGATCGGTTGCGGTGGCGGCTTCCCTGCGCGGCTACGGACTGGGCGCGCGGCTCGTCCGGGCGGCGCTTGCCGCGGCGCGCCAGCGAGGCATCCGAAACGTCGCCCTGCTCACCGAGACGGCCGGGCCCTTCTTCTCCCGGCTGGGGTTTCGAGAGTCGGCGCGCGAACGAATGGACCCGCGCCTGCTCTCATCCAGTGAGTTCACCTCACCGTCGTGCGCGACGGCCCTGGTGATGTCGATGACCCTTCAGGATGGCGAGGAGGCAGGATCGTGATCGACGCAGAGATCAAAGAGGCCGTCCGGGAGCATTACACGCGTGCGGCGGGAGGCGATTGCTGCGGCGACTCATGCGGCTGCGGCGAGGACGCGGGGCCGGCCGGCGCCGTGGAGTTTCTTGGTATTCCCTCATTTGGATGCGGGACGCCCGTGGAAGCGGCTGCGCTGCGATCGGGAGAGGTCGTTCTCGATCTCGGCTCGGGCCGCGGGCTGGACGCCTTCCGCGCCGCCCAGCGGGTCGGCACTCACGGGCGCGTCATCGGCGTGGATATGACGTCCGCGATGGTCGCGCGGTCCCAGGAAGACGCGGCCAGATTGGGTTTTCCCCAGGTCGAATTCCGCCTGGGTGAGATCGAGCACCTCCCCGTCGCCGGCGGCAGCGTCGACGTCGTGCTGAGCAACTGCGTGCTGAACCTGATCCCCGATAAGGGGCGCGCCTTCGCGGAAGCCTTCCGGGTGCTGAAAGCCGGCGGCCGGATGGTTGTCTCCGACATGGTCCGTGCGCAGCCGCGGCCCGATGGCCCGCCCGATCCCGAGAAGTGGGCTGGCTGCATCGACGGCGCTGACCCTGAGCTCCTCTATCTGGAGCGCATCCACCGCGCAGGGTTCGAGGACATCGCGGTCTTAGCCCGCGGGGAAGGGAACGTTTATAGCCTGACGGTGCGCGCCCGCAAGCCGTAGGACACGCCGCTGGATGCTACAATGGGACGCCGTGCGGCTCACATGGCGCCAACCCATTGCGCTGCCGCGCGTCCGGCCGGTATGGCTGGCGTGGGAAGCGTATAAGAAGTTCCTCGCCGACGGCGCGCCTGATCTGGCTGCGACCATCGCCTACTCCGCCCTCTTCTCCATCTTCCCTTTGCTCATCGCGGTCGTGGCGGCGGTCGGCCTCTTTATCGATCAGGCGCTGGTGCGCAGCGCGATCTTCGACACGCTCTCCCGCTACGTGCCTGAGTCGACA
>DASYRG010000044.1:0-45660 GCA_036004665.1 bacterium | reverse complement strand
ACCAGTCGAACGAGGAGCGGCATGGGGCCTTCCCGAAATGGCTTCACTATTACAATCACCATCGTCCCCACACAGCTCTCGGAGGCCGCGTGCCAGCCTCGATAGGTGTAAACAACGTGTGTGGGAACCACATCTAGTCGTTCGGTTTTGGCAGGACGGTCCTCACGCCGGTTTATGGCGGAGTGGCTTCCCCCCTTCCCAAAAGAGAAGCGCCTTCCGCGTGAGGAAGACGCCGGCTTCCCGTTCGGCAGCCCGGCTGACTGCGCCCGCAGTCCCGTGGCTTTGCGAACCGCCCTCGCGCGGGCGGGGTGCCTTTGTCGCGTGGGTCGTGCCTGACTTATAGGGTGTCCAGTCGGATGATGCCCTCCCCTGGCTCCTGTTAGACCTGGCCTCCACGGCGTGAGGACGGCCCTCCACAACCGAACTACTGGATCACGGTTTTGTTCGGGCCGTCCTCACGCCGTGAACGCCAAAGGACCCAGAAGAGCCAAGGGAGGGCGACCATCGCCAGGCCAGACATGGTGCGCGTGGAGACGTCGGCGAAGAGCGTTCGATCGATGACCGGCGGCAGGAGGAAGGTCTGCACGTAAGGGCGGGTGTAGGCGTAGAGGAGGTTGAGGCAGAGCAGGACGCTGAGCAGCAGGTAGGGTGTCCAGGCGCGGCGATCCACCGCAGGGGCCAGGGCCAGGAAGGGGAGGGCGGGGATGAGGTACCGTTCGTGGATGCGCGTGGGCAGCAGGAAGGTCGTGACGAGTGCCGCCGCGGCGGCGATCAGGATGGTGCGCTGGGTGGGACGGCGCCACACGGCGGCCAGGATGACGAGTTCGACGGCGAGGGCGGCCAGCGCCCCCCACGCAAACAGGGGCAGCCCGGCGAGACGGCCCAGGTCGCTGCGCCAGAACCCCTGCAGCGCTCCCCAGAGATTGAAGGCGACGACACTGCCGTACGGGTAGATCTTGAAGGCGGTCTGCAGGAGAGCGACCAGCCGCCCGGGTCCGACGTGAAAGGGTGCGCCCACCAGCACGATCGTGGCCCCGGCGATCAGGGCGGCGGCGATGATCAGATCGGGGCGTGGGCGGAACTCGTGAGGGCGCTCGAGGGGCCACAAGCTGCGGCGGACCAAGGCCACACCCAGGACCGCAAGCAGCGGTCCCGTCTGTGGTTTTATCAGGAAGGCCAGCGCGGCGAGGACCCAGGCCAGTGGATGGCTGCTGAGAAAGAGGGTCAGCGCGCCCAACGCCGCCGCGGCCCCGACGCTGTCGGCCTGTCCCCAGTAGGCGCCGTTAAAGACGAGGGCGGGATGGAAGAGGTAGAGGCCCGCGGCGAGCAGCGCCGTCTGGGTCGAGGTCCATCTCCGGGCCAGCCGGTAGAGCAGGACGGCGCCGATCAGGTCGGCCACCGTCGCTGGGAGCTTGATCGCAAAGAGAAAGGTCTGGTCGTTGAAGCGCAGCCGCGCCTGTAGTTCGCCGATGATCCAGAGCACGTACAGGTATCCGGGCAGGTAGTCCGCGAAGCCCCCGCCGTAGAAGACGGCAGGACCCCGCTCGGCCAGGCCGTTGGCCCACCCTTTGAAGGTGCCGATGTCGGTGGGAAATCCCCCGTAGGGCATGATCACGGCGCGCAGCACCGCTGCGGCCGCCAGGAGTCCCCACCACAGCCGGACGTCCGCCGGGGCGGGGGTCAGCTCGTCGACGGTCAGGGTCCCCAGGGACGGATCATACGGAGGGCGTGCGGGCCTCGACCAGAGCATGAGGGAGCGGGTGGTCAGGACGCCGGCGGACGGTCGACGCGCTCGGCGATCACGAAGATCGCGGACGAGAAGAACCGGAAGAGCCCGCTGATGAAATGGAGGAAGAGTCCGCCCGGCAGAGGCACCCGGAGAATGCCTTTGAACACGATGGGGCGCAGTCCCGCCGCGGGCAGGCGCCGCAGCCAGAAGCGGCGGCCGTGGCGGTGGACGTGTGTGGCGTCACGGTCCAGCAGGCCAAATGCCCAGCCCGGGGGCGAGTCGTAGACCGGCACCGCGATCGCCAGGACCCCCGATGGAGCCAGCAGGTTGGCCAGCCTCCCCAGCGCCAGATCCAGGTCCGGGACGTGTTCGAGGACGTCGAAGCAGGTGACCACGTCGTAGCGGCCGCCGGGGCGGAAGTCCTCGATGCGGCCCTGCGTCAGCGGGATGTCCGGCAGCCGGCGTCGCGCCGCCTCCAGCGCGTAGGCGGAGATGTCCATGCCTTCGCAGCGATAGTGCGCCCGGGCCTGCTCGAGAAACCGCCCGAAGGCACAGCCGACGTCGAGGAGCGCACCGCCGGGGCGGACGGCCCGAATCTCCCGCAGGTACCCGGCGATCTTGTGCGGCGGGTTGTACCAGTCGTACCGTCCGCCATAGTTGCTCTCAGCACCGAAGTACGATTTGTCGAAGGTGGTCGCGTCGAAACTCGCCGGTGCCGATCGCGAGGGCGGGGCGGCGTCACGAGCGGAGAGGGACACGTCGTGCGCGAGCGCGTTGCGCCTGAGCATCCATCCCCCCCATGCCCGCGGCCTGCCGCTGCTAGACTGACGCCGGTTCCCTACCATCCCCGAGCCCGATCCCCTACCATCCCCGAGCCCGATTCCCTACCATCCCAGGGCACGCACCCAGTAGACCCCCAGCGCGTTCATCGCCACCGACAGCACGAGCAGCAGATAGTCGACGCGGCCCGGTCGCTCGCCCAGGGCGAACGCGACCAGGACCAGCACGAAGACCCACCAGTCGAGGCTGTAGCGGTATCCGAACTGGACCCATCCCACCGAGAAGAATGCCAGCATGGGGAGGGCGATGGAGGCGATCAGCAGTCCCCACCACATCCAGGGAGGACGCCGCGCCGGAAAGGCCAGCCGCAGCGCCAAAGGGCTCGTGAAGAGGAGCGCCATGCCCCAGGGAGAGGGACGGAGGAACGGGACCTGGGAGATCAGATCCGGCGCGCGGAGGAAGATGCCGTACAGGTGCTGGGGAACGTAGCGGAGATTGAAGAAGCCCCCGCCGGCGACGGTCTGGGCGTTCACGGTCGCCAGCGACAGTAGGCGGTAGCCGGTCTGCAGGGGATCCCCAAAGCGAGCCACATTGTAGAGCATATATCCCACCAGACCGGCGGCGGTCACCGCGAGGTAGACCGCGACCGCCCCGATGCGCCGGTGCCGGGTCCAGACCCAGGCGGCCAACACCGGGGTGGCCGGCAAGACCGTCAGCCGGGTGAGCCACGCCACCGCCAGCGCCGTCCCCAGGACGGCCGGCCGCGCCGTCCCCGCGAGTTCCCAGGCGATCACCGCAGTGGCGAGGACGACCACCTCCTGGGCGAAGAACCAACTCGTGCCGATGGCTGAGGCCGGCCAGAGCACGCACCCGAAGGCCAGCGCCGCCCCGCAGAAAAGGCGCACCGCGAGGGAGATCGACCACCGCCGCAGCGCCGCGACGAAGACCGCCACGGCCAGGGCGGCGAGCGCCTGGCCGATTCGTCCCTGATCGGTGCGCTCGCCGGCGACGGCCACGGCTGGCATGAGCAGGAGGGCCGGAACCGGCGGAAATGGGGCGTAGGTCCGCCCCCGGTAAACGATGACGTCGTGGTAGTAGTCGGGCACCCCCTCGAGGTGGACGCGGCCGGCTAGAAAGGCGTCGGCCAAGTAGACGAAATGCCGGTACGACGGGTTGGTCTTCGGCGTGATCGACAGATAGACCGCAAGGACTAGGATGAAGACGGCCAGAGGCTCACCCAGAGAGCGCCGGACCGGAGCCCCTCTCACATTCCCACCCAGCCCCAGCGCGTCCAGAGCACTCCCCACAGGTTCACGACCACCCCGGCGACGATCAGCGCCTTCGCCAGGAGGGGAACGCGACCGCGCATCCCATACACTGTCAGCAGGAACAAGAATGGATAGAAGTCGGTGGCGAAGCGATAACCAAACTGCAGCACGCCGGGGTTGCCGAAGGTGAAATCCACGGCGGCGACCGCGGCGATGCCGGCCCACGCAGCGACGGTCACGCGGCTCAGCGGCGCAGCCAGGGCGAAGAGGAAGACCGGCGTGGTGATCCAGATAGCCAGCCCCGTCAGCGGCACGAGCAGGTAGGGGGGATGAGCGACCACCACCGGCAGCTTGGCAAAGAGGATCTGCAGGTGGCGCGGGATGTACGACCAGTGAAAGAGTCCTCGGGAGAACCAGGCCTCCCCGAAGATCCCCGGGCGCACGGCGGCGGCCACGTCTGCGATCGAGCCAAAGCGGACCCAGTTGTACGCGCCGTTGAGCGCGATCGCCGCCGCCACCGGGGCACCCATCCAGATCAGGTAGGCCAGTTTGATGCGCCGCCACCCGCGCAGCCCTCCCGGGGCCCAGTGCTGCGCCGTCGCGGTGAGGAAAAAGGCGAGGGTGAGAACCGTAGGAAGGCGCGTCCAGTAGGCGGCGGCGACGGCCCCCCCGATCAGGGCGGGGCGGCCTCGCCCGAGCGTCTCGAGGACGCCCAGGGTGAGCGCCACGTTGACGACCGCGTGGGAGATGAACCACGAACTGCCGACGGCGCTGAGGTACCAGAAGATCGTCCCGAAGGCCCCGAGCAGTCCCAGCCATAGATAGTCACGTCGCGCCGGCAGCACCCGGGTCGCCAGCAGCAGAAGGAGGGCGGCCGCCAGGCCGCCCACGATGTGGCTGACCAGCGACTGGTTGGCGGCCGAGCCGGCCAGCGCCACATAGGGCAGCATCAGGATCGCCGGGAAGGGCGGCGGCATCATGTATGCGCGGCCGCGATAGGTTGTCACCTCGAGGTAGCGCGGCGGGTCGATGAAATCCACGCGCCCCTGCAAAAGAGACTGCGCCAGACGAACGTAGTGATCGAAAGGCGTGGGGCCGGGGAAAGAGGCGTGGTAGACGGCGAACGCCAGCACTCCAGCCACCGCTGCCCAGAAAATCGGCTTCTGCGTTATGCTGGCGACCGCGTCGACCGTCGAGGCACCGTTTCGCTGGAGGATCATCGCTGTTTGAAGAAATCATCAGTGGAACTTTGTACCCGCCTGGGGTTCAACGGCTACCTGCCCAAGTCCCGCCCTGCCAGACGCTCCTGGAGCG
Organism: bacterium; assembly: GCA_036004665.1. Lineage (GTDB taxonomy): Bacteria > Sysuimicrobiota > Sysuimicrobiia > Sysuimicrobiales > Humicultoraceae > JACQGZ01. The sequence continues at coordinate 40,569 of DASYRG010000044.1, read as the reverse complement.
GGGGGATGCAGTCTGGTCCGCACCCGCTCCGCGGTAGTCGAATGACGGACGAGGCGCGGCAGGAGGTTGATGCGGGATCGCACCAAAGGGTAGAGCAAAAACCCAGTAACGACGCGGTTTTCCGCCCTTCGGCGGGAAGGACTTCTCCTCTTCATGTTGAATACCATGAAGGTACAAGGCGACTGCGGTTCGCGCTTTTTTGTTTTTTGGGCATAGAGAATTGGGGCCGGATTCCGCCGTCCCGTGTCGAGGCGTCAGACGGTCGGCCTTCTGTGACCATCCGAGAGAGGTGACGGTGTCGTAGTGCTGAGGGTGCGACGTCAGACCACTAGTAGCTCACGGGGCTTCACTATCATCGAGGTGCTGGTGGCTCTGACGCTGCTCGCCGTCGTGATCCTGTTGGTGACGCGCGCCTTCCTGGTCGTGCTCAGCGTCACCAGCCAGGGAGGGCGCCTCACGACTGCGACCGCGCTGGCGGCCAAACAACTGGAGACGATCCGCGCCCAGGTGGAGGCGCAACCCAGCCGGGTTGCCTGGCGCACCGCGTTCTGCAACATCGCGGCCGTGGGCCGGACGACGTTCGCCGTGCCCTATGGTGCCTACGAATACCAGGTCTTCATTGACGGGACCGCAGTATCCGCCACCGCGGGGCAAGAACCCGCCCTGCTTCCCTGCTGGTCGGCCGGGTGGGACTGGGGCGGCTGCCCGGGCGCGCCTGGGTACCAGAGTGGCAACTGCATCAACGACGCGAACGACGCGCAGGACGATCGGCTGCGCTGGGTGACCGTGGAAGTCTTCTACCGTGGGGCGGCGCAACCGGTGGCGCGCATGACCACGGCCGTGATCCGGGGAGCGTACCACTGAGGTGCGAGGTCTGTCCCTCCTGGAGGTCATGGTCGGGCTGGCGATCCTCGTCATCGCCCTGGTCGGGATCTACGGCCTCGTCGGCCAGTCCATCCGTTCTTTCGGCGTGAACGAAGACTTTCTGGAAGTGCAGCAGAATGCCCGGGTAGCGTTGGTGAGGCTGGGGGAGGAGGCCAGGTGGGCGGAGGGGGTGCTGTCCAGCAGCGGCGCCTGCCCGTGGCCGACGTGCGTGGAACTGAACATCTCGCCGGACAACCCCATCAGTCCGGCGGTCGGGTACCAGGTACAGTTCAAGTTCAACGCCGCGGCCCAGCAGTTCGAGCGGACGGAGGGGGCCACGACGCGGACGCTGGCCGATCACGTCACCGCGGTCACCTTCAGGTATCTCGACCTCAACGGCACGGACTGCAACCTGGGAGGGTGCACGGCCGCCGACGTCATCCGCGTGGAGGCGGAAATAACGCTGCAGCGGGGCGACGCCTCGGCGAGAGTCGTCAACAGCGACGTCTTCCTGCGGAATGCCCCGCCGACGGCCGCCCCCCCCGTATCCACACCGACCGGTCCGTACGGCACTCCTCCCACCTCCACGGTCGGCGCCGGAATACCAACTGAAACACCGACCGCCACCGTGACGGCAACCCGGACGGCGAGCGTGACGGCTACGCCGACCTTCACCATCGCTCCGACCGCGACGCGTACGGCGACGCCGACGTTCACAATTACGCCCACCGCCACCGTGACGGCGACAGCGACGGTCACGGCGACGCGGACGGCGACCGTGACCGCGACGCCGACCCTTACGATCACGCCGACAGCGACGGTGACCGCCACACGGACGGCGACGGTAACCCCCACGGCGACGGTCACGGCAACACGGACCGCCACTGTGACGCCGACGCGAACGGCCACGCCGACGGTGACCCCGACACCCACCGTCCGGCCCCGGTAGGCGACGCGGAGCGAGGAGCGGTGAGGGAGATGAGGGCGATGCCGAGGAGACCGAAGAAGCGCGGCGCGGCAGGATGGCTGGGCGCGGCTCAAGAGGGCGTGGCGATGGTCAGCGCCATGCTCGCCATCTTCATCCTGACGGTCGTGGTCGCCGCCTTGGCTCTGGCGACGATGGGGGAGACCGGGCTTTCCTTCGACCAGAGCCGCAGCAGCCAGGTGATGCAGCTTGCCGAGGCGGGTGCCTACCGGGCGTTGGGGCAGTTACGGCGCCGGATTGCCCTGGATCTGGTCGACCAACTCGCAGCCGTGCCTGCCAGCGCGATCCAGAACACCCTTCACACGATGTGCCACACCAGGCAGGGATGGCGCATCATCCACGATTTCGCATATCCCTCTCCCGGCCCGAGCGACTGGGTGGAGGAGAACATCAAGAAGCGCGCGCTCTTGCGGATCGGCACCCAGGCGGCACCTATCGACGTGCGGGACGCGGGCGGAACGCTGCTCGGGTCCTTTTATGCCACCATCTATGTTCGTCCGGCGGAGAACAGCGGCGGCGTGGCTCCCGAGGCCGAATGCGACCACGTGAACGACAAGTACCGCCTGTGGTTCGATTCCTTCATCGTCTCGACCGCCGTGACACGGAACGCGACGGCGACCGTCTGTCTGAAGAACGTCGGCAACCTGGTGAACTGCGGGGCGTGGCTGGCCGCCGGGAACCCGGGGGATGTCAGCTGGGACACCGCGCCCCCGACACACGGTTGGGAGGTCTTGATTGCTCGCGCCTCCTACTCCCGCTGGGCGCTGATGACCCTTGGGACCTCGGCGACCTGGATGATCACCGGGTCGGACTTCCTCGGCCCGGTCCATACCAACGACCGGTTCTCAATCTGGGGAAATCCCGCTTTCTACTCGACCGTGACACAGTTCCAGAATGACGTAAACTTTGGCAGCGGGGGAGTAGTCGCGGACGACAACTACTGCCCGCCATCGCACCCAGGGGGAACTGACTGTCCCGCCTACAATGGGCCGCGCATGACACGCAATGCCGCGCAGTTCGCCGCCCCCGGCGCGGACAGCCCCTTCTGGGCGGTCCTGGATCAGATCAGCGTCGGGGTGCCGAGTAATTCACAGATTCGCAGCCAGACGACCGCTCTGCCCAATGGCAGCGGCGCGATCCCTGCCGGCATCTACTTCATGGATGAGTGCGCTAACCCGACCTGCGGCGGGATCATGGTGCAGGGGGACGTCAGCAACATGGTCCTCTGCGTCGCCGGGCTCGGCAGCCCCCCCTGTCCGACCGGGCCGAGCGTCAACGGCCTTCAGCACATCGTCGTCACCATCCCGGGCGGGACGACGAAGATGTACGTGCTGGACCCCGGCGGGGTGCAGGAGTGCACAGGCCCGCCCTCCTACTCGACCTGCGTGAACAAGGGCAAGGGCTTCAACGGCGTCATCTACGTCAACGGCAACATCACCGCCAGCCCGGGGAACCCCAGCACCGGCCTCTTCGGCAAGCTGGCGCAGAGCAGCAAGATCACCATCGCCGCCGATGGGGAGATCACGATCACCAACATGCTGGTCTATGAGTACGTGCCCCGGCAGGGTGATCCGTTCGATCCGCTGCCCACCGTCCTGGGCGTCTACTCCTGGTGTTCCTCGGCGCCGACCTGCCCCGGCCGCAACGTCACCGTCGGCGGCTCCATGTCACCCAACGACCTGCACATCTACGGATCCATCCTGACGCCCTGGGGGAAGTTCTGGGTAAAAGGTTGGGACACCATCGCCGACAAGGGCACGCTGACCCTCATCGGCGGGACGGTGCAGCAAGACTTCGGCGAGTTTGGGGGCTTCCTCACCGACTCGTTCGGCAACATCATCGGCTACACCGGCTACGGGCGGGATATGATCTATGACGCGCGGTTCCAGAGCAGTTTTGCGCCGCCCTTCTTTCCGTTGACAGATCGCTACACCGCGGACCGCGCCAGCGTCAACCCGGACAACTTCTACGACCGGCCGCTCTGGGAGGAACTGGCTGCGCCGTGATCGCCGTCCGCCGGCGCGGGAGGGGCGAGCGGGGCTTCTCCATCATCGAGGCGGTGGTGGTGCTGGCCGTTCTGGCCATCATGCTCGCCGCCGCCTTCAGTGGTCCCAGCCTCATCGCCAACCGCCGGCTGGTCGGCGCGGCGCGCGACCTGGCGACGGAGATGCGCTGGGTGGAGCAGCGCGCCCGCGCGGAGCGGCGCTGCTGGCGCGTCGTCTTCGACCCCGCCGGGAACGACTACAATATTGATTTTTTGGCCGGCGGCGCGTGGAACGCCGGCGGGGGCTGCAGCGGCGGCGCCTGGACCGGCTACGCTTCCGACCGCCCCCTCGATCTCGCCCGTAGGATCGATCTCGTCAGCACCACCTTTGGCGCCGATACCATGACGGTCAGCCCCTTCGGCAACCCCAATGCGGGCACGATCCTCCTGCGGGCCGCCACCGGAGGGCAGCGGCAGGTGGTCGTCAACGTGATCGGCCGCGTCGTCATTACTCCCTAAAGGTCTCGCAAAGCAGCAGCGCACACCCTCCCGAACCGAAAGACAGGCTCACGGTTCTGTCGGGTGTGCGCTGCTGCTTTCGGAGACTGCGCAAGAGTGGTTCGAACAGGCTGAGCGGCGCGCCCTCTGAAAACCGTGTCCTGTAGTTCGGTTTTCGGAGGGTGCGCCGCTCAGCCAGATCGGGGCTTTGGGGAGTCTACGGCAGCAATCCTCCGGGCACAACTTTCCCGGTAGGGAAGCCGACAACCGAGGTCAGTGGAGAGACAAGACATGGCGCCCCGACGGCGCAACGTCGCCGGCTTTACCGTCATTGAGGTCCTCGTGGCCCTCACGCTGATGGCCATGGTGATCCTGCTGGTGACGCGCGCCTTCCTGGTGGTGCTCAGCGTCACCAGTCAGGGGGGACGGGTGACGACCGCCACGGCCCTCGCCGCTAAGCAGATGGAAGCCATCCGCACGAGCGTGGAGGCTCAGCCCAGCCGGGACGCCTGGCGCACCGCCTTCTGCGGGATCGCCGCCGCGGGGCGCAGCGCCTTTGCGGCGCCCTATGGCTCCTACGAGTATCAGGTCCTCCTCAACGACACCGCAGTGTCCGCCCGCTCGGGCCAGGAGAGTGACCTGCTGCCGTGTTGGGCGGTGGAATGGTCCCGCACCGGGTGCGGTACGCAGCCTGCATACGCCGGAGGATGCGCCGCTGACGCCGACCTGGGACAGGATGATCGAATGCGCTGGGTGAGCGTCGAGGTGTTCTACCGCTCGGGGACTCAGCCTGTGGCCCGGCTCACCAGCGCGCTCGTGCGCGGCGCCTATCACCGCTAAGTGAGCACGATGCAGCGGATCCGATGGTGGCTGGCGGCGCAGCGACAGTGGAGGGGGCAGGGGGGCCTCTCGCTGGTGGAGATCGTGGTGGGGCTAGCGGTCCTGACGATCGCCCTCGGCGGCATCTACGGCGTCGTCAGCCAGTCGGTACGATCCTTCGGCGTAAGCGAAGATTTCCTGGAAGTGCAGCAGAACGGGCGGCAGGCGCTGAACCGGCTCGCCGAGGAGGCGCGGTGGGCGAGCGGGGTTCTCGCCAGCGGGGGGAGCTGTGGCTGGCCCACGTGCATCGAACTCACCGTATCCGCGGACAATCCCTTGAAGGACCCACCCGCCGCCTACACGGTGCGCTTCCTCCACAACGCCTCGACCGGACAGTTCGAACGGGTCGAGGGGGGGACGCCGACAGTGCTGGCGGAGCACGTTACGGGTCTGACCTTCCGCTATCTCGATCGCGCCGGGACGGATTGCAACGGCGGCGGCTGCGCCGCGGCGGATGTCGTGCGCGTCGAGGCGGCGATCAGCCTCCAGCGCGGCGAGACCTCCACCCGGGTCGTCAACAGCGACGTCTTCCTGCGCAACGCCGTGCCTACACCCGTCGCCGGGGTGAGCATGCCGGGGTCTCCGCCAACCCGCCCCACCTCGACGCGGGGCGCCGGTGTGCCCACCGCCACCGCGACGCGCACCGCGACGCCCACGCCCACGCCGAAGGTGACGCCGACCTGGACTCCCACGCCCGTGCCGACGGTGACGCCGACGATGACCGCGACGCCGATCCCTACGGCCAGCGCGTCGCCACCCCCTCCGACGAGCACCGGCACGCCGACGCCGACGCCGACGGCAACGGTGACGGCGACACGGACGCCCACCGTGACGCCCACCGGTCCTACACCGACGAGCACGGCCACGCCGACACGCACACCGACGCGCACGGCCACGCCCACGCCGACCGCGACCGTACGGCCGCGCTGAGGAGGAACGGGATGCGAAGGATCGCCGAAGTGCGAGGAGACCAGTCGGGGGTGGCGATGGTCTCTGCCCTCCTGGCCATCTTCATCCTCACGGTCGTCGTGGCCGGCCTGGCGATGGCCACGATGGGAGAGACGGGGATCTCCTTCGACCAGAGCCGGGCCAGCCAGGGGCTGCACCTGGCGGAGGCGGGCGCCTACCGCGCCCTGACAGAATTTCGGCGGCGGATGGTCAACGACCTGGACGCGAACGTCCGGTTCGCGTCCCCCCTGATCATCCAGGGATACTGCACGGGGAACTTGGGGTGGAAGATTGTCTCCGACTACGGCGGGGCGGGCTGGATGGATGATGCGTTAAATCGCCGCGCCGTGCTGAACGTCGGGACCGCCGGTGCGCCCATCGAGGTGTTGGACGCGGCGGGGGCGACGGTCGGTTCCTTTTACGCCACGATCTACGTCCGCCCCGCCGACAACACCCCCGGGCCGTCGCCCAACGTCTGCAACATCGGGGGTGTGGAATCCTACCAGTTCTGGCTGGACTACTTCATCGTTGCCACCGGAATCAGCCGGGACGCCCAGCGCACGGTGTGTCTGAAAAACCCGGGGAACCTCGTCAACTGTGGGGAGTGGCTGACCTCGGCCGCCTTGGGCCCGCCCGATCCGGGCGACGACCTCTTTGACAGCGCTCCCTTATCCCATGCCTGGATGATCCTGATCGAGAAGGCATCTTACTCCCGCTGGGCCCTGATGCTGCTGACCAACTCGAACGTCTGGCTGACCGGCTCCTCCTCCTTCAACGGCCCGGTGCACACCAATGATCGCCTTTCGATCTGGGGGAACCCCACTTTCGGCTCTTCCGTCTCGCAGGTGCAATCGAACGTCTACTACGGCAACGGGGGGAGCCCGGTGCTCCTGGCCGCGGATGAAAACCCGCCTGAGGATGTGCCGGTCTATCAGGCCACGCGGATGACCCTGGGGGCGTCCCCGATCAGTGCGCCGAGCAACAACAATCCCTGGTGGGCGGTGCTGGGGGACGACCCCGCACGCGCCGGAATGCCCGCCAACTTGGACGTCCGGCAGCGCACCATGGCCCTGGCCAACAACACCAGCGCCATTCCGGTCGGGACCTACTTCATGGACGAGTGCGGCAATCCCAGCTGCGGGGGGATCTTCATCCAGGGCAACGTCGCCAACATGGTGCTGGGCATCGAGAGCGGCAAGCAGACGATCACCATCATCCACAACAACGGCGCCGTGCCTCCCCGGAAATTCATCATCGATTCCGCCTCGGATACGCGGGAGTGCACGGGGCCGCCTTCGTACGCCACGTGCGTGAGCAAGGGCAAGGGATTCAACGGAATGATCTTCACCAAGGGCGGCATCCTGTACACGGCGGGCAACCCCACCACCGGCCTCTACGGGACGGTGCAGCAGGACGCGCGGTTGTCGATTGCCGCTGACGGGCAGATCGTGATAACGGACCATCTCGTCTACGAGGTCCCGCCGACGGGCGGAAACGATGCCATCCCAAACGTGCTGGGGCTCTACTCCTGGTGCTCGACGCCGCCGACCTGCCCCAGCCGGAACGTGGCCGTGGACGGGGCCCTGGCCCCCAACGACCTCTTCATCGACGCCTCAGTGCTCGCGCCCTGGGGCACATTCTACGTCATCGGGTGGAACACGCTGCCGGACAGCGGGACCCTGCATTTCTTGGGCGGAACGGTGCAGGACAGCTTTGGGGCCTGGGGCGGTTTCCAGACCGACGCGGGGGGGAACGTCGTCGGCTACACGGGCTATGGGCGGGAGATGACCTTCGACGCTCGCTTCCTGACAAACAACGCGCCGCCCTTCTTTCCGCTGACGAACCAGTACGCGGCGCCGCGCTACCCGCGGTTGGATCCGGACCCGCTCTACGACCGCCCCCTCTGGGAGGAGTTGACCGGGCAGTGAGCGTTCCGGGCGCGCCCCCCTCCGGCCGCGACGTGAGGGCGCGGCGCCTTCGCCAGGGCGGATTCTCCTTGGCGGAGACGGCCATCTCGGTAGCCATCCTCGGCATCCTCGTGGCGGGGGCCATCGGCGGGACCAGCCTGATTCACAACCGCCGCCTCGCCGGCGCCGCGCTGGCGCTGGGGGTGGAGGTGCGGTGGGTGATTCAGCGCGCCGAGACGGAACGGCGCTGCTGGAGGATCGAATTCGACCCAACCGGCGAGCACTACCACATCCAGTACCTGGTCGGGGGAAGCTGGACCCCCGGGGGCGGCTGCAGCGGAGGGACGTGGACCGACTACACTCCCGTGGCCGGGCGCTTCTTCGCGCGAGGGGTGAACCTCTCTGCGACCACCTTCACCTCGAATGTGATGACCGTCTCTCCCTTCGGGGCGATGAACCCGGGGGTGATCACCCTGCTCAGCCCATATGGAGAGCAGCGGCAAGTGGACGTCAACGCGGCCGGACGGGTGGTGATTTCTCCTTGAGCCTTCGCGGGAGTCCTGGCCGCGCAGAGGCTCCAGGGCAGGGCTTCAGGCCGGTTGTGTCGAATAGACGCCGGACAACGACCGAAAGGCGGTCGCCAGATGGGCTTCCTTAGATCCTCTTCAACTCTCGTCGGACTGGACATCGGCAGCGACCGGCTCAAGGTCGTCGAGTTGACCCGAGCCGGGCGTACCTACCACCTTGCCCGCATGGCCAGCGCGCCGTCTCCCGCCGCCGCCTTCCGCGACGGCGTCCCGGCTGCGCCAGAGGAGCTCGGCCCGCAAATCCGCGCACTCTTCGACAAAGCCGGCATCCGCACCGACCGCGTCGTCGTGGGCGCGGGAGGCCAGAGCGTCACCGTCCGTGAGGTGCGGGTGCCCCCGATGACGGCGCAGGAACTCACCGCTGCCGTGCGTTATGAAGCGGAGCGTTACCTCCCCTATAACGTTCAGGACGTCCACATGGACTATCAGGTGATGGGGGAGTCCAGCGAGGACGGCCGGAAGATGCTGGACGTCGTGGTCGTGGCGACGCGGCGCGACGTGGTGCAGCGTATCGTCGAGACGGTGGAGGCGGCCAAACTCGAGCCCGCGATCATGGACGTGGAATCCTTCGCGCTCTTTCGCTCGCTGGTGGGCGACGGGGCGGAGACGCGCACGCTAGTCTTCATCGATCTGGGCGCGGAAGCCTCCGACATCGTCATCACCGAGGGGCAGCGCCTCCGTCTGACGCGCAACATCCCCATTGGGGGCAACACCCTGGTGCACGCGCTGGAGGAAACCCTCAGCGTGGACGCCGGGGCCGCCAAGGCTATGCTAGAAGAGCGGGGCGAGATCCTCGACGAGAATGTCATTCCCGACGACCTGACGGTGCAGCGCATTCACGACACGATCGCCCCGCAGATCGGCGATCTGGTCACCGAGATCCGCCGCTCCCTGGATTACTACCAGACCCGCGCGCGGTCCGCTGTGGTCAACCAGATCATCCTCACCGGCGGGTTGGCGCGCCTGCGCAACATCGGCCGGGTCCTCGCGGCCGAGCTGGGGGTGCCGGCGGAAGTCGGCAATCCGTTCTCCCGGCTGGAGGTCTCGTCCGCGGCCTTTCCACCTGACGTGCTGGCAGTGCAGGGCCCGTCCATGTCGGTGGCCGTCGGCCTGGCACTGCGAGGGGGGGACCAAGCGTGATCAGGATCAACCTGCTGCCGCGGGCACCGCGGCGGCGCATCGCCGGGCTGCCGCTCCTGGAGATCGGCCTCCCGCTCCTGGCCTTCGTCATCGTGGTCGTCTGGTGGCTGACCTTGAACAACCAGATCGCCGGAATCGATCGGCAGATCGTCGTCACCGACCAGCGGATCGCCGAGCTGCAGCCGCAGGTCGCTCGCGTCGAGGAGTTGAAGAAACTCATCGACGAGGCCAGGCGCAAGGAAGAGCTGCTCGATCAGCTCCTGGCCACGCAGTTGCCCGCCTCGGCCATCCTGGCCAACATCCGCGTGCTCATTCCTAAAGACGTGTGGCTGAGCACGCTGGGCGTGCCGGATACGCGCAGCTTCACCCTGGACGGGTTCGCGCTGTCGTATGTGGCGGTGGCGCGTCTGCTGGACAACCTGGAATCGGCGCGGATCTTCGAGGGGCTGGACCTGACGGCCGCGGAGCGCGAGCGGATCGGCGACCGTGAGGTGGTCAAGTACCAGGTGACCGGTCGCCTGGTCAAGCCATCCGCCAGTCCGGAGGGGCAGCGATGAGAATCGGCGGACGCGAACGCCTCTTGATCAGCCTGTTGGTGGCCGTGGCCGTAATCGCGGGGTTCTACTTCTTCTTCTACGTGCCCCTGACCGCCCAGCGAGACGCCCGAGCGGCCCACCTGCGGACGCGGCAGGTGGAGCTGAAACGGCTTGAGGATCTTGTCGCTCAGCGCGAACAACTGGAGCAGGACTACGCCGCGCGCCAGCAGCGCATCCAGGCGATCGAAGCGAAACTCCCGGCCGCCCGCGAGATCCCCACACTGCTGCGGCAGATGCAGGCGGTCGCCGCCGAGACCGGCGTCAAGTTGACCCTGCTGCGCCCCGGCGCGCTGGAAGCGCCAAGCGGGAGCCTGCCCGGGGCCGCGCCGCCCCCCGCTCCTGGTGGGCAGCCCCAGGCCGCGCCTCCCGCGGCGCCGCCCTATCAGCTCTTCAAACTGGAGCTGGCATTCGAGGGCTCCTACGACAAGGTGCTAAACTTCTTGCGCCGGCTGGAAAACTTCCCACGCTTCATCGCGATGACGCAGATGGCGCTGGCCATCCAGGAGCTGCCGACGCTCCGCCTCGGGGTCACGTCGAACACCTTTGTTCTTCCTGAACGCACGCCGTAACCATTAAGGCTGAGGGCCACCCCCCTCGGAAACCGAACTACGGGATCACGGGTTCCTTAGGGGGTGGCCCTCAACCTTAGTAGCTACCCGCGTGCGATCAGGACCAATGCCGTTGGTCGCGTCACGTGCGAGCGGAGAGGCGCACATATCACCTGGCGTTCGCTCGCGCGTGCACGACCATAGAGGTTAGCCTGCGGTACGGGCGGAGAACCGCACCGGACAAAACCGTGAACTTGTAGTTCGGTTTTGGAAGGTGCGGTTCTCCGCCTTTATCGAGAGGCTTACGTCTATGGCCTTTCACGCACGGGCATACGTCAGGTGACTTGGAACCGGTCCGTCTTCACGCCGCCCTCAACTGGGTAATCGATACTTCCGCCGACCTGCTCCCCGACGGCAATCTGGAGGGGACGCTCGAGCGGTACCTGGACCGCCTGCTGGCATGGGTCGGGGCGGAACAGGGGTCGATCATGCTCCTCAAGGAAGATGAGCTCTCTATCGTCGCCTCGCGCGGCCTGGGGCCGGAGGTGCAGCCGGGGATGCGCGTGGGACTGCACGATGGGCCGGCCGGCGAGGTCGTGTCGGATGGACGGGCCCGCCTGATCACGGGCCGTATCGACAGCGAGCGCGGCACCAACCGGCCGCGTTCGGCCATGGTTATCCCCATCCGCGCCCAGCAGCGCATCGTCGGCGTCCTCAACCTCGGCAAAGTCTCGGGAGCCGAGGATTTCACCCCGGAGGATCTCCAGGCCATCTCCGTCGTCGCCGCACAGCTGGCCTGGATCCTGAGCAATTTCGAACTGATGGCGAAGATGTGGACCCTGGCCATCACCGACGAACTGACCGGCCTCTACAACCGACGCTATTTCACGCTGCGCCTGCGCGAGGAACTGCAGCGCAGCGAGCGCTACGATACCTCGCTCTGTCTGGTGATGATGGATCTGGACGGGTTCAAGGAGCTGAACCGCAGCCACGGCCACCTCATCGGCGATGAGATCCTCACGCAGGTCTGCGCAGTGATTCGGAAGAACCTTCGGGCGGTCGACGTGCCCGCGCGCTTCGGCGGGGATGAGGTGGTGGTGCTCCTGCCCGAGACCCCGGTGGCGGCCGGATTCAACCTCATCACGCGCCTGCAGCACGCCGTGGCCGGCGAGGTCTTCGTCGGGCACAACGGGGTGCCGGTGAAGCTCAGCCTCTGCGCTGGCATCGCGCAGTTCCCCGGGGACGCCGTCACCTCCGAGGAGCTGATCCGCAAGGCCGACACCGCCCTGCTCGACGCCAAACTCATCGGCAGCGGGCGCGTCCTGCTGGCGGAGTAAGCGCGAGACGGACCGAGTCCTCGGGCGCAGCGCGTGTTCGCGGTTATGTCATTGCAGAACGGCGAAAGGCTCTCCCCGCGGAAGTATCCCGTAGTTCTGGAGCGGAGAGAGCCTTTCGCCGTTCAGGAATGTCTTAGCTTCGAACTCGCGCCTGCTCGCGAATTATTCGCGCCGCTTCACGGTAACTCAACCAGAGACCGCTCTGCTGAAAGACGAGGTACCGCAGATAGCCAGAGAGGGACATATACTCCGTTTCCGGTGAGAAAGGCTTCAGGTTCTCCACGAAGGGCAGCGAAATGAACGCCGCCTGCGCCTGGACGTGCGGGGTGTAGACAAGAATGACCGCCACGCTCCCGCCCTCAAACCCGAAGGCCAGCCCGAGGTGGTCATACGCAACCCCGGGCGTCCCCTCGACCACGACGTCGGTAAACTGGGCGCCGTAGGTGCGGCGCACTTCCGCGTCAGATGTGCCCAACCCGATGCCCTCTGGGGTGCGGAAGATGCTGTTGGTGGCGGAGACCGCGCGGATGATGTCCCCGTCGGCGTACACGGTGATCCCGAACCGTGCGAAGACGTACAGCGTGCCGTCGCGCACGGTGCGCGTCTGGTTGGGCGGGCCCAAGCGGGCCATCACCGAACGCACCGAGCGCCCCAGGACGATGCCAGCGACGCTCTGTCCGGGGACGATCAGCACGGGGGAGGGAGCCGGGGCGTTTGATTGGGCCAGGAGCGGGAAGGAGAGTCCGAGAATCGCTCCGAGCGTGAGTCCGACCGCGGCGAGTCGCAAGGGCGAAGCCTCCTCGACGGTTGCTGCCAGTATGGCGCCGGTCGGGGCGAACCGGCGGCCGTGCTGCAACGACCTTCCATTTATTGTTCGACACCGGCGACAGAAGTCCTGCGTTGAGGGGCGCGTGCGGCGTGGCTGAAGGGCTCGTGGTCACGCTGTTGGGCGCGATGGCAGGGAGTTTCGCCAACGTCGCGATCTACCGACTTCCCCGGCACGAATCTGTCGTGCGGCCCCGCTCCCGCTGCCCCCACTGCGGGGCGCTGATCCGCGCGCGCGATAACATCCCCGTGCTCAGTTTCCTCTGGCTCCGCGGCCGCTGCCGGGACTGCGGAGCCCCGATCTCGTGGCGCTACCCGTTGGTCGAGGCCGCCACCGCGCTGCTCTTCCTCGCGGTGTGGAGGCGGTTCGGCCTCTCCCTCGCCGGCGTGGCGGCCGCGATCTTTGCCGTGATCATGGTGGTGGTCATCTTCGTCGACCTCGACCATCAGATCATCCCCAACGCCCTCACCTATCCCGGATTGGTCTTGGGGCTGGTCCTCGCGGTGAGCGGAGGCCCTCGAGAGTTTCTCATCCGTCTGGCCGCCGCCCTGGGCGCGGGGCTGTTCTTCTTCCTCATCGCAGTGGTCAGCCGGGGAGGGATGGGCGGCGGCGACGTCAAGCTGGCCGCGGTGATGGGCGCCTTCCTGGGCTGGCCCGTGATCGCCGTGGCGCTTTTCCTCAGTTTCATGCTGGGGGGCCTCGTGGGGATGGCCCTGCTGGTGGCGAGGCGGCGGGGACGGAAAGACCCGGTCCCCTTCGGTCCTTTCCTGGCCGCGGGAGGTCTGGCCGCGCTCTTTTGGGGGAATGCCCTCCTTGAGTGGTACCTAGGGTAAGGGGCCTTTGCGTTCATTGGGGCGCGCGAAAGCGTCGAAATAGAGGGTTTGTCCTGCGAATGGCGAATAGCGGTCGAGTATTTCAGGCGGGCGCAGGCACCGCACCAACGGAAGAGGAGTTCAACGCCGGATGAATCGTCTTACATCCCTGGTCCGCCGTTATCCCGTCGCATCGATCGCCGTCGTTGTGGCGATCGCTATCGGCGGGTTTGTCTTGCTGACCGGAGGCCGGCAGACGCCCACGGGTAGCGCCGTGGCGCCACCTCAGCCCGCCGCGACGTCGGTCGCCCCCGTCGCCACGCCCGCCGCACCGGTCACGCCTGCTCCAGCCCCAACTGTTGCCGTTGCTCCCCCACCTCCGCCTGCTCAGGCCGCCGGTCGCGCTGATCCGTTCGCGCCGCTGGTGAAGCCCCAGGTCGGTGGCGGAGCGGCTCCGGCGCCGGGGCCGGCCCTGCCGCCACCTCCGCCGCTGCCGCCGCCGCTCTTTCCAGGACCCGGCGCTCCTCCTGGGGCACCCGGCGCCCCCGGCGCCCCCGGCGCGACACCGGCGCCCGCCCGTCTCTCATCCGGCGCGCAGTTGGTCGGCGTCCTGGGTGACACCGGCAAGGTGGCCATCATCAAGATCGGCAACGAGGTCTTCATTGTCGCGCAGGGAGAGATGATCCAGAACCGGATTCGCGTGGACCTCGTCGATGCCGACGCCGGGCTGGTCGTCCTGATCGAAGACGGAGAACGCGTCGAATTGCGATTCGGGTAGCCCAGAGGAGGAACCAGCGTACATGTCCGCCACCGGTCTACGCACGATCCGCCGCCTCACCTTCCTCATCCTGGCCGCCGCACTCATCATCACGGGCTGGCCCGCCCGGCCCGCCGCCGCGGCTCAAGTGCTGGTCACCTCGGTGGGGGTGAAGGTCTTTCCGGGGGTTCTGCAGATAGCCATCACCGGCTCTGGATCGCTGCGCTTCCGCACCTCGACGATGTCGTCCCCGGCGCACCGGCTCTTGATCGACATCCCTGGTGCCCGGCTGGACGGGAGTGTTCCCGCCGTGCAGGCCGTGAACAAGGGCAGCGTGCTGCGCGTACGGGCGGCCCAGTTTGAGACCGCGCCGCCGGTGGTGCGCATCGTCATCGACCTCTCCGCGCCCACGTCCTGGACGGTCACGGCGGTCACGCCGCAGGTCCTTGCGGCCCGCCTGCCCATCGCGACGACCGCAGCGGCCAAACCGGTCACCGCCGGGGCGGAAGCCGCGGCGAACACGACCGGCCGGTCCGTCGCCCAGGCTCCCGCGCCGACGCCCACCCCCATCCCGCCGGTCAACGGCGGCCGGGTGACCATTACCCTGGAACTGCGCAACGCCGAGCTGGCCGACGCTCTCAGCGCGCTGGCCAAACTCTGCGGCTTCAACATCGTCACCGACGCGTCGGTGAAGGGCACCATCACCCTGCGCCTGGTTGACGTCACGTGCGACGAGGCGCTGCGCTTCATCCTCGACGCCAACAACCTGGGCTTCCGCCGCGTCGGCAGGAACCTGATCATCATGGCGGCGGAGAAGCTGGCGCCGCCCCCCGAGGCCCCCGAGGCCGTTATTTACTCGATCGGGTTTGCCGACGTCGACAAGGTGCGCGCCGCCATTGCCGCCTCCGTCCCGGGTGTGCGGGTCGCCGTGGACACCCGCGCCAACGTCCTGATCGTCTTCGGGACGCCGGCGCAGCAGGAGCAGGTGCAGAAGATTCTGGCCGCCCTCGACATTCAGATCCCCCAGATGGTCGTCGAGACGCGCGTCGTGGACATCGGCACCAACGTGCTGCGGGACCTGGGGCTGAACTTCGGCACCACGGGCGGGATCCTCGGGATGCCGGTCGGCGGCGTCGTCACCATCACCGGCGTCTTCCCGAGCAACTTCACCATCGGCGTCACCGGCAGCTGGTTCCCGGGATTCGGGGTCTTCCTCACCGCCCTGGTGCGCGAGGGCAAGGCCCGCGTCCTCTCGGCGCCTCGGGTCGCGGTCGTCGACGGCAACAAGGCCTCCGTCAACCTGGGTGAGGAGGTTCCCATTCCACAGGTCGATGCCAACGGCCGCATCACCTTCACCTTCAAGCCCATCGGCGTCGTTCTGGAGATCACGCCGCGGTTGAACAAGGACAATATCATCACCGTCGCCGTCGCCCCTGAGGTCTCCTCGGTGATCGAGTTCCTGCAGACGCCGGCGGGGCCGGTCCCGCGGATCGCCACCCGGAAGGCCAACACGACGATCCAGGTGCGCAGCGGCGAATCCATCGTCATCGCCGGCATGATCAGCGCCCAGGAGCGGGTCACCACCGTCAAGGTCCCGTTCCTCGGGGACATCCCGATCATCGGCTCCCTCTTCCGCCGTACTACGACGGACCGCTCCGAGAGCGAGGTCATCTTCATCATCACCCCGACGGTCGTCGGCGCCGGGGGGCCCTAGCGCCGTGGCCGCCCGCGCCGCCGTCCTGACCCTCGCGGTGCTCCTCGCGCTTCCGGCCGCCGCGGCCGCCCAGCAGCCCCCGGCCCAGCCCCTCCCGGTCTTCGATCAGGGACGGGTCTATGCGCGCGAGGCGGACTTCCAGCGCGCCATCGCGCCTTATCAGGCCGCCATCAGCGTCAACGCACGCAACGCGCGGGCGCACTACTGGCTGGGCGTGGCCTATCTGTACGCTTACCGACAGTCCCGCGCCGGCATAGCGCCGTACGCCTCGGGATATCTCCCGCGGGCCACGGCGTCGCTGCGTCAGGCGGTGCAGGTGGACGCCAACTTCCTGCCCGCCTACCTGGCGCTGCACGACGCGTTCACCCTGGCCGACAACCTGGAGGAGGCCGCCAAGGTGATGGACGAGATCGCCAAACGCACCACCCCCGCCGGGTTGCCCTACACGCTCCCGTCACTCCCCTAGCCCCTGACCTGCCCCGCTCTCACCCCGCGCTCGCGGGGGTCGTGAGTGTGGTGCTGTGCGTCCTGGCGTGGGCCTCGCTGCTCCCTGCCTTCGCCGGTGCCGCCGCCGCCCCGCCGGCCTTCATCTCAAAGATCGCCGCCTTTGAGCCAAAGACGATTGAATGTCGCGTGGCGGTTACCGTCTACGTGCGGGGAGGCGTGCGCATGGAGATGCGCCTCTGGGCGCTCCCGCCCGCGCGGTGGCGGATGGATGTCGTCGGCGTGACGCCCGACGCGCCGCCCCAGAACGCGGTGCGGGGGATGCGCGTCATCTTCGATGGGGAGCAGGTGTCGGTGTACGACCCGAGCACCCGGCGCGTGCTCACCCAGCGGCGGGGCCCGGAAGTGGCCTCCCGGCCGGCCGCCTCCGGGCGGGCCGGATTCACTCTCTCGGAGCTCCTCTTCGTCGACGATCCCAGCAACTACGAGCTGGTCGCGATGGTGCCACAGACGGTGGAGGGGCGGGCGCTGGTGCGTTACGATTTCGCCCTCCACCGCCCGGTGCTCATCGAGAAGGTGCTGATCGCGCGGGAATCGATCTGGGTCGACCCGCGCGGAGGCGAGCCCCTACGAGCACAGCTCTATGATCCGGCGGGGCGGGCCGTGGGCATCGTCGTCCTGAAGGATCACCGCCGTATGTCCGGCGGGGTGGGCCTGCCGATGACGGTGGAGATGTTCCTGGAGGCGGCAGGCACCCATCCGATCGTTCTGCGCATGCGCTACCAGATCCAAGAGGAGCGGTACTATCTGCCGCTGCGTGTGGACATGTATCAGAGGTCAGAGGCGCTCATGTCCATAGAATATTCAGGTTGGATCCTGAATCGCCCGATCGATCCCGCTCTTTTCAAACCGTAACCGTTAAGGCAGAGAGGCACGCCCTCCGAAACCGAAAGACAGGATACGGTTTCGGAGGGCGTGCCTCTCTGCCATACCGCGTGCGGGTTGAGTAGCGCGGAGGCTATCCGTCGTTTGAGGGTACCACCTGAAGGCTGTGGACCGCGCCCGACGGAAACCGTGATCCCGTCCTTCGGTTTGCGGAGGGTGCGGTCCACAGTCCTCATGCGTTATCATCACCACGGATGTCCACGACGCTGCAGATCCCGAAGGTGGAACGGCTGGAGCGAGCCCGCCGGCGCCTCACCGACGAGCGCCTCGATGCGCTGGTGGTGCTGAAAGGGGAGAACCGCACCTACCTGACCGGATTTTCGGGCTCGGCGGGCATCGCCGTCCTGGCTCCCACGCGGGCGCTGCTGTTGGTCGATTTTCGCTATGTGGAGCAGGCGGGGGTTGAGGCGCCAGGGTGGACCGTCCTGCGGGCCGGCAACCTGCTGGAGGGGTTGGGCGCGGTCTTGAGCGACGCGGCGGCGGCCCGGGTTGGGCTGGAGGCCGATGTGGTTACCGTGGGGCAGTGGCGCAAACTCGAGGCCCCCGGCCGCGAACTCGTCGCCCTCGATGGCCTCGACCGGCTGCGCTGGCGGAAGGATCCCGCCGAAGTGGACTTGATCCGCCGCGCGGCCCAGATCGCCGACCGGGCCTTCACGGAGATCCTCCCCCAGGTGCGGCCCGGCGTGCGCGAGAATGAGCTCGCCGCGGAGCTGGAGTACCAGATGCGTCGCGGCGGCGCGGAGCGCGCCGCCTTCGAAACGATCGTGGCGTCGGGTCCCCGCTCGGCGCTTCCGCACGGGCGCGCCTCCGAGCGGCGTCTGCAGCGCGGGGACTTCGTCACATTCGATTTTGGTGCGGTGGTCGGCGGCTATCATTCTGACTGTGCACGGACCCTCGTCCTGGGGCCGGCGTCGGCCGAGCAGCGGACGGTCTATGCGCTGGTACGGGACGCGCTCGAGGCGGCTGAGGCGGGGATCCGGCCCGGGATGACCGGGAGAGCGGCGGACGCGCTGGCGCGGGAGCGGATCGCCGCGGCGGGATACGAGGAGGCGTTTGGCCACGGCCTCGGGCACGGCGTGGGCCTGGCGGTGCACGAGGGTCCCACGCTCTCTCCGCGCGAGGAGGCGGTCCTGCCTCCGGAGGCCGTCGTCACGATCGAGCCGGGAGTCTACCGCTCCGGATGGGGCGGAGTGCGGATCGAGGATCTGGTCGTGCTCCACGAGGACGGCCCGCGCCGGCTGGGGACGCTATCGCGGGATCTGCTCGAACTGTAGGAGGATGGACGCGGAGCGATGATTTCAGCGGGTGACTTCCGGCCGGGCATGGTCGTCGAGATGGACGGCGATCTCTACGCGGTCGTCGAGTTCCAACACAACAAGCGCGGCCGGGGCACCGCCGTGGTGCGCGCCCGCGTGCGCAGCCTGCGCACCGGCGCCATCACGGAGCGCACCTTCATGCCAGAGGAACGCTTCCCGCAGGCCTACCTGGAACGGCGTCGGATGCAGTACCTGTACCGCGACGGAGCCCACTACGTTTTCATGGACCAGGAGAACTACGACCAACTTCCGCTCGATCCAGGCCTGGTCGGCGACGGAGCCCTCTACTTGAAGGAGAATAGCGACGCCACCGTTGTCTTCCACGAAGGGCGGCCGATCGCGCTGGAGCTTCCCAACGCGGTGGAGCTGCAGGTCACCGAGACGGCCCCGGGCGTGCGCGGGGACACCGTGGCCGGCGGAGGCAAGCCGGCGCGGCTGGAGACGGGCGCGGTTGTGACGGTGCCGTTCTTCGTCCAGCAGGGTGACCGTGTCCGCGTCGACACCCGCAGCGGGGTCTACCTGGAACGGGTGAAGTAGCCTGCCTTCGGAACGGGCCGCGCCGCTGAGATGAATCGCCGCCGTCGGGCCCGCGGTCTCGCCCTCCAGATCCTCTATCAGGCAGAGGTCGGTCGCTTCCCCGTGGAGGAGGTCCTGGAGCAGATCCGCGCGCAACGACCACGGGAGGAGTGGCCCTTCATCGTTGCCCTCGTCGGAGCGGTCGCCGAGCGGCGGCGCGCTCTCGACCGGGCGATCCGCCCTCACCTGCGGGGATGGCGCCTCGAGCGGCTTTCCACGGTGGACCGGATCATCCTGCGCCTGGGGGTGCACGAATTGCAGCAGGGGGACATCCCGGCACCGATCGTCATCAGTGAGGCGGTCGAACTGGGGAAACGCTACGGCGGTGAAGCCTCAGCCCGCTTCGTCAACGGCGTGCTGGGCGCCGTCACCCGTACGGTCTCGCAGGGTACCGCCACCGATGGGCCGGAGGCCCGGAGGCGCCGCGAAGGATCGCGCGCATGAGCGCGGGTGAGGGAGCGGGTGCCCACGCCTCCGAGAGCGGAACGCGGGTGCGCCGCAGGGTTCTGCTGGAAGGGCGAGTGCAGGGCGTCGGGTTCAGGTTCTACACGGTCAGGCAGGCCCAGGCCCTCGGGGTGGGCGGGTTTGTGCGGAATCTGCCCGACGGGCGGGTAGAAGCCGAAGCGGAGGGGACGCCGTCGGCCGTAGAGGCATTTCTTCACCGCCTGCGGCGCGGCCCGGCCGGTTCGGTCGTGCGCCGTATCGACTCCGTGTCGCTGCCACCGCGCGGCGAGGAGGTCTTCCGCATTGCCTGAGGCGACCGCGGAGGAGGGGCTGGCCTCGTTCCTCGCGGCCCGCACCCCTCAGGTCGAGGCGGCGCTGGATGCGCTGCTCCCGCCCCCGGACGCGTTTCCCAGCGTGGTCCACGAGGCGATGCGCTACAGCGTGTTTGCCGGAGGCAAGCGGCTGCGGCCGCTGCTCGTCCTCGCCGCGGCAGAGGCATCGGGGGGCACGCTCTCCCCTGTCCTACCGGCCGCCTGCGCAGTGGAGCTGATCCATACCTATTCGCTGATCCACGACGATCTGCCCTCGATGGACGACTCGGCAACGCGCCGCGGCCGCCCCACCTGTCACGTCGTCTTCGGAGACGCCGTGGCCGTGCTGGCCGGCGACGCCCTCTCCGCCCTGGCCTTTGACCTGCTGGCGCGCACGCCGGCCCCGGTGCCTCGGGCGGCGGTGGTGCAGGTGGTTGGAGAGATCGCGGCCGCCATCGGCACGGAAGGGATGGTGGGAGGGCAGGTCCTCGACCTGCTGGGTGAGCGGCGGCCACACCTGCCCATCATCCCCTCCTGGCCGGCGGGGTTGGAAGACGCCGTGCGCGACATCCACGTCCGCAAGACCGGCGCGCTGATCCGCGCCTCCGTGCGCGCGGGAGCTGTCCTCAGCGGCGTCTCCGACGGCGTCCTGGCGGCCCTCAGCGACTACGGCGCTCGTGTCGGCCTGGCCTTTCAGATCGTCGACGACATCCTCGATGAGGTCGGGGAGGCCGCCCGGATGGGCAAAGGGGTGCAGCAGGACGCGCAGCGCGCGAAACTCACGTTCCCCGCGGTGTGGGGGCTCCGCCGTTCCCGGGAGATGGCAGAGGTCCTGACCGAGGAGGCCGTCGCAGCCCTCACCCCGCTGGGGTCGGATGGTCGGCGGCTTGCTGAGGTGGCCTGGTGGCTCCTCCGCCGCGAGGCGTGAGCCCGACGCGTGAGCGGCTCGACGTGCTCCTGGTTGAGCGGGGTCTTCTCCCCAGCCGCGAGCAGGCCCGTGCGGCGGTGATGGCCGGGGAGGTGCGGGTGGACGGACGGGCAGTCGACACGCCGGGCGCCCGCATCTCCAGCGCCGCCACGCTGACCCTCGAGCGCCGGCGTCCTCTCTACGTCAGCCGCGGCGGCATCAAACTGTCCCACGCCCTGGCGACCTTTCGCATCAGCTCGGAGGGCCTCATCGCCCTCGACGTCGGGTCCTCCACCGGCGGATTCACCGACGCCCTCCTGCAGGCGGGGGCGGCCCGAGTCTATGCGGTGGACATAGGCACGGGGCAACTGCACTGGCGACTCCGGCGCGACCCCCGGGTGATGGTGCGGGAGCGCACGCACGCGGCGCGTCTCACCGACGCCGAGGTTCCCGAACTCATCGACCTGGCGACCGTCGACGTCTCCTTCATCTCGCTGACCCGTGTGCTCCCCGCCGTGGCCGCGCGGCTGCGCTCGGACGGGACGATCCTTGCCCTGGTGAAGCCCCAGTTCGAGGCGGGGCGGGCCCGGGTGCGCGGGGGGGTTGTGCGGAGCGCGGAGGTGCACCGCGATGTCCTGCGCCGGCTGGCCGCCTGGGTCGGCGATCACGGATGGCGCGTCGCCGGCCTCACCGCCTCACCCCTGGCGGGACCCAAGGGAAACCGCGAATTCTTCCTTTGGATCCGCCTGACGCCGCCGGCGCCGGGTCGGTCTGGCGAAATCGAGGCGATGATTGAGGCGGCCCTCGCGGAGGCGCACGGGTGAGGGCGGTCGGGATCCTGATCAATGGCCCGAAGCTCAACGCCTACCCCGGCGGGCCGGAGCTGGCGCGGGAGGCGGTCCGGGCGCTGAGCGATGCGGGGACACGGCTGCTCGTGAACGAGGAGGGGGCCGCGCTCATCGGCGCCGAGTCGATGGCCGTGCCGGACACCCTCCTGGGGGAGCAGGCAGAGCTCCTGGTCGTGCTGGGAGGCGACGGGACCATCCTGCATGGGGCCCGGGTGGCTGCCGGACGGATCCCGCTGCTGGGGGTGCGAGTGGGCGGGTTCGGATTTCTCGCGGAGGTCAACCTGGAAGACCTCGCGGGGATCGCCGGCCGCATCGCGCGGGAAGACTATCAGGTGGAAGTGCGGATGATGCTCCAGGCGCAAGTGGAGCGCGAGGGGATGGAGCTCGACTCCTTCGTCGCCCTCAACGACGTCGTCGTGGGCAAGAGCGGAGTCGCCCGGGTGCTCCGGCTGGTCGCTTCGGTGGACGGAGAGCTGCTGGCCCGCTATCTGGCAGACGGTCTCGTCGTCGCGACGCCCACCGGCTCGACCGCCTATTCCCTCTCCGCGGGCGGTCCAATCGTCCACCCCAGCGTGGAACTGATCGTGATTACGCCGATCAGCCCCCACACTTTCAACGCGCGGGCGGTGGTGGTGGGGCGGGACGCGCGCGTGACGATCGAACTGGCCGCGGGGCAGGAGGGCCGCCTCACCGTCGACGGCCAGGTCGGCTACCCGATCGAGGCGGGAGACCGGGTGGTGGTGCAGCGCGCCGCGGCCACCACCAAACTGATCCGCCTCGCGCCGCCTTCCTTCTACGGCATCCTCCGGGCGCGGCTGGCCTGGGGGGAGCCAGAAGCGCGTTGAAATAAGGCTGAAGGCGGGACCCTCCAGAAACCGAACTCCAAGCTCACGGTTTCTGTCGGGTCCCGCCTTCAGCCTTATATCCACGCACTCCCAGCCGGTCCTGAGCGGGAATGACACCCAAGGCTGAGACATGCACCTTCCAAAACCGTGATCCAGTACTTCGGTTTTGGAAGGTGCATGTCTCAGCCCTGAACTTACCTTGCCCGGCCGTCGCCGCCAGGTGTATAAGTATGTGGTGACCAAATTCATCTTCGTCACCGGCGGTGTGGCCTCGGCATTGGGGAAGGGAATCACCGCCGCCTCCATCGGACGTCTCCTCAAAGCCCGCGGTCTGGCCGTCACCCTCCTCAAGTTCGACCCGTACGTCAACGTCGATGCCGGCACGATGAACCCCCACCAGCACGGCGAGGTCTTCGTCACCGACGACGGTGGCGAGACCGACATGGACCTGGGCCACTACGAACGCTTCATCGATGAGAACCTGAGCAAGGCCAACAACACCACCACCGGCAAGATCTACCTGGCGGTGATCACCCGGGAGCGGCGCGGCGACTACCTCGGCGGCACGGTCCAGGTGATCCCGCACGTCACCAATGAGATCAAGGACGAAATCCTCCGCCTGGGCATCGCCGCGGCCGCGGATGTGGTGATCGTGGAAGTGGGTGGGACGGTCGGCGACATCGAGGGGCTGCCTTTCCTCGAGGCGATCCGCCAGTTCAAGCACACCGCCGGGGAGGGCAGCGTCTGCTACGTGCACGTTTCGCTGATCCCCTACATGCCGCAGGCGGGAGAGCTGAAGACCAAACCCACGCAGCACAGCGTCAACGCGCTGCGGGGGATCGGGATCCAGCCCGACGTGCTGGTCTGCCGGACGGAGCGGCCGCTCCTCGCAGGAGTGAAGGAGAAGCTTGCCTTGTTCACCGACGTCCCGGCGGCGCGGATCATCCAGGCGCTCGACGCGGAGAACATCTACGAGGTGCCGCTGATGCTGGAGCGGGAGGGGCTGGGGGAGGCGATCGTCCAGCGGCTCGGCCTCCGGGTGCCCCCGCCCGACCTCGCCGAGTGGCGGGAGATCGTCGAGCGGCTGCAAGCACCCGCCACCACGGTCCGCATCGCTCTGGTCGGGAAGTACGTGGGCGTGGCCGACACCTACGTCAGCATCGTGGAAGCGCTGCGCCACGGCGGCATCGCCCACCGTGCCCGCGTCCAGGTCACCAAAGTCGACAGCGAGGAACTGGAACGGTTGACGCAGGAGGAGGTGGACGCGCACCTCTCCGGCTTTGACGGAATCGCCGTCTGCCCCGGGTTCGGTGCCCGCGGCGTCGAGGGGAAGGTGAAGGCCATCCGCTTCGCCCGCGAGGGCAGGGTGCCCTTCTTGGGGATCTGCTACGGGATGCAGTGGGCCGTCGTCGAGTTTGCCCGTCACGTCTGCGGCCTAGCCGGCGCCAACACCACGGAGGTGGACCCCGACACGCCGCATCCCGTGATCGCCCTGCTGCCCGAGCAACAGGCGGTCACCGAGAAAGGGGGAACGATGCGGCTGGGCCTTTACCCCTGCCGCCTGACCCCCGACAGCCTGGCCGCCGAGGCGTATGCGGTTCCTGAGGTCGCCGAGCGGCACCGTCACCGCTACGAACTGAACAACGCCTACCTCACGACCCTCACTGCCGCCGGGATGCGCGTGACCGGCGTGTACCCGGAGAAGCAGCTGGCGGAGATCATCGAACTGGCGGACCATCCCTGGTTCGTGGGCACACAGTTCCACGCCGAGTACCGCTCACGGCCCACTCGCCCACACCCTCTCTACGCGGCCTTCGTCGGAGCGGCACTGCGGCGGGCCGCCAGGGAATTCCGGCGCGAAGCGCCGACGGTTGGGTAGAAGTCGTAACGGAGCCCTCTGCGTTCATCCGTCAATCGGTTGGGGTGCGCCGCAAGTCAGCGGAGCGGACTTGCGGGTGGCTTAAAAGGAGGCCGTCCCAGATGGGTCTGGTGACTTACGTCAACGGCGCGTTCGTGCCCAAAGAAGAAGCCTCGATTTCGGTCTTCGACCACGGGCTGCTCTATGGGGATGGGATCTTCGAAGGCATCCGCGCCTACAACGGCCGGGTCTTCCGCCTGGAGGAACACCTCGACCGCCTCTTCGACTCCGCGAAGACGATCATGCTGGAGATCCCGCTGTCCCGCGAGCAGATGCGTGAGGCGATCCTCGAGACGCTCCGCCGCAACGGCCTGCGTGACGCCTACATTCGCCCGCTGGTCAGCCGGGGCGTCGGCGACCTGGGCCTGGACCCGCGCAAGTGCAACCGGGCGACCGTGATCATCATCGCTGATTCGATCCAGCTCTACCCCAAAGAGGCCTACGTCACGGGGCTGCGCACGATCACGGCCACCACGCGCAAGCCGCGCCCCGACGCCCTCAACCCGCGGGTGAAGTCCTTGAACTACCTCAATAGCATCATGGCCCGCATCGAAGCCAACCAGGCCGGCGTCGACGAGGCGGTCATGCTCACCGCCGACGGCTACGTCTGTGAGTGCAGCGCCGACAACATCTTCGTCATTCACGACGGACAGATCTGGACGCCACCCCCGTTCTTGGGGATCCTCGCGGGCATCACCCGCGGCGCCGTCCTCGATCTCGCACGGGATCTGGAGATCCCCGCGGTCGAACGCGTCTTCACCCTGCACGACGTCTATTCGGCGGACGAGTGTTTCCTCACCGGCACCGGCGCCGAGATCGGCCCGGTCGTGGAGGTGGACGGACGGGCGATCGGCGACCGACGGCCCGGTCCGCTCACCGGGCGGCTGGTCGACGCGTTCCACTCGCTGGTCCGCCGCACTGGCACCCCGATCTTCCCCACGGAAGCCCGCGTCGGCGGCGCCTGACCGCCTCAGACCACGTGCGCCCCGAGACGCTGATACGCAGCCGCCGGATTCACGTTGGGCGGGTGGTGAGCCTGCGCGTGGACGACGTCCGGCTCCCCGACGGACGCACGGCGCAGCGCGAGGTGGTCGACCATCCTGGCGCGGCCGTCATCGTCCCCCTGACCGATGGCGGCGAGATCCTGATGGTGCGCCAGTATCGCTACGCCGTCGGCGACGTCTTGCTCGAACTGCCGGCGGGGACGTTGGAGCGGGGCGAGGATCCACTGGCCTGCGCTCGGCGGGAACTGGCCGAAGAGGTGGGCGCCGAGGCGGCGCGCTGGGAGACCCTGGCGGTGTTGTACCCGTCGCCCGGCGTCCTGACCGAAGTCATGCACCTCTTCCTGGCGCGGGAATTGACCGAAGGCCCACCCCGCGGCGCGGAAGAGGAGGATCTGACGATCGAGCGGCTCTCCTTCGCCGAGGCGCTCGAGCGTGTGCGCCGCGGCGAGATCCGCGATGCCAAGTCCGTCGCCGGGCTGCTCCTCGCCGCAGCGTGGACGCGCTGATGCCGGTGCGACGGGCGATCCTCCTGGTGCTGGACAGCGCCGGGGTAGGCGCGCTGCCGGACGCCGCCGCCTACGGTGACGAGGGGAGCGCCACTCTGCCGCACGTGGCGGAGGCCGCCGGTGGCCTGAGGCTGCCGCACCTGGAGCGCCTGGGTCTGGGACGCATCGTGCCCCTTGCCGGCGTGGACCCGGTCGCCTCTCCGGAGGCCGCGTACGGCCGCATGGCCGAGCAGTCCGCGGGGAAGGATTCCACGACCGGCCACTGGGAGATGATGGGGCTGATCGTCAGCCACCCGTTCCCCACGTATCCGGACGGGTTTCCTCCCGACGTCATCGCCGCCTTCGAGCGGGCGATCGGCCGCTCGGTCGTGGGCAATCGGCCCGCTTCCGGCACAGCTATCATCGATGAGCTGGGTCCGGAGCACATGCGCACGGGCCATCCCATCGTCTACACGTCCGCGGACAGCGTCTTCCAGATTGCCGCCCACGAGGAGATCGTCCCGGTCGAGCGTCTCTACGACTGGTGCCGGGCGGCTCGGCGACTCCTGGTCGGAGCGCATGGGGTCAGCCGGGTGATCGCCCGGCCCTTCATCGGGACGCCGGGGGCCTTCCGCCGCACCGACCGGCGGCGCGACTTCTCTCTCCCGCCCGCGGGCCCCACGGTTCTCGACGCGTTGACGGAGGCGGACGTCCCTGTGCTGGCGATCGGCAAAGTCGGCGATCTCTTCGCCGAGCGGGGTATCCTCGAGTCCGTGCACACGCACGACGACCTGGACGGACTGGCGCGCACCGCTGAGGCGGCGGCGCGTCTCGACCGGGGGTTCATCTTCGCCAACGTGGTGGATCTGGACACCGTCTATGGCCACCGCAACGATGCGCAGGGGTACGCGCGGCGGCTCGCCGAGATCGATGCCGCCCTCGCGCCCCTCCTCGCCGCCAGAGGGCCGGAGACGCCCTTGCTCATCAGCGCCGACCACGGCAACGATCCCACGACACCCTCGACCGACCACTCGCGGGAGTACGTCCCGCTCCTGGCCCTCGGTCCCGGCATCCGGGCAGGGGCGGACCTGGGCACCCGCCGAACGTTCGCCGACGTGGGCGCCACCGTCGCGGCCGCCTTCGGCGTCCGTTGGACCGGTGCAGGATCGAGTTTCTGGGAGGGGGAGGCGTGAAGGCGTGACCACAGCAGGCCCGTGGACGACGCGCATCGAGGAGGCGGCCGCCTACGTGCGGGGACGCAGCCCGACGCGCCCCGCCCTCGCCATCATCCTCGGATCGGGCCTGGGAGCGCTCGCCGACGCGGTAGAGCGCGAGGCCGCTCTTCCGTACAAGGAGATCCCGCACTTCCCGGTGAGCACCGCCGTCGGGCATGCGGGCACTCTCGTCCTGGGTATGCTCGAGGGCAAAGCGGCCGTGGTGATGCAGGGCCGCGTCCATGCTTATGAAGGCTATGAGGCCGCGGAGGTGGTCTTTCCCGTCCGCGTCATGCAGGCGCTCGGCGCGCACACGCTCCTGGTGAGCAATGCCGCCGGTGGACTGAACCGGCAGTGGGCGGCGGGCGACCTGATGGTCATCGCCGACCACATCAACTTCATGGGCCGGAATCCGCTGATCGGAGCGAACGAGGAGGATCTGGGGCCGCGCTTCCCGGACATGTCCGCCGCCTACGACCGCAGCCTCTCTGTCCTGGCGGAGCGGGCCGCCCTGGAGGAAGGCATCGTCCTGCGGCGGGGCGTCTACGTGGCAGTGAGCGGCCCCAACTATGAGACCCCGGCGGAACTGCGCATGCTCGCCCGGTGGGGCGCCGACGCCGTCGGCATGTCCACGGTCCCAGAAGTGATCGCCGCCCGCCACCTGGGGATGCGCGTCCTGGGCCTCACCGCCATCACCGACATGGCCACCGGCGAGCAGGTAGAGTCCGTGACGCACGAATCGGTCCTGGCGGTGGCCCGCGAACTGGAGCCGCGCTTCGTCCGCCTGGTCCGCCGCATCGTCCGCGAGATGGAACTCTAGCCCGCGTGGTTCGTCC
Organism: bacterium; assembly: GCA_036004665.1. Taxonomy (GTDB): domain Bacteria; phylum Sysuimicrobiota; class Sysuimicrobiia; order Sysuimicrobiales; family Humicultoraceae; genus JACQGZ01. The sequence continues at coordinate 12,094 of DASYRG010000044.1, read as the reverse complement.
CTACGAACTGATCCTGAAGAAGCGCGACGGCGGCGAGCTGTCGCCCGAGGAGATCGACGCGCTCCTCGGCGCCTACCTGCGCGAGGAGATCGCCGACTACCAGATGAGCGCCTTCTTGATGGCAGTCTTCTTCCGCGGCATGAGCGCTGTCGAGACCGCCGCGCTGACCATGGCGATGGTGCGCTCCGGGGAGACGCTCGATCTGGAAGCGCTGGGAGGTGCTCCGGTGGACAAGCACAGCACCGGCGGGGTGGGCGACAAGACCTCGCTGGTGCTCATCCCCCTGGTGGCCGCCGCGGGGGCGCGGGTGGCGAAGCTCTCCGGGCGCGGGCTCGGCCATACCGGCGGAACGATCGACAAACTGGAATCGATCCCGGGCTTTCGCACCGATCTCACTCGCGAGCGCATGGTCGATCAGGTCCGGCGGATCGGCTGCGCCCTGGCCGGGCAGACCGCCGACCTCGTGCCCGCGGATAAGCGTCTCTACGCGCTGCGGGACGTCACCGGGACGGTGGAATCCATCCCCTTGATTGCGGCCAGCGTGATGAGCAAGAAGATCGCGGGCGGGGCGCGCGGGATCGTTCTCGACGTGAAGGCGGGCAGCGGGGCCTTCATGAAGACCGTCGAAGACGCCCGGCGGCTGGCGGAGGCCATGGTCGCCATCGGGCGCGAGGTGCGTCGGCAGACCGTAGCGGTGATCAGCGACATGGACCAGCCGCTCGGCCATGCGGTGGGCAACGCGGTCGAGGTGGCGGAGGCGATCGCGACCCTCCAGGGCACCGGCCCGGAGGACCTGACCGCGCTGTGCCTGACGCTCGGGTCGCACATGCTGGTGCTGGCGGGGGCGGAGCGTTCGCTCGAGGCGGCGGAAGCGCGGCTGCGCCGGGCACTCGAGGACGGCCTGGCGCTGGAACGATTTCGCAAGCTGGTGGAGGCCCAGGGCGGCGACGTCCGCGTGGTGGACGATCCCGATCTCCTGCCGCGGGCGCGCCACACCCTCCCGGTGGTCGCGGCGGGGGAGGGTGTGGTGAAGGCGATCGACGCTCGCGCGATTGGGCTGGCGGCGATGAGCCTCGGCGCCGGCCGCGCGCGGAAGGAGGACCGCATCGACCCCGCCGTCGGGGTCAGGCTGGAGCGGAAGGTGGGCGAGCGGGTGGTCGCGGGAGATCCGCTGGCCACCGTGCTCGCCAGCGACGAAGAGAAGGGGGCGGACGCGGTCCGCCAGATCGAGGAAGCGTATGCCATCTCCGGGGCGGCCGCGGCTCCCGCACCGAGGCCGTTGATCCACGCCGTCGTGGGCGTCGCCGCCTAAAGGGTGCCGCCCCGGCTACAGATTCCCCGCGATGCGCTCGTCGTGCTCTGCGGCCCCGCCGGGAGCGGCAAGTCCACCTTCGCGCGCCGGCACTTCCGCTCCACGGCGATCGTGTCGTCTGACCACTGCCGCGCCATGGTCGGCGACGACGAGGCGAACATCTCAGTGTCGCCGCTGGCCTTCGAGCTCTTTCATTTCATTATCGACCTGCGGCTGCGCCAGCGCCGCCTGACCATCGCCGACAGCACGGCCCTGCGGCGAGAGGCGAGGGCGGAGCTGCGGGCCATCGCACGGCGGCGGGGGGTGCCGACGGTGCTGATCGTTTTCGACGTGTCAGAGGCGCGCGCGCACTCCTACAACGCGAGGCGCAGGCGCCTGGTGGCGCGTCCCGTGATCAGGCAGCAGTGGGAGCGGCTGCAGGAGGCGCTGCAGACGGTGCGCGAGGAGGGCTTCGACCACCTCTACATCGTAGATGACGAGGAGATCGGGGCGGCGAAAGTGGAACTCACCAGCGGCACGAAGGGATGAGTCTCAATGCCCGACGGGCTCTGCGGGGGCGAGGGCGGCGGCCGGTGCACCGCGCCGCAGGGCGCGGACAAGCTGCGCGGACCGCAGGACCCGCCGTTCAGGGATGCGCAGACCGCGCCTGAGCCGCGCGGCGGCCTCTTCGCGGTCATACTCCTCGCGCCGGGCGTCGGTGAGCAGATCGAGGAAGTGGGCATGCGCGGCCTTCTCAGAGCGAAACCCGTTGCGCGGCTGGGAGGCCACAGAGGAGTATCGGGGGATCAGGTCGCCGCCGGCGGAGACGCCGTCGCTGTCGGCGTACCCCTCAAGGTACAGCTTGAAGCGGCCTCGCCCCGTCCGGACGATGACCAGGCAGAAAGGGCCCTGCATGATCCTCCTGACCTCTCGGCTGGGTACGGAAGCGTTTCGTCTCGCCGGTCCGGCGTTCCTGTGAGCGATCCCCGTCTTCTTCAGAACTTGCCGTGATCCTACCCCGAATTGCCGGCAGGAAATTACGAGAATCTCTCGGGGACGCGCGACCAAACGCATGCGGGAGGCTCAGTGCAGATAGGGAGGGGTGAGCCGGTGGTCATCCGCCAGGTGGGTGTGGTGGGATGCGGGTTGATGGGCTCAGGGATCGCGGAGGTCTGTGCGCGGGCCGGCTACGAGGTGGTCGTGCGCGAGGTCAGCCGGGAGCTACTCGACGGCGGTCTGGCCCGCATCGAGGCGTCGCTGGCGCGGGCGCGGGACCGAGGGAAGATCGGAGAGGACGAAGCCCGGCGGGCCTGGGGGGCGATCCATGGGACCACGAGCATGGCCGACCTGGCCGTATCCGACCTCATCATCGAGGCCGTCATCGAGAAGATGGCGGAGAAGCAGGCGGTCTTCCGCGAACTGGACGTGCTCTGCCCGGCGGGGACGGTCTTCGCCTCCAACACGTCCTCGTTGTCGATTACGGAGATGGCGGCGGCCACCGGCCGGGGAGACCGCGTCGTGGGGATGCACTTCTTCAACCCCGTGCCGGTGATGACTCTGGTAGAACTGGTGCGTGGCCTCCAGACCTCAGATCAGACCCTGGAGACTGCCAGGACCTTTGCCGGGTTGCTGGGCAAGACCGTGGTTGTGGCGAAAGACTACCCCGGGTTCATCGTCAACCTGCTGCTGGTCCCCTACCTGCTCGACGCCGTGCGAGCGCTCGAACTGGGCGTGGCTTCCAGGGAGGACATCGACACGGCGATCACGCTCGGCCTCAACCACCCAATGGGACCGCTGACGCTGCTGGACTTCGTGGGGCTGGATACGACCTACTACATCGCCGAAGCGATGTATCAAGAGTTCCGCGATTCCCGCTACGCCCCGCCGCCTCTGCTCAAGCAGATGGTCCTGGCAGGGCGGCTGGGGCGAAAGAGCGGGCGGGGCTTCTACGAATACGCAGGTAAAACCGCTTCTTAGCCTGCGGCGGGCGCGCCAGCGCCCCGGCGGCGCCGGCGACCGCCGCGAACGGCCGTGGCTAGGTCCTCGGCGAGCACCAGGATGCCACGCTGCCGTCCGCCGCCGCCCCGGCCGATGAGCGCGTAGGGGACGTTGTGGTTGCGCAGCCAGTTCAGCATCCGAGTGACATCGCCGTCGTTTTTCGGATCCAGTCCGGCTTTGCTCATCAACTCGGCCAGGCCGACGATCTGCCCCCAGCTTTCGTTCATTGACGCACCTCCGCAGCATGAAAATCAGATGCCGGTAATTGGAGGATTATCCCCGTTCTGAAGCCTTTCCTGCGCGACTTTACGATAGCACGAGGGGAGCCAGAGATCCCTCCCCTAACTGAAACACGGCCGGACTGAGAGGGAATTTCGCCCCCTGATGGGCGGCTGCGGCTTCGCGGGCCAGGCGCGGAGCCTCGTCCGCAGCGGCGATCAGCAGCAGATGTTCGTGAGGAATCGCCGCCAGGGCCGGCTGGAGCGCTGGCGGAGTGACCAGCTCGGGCACAAGGATGCGGGCCGCCTCGAAGCCGTCCAGATGCTCATAGACGGTCTGGGGCCCGCCCAGTTCCTCCAGGAGATGCGCCGTCCGCCGCCGCAGGTTGGCCAGCGCAATGGCGTGCAGCTGGTCGGCCGGCAGGCCCCACGCCTCCAGCATCGCCCCGGTGACATAGGTGATCTGATGAACGGCCTCTGCCGCGTATACGATGGCCAGGCCCTCGGCAAAGCGCCGGACCGCCAGGCGGAAGGCTGAGGGGTAGTGGTCATAGAGGGCGATGAAGGACTGAGGTTTGATCAGCGGGAGGAGATGGGGGCGCACACTGGTCAGCGCCGGTGGACGGATCGGCGGCAGATCGGCGCGAATCGCTCCGGCCAGGCCGTCGACGGCGTCCGGGCGGGCGCGCCCCCGCCAGCGGCGGTAGAGCGAGACTACCTCGAGGCGGACCTCCACCCCGGCTACCCTGAGGATCGCTCCCTCCGGCGTCTCACGCACCATCGCGATGTCGGGATGGCGGGAGCGCAGCAGGGAGAGCACCTCGGCGCGGAATGGTCCGAACCGCCGGCGGAGAAGCCAGACCGTCCCGCCCAGGAGCGAGACGGCGAGGGCGAAGCCCCAGAGACCGACCGCCCGGACGATGGTCACCTGAACTGCGGTCACCGGAAATGCAGAATGTCCTCGATCACCCCGCGCCGTTTCCGCTTCGGCCGGAGCACGGCGGAGACACGCTGACCGATACGGACCGTCGAGGGATCGAGCGCGAGCGGCGCGAGCAGCCCTCCTTCGGTCCCCTCGATCTGAACGACACCGATCAGGTAGGGTCGGGTGAGGGCGCGGCCGTCCAGATCGTGATGCAGGAGGGTGAAGGTGTGGATCGTCCCCCGCGGCGCGACCTCCTCCCAATGCTGGTCGAGGTCCTGGAAGTCCTTGGGGCAGTAGAGGCGCGGGGGCAGGTAGGTACTGCCGCACTCGGGACAGCGCGTCACCGCAAACACCCCCCGCGCGCGCAGGGTCTGGAAGAAGCGTTCACCCGCGGCCCCGGCCGTGTAGCGGAAGGAGACGCCGATCTCGCCCTCCCAGGCGCGCAGCCGGGCGGTCTCCGTGATCCGGTCGCGCAGTCCCATCAGCTCCGCCTCCGCTGCGGAGCAAAGTGCAGGATGTCGGTGATCGCGCCGCTGCGCTGTCCCACCGGTTTCCACACCGCCCGCACCGGCAGTCCCATCCGTACCTCGCGGCGGATTCGCTCGACGGTCCGGCCGCGCAGCCCGCCGAGCAGGTGGAGGAAGCCGACCCGAGGAGAGGTCCCGTCGATCTCGATCACCGCGGGGACCTGGGGGATACGGAGCGGCCGCATGTCCCAGGTAATGAAGCAGATGGAGAAGGTATTGACCGTAGCGGTGTCGGCGAGTTCCACCCACTCGTCCATCGGCAGGAAGCAGATCTCGCAGAAGGCGCGCGGTGGCGTGACGGTGCGGGCGCAGCGCCGGCAGCGGATGCCCAGAATCTTGCCCTGGCGCAGCCCCTCCAGGAATCGGCCGATCGCCACTCCTGTGTCCCACCGGTAGGCGAGGGCGGGATCCCAGTGCTCCAGGCTCACCGCTCCCCGCGAGAGGTCGGCGTCCCGCAGCGGCGTGCCGCGGAGGGGATGGGAGACTCCCGGGATCATCCCGTCGGTACGCGCCGGCGGGATCGGCGTGCCCCGGGGCCGCCGGGTAGGGCGGGCCACCTGGTCAGACCCCCAGGATGGCGACGGTGCCGATCTGCATCAGATCACCCCACGCCTGCGCCAGGCCGCGTGTCGGAGTGTTGGGCACCTGGCGCGCGCCCGCCTCGCCACGCAGCTGCCAGTAGAGTTCGCAGATCTTCATCAGGCCCGCCGCCGCGATGGGGTTGCCGACGCCCATGAGCCCGCCGGAGGGGCAGGACGGGAGTTCTCCGTCGCGGTCGAAGCGCCCGCGGGCCAGGTCCTCCGGGGCCTTGCCGCGGTCGGCGAGCAGCAACCCTTCGAGATGGTGCAGTTCCTTGTAGGCGAAGGGGTCGTAGGGCTCCACGATGTGGATCTCCCGCCGCGGCTCCGTGATCCCGGCCATGGTATAGGCCATCCGCGCCGCGTCTTCGACGTATCGCGGATAGGCGAGGTCGCGGTTGCCCCAGTACGAAGTGTCCAGCGCCCAGCCGATGCCCTCCACCCAGACTGGCCGGTCGCTGATCCGCCGCGCGACCTCGTCGGCGGCCAGTACGATCGCCGCCGCGCCGTCAGAAACGGGACTGACCATCAGCCGGTGCACCGGCCAGGCGACCACCTCGCTGGCGAGCACGTCGGCGACCGTCAGTTCCGCGCCTACCTGTGCCGCCGGATGACCGAGGGCGTTGTGCTTGTTCTTGACGGAGACGCGCGCGATGTCTTCGTTCCGGATGCCGTACGTGTGCATGTAGCGGCTTTGTTCGAGGGAAAAGATCCAGAGGAGGTTCGGCCCCAGCGGTCGCTCGATGGTGTGGTCGAAGATGCTGATGAAGGCGGCCTGGGGATGGGGCTGGGTAGGGCTCATCTTCTCCTCCGCCACCACCAGCACGACGTCGAACATCCCTGACGCCACCAGCGTCCAGCCCGCAATGATGCTGAAGACACCCGACCCGCCGCCGACATAGGCGCGCAGGTAGGGCTTGCGCCACCCGCCCGCTCCATCGGAGAGGTGCTCGCCTTTCATGTGCACGCCGTCGAAGGCGTCCGGCGCGGTGGCCATCACCACCGCCTCAATGTCCCGACGCCGCAGCCCGGCGGACTCGAGCGCGGCCGACGCGGCATAGTAGGAGAGTTCCTTGCCGGTCTCCAGCGCGCGGCGCACGAAAAGGGAGAGCCCCGCGCCGACGACGGCGACGCGCCGCCGCGCGCGTGGGGCGTTAGGAAGCACCGAGCACCACCGCTCCGCCCGTGGTAGTGGGCACGCCGCGCCAGGAGAGGACGAGCGCGGTGCGGATGTCCTTCAGCTGTCCCGGCCCGGCGGTGCCCCGCAGCTGCTGCGCGGTGACCGCCGTGCGGAAGAGCGCCGAGGCGTCGTAGCCGTATCCCATCCCCAGGTTGCCGCCCGAGACGTTGACCCGCAGCGGCCCGTTCCCAGTCCGTCCGGACTCGGTCAGCCGGGCGCCCTCGCCAACCTCCAGGCTGAGGGCGGCCTCCAGGTGCTGGAGTTCCTTGTAGGCGTAGGTATCGTCCACTTCGAAGAGGTCGATCTCACCGATGGCCGAGCGAACGCTGGCCTGCGCGTACGCCGTCTCGCAGGCGATGCGCGCGTAGACCGCCTGCGCCCAGGGGCGGCCCGAGAGGGAGGGCTCGTCGCTCGCCCAGCCGATCCCGCGGATCCAGACCGGAGTGGCGCTGTGCTCGGCGATCCAGTCCGCCGATGCCAGCACGAGCACCACGGCGCCGTCCGCGTACCGGCTGACGTCAAGATCGCGCAGAGGTTCGGCCAGCGGCGGACTGGCCAGCACCTCTTCAACCCCAATCTCCGCGCCATAGGCCGCGTAGGGGTTGGCGAGGGCGGCACGGCGGTTCTTGCTCACCACCCGCGCGGTGACCTCTGGGCCAAGACCGGCCTCATGCAGGTAGCGGCGCATCTCCAGCCCCGCGACCGCGTGCGGGTTGCACCGGCGGGGACGCTCGAAGGTCGGATCGAAGGCCAGCGCCAGGATCTGTTCGTGATGCACGATGTTGCTGGCTTTGCTGTGCGCCTCCACCACGGCGGTCTCGGCGATGCCCGAGCGGATGAGCATGTAGGCGGTGGCCAACCCCTGCAGGCCGTCGCCCGCGATTGTCTGCATGGGGCGGCGCACCGCGCCCAGTTGGTCGGGCGTGTACTCGTCGGTGATGCTGGTGCCCTCGTGGAAGTCCTCCGCCACCGTGACGAAGGTATCGATCTCTCTCGGCGCGACACCCGCGTCGATGTAGGCGCATGTGGCCGCCCCGAAGATCAGTTCCCGGAAGGAAACGTCGGGAGAGACGGAGCGCAGCGGGGTCAGGCCGATGCCGATGATGCCGACGGGTGGGTCCATGGAGGGCAATGGCCCTTTCTCTAATCCCGTCGGGCTCCCCTGCCTCGCTGCTCGCGGCGCGGCCTCATGCCTTGGCTCATACCCCTACACCTAGTCCCTTGATGCCGCCTCGACCTCGCGCTCAGGCAGGGAATCGTGAGAGACGTAAGAAGTAGATCGCAATCACCACTTCCCCACCCGTTTGCACTCTTCACGCTGCAAATGCAGATCGTAGCTCTGGGAGGCCATCATGAATGGGAAAGGAACCATCGCATTCGTGGTCGGCTTGGGCCTGCTCGTTGTCACCGGAGGAGCAGGGTTCGCCTCAGATCCTGTGGCACTGGTCACGGCACAACTCAAGACGGCCATCTTTCACTCCGGCCAGTTGGCCGTGCGCGGTGCTCCCACCGGAACGCCAAGTGGGCCGCAGGTGACAGATGCTGTCTTGGCCACACGCGAACACCTCCAACACGTGATCAACTGTATCGAGGGCCCCGGCGGCAAGGACTTCAAGACGTCGTCGGGCTATCCGTGCCAGGGCCAGGGCAATGGGATCCTCGTTGACCTCACAACCGCCCAGGTCGCGGGTGTCGGAGGGGCGGCACGCGCCATGAACTTCGTGAATGCTGCGCTGCATGTGGCGATGATGGTCGTGCGGAGTTCCGACGTGAACGAGTCTCAGCCCTTCGCTGCGGTCGTGGCCCGCAACCTTCAGTTAGCGCTCGAAGCCCTCACTCGGTAAGCGGCCCGAAGCCGCGTCGGGATGATGCATTCGCGGTGCTGGCGCGGGAGGGTGCGCCTGCGTCAAATGAGGACGCCAGCCAGCCACAGAAATTGGGCAAGAGGTCAAAGGGAGCCATGGGAAGGCAAGGATGATCGCTCCTCGACCACCACATGGAGTTCGATCTCACCGAAGAGCATCGCCTGATTCAGACCACGGTCAAGGACTTCGCGGCGAAAGAGATCACGCCGGTCGCCGCGCGCCTCGACCAGGAGGCCCGCTTTCCCTCCGAGATCATCTCGCGGGCGGCGGCCCTCGGCCTGATGGGGGTGATGGTCCCCGAGGAGTACGGCGGAGCGAGGATGGACGGCGTCGCCAACGTCATCGTGCAAGAAGAACTGGCCCGCGCCTCCGCCGGCGTGCAGGTCATTGTCAGCGTGAGCAACTCCCTCGTGTGCGATCCCATCCTCCGCTTCGGCACCGCGGAGCAGAAGCGGCGCTACCTCCCGGCCCTAGCCGAGGGACGGTCGTTGGGCTGCTACTGCCTCACCGAACCGTCGGCGGGATCCGATGCCATGGCACTGGAAACGCGCGCGGACCTGCGGGGCGGGGAGTGGGTGCTCAGCGGCCGCAAGCTGTTCGTCACCAACGGCGTCGAAGCCGACCTCTGCATCGTCTACGCGCGCAGCGAGGAGGCTCCCGGCGCGCGGGGGCTCTCCGCGTTTCTGGTGGAGAAGTCCTTTCCCGGCATCGCGGTGGGGAACGTGGAGCACAAGCTGGGCATCCGCTGTTCCTCTACCAGCGAGATCCTCCTCGACGACTGCCGGGTGCCGGCGGAGAATCTGCTCGGCGGGCGGGGCGAAGGCGGCAGGATCGCCCTGGCCACTCTGGATGGGGGCCGCATCGGTATCGCCGCCCAGGCGGTCGGTCTGGCCCGGGCGGCCCTCGAGGAGACATCTGCACACGTGAAGGAACGGTGGGTCTTCGGGCGCCCGCTCTCGGAGTTTCAGGCCACCCAGTGGGCGCTGGCGGACATGGCCACCCGCGTCGACGCGTCACGGCTCCTGGCCTACCGCGCCGCCTGGTTGCGCGACAGGGGCGAGCGGTGCACCCGCGAGGCCGCGACGGCCAAACTCATCGCGTCCGAGACGGCGATGTGGGCGACGCACCGGGCGGTCCAGCTCTTCGGCGGGTACGGCTACATCCAGGAGTACCCGGTGGAACGCTACTTCCGGGACGCCAAGATCACCGAGATCTACGAGGGGACGTCCGAGATCCTGCGGCTTGTCCTCTCCCGCGATCTGATAGGATCGAGAGGGAGCACCCCCCGATGAACATCGTCGTCTGCATCAAACAGGTGCCGGATACCGAGGCGCCAATCCGCGTCCGCTCACACGGCGGCATCGACGAGACCGGCCTCAACCTGGTGATGAACTACTACGACGAGCACGCCACCGAGGCCGCCCTGCGGCTGCGCGAGCAGTTCGGCGGGACGGTGACCGTGGTGGCCGCGGGGCCGGAACGCGCCCGTGAGGCGCTGCGTCAGGCTCTGGCCATGGGGGCCGACGAGGCGACGCTGCTGCGGGATGCCGCTCTGGACGCCGCCGATCACCTGCAGGTTGCCCGCGCGCTGGCCGCGTTCATCCGCCCCCGCACCGCCGACGCCGTCATCTGCGGCAAGCTGAGCACCGACGATAACGCGGCCATCGTCGGTCCGGCCCTGGCGGAACTCCTCGACCTGCCGCAGGCCACCGCCATCGCCAAACTCGAGGTGGACGACGGAGCCGGGCGCGCCATCGTCCACCGGGAGTTGGAAGGCGCGGTAGAGGTCCTGGAGGTACCGTTGCCTGCGCTCTTTACCGTCGAACGCAGCCTCAACGAGCCCCGCTATCCCTCGCTGCCGGGAATCATGAAGGCGAAACGGAAGGAGATCGCCGTCATGGATCTGGCGGCTCTGGGACTCTCGGCGGAGGACCTCGGCACGCGCGGCGCGACCCTGGCCACCCTGGCGGCGCCGCCGGCCCGCACCGCCGGCGTGCAGGTCAACGGAGCGGACCCCGAGGCTGCGGTGGAGGCCATCGTCTCTTTTCTCGGCGAGCGAGCGAAGGTGCTCTGATGGCGCAGGGAGCGCTCCCGGAGGTCTGGGTCCTCGTCGCGCACCGGGAAGGCGCCGTGCGCAAGATCACCTACGAACTGTTGGGCAAGGCGCGCGAGCTGGCAGGGGAGGGGCGGGTGGTCGCGATCTTGCTGGGCGGCGGCGTCGAGGATCCCGACCGGCGCTTCGGCCGCCGGGGGGCGGATCAGGTCGTGCTGATCGACGATCCCCGGCTGGCCCAGTATTCGACCGAAGGGTACGCGGCGGCGCTGGCCGCGCTCGCCTCCGAGCATCCGCCGCCCTTGCTCCTGATCGGGTCAACCGCCCAGGGACGAGATCTCGCTCCCCGCCTCGCCGCCCGTTTGGAGGCCGCCATCGTCACGGACTGCCAGACCCTCGCGGTCGAACAGGGAGAACTCGTGGCGACCCGTCCGATGTACACACGCAAGGCCATCGGCACCGTCCGCCTGGCGCGGGGACGGATGTGGATCGCCGTCGTCCTGCCCGCGGTCTTCCCGGTGCCGGCCGAAGGCGACCATCGCGCGGAGGTGAGGAAGGCATCGCTGCCGCCGGAGGTCCCCATCCGCACGCGCGTCGTCGAGACCCGCGCCATCGAGCGGGAGACCGTGCCGTTGACCGAGGCGGACGTGATCGTGTCGGGGGGACGGGGGCTGCGCGGCCCGGAGAACTTCGCCCTCCTCGACGCCCTGGCCCGGGTGCTGGAGGCGGCGGTAGGATCGTCGCGCCCGCCGGTGGACTCGGGATGGGTGCCGCACGACTACGAGATCGGCCAGACCGGCAAGACCGTCTCGCCCCAGGTCTACATCGCCTGTGGGATCTCCGGCGCCCCCCAGCATCTGGCCGGGATGTCCGGCAGCAAGTTCATCCTCGCTATCAACAAGGATCCCAACGCGCCCATCTTTCAGCTGGCGGACCTGGGCGTCGTGGGCGACCTCTTCGAGATTCTGCCGCGGTTGACTGAGGCCGTGAAGAAGCGGAAGGTGGCGGGCTGATGAGCGGGCGGCGGGACGGAGAGCGAGATCAGGCCGCAGGTCCGGAGCGTCGGCGCCGCTTCTCGACCATCTCGGACGTGGAGATCCGCCGCCTCTACGGCCCCGAGGACCTCGTCGGTTGGGACGAGGCGCGCGATCTTGGGATCCCGGGGGAGTACCCGTTCACGCGCGGCATTCACCCCACGATGTACCGCAGCCGGCTCTGGACGATGCGGCAGTTCGCCGGCTTCGGCTCCGCCGAGGATTCCAACGAGCGCTTCCACTACCTGTTGAAGCACGGCGTCGATGGCCTCTCGGTCGCGTTCGATATGCCGACGCTCATGGGACGTGACTCCGACGACCCGCTTTCCCGCGGGGAGGTCGGCCGCGAGGGCGTCGCCGTGGACACGATGCGCGATATGGCGATCCTCTTCGACCGGATCCCGCTCGACAAAGTCACGACGTCG
>DASYRG010000043.1:0-7288 GCA_036004665.1 bacterium | reverse complement strand
GTCGGACTCGACAGGCATCAGGGCGAAGCGCCCCTCCCTCGTATATCCGGTCTCCACGGACCGGTCGGTTGACGCGACCTCCGCGAGCAGCTGGGCCGCCAGATACTCACGCCCTGCCGCCGGGTCGACGTCGATCGCCTTGACGAGGACACGGGGCCATTCCCAGGCGAGTGATTTGAGGAACCCGGCGATCCCTGCGGGGCCGGATCGGAACGGCTCCGACCCGACGGCGTGTCCGAACAGGCCTCCCATTCCCGTGAAGGCGACGAGGCTCCCCTCCGCGTCCTGGAGATCCTGACCAAAGACCTGCGCCAGAAGGAAGAGGCTCTTCACGTTGAACCCGTCGACCCGCTGAGAGGGCCCGGGGTCGAGCGCTCCAAGATGGCAGATGGCCGTCACCCTTCCATACTCCTCCGTCACCGATCTCCGGAGATCGTGGAGAGCGCCGAGCGAGAGCAGATCGGCGCCGTAGCGGCCGGCGGCGATCCGGCCGGCGCCTGGGGCGTGTCGAACCTGCGCGACGCCGTGTCCCAGCGCGCGCAGCCCCTCTCCTAACTCACCGGCGATCCCCGCGCCGTCTTCGACCAGCACGACGACCTCACCGGCCCGCAGCTCACGCCGCCCCGGAGGCAGAGGAGCCGGCACCGGCCGCACCACGTAGCGGCGGGGCTCCGCCCCGGGGAGCTGCAGCGCGCTGCCGCCCTCACCGTTCATCCCCGACAGGGCCGCCGGAACGGGGGAGGCCGTCAGGTCGCGGCCGCTGGAGAGCTGGGCGTCCAGCCAGGCAAGCACCTCCCTCAGCGTGCGCAGCCGGGCGATCGTGACGAAGTACTCATCCTGTTCGTACGCGTCGCCGCGGAGACCGAGGCGCTCCCGCAGCGCGGAAAAGATCTCGGTGCGCTTGATCGAGTCGATCCCCAGGTCGGCCTCCATGTTCTGGTCGAGGTCCAGCATGTCCACGGGATAGCCTGTCCGTTCACTCACCAGCGCCAGCAGCAGCGCCCGCGGCGACGGCTCCTGGGTGGGATGAGGCTGCGGCGATCTCTCGGCCGGTTGCTCGACCGCGGGAGCGGTCACCTTCGGAGGAACATGTACCGCGGATTCGGAGCCATCGCTGCCGACGGCAACCGTGCTCGACGGGAGGGGAGGCGCCGGGGAGGGCGGGAGGGCCGATCCCGTGAGGAACGCCTCCACGATCTCTCGCTGCGTCTGCAGAAACTGCTCCATCAGCCGCTGGCGCCGCTGCTGCGCCTGCTCCTGGTACTCCAGAAACTGGCGCATCGCGCGCTGGAACGCGGCCATCACCTCTTCAACAGGATCCGAAGGGGCAGAGGTCGCGGGACCGGCAGGACCTGAGGCCGCGGCCTGCGGTGGAGGATCGACGGGACGGGGAGCGCCCGGGGTGAGATGGCCCAGCGGTGTTGCCTTGGAGCCGTCGATCAACCAGGCGGTGGAGGACGGGGCCGGCCGGTCCAAAGGGTCCTCCGCCGACAACACGTGCTCGCACCCCGCGAACAGTGCCTCCCAGGCGATAGGCACGCCGGCAACAAACAGAGCGCCGACAATGGACAGGAAGTCGGCAACCCCATCCGCGGACCCCTGGGGCGCTGCGGCGAGGATCTCCACCTCCCGCCCCTCCAGGATTTGGCGGGCGAGGCCGGCGAGCACCTGACCCGGCCCGACCTCCACGAAGAGACGGGCGCCCGCCTCATACATCGCCTCGACCTGTTCCTGGAAGCGCACCGGACGCGTCAGGTGCTCGATGAGGATGCGCCGGATGCCGTCCGCGTCCGCGGGGTGGGCCCGGGCGGTGCTGTTGGAGTAGACCGGGATCCGAGGAACGTCGAAGGCGACGCCCTGGAGCGCCGCCGCGAATCGCTCCGCCGCCTGCCGGGCCTCGGGAATATGGAACCCGGCGCTCATCGGCAGCAGGCGGGCGGGGACGCCGCGGCGTTCGAGCGCGTGGACAAACCGCTCGATCGCGCCCCGTTCACCGCCCACGATCGTCTGCTCAGGCGTGTTCCTCCCGGCGACGTGCACCCCCGGGACCGCGCCGATCCACTCCTGCACCGCCTCCGGCGCGGCCTGGACGGCGGCCATGCCAATCCCATCCCGCCCCTGTGTCTCCTGGACGGCGCGTCCGCGCGCTTCGGAGAGCCGGATCAGGTCGGAGAACTCCAGCGATCCCCCCGCGCACAGGGCGACGTACTCACCGTAGCTATGGCCGCCGACCATTGCCGGGCGGACGCCGACCGCGCTCAGCAGCGTGAAGAGGGCGTAGTCGGCCGCGCCCAGCGCTGGCTGCGCGTACCACGTCTGGGTGAGCGCGTGGCGCTGTGCCCGCTCCTCCTTCGGCGAGTAGGCGGGGGGCGGAAAGAGCACGGTCGACAGGGGGACAGGCAGGAGGCCGGCAAGCAGGCGATCGGCGCGCTCAAAAGTGTTGCGCACGATGGGGAAATACACCGCCAGATCCACCAGCATGTTCACTGTCTGTGATCCCTGCCCGGGAAAGAGGAACGCAATCGCTCCCGGTGTGGAGCCGTCACGGTAGAAGACGCGCGAGCTTTCACCGGGCGCCTCTCCGCGCAGGATCCGCACGGCGTCATCCAGCCGCGCCCGCAGGTCGGTGGCATCGCGGACGACGATCGCCATCCGGCACTGGCCGGGAGCGCCGGTGAGCTTCCGGTTCACGCCCGCGGCCAGGTCGGCCAAATGGATGGCATCGCGGTCGGCCAGACGGCCGGCGAGGGTCTGGATCTGCTCCATCAGGGCGGAGCGCGATGGCGCCTGGAAGAGGAGGAGTTCCGCCGGACGGGCTTCCGGCGCGCCCGTGTGCGCCGGAAACTCTTCGAGCACCGCATGGAAGTTCGTGCCGCCGAACCCGAAAGCAGAGACCGCCGCCCTCCGCGGAACGCCGTCCACCTGGAACCACGGCCGGGCGCGTGTGTTCAGGTAGAAGGGCAGCGAGCGGTCGCGCAGTGCTTCGGCGGGCTGCTCCGCCAGCGTCGGGGGCAGGACCCGGTGGTGCAAGGCGAGCGTCGTCTTGATCAACCCTGCCAGGCCCGCGGCGTTCTTCGTGTGCCCGATCTGCGACTTCACCGACCCGAGCGCGGTGCTCTGCGCCCTCGCGCCGCCGGCCTCGTAGACCGCGCGCAGCGTCGCCAACTCGGTGCGGTCTCCCACGACCGTCCCGGTGCCGTGCGCCTCCACCAGCCCGACCGTCGCCGGCGCCACGCCGGCCGACTCGTAGGCGCGGGCGAGTGCGCGCCGCTGGCCGGTGGTCGAGGGGGCCGTCAGGCTCTTGTCTCGACCGTCGCTGGCCCCGCCAACGCCCCGCAGCACGGCGTAGACGCGGTCCCCGTCCCGCACGGCATCGTCCAGCCGCTTCAGGACCACCGCCGCGACGCCCTCGCTGATGGTGATGCCGTCCGCCCGCGCATCGAACGGCCGGCACCGGCCGGTGGGCGAAAGGGCGTGGGTCTTGCTGAACATGAGGAAGCTGAAAGGACTCATCTGCGTGTCCACCCCGCCCGCCAGCACGAGATCGCAGGAGCCGTAGCGCAGTTCCTTCACCGCGACCTCCAGCGCGGCCAGCGATGAAGCGCACGCCGCGTCCACTGTGAGGTTGGGACCACCCAGGTTGAACCGGTTGGCCACGCGGCCCGCGGCGACGTTGGGGAGCACGCCGGGAAAACTGTCTTCGGTGAGCTCGGGCAGCGATCGCCGGAACGCGCCAGCCACCTGGTCGCGCGCCGCCCTGTCGATCCCGGGAAGCCGGTCCAGATAGTGCTCCACCATCGAGCGCATCTCGTAGGCCAGCGCCAGGTCGCCGGGCCCGCCCCCGATTCCGACCACGACTCCCGCGCGCTCACGATCGAACGGCCGCCGGTCGTACCCCGCGTCCGCGAGCGCACGCTGGGCGACCTCCAGCATCAGCAGCTGCATCGGCTCGATCGACCACAGGCTGGCGGGCGGGATGCCGTACTGGAGCGGATCGAACGGGACGGGATCGAGGAAGCCGCCCCACCGGGAGACCACGCGGTCGGGCGCCTGAGGATCGGGGTGGAAGAAGAGTTCGGCGCGCCATCGCTCCGGGGGAACCTCGCGGATCGAGTCCCGTCCTGCCAGGACGTTCGACCAGAACTGGCGCAGGTCGGGGGCCTCTGGAAAGAGCGAGGCCATCCCGACGATGGCGATGGGCACAGGGTTCCCCCGCCCCTCGCGGGCGCGGGCGCGATCCGCGGTGAGCTCACGAAGACGCTCCGCCGACCCGGCGGACACGTCCTGGTGCAACGCCGCGATGGGCCGCACCTCACGCTGCAGCGCGGCGACCTGCCCGATCATGTACATGCCTTCACGCCGCTGCCGTTCCGCGCCGACCTGCTCCAGCCGCGATCCGCCGTTGCGCTCCCCCGTCCGGGCGATGCCCTTTGTGGCGATGCGCAGCCGGCCGATGTTCAACTCTTCGAGGACTGTCCGGGTCTCCTCGACCGGAACGCCCGCATGCAGCAGCGCCCGCCTGCGCTCCTTGAACTCCCCCGCATACGGAGATGGCGCGCAGCGGATAGCGTGGCCCCCCTCCATATCCAACAAGACGGTGTCGTCGCACCGGAGCGCCGCCTCCTGGAAGTCCGGCACGATCGCCCCGTGCGTCACCGCCTCAGGCGTGAACAGGTACGCCGTGCCCATCAGCACGCCGATCCGGATGGACGCGGCCGCCGCCGGGGCTGCCAACGCAGAGACCATCGCCGCGGAGGTGGCATCGTGAATGCCGCCGGCGAAGAGGACGGAGATCTCCTCCCGCTCATGCCGCCGGCGAAACTCGATCAACACCTCCAGGGCCGACTGCCAGAGCATCAGGCTGGAGGACGGGCCCACGTGTCCCCCGCACTCTCGCCCCTCCAGGACGACGCGGCGCCCTCCTTCTCTGAGGAACATCTCCAGCAGCCTCACGGACGGCGCGTGTATGTATGTGGCGATGCCCGCTGATTCGAGCGCCTGCGCTTGATCCGGGCGGCCCCCTGCCAGCAGCGCGAATGGAGGCCGCGCCTTCAGCACCGCTCGGAGCTGTTCATCCCGGATCTCCGGGGGGACGAAGCCCAGGATCCCCACCCCCCAGGGCTGCCCCCCCAGCGCCGCCGCGGTCTCGCTGAGGAGCCTCTCGGTCTCAGCCTCGCGCAGCAGCGCCAGCGCGAGGAAGGGCAGCGCGCCCTCCTCGGCAACGGCGTGGGCGAAGAGTGGGACGTCACTGACACGGGTCATCGGTCCCTGCACGATGGGGAACCGCGTGCGGTGAGCGTGGGCCAGCGGCGCGCCTTCGGCGAGGGGAAGCAGATCCGCCGCGAGCCGCAGACTATCGGCGGCCTGCTGCCGGTAGGCGCGGAGGATGCCGCCCACCGAGCGATGCCTGGCAGCGAGGGGGCGCGCGAAGGCCGCCTCCTGTCCCACGGGGAACAACGCCTCTCCCTCCTGCGGACGGCGCGCGGTGGCGAGAGCGGCGGCGAAGACCTCCGCATCGGCGCCGGCGACCTCCATCTCGTGCAGCGTGCGCAGATGGGAGAGGGCCCGCAGGCGGTGCGCGCGGAACCCCTGGCCCAGGGACTCTCCGACGCACACCGTCTCGCTCCCGTCCATCGCGGCGACCAGCGACCGGAGCGGCTGGGGCAGAGAGCATTCCTCAGCCAACGCCAGCTGACTGTCCAGCAGGACCCCCGCCGCGCCCGCAACCAGGCAGGCCGCCATGGCGTGCGGTCCGATGCCTCCCTGCGCCCACACGGGAAGGGACAGGTCGCGGCAGAGGCGCTGCAACAGGACGAAGGTCGTCTCGCTCCCGACCCGGCCGCCGCTCTCGTTGCCCTTCGCCACCACGCCGTCCGCCCCGGCGCGCACCGCCGCCTCCGCCTCCTCCCAGGAGACCGCCTCGCGGAAGAGCCGTTGCGCATGCGGGGCCAGCGAGGCGAGGAGAGGCTTTAGGTCCGGGCAGCCGCCCGCGACGATGGCCAGGGAGAGACGCCGACCATCCATCTGCCTGTCGAGGATCGACCCGGCCTGCCGTGCCGTCCCCTCGTCGACCCGAATCCCCAGCCGGCTGCCGAAGGGCGCCATCAGTTCCCGCAGGGAGGTCTCCAGGGCGGTGATCGCGTCGCCCGTCGCGTCCAAGATCGGGAGTTCGCCGGCCTCTCCGGCGGCGGTGAGCACCCGAAGGCCGGACCCGCCCGGAGGGGGAAGGACGCCGATCTCCAGAGGACCGGCTGCGCGCAGTGCCGCCATGACACGCTCCGTGTTGAGGATCTGTGGGCCCCGTCAACATTCGGCTGGTGAAAGAGCAAATCCTAGCTCGGGGGGGCCAGCCTGCGCCGTCTGAGCGAGGCGCCGAGGGGCGCCGGGTCTCTTCTATGTACGCGTTCGCCTGTGCCCGAGTTCCGGCACAGAGCGGGTCGCGCTGGAATCGGTGGAGATAAACACGGTAGACTGCCTTACAACGGAGTGGTGGGCGGTGCAGGGCTCGAACCTGCGACCTCATGCGTGTGAAGCATGCGCTCTTCCACTGAGCTAAAACCCAGGCCTGACGCGGGTTCATCACGGGTGAGCGCATGCTTTCGACCTGGCCTAGACGATACCCCCTGCTGAGTCTCCCGGTGCTGCATCACCTTCACCTCCCCCTCCGCGCGTTTCTTGTCTGCTTGCCTGCGCGAAACCCTACTCGGGCTGGCCCGGCTCGCCTGCCTGCCCCCTTCGGTGCTAAGCCCTTCTGCTCATACCAAGCGAGCTTGCGAAGTAGCTCCATGTCCTTGCTCCTGAACTCGTCTTGAGAGATACTTCCTCGCCTCCTGCGAGCAGCGAGGTGGCGCCGCGCCTCGTAAGAGCGCCAGGCATCCGGGTACAGCTTGCGGAACCGCCCGCGCCAGTCTCCCTGCGCCCCTCCGTGCTGGCGATGGTACGTGCAGAACTCCTTGCGGGCACCTTGCCGGCCGGTGTGTAGGAACCACGTTCCGCATTCGGTCACTCGACAAGGTCTACCATAGACATCGTTCTGAATGGCCCAAGCCAATTCGGCAAAGGCCGCTACCCAGTAATCGAAGGCATAGAAACAGAAGGCCGGCGATGGACCTAGATAGTCGAACTCCTGAAGCCAAGTGCGTGGGAACGGGTGATAAGCATGATAGGCGTTCTCCACGACCTCCCAAAGCTCCATCCCAGTTCGTTGGAAGTCCCCTCCGGGCTTTTCGTACTGTACGATGAGGTGGTTTAGCCGCTCGTATCTCACCGATGGCGGGAACCGGAGTAG
>DASYRG010000042.1:0-72016 GCA_036004665.1 bacterium | reverse complement strand
CTCAGGCCAGCGCGGCGCGGCGGGCCTGGCGGAGGGCGCGGCGGGCCTCCGCCTCCTGCCAGCGGCGCCGCTCGTCGGGCGTCTCGGGGAGCAGGGGCGGCAGCGCCGCAGGACGGCCGTCAGGACCGATGTGCACGGACGTGAGGTAGGCGGTGCAGGTATGGCGAAGCGTCCCCTCCCGCGGATTCTCCGCGATCACCCGCACCCCCACTTCAAGGGAGGTGCGCCCCACGAAGTTGATCGCCGCCAAGTAGGTCACGATGTTGCCCACCAGGATCGGCGCGTGAAAGTCCAACCCGTCGACTGAGGCCGTCACCACAAAGCCGCGGGCGTAGCGGGCGGCCAGGATGGAGGCGACCTCGTCGACGGCCAGCAGCAGCGTGCCGGCGAACATCTTGCTCCCCGCCACCGCGTCTTCCGGAAAGACGATCCGCGACACCTCGATGGCATGACGGGGTCCTGCCCCGGCCACGGGCGCGATCGGTCGGGGCGGCAGCGCTTCTGTCTCCGGCTCTGCGCGGGCGTCGAGGCGGCGGTCGCGCGCCTCTTTGCGAGCTCTGGCCGCCGCGGCAAGTGCTCTCTCGTCGGCGCCGGCGGGACGGATCGTCTCCCCGACCGGCTGGGGTGACCCGGTATCGTCGACCGCCACCATCGACAGGTGGGCGGAGGTGGCCCGGCGGCGCTCACCGGTGCGCGGGTTTTCCGCCTCGACCTCCACGCCGACTTCCATGGAGGAGCGGCCGACGTGCTCGATCTGGCTGCGCAGGAAGACCATGTCGCCCACCCGCACCGGGGCGAGAAAATCGAGATCCTCCATGCTGCCCAGGACGACGGAGCGCCTCGCCAGGCGCAGGGCGGGCAGCGTGCCGGCGGCGGTGATCCAGTACATCATCCGGCCGCCGAAGAGATTCCCCTGGATGTTGGCGTGCTCGGGCAACACCAGGTGGACGAGCTCCTGGCGGGTTTCGGCGATAGACGGCACGGGCGCCTACGTCCTAAGCGGGCGGCGTACCCGGCAGGGCGAAGAGCCGAAAGAGCCCGGGGATGATGAAGGTCGTGATTTCAGACACCCGCTCTCCTTCGAACGCGATGGTCTGGATCCCAAATGGGACGTGACCTCCTGGGGGGTCCAACCTGTAGAGCCCAAACGCGGGGCCCCCGTTAGCCCGCGTGGGGACGAGGCGCCAACGCCCCGAGCCGGCACCATCGAAGACCCATGAGCCGACAAAGGTCCCAACGGCGTCACGGCCCACGTACCATGCCGATGAAGGAGGCATGGCGAGCGTCACTTCTTCCTTCAGCAGGGCGATGAGTTCCTGGACGTTGGCGGACTGCCACGCCCGCACGTAGCGGTCCAGCAGGATGCGCTGCCGCTCGCTCATCGCGGCGTCCGCGGAGGAGCGAGCGCCGCCCGCGCCCTGAGCGCGCGCCAGAGAGATGCGGGCGCGGTGTAGCGCGCTGGTCACGGCGGGAATAGTGAGGTCCAGCAGGTCCGCGGTTTCGCGAGCCCGGAAGTCGAGCACGTCCCGCAGGATCAGCACGGCTCGCTGGCGCGGCGGAAGAGTCTGCAGGGCGGCGATGAACGCCAGCGCCACATCCTCGCGGCGCACGGCGGCCACCTCCGGATCCGTGTCACCCTGCGGAAGGAGAGCATCGGGATACGGCTCGATCCACAGCGACTCCGCGAGTGGTGGATCGGGTGCCCGCGTCGGATCGGCAGGCGCCGCCAGGGATGCGGGCAGGGTCCGGCGGGGTTTCCGGCTGAGTGCGTCGAGGCAGACATTCGTCGCGATCCGGTAGAGCCAGGCGCGCAGTGGCGCCCGTCCCTCAAAGGTCTCCAGGCCTCTCCACGCCCGCATCAAGGTCTCCTGGACCATGTCCTCTGCGTCCTGCAGGGAACCGAGAAGTCGATAGCAGTGCACCTGAAGCTCGCCGCGGTGGCGTTCGACCTGGCCAGCGAAATCGCGCCGATCGATCCTCCCCGCGCCGGTGGGTGTGGTCGTCTCAAAGGTGCTCATGGAGCGCTCATTCATCATAAGACTGCCGGCGGGGCTCAAACTGTGCGCGCCGCCTCCTCGAAGATCCGCCGGGATGGCGAACAGTTTCGATCCCCAATCCGGTCATACCAGACAGATCCATTTCGAGGAGGGACAAATGCGGGTCATTGTGACGGTGCGCGGCACCATGAAAGCCAAGGATGAGCAGGAGGCACAGAAGGCGCACGATACAACATTCAACAGGCTGTCACCAATCGGGCGGTCGCTCGGCAGCGTGGGGCACGCGGCCTACCTCAATCCCCAGAACCGTCGGCAGTTCCTCGCAGTCGACAGCTGGCCGAACCTGGAGAGCCTGCAGGCATTCATGAGCCACCCGGCCAACCCAGGGGCGGCGATCGCTGGGCTTTTCGAGGGTCAGCCGGACATCGCGGTCTGGGTGGAGACGGGCTGGGCGGGGTTCTAAGCCGCCACGCCGCGCTCGCCCACCAGTTCGAGGAAGCGGATGATCGTGTCGATGCCGCGGTAGAAGTTGGGGAGGTAGAACTTCTCGTTCGGGGAGTGCAGCCGGTCGTCGCGCAGCCCGAACCCCATCACCACCGCGGGCGCCCGGAGTGCGTTGACGAACCCGGCCACGACTGGCACGGTGCCGCCCTCCCGGATGTAGACCGGCGCCCGGCCGATCACCTCCTCCAGGGCCTGCGCGGCGAGCCGGACCGCCGGCTCATCGGGTGAGACCACCGCCGGATCGGCGAGCGAGTGCACGCGCACCTCCGTGCGGACCCCCGGCGGGGTCAGCTGCTGCACCTTCTTCGTAAATGCCTTCAGCACCGATTTCGGGCGCTGATCGGGCACTAGGCGCATGCTGATCTTTGCGCTGGCGTGGGCGGGGATGACCGTCTTGGCTCCGGGGCCGGTGAAGCCGCCGGGAATGCCGTGCACTTCCAGGGTCGGGCGTGCCCATAGACGATCGAAAAGGTCATACCCTTCCTCTCCCGGCGCTGCCTCGGCGCCCACGTCTTTGAGGTAATCCTCTTCAGATAACGGCAGCCGCTCCCAGGCCTCCCGCTCCTGCGGAGAGGGGGCTTTGACCGGGGCGTAGTACCGCGGGATAGTGACGCGGCCGCGCCGGTCCTTCAGCCCCGCGATGATGCGGGCGAGGGCCTCCACCGCGTTGGGCGCGGCGCCTCCGTACTGACCCGAGTGCAGGTCCCTGGCGGCGCCCCAGGCCTCCACCTCCGTGTAGACCAGGCCGCGGAGTCCGGTGACCAGCGCGGGGAGCTCGGGGGCGAAGAACATGCCGTCGCAGACCAGCGAGGCGTCCGCGGCGAGGAGCTTCTTGTGCTTGGGGATGAAGCCGACGATCCGGGGACTGCCGATCTCCTCTTCCCCTTCGATGAAGACCTTGACGTTGACCGGCAGACGGCCTGCCGTGCGCGTCCAGGACTCAATGGCGAAGATCTCGGCCATCAGCTGTCCCTTGTCGTCGCTGGCGCCGCGGGCGTAGAGGTTGTCCCCGCGGACTTGGGGGTCGAAGGGAGGCGAGTCCCATTCGTCGAGCGGGTCGGGGGGCTGGACGTCATAATGGCCGTAGCAGAGCAGGGTGGGGCGCCCCGGCGCCCCCAGCCACTCCCCGTAGACGATGGGGTGGGTCTCGCTCTCGATGATGCGCGATTTCAGTCCGAGGTCGGCAAGCCGCTCCTCCAGCCACCGCGCCGCCCGGGCCAGGTCAGGATAGTGCTCGGGCAGCGTCGAGACGCTGGGGATGCGGAGGAGCGATTTCAGATCGTCGAGAAACCGTTCGCGGTGTTCCTGGGCATACGCGCGAGGATCCACGGCTCTGGTGATTCGGGATGCCGGCGCGCTCTTCCCCCCGTCAGGTGCGGGGAGCCCGGGTCACGCGGATCTGCAGGTTCACGCGGACGGGATCCTCGGCCACGAAGATGAGGAAGCGGGGGATGGGCAGGCCAAAGTCGGTCATGCGCACCACCACCTCCCCGCGGGCCAGGTAGTCCCCGTCCTCCACCGTGATCTCCAGCGGCACTTCCACCATGCGCGTGACCTCTTTGATCGTGAGCCGTCCGCGCAGGAGCCCCTTGACCCCCCTCCCCTCCGGCGCCGCCGCGGTGGCCGTCCCCCGAAAGGTGATGAACGGGAACTCGTCGGTGTTGAGGAACTGAGCGCTGCGCATCTGTCCGTCGCGCAGCCCCACCCCAGTCCGGATCGTCCGGGCGTCGATGCGCGCCGTGACCTCCGCGGCGTAGCCCTCGACCTGCTCCCGCACAATCTCGCGCACCGCAACGGTCCCCGAGATCGTTGTCGTGCGGCCGGTGAACCCGCCGCGGTTGTCCCTGACGAAGAACTCGACGCTGCTCGACGGGTGGGCGATGGCAAAATCCCTGGTCGGCAGCGGGGCGGCCGCGACCGCAACGGCGGCGATGAGCATTCCGGCAACGGCCTGAGGGTTCATCTCTGTTGTGACCTGGCTTCATCTTTACCCCGGGAGTGTCACGAGAAGGTTGCCGGGGAGGTTTCCGGAGAAGCTGATGGTTGTGTCCGTCCGGTTCTGGCTGTCGCGGCTGGGTGAGAGGCGGGCCCGCCGGGCCGCCAGCCGCTGGCTGCTTCTGGGCGCCCTCGCCGGCTATGGGCTCACCCTCCTCTTCTTGACCGCGACCGGGCGAGGCACGGGGCAGTGGTTCTTCCTCTTCGTCGTCTGGATCGGTCTGATCTTTCTCCCCCTCTGGCTCCTCACTCAGGCCTTCCAGTCGATCGGTCCCTCGCTGCGGCGTGGGCTCGCCGCCGGCCTGGCCGGACGGGCCGACCGTTACGACCATCCCGCCAACGCCACCCTGGTCGTGGAAGATCTCTTTGACCGGGTCGTGGTCATGCCCCGGATCTCGACCCCTGAGCAGGCTGGTAAGGCACGCGAGGCTGCCTCCGCCCTCATGACCCGGGCCGGTAGGACCAATGGTGTCCTGGCCCGCGCGTTGAGAAGCTGCCTGGCCACCCTGGAGGTGTGGACCCGGGAGGTAAGCCGCTGGGCGGCTGCCGACGCCGCCGAGAACATTCAGGCCCGGTGGGCCGAGATCAGGGCGCTGGCCGCCCTGGCCGGCCTGACAAGAACCCTTCTCGCCGTCTCGCAGGATCAAAGGAGCGGGGCGCTGCCGCTGAGCGGCCCGGCCGCCGATCCCGAGCGGGTGCACGCCTTCCTGGACGCCGTTCTCGACTACTGCGACGAGTTGGCCCTCGAGGTGGAAGTGCTCCCCTGGACGGAGCCCCCGCTGGGCCTGGAGGTGGGCGTCTCGGTCCGGGAGCCCTGGCAGCGGTACGTGGAGACCCCTTCCCCCGCCCCCAGCGCCCTGGAAGCCTTCATTCAGGCTACTCTTCACGCCTGACCGCTTCGGCGGCTATGATGCAGAGTGGCTGTGGCACTCTTTCTGCGCGAAGCGGACGTGGCCGCGCTCGTAGGGATGGACGACGTCATCGACGTCGTAGAGCGAGGCTTTCGTGAACATGGCGCCGGTCGAGCCGTCAACCGCCCCCGCCAGCGCGTCGCCGTCGAGGGAGGCACCCTGCACGTCATGGCGGCGGGACTGCCCTCCTGGGGCGTCTTCGGCCTCAAGAGCTATGCCGTCACCCGCGACGGGCGGCGCTTTGTCTCTCTCCTCTACAGCGCGGAATCGGGGGAGCTGCTGGCAATGATGGAAGCCGAGGGGCTCGGCCGGCTGCGCACCGGTGCGGCCAGCGGGGTGGCGACGCGGTACCTGGCGAAGGCCGACGCCGGGACCGTGGGGATTCTAGGCACCGGGGGTCAGGCGCGCACCCAGCTCCAGGCGATCGCGCGTGTGCGGCCCGTGGCGCTGGTGAAAGCCTACAGCCGCACGCCGGCGCGGCGGGAGACCTTCGCCGATGAGATGGTGCAGGAGCTCGGCGCCGAGGTCATCGCGGCGGACTCACCGGAGGAGGCGGTCGACGGCGTCGACGTCATCGTCACGATCACCTCGGCGCGCGACCCGGTGCTGCGCGGCGCCTGGCTCCGCCCGGGCATGCACATCAACGCCGCCGGCTCGAACGCGTCGGGACGGCGAGAGCTTGACGAGGAAGCGGTGGGCCGTGCCGCGCGCGTCGTCGTCGACGCTCGCGATCAGGCTATGGCCGAAGCCGGCGACCTGCTGGCGCCGATCCGGGCCGGCCGGCTGTCCTGGGAGCAGGTCGAGGAACTTGGCGCCATCGTGGCCGGCACCGCCCCCGGCCGACAGGCGGACGAAGAAATCACGCTCTTTGAATCACAGGGCATCGCGCTCGAAGACGTGGCGACGATGTCCCTGATCTACACCCGGGCCCGGGAAACCGGCAGGGGAGAGGAGATCGCGCGCTGATGGACTTCCAGGTGGTGGCCAAACCACTGACCAGTTATCCCTGCGACGCTCTGGCGGTCGCATTCTTCGAGCCGCCCGGCAAGCTCGAGGGGCAGCTCGCGTCCCTCGACCGCGCCATCGGGCGGCGTCTCTCGCTGTCCCTGCAGGAGGAGGGGTTCACCGGCCGCCGCGGCCAGACCGCGGTCATCCACACCGGGCGCACCGCGCCCCGCCGGATCATCGCGGTCGGTCTGGGGGCGCAGAGAGAGATCGGTCCGGAGGCGTTTCGCACCGCGGCCGCCGCTGCGATGCGCCGCGCCGCTGAGTTGCGGCTCCAACACGTCGCCTTCGCCCCCCTGCGGGAACGGGACGCCCGCCTGCGCCTCTACACTCAGGCTCGGGTCGAAGGGATCATCCTGGGCGCCTACCGCTTCGAGCGATACCGCAGCGAGCAGGCGCGGCCGGTCGCCAAGGTCACTCTTCTGGCCGCGGACCGGACGCAGGCGAAGGTCGTCGAGCGGGGCCTGGCCGATGGGAGGGCCTTCGGCGAGGCCACCGCGCTGGCGCGCGATATGGTCAACGAACCGCCCAACGTGATGACGCCCACGCGAATGACCGAGCGCGCGGCCGAACTCGGCAAACAGCCGGGCCTGCGCGTCACCTCACTGGGGGCCGGCGGCCTGACCCGTCTGGGGATGAACGCCCTCCTGGGCGTCGGCCGCGGAAGCACCGAAGAGGCGCGGCTGATCGTCATGGACTACGCCCCTGCCCACCAGCGGCGAAGCATCGCCCTGGTCGGCAAGGGGCTCACCTTCGACAGCGGCGGGTTGGACATCAAGACCGCCGACCAGATGGTCAACATGAAAACCGACATGGCGGGCGCCGCGGCGGTGATGGCCACCATGTCCGTAGTGCCCCAGCTCGTCAAACACCTGCGCGTCGTAGGGATCATGGCCGCCGTGGAGAACATGCCCGGCCCCAACGCCATGAAGCCCGGCGACATCATCAAGGCGATGAACGGCAAGACGATCGAGATCACCAACACGGACGCCGAAGGCCGCCTCGCCCTCGCCGACGCCATCGCCTACGCGGCGGGGCAGCGGGTGAACGAAATCATCGACATCGCCACGCTCACCGGCGGCGCCGAGATCGCGCTTGGCCCGTTCGCAGCGGCCGTCATGGGCACCGACCAGAAGATTATCGACGCCCTGCGCGACGCCGGCGAAGAGGCCGGTGAGCGGCTCTGGCAGCTTCCCCTGTACGACGAGTTCCGGGAGGCAGTCAAGAGCAAGGTCGCAGACCTGCGCAACTCCGCCGGGCGGTGGGGCTCCCCAGAGAAAGGCGGAGCGTTCCTGCGCGAGTTCACTGGCGGCAAGCCCTGGGTGCATCTGGACATCGCGCCCGTCGCCTTCCTGGAGCGCGACGAAGGCAGCGGTCCCTACCGGTCGGTCGGCAGCGCGACCGGCTTCGGCGTGCGCCTCCTGCTGACCTACCTGCGGCGGCTCGACACCCGGCGCTGAGCGGTGGGACGGCCGGTGCCGGCGGATGCGGTCTGGCTCCCTCTCAGGCGTACGCGCTGCGGGCGGGAGCGCGGCACGCGCTCCAGGAGCTTGCGCGCCTCCAGGTCGAGCTTGACGGTCGTGTAGTACCAGCTCACCGAGCCCTGAAACCGGCCGCGCAAGCGGCGCTCGACTTCATCCCGCAGCGCCTCGAAGGTCATCTCACCGCGCTGCCGGAGCGTCGCGAGCACCGCGGTGCGCACCGCCTCGTAGTTTCTCCGGTCGATGTTCCTGCCACGCTTTGCGGGATCGGGGTGTCTGGTCACAATCTTCTCGCCCATCGTGCACCTCCATCTCTCTCATCACGCGCCAGGACCTCACGCTCACGGGCCGGGCGTCGCTACCACTGATCTGCCCTGGGATCCCAGAACGGGCCTTCGAGTCCGATCCCGGCGAAAATCTCCACCATTTCGTCTGCCCCCGGCCGGCGGGATTCTTCCGTCAGCCGGTCCCCATACCACGTCACCGCCAGCTGCCACAGCTGATCGAGCGAGATGAGCGGGCGTTGCGGGACCCCGTGGGTTTCACACCACCGCGCTACCGTCTCCTCCGACCGGAAGAGGAGCATCGTCGCTCAGGTATGGATGATATCCTCCCACCACCGCGCCGCGGGCACGGCGAAATGGATGACGCACGCCTGGGGAACGGGCCTTCCGTCCTTCACTTCCAAGGTGATCGGCTCCCCCGTGTACCCATCTGAGGCCTCGATTGCGGCGTCCTCGTGCAGGGCCGCGGGGATGCCGAACGCGTCCCAGACGCAGTTTGCGAAATGGGCGCGGCCCTTCACGGTCACGCGGAAGGAGGTCTCCACTGCGGAAAACGGAGGGGCCATCCGAATCCGCGATGGATCGCCTGGCTCCGGCACCAGCAGCCGCTTCTGGTGGAGGCGGTCAAAGGCGGCAGCCACAGTCTCGACGGAGAGGGCCAGGGCTGCGGCAACATCCGCGGCGCTGGGTGCGTTGCCGGTGGCCGCGACGGTCTCATAGACCTTCAACTTCACGGCCACGTCGAGATCCTTTGGCTCAGGCATGAGCGAGCACCCACACCTCGGACTCCGCCGGGAGTGTCTCGCGGCTGATCGTGACGCTGCGCCCTTTCCGCGAAACGCTCCGCTTGCCCTTGGTGAACTCGTCGATCGTGCCGATCGACCAGCCCTCGTTAACCTCGGTCTTGTAGTGCATCGGGATCACGACCCGCGGGGTGAGCGCGGCGACGACGGCATCGGCCTCCTGTGGGCCGATCGTGTAGAAGCCGCCCACCGGGATCATCAGGACGTCGGGCCGGCCGATCGCTTTGATCTGGTCCGGGTCGAGGGTGTGGCCCAGGTCGCCTGCGTGGACGATGCGAAGTCCGTCTACCTCATAGATGAAAACGCTGTTGCGGCCGCGCTGCGATCCCTTTGTCGGGTCGTGGAAGGTGGGCACGGTGGTAACCCGCACCGCCCCCAGGCGCTCATCGACCTTGGCCCATCCCTTCCCACCGTCGGTGAGACCGCGGAGCACCTTTGGCTTTCCCTTTGCCGTGGCGACGTGGTTGTGGTCGAAGTGCTCGTGGGAGACTGAGACGGCCGTCGGCGAGATGTCCGGGGCCGGATACCCTGGCTGGTCGTCAAATGGGTCGATCAAGATCATGGTCCCATCGCCGGCCGTGAGCAGAAAGCTGGCATGGCCAAAATAGGTCAGCTCCATCCCCCACCTCCGCTGAGCCCGGGTGACCACGGAAACCGGGTTCACCCCGCCGAAGTTATCTCTCCTGTGCCGTCGCTAAGGTTCACGGGGAAGACCCGGTCACCCTCCGACGCCGCGGCCCTGCCGCCCTGATGCGCCGCACCACCCGCACAGCCGAGGACCTTCGCGCGCTGGCAGCGGTGGCGCGGGGAGACGCCCCCGCCGATCTCACGCTGGAAGGGGGGCGCGTGCTGAACGTCTATTCCGGCGAGCTGCTGGACGCCAACGTCGCCGTCGCCCGAGGCCGGATCGCCTACGTGGGGGCGCGCCGGGCGGCCGCCGGGGCGGAGACATCCGTGATTCCGCTGGAAGGCCGCATCCTCGTGCCCGGCTACATCGATCCGCACGCGCATCCCGCCGGCTTCTCCAATCCGGTCGCCCTGGCCGAGGCGGTGCTCGCTCTCGGCACCACGGCGATCGTCCTGGACACGCTGCATCTGCTCTTGCACGCGCGGGCGGATCGTCTTCCCGAGTTCCTCACCGTGCTGTCCGCCCTCCCGTTGCACTACTACTGGTTCCTCCGGCTACACGGACAGGGGCATGAGGATCGCGAGCAGGAACTGTTTGCTCCCGACCGCCTGAGCGGGCTCCTGCGGTTGGAGAGCGTCCGCGCGGTGGGCGAAATGACGCGCTGGCCGGCGCTCTACGCGGGTGAGGCGGCCGCGACGGCGGCTGTCGCGGCGGGCCTCGCGGAGGGGCGGCGTGTCGAGGGGCACGCCCCCGGCGTAAGCGCGGAGCGGCTGCAGACGCTGACGGCGGCGGGCATCAGCAGCGACCATGAAGCGATTACCGCGGACGAGGCGCTCGCCCGTTTGCGCGCCGGCCTCTACGTGATGCTCCGCCACTCCTCGATCCGGCGGGACCTGCCTCGCCTGGCTTCGATCGCCACCGGGGAGCGCGCCTTCTCGGGGCGCCTGATGCTCACCCCCGACGGACCCAACCCTGTCTTCATCGACGAGGAGGGATACGTCGACCGCCTCATCGCCGTCGCCATCGAGGCGGGCGTTCCACCCATGGCCGCCTACCAGATGGCGACGATCAATCCTGCCACCTACTACGGTCTGGATGAGGAGATCGGCGGCATCGCCCCGGGCCGGCTCGCCGACATCAATGTGATCAGCGACCTGCGCCATCCCCGGCCCGAGATCGTCTTCGCCGGAGGACGCCTCGCCGCCGAGGCCGGCAGCCTCACCGCCCCTCTCCCGCACCTGGACTGGGCGAGGTATCTTCCCCCGGCTTACGCGCCGTCGTGGCAGCCGCGGCCCGAACTCTTTCGCCCTCCGGAAGGGGAGTCGGTGCCGGCGATGCACCTCGAGAACGAGGTCATTACCCGCCGCCGTGAGGTCCGATCCAGCGGCGGAAGCCTGCCGCCCGGCATCCAGCAGATCGCCCTGCTCGATGCGGAGGGCAGATGGATCTCCCGCGGTCTGCTCAGCGGGTTCGCCGAGCGGCTGGACGGATTGGCGTCCACCTTCTCGGTCGTGCGAGCGGTGACCGTAATCGGCGCCGCCCCCCAGGCGATGGCCCGCGCGGCGCGACGGGTCCTCGAGATGGGCGGGGGCGTCGCACTGGTCGAGGACAAGAGGCTGGTCTACGACTTCGCGCTACCACTGGCGGGGACGATGTCCCAGGAGTCCTTTCCCACGGTCGTCTCCGCGGTGCGAACCCTCACCGCCCTCCTGCGCGAGCGCGGCTACCCGCACGGCGACCTCCTCTACACCCTGCTCTTCCTCTCGTTCGACGCGCTGCCAGACCTGCGCCTGACCTCCCGGGGCCTTTGGGACGTCAAGAGGCAACGCGTCCTTCTTCCCGGAGAGGATCTGCGTTCCTGATCCAGGCCCGAAATCTCGCCGCGCCGGAGGAACGCGCCGGCCCGGCGCGAACAAGTGCCCTGCCCCGAGTTCCCATCACTAAGGAGGGAAGACGATGCCTGGGTTTACGCACATTGAGATTCCGACTCGTGATCTCAAGCGCGCCAAGAACTTCTATGGAAGGGTCTTTGGCTGGACTTTTGAGGATTGGGGCAAGGAGTACGCGCTCTTTTCCCCCCCCGGAGGCGGGGTGGGCGGCGGACTGTACAAGGTGAAGACGGTCCCCAAGCGAGCCGCGGTGCAGGCCTACATCGACGTCACGGACATCGACGCCAAACTCAAAGAGATCCGCCAGGCCCGCGGGAAGGTTCTGAAGCCGAAAGCGGAAGTGGAAGGGCAGGGCTGGTGGGCATCCTTTGCTGACCCGCAGGGCGTCGTCCTCTTTCTCTGGCAGTCGGCCCGCGGGGACGGCGAGCAGCGACCTGCTTCTTAGAACACCCCTGTCCCGCCAGTGACCGAACCTGAGGCCGCCGCCGGACCTCTCCTGGTCTCGAAGGTCAACCCACGCTACTTCACCGTCGCATCGGGCGACGCCGCGGACGGAAAGGCCGTCTACCTGACGGGCTCGCACATCTGGAACAACTTCCACGATGGTCTCGGCCCCGGCGCGTCGTGCGCGGACGTCCCGGAGCAGAATGACTACCGCGCCTATCTCGGGTTCCTCAAGGACCACAAGCACAACTTCATCCGGCTCTGGCGCTGGGAGCATTTCATGTCTCAGGCCGCCGGCGGAGGATTCCACCTCTGCATGACGCCGCAGCCGTGGGCGCGTATCGGACCGGGAGCGGCGACGGACGGGAAGCCGAAGTTCGACCTCTCCAGGTTCGATCAGGCGTACTTCGACCGGCTCTGCGACCGCGTCATCGCCGCCGGCAACGAGGGCATCTACGTCGCCGTGATGCTCTTCGAGGGCTGGGGCCTCCACCTTAGCCCGGCGCCCGACAACCTCGAGGGGCATCCGTTCCACGCCGCTAACAACGTCAACGAGATCAAGATCACCTCGATCGTCGATTACCACGTCCTTCCGCTCGATCCGCACGTCCAGGCACTCCAAGAGGAGTACGTCCGGAAGGTCGTCGACACGGTCCACGACCTGCCCAACGTTCTCTACGAGGTCGCGAACGAATCGTCGGGCGGCGGATACGTCGACGTGAACTTCGCCAAGGCGATGGGGCTATCCGACGCCCCCGAGTGGGGAGACTCCACCCAGTGGCAGTACTGGGTCATCAACGTCGTCAAGGAATACGAGCGGCGGAGGGGATACGACCGGCATCCCATTGGGATGACGATGCAGTTCCCGGTCGCCGATCAGACGAAGGTGAACGACCCGTTGTTCTCCAGCCCCGCGGACTGGATCTCGCCCGGCTACGACGATGAGATCTTCACCGCCGGCCGGCATCCGATGGCTCCTGGTAGTCCCCCGTCCCGATGGTTCGACGACCCGCCCCCAAACGACGGCAGGAAGGTGGTAATCAGCGACACGGACCACTACGCCCCGGGTCTGGGCAACGCGCTGTGGGCATGGAAGTCTTTCCTCCGCGGCCACCAACCGATTCTCATGGACTTCGGGATCATCGACGTCGTGCATCCGCTTGATCCGTCGCTGGGGGTCCCTCCCTACGAGTCCTTCGAACCGGCTCGTTCTGCGATGGGCGACACGCTGCGCTTCGCCGAGCGGATGAATCTCGTCGAGATGGGGCCTCGCGGCGAGCTCAGTTCAACCGGGTACGCCCTGGCGAATCCCGGCAAGGAGTACCTTGTCCTCGACCCAAGCGAGATGGCCGGTTCATTCACGGTAACGTTGGCTGCCGGCACCTATACGGCCCAGTGGTACAGCGTCAACAACCGTGAGACGGTGGGGGCAGACACGGTGACGGTCGAGAGCTCCACCACGATCAGCTTCAGCGCTCCGTTTGAAGCGGCCGGCCCTGCTGTGTTGCACCTAAAGAAGAAGGCGCGGTGAGATCCGCTTTTCGCCCAGGCGGTTTGCTGCTACCCCCTCTCTTCTGCTCCTTGAAGCGCCGCCGCATACATTGTCATCCGAGGTTCCATGGAACTTCCCTGGAACTCGGTCCGGACCGAGTTGAGGTCACATAAGATCAGATGGATTTCCTACGAGGGATCACTAGGGCATATTAGGGAATATAGAGGCACTCCCAAGAAGTACCACCCTCATATCGTAGTGGGCTGCAGGTTTTGCGCGTAACCCTGGCTCGGTTTACGCGTGCAGTTCGATCACGTCGCCATCGACGAGGACGTGGTCTCGGCTGACCATCTGGCCCGAGTACCCGTGCTCATTCCAGAGCCGCGCGTACTTGAGGTGCTCGGCGAAGTCTTTGTGAATTGCGCCGGCCGCGTCCAGGACCGTGCTGTCGCGGGAGAGGACAAACGGTGCGGTGAGATCCGCTTTCCGCCCAGGGGGTTTGCTGTAGACGCGGATCACTCCCAACAGATCAAAGAGCGCGCGGCGGAGCGCATCGAGGTTCTCCCCGGTGACGCTCGAAGTAGACAGGACGGGCAGGCGTGAGGCGAACAGGTCGCGAAAGACCGCCAGTCTTTCCCCCGCGCCCGGCCGATCGGTCCCAGCGGCCACGAAGAGCGCCGGCCTGCCCTTTCCGTCGGTCCCAGGATCCCTCACCTCGATCCGGGCCCCCGTGAGGAGGTCCAACACAGTCTGAGCCTGGCTGACGAGCTCCTCATCTCTTAGGTCGACCACCAGGAGGAGCCCGTCGGCCGAGCGGATGATCGCATAGAGCCACGCCTCGGTGAGATCGACGGTCAGCGGAGGCAGGTCCACCAGCTGGATCTGCACATTCTCGAACGGCACCATCCCGGGCAGAGGGAGCCGGGTCGTGAACGGATAGTCCGCCACCTCCGGGTCGGCCCGGCTGAGCGCGCGCAAGAGGGAGGACTTGCCGGTGTTCGGCGCGCCCACCAGCACCACCTGGCCGGCGCCCTCCTTGGGGACGTGATAGAAGGGCTTCGCGCGCGCGGTCCCCTTCTTGCGCTGCTCAACCGCGGCGCGCGTGCGCGCGATGCGGCGCTTGATGTCCGCCTGCATCTTCTCCGTGCCCTTGTGCTTGGGAATCGTCGCCAGCATCTCTTCGAGCGCGGCGAGCTTGTCCTGCGGCGTGCTCGCGTCCTTCCACTTCCGCTCGGCGGCTAGATAGTCGGGCGTAAGGTTGGCGGGCATGGGTCCCGGTGTATTGTATCAACGGAGCCAGCGATGTCCGAAGCCGCCGAGCCCCTCACTCCTACCGCCCCCACCGCCGCGCGCCTCGACCTGCTCGCGCCCCTGCGGGTGCGCAACTTCCGCAATCTCTGGATCGGCCAGAACGTCTCGCTGGCGGGCGATCAGTTCAAGTTCGTCGCGCTGTCGTGGCTCGTGCTCTCCCTCACCGGACGCAGTGGCGCCCTGGGCACAGTCCTGATGCTGCAGGCGATCCCCCGGGCGATCCTGATGCTCCTGGGCGGGGTGGTCACCGACCGTCTCCGCCCGCGCACGGTGATGCTCGGGTCGGACCTCCTCCGGGCCGGAGTGGTCGGCCTCTTTGCCTACTTCACCGCCACCGGCCGGATTACGATGCCTGGGGTCTACGCGCTGGCGCTGCTCTTTGGCATCGTGCACGCCTTCTTCTTCCCCGCCGCCTCGTCCATCATGCCCGAACTGGTCGAACCGGGACTCCTGCGTCAGGCCAACGCGCTCAACCAGGTGACGAGCCAGGTCGTCCTCTTCGGCGCGCCGGCTCTGGCCGGCTGGCTGGTGGCAACGGTGGGCACCGCCGGCGGGTTTGCCGTCGACGCCAGCAGTTTCCTCATCTCTGCCATCTTCCTGATGCTCATCGGCACCGCTCCCCGGCCGGCGGGAACGGCCAGGCAGAGCCCCTGGCGGGATCTGGCGGAGGGCTTCGGCGTATTGCGGCGGGATCGGCTGCTCGCCGCAGTCATTGCCATGGCTTCCATCTTCTTCTTTGGATACGCGGGCGCGACGTACGTCGGGATTCCGGTGCTGGCGAAGGCGCTCGACGCGGGGCCCCGCGGCCTCGGCCTCCTCTTTTCGGCGTATGGGCTGGGGGCGCTGGCCGGCGGCCTCTTCGGCGGGACCGTCCACGTCAGGCGGCGCGGGCCGGTGAGCACGACGGCGATCGCCCTGATGGGCCTGGTCTTTGCGGCCATCGCGCTCGCCCAGGGAGTCTGGCAGGCTGCGGCGCTACTGGTCGGCTCGGGCGCCGTCTTCGCCTGGCTCGGCATTATCTACATCACCCTGATTCAGCAGCGGGCGCCGCGGGCGTTCGTCGGCCGGGTCATGGGCATGCTGATGTTTGGCATCTACGGCCTCTATCCCGTCTCCTACGGCCTGGCCGGCTGGATCTCCGAATGGCTGGGCGTCCGCGCGCTCTTTGTCGCCGGTGGAGCGATGATCACCCTGGCGGGCATTGCCGGCTGGACAGTCCCCGAACTGCGCCGGCTCGATTAGGAAGGCTCCTTCGGGCGGGTAAATGAACCTGGCCCGGCCCTCGTTCGTGTCTTGCTCGGCGGCAGACCGATCACCAGAGAGGTGAAAAACCCATGCGCTGGCTCCTTGCAGGAGTGCTCGCTCTCTCCGTCCTCGCCGGCACCGCGCCGGTCGCGGCGCAGACGCCCGAGCCCGGCCGGAATCAGATCGTGACCACCGGCCACGGCCAGGTGGACGTCCCGCCGGATCAGGTGACGCTGACCGTGGGCGCCCAGGTGCAGCGGGCCACCGCCGCTGAGGCGATGGCGGAGGTGAACCGCGTCGTCACCGCCACGCTGGCGCGCTGGCAGCAGTTGGGCGTCCGGCGAGAGGACATCCGCACCTCAGCGGTGCAGGTCTTTCCGGTCTTCAGCGCCCCGCGCGAGGGCGCCCCGCAGATCACCGGCTACCGGGCCCTGTCGCTGTTGACGCTGACGACGGCGACCCTGCCGCTGGTGGGACGGGCGATCGACGCCGCCG
Source organism: bacterium (assembly GCA_036004665.1). Taxonomy (GTDB): domain Bacteria; phylum Sysuimicrobiota; class Sysuimicrobiia; order Sysuimicrobiales; family Humicultoraceae; genus JACQGZ01. Next base: position 55,532 of record DASYRG010000042.1, on the reverse strand, counting down.
TCGCTGCCGGCGCCACTACCATCCAGGGGATCAGTTTCGGCCTGCGCAACGCTACCAAGGCGCGCACCGAGGCGCTCGCTCTGGCGGTGCGCGAGGCGCGCGAGAAGGGCGACGCCATCGCCCAGGCCGCGGGGCTGCGCATCCGCGGCATCGACAGAATCGTCGAAGGAGGTGTGGACGTGATTGTCCGGGAGGCGCGTACGATCCAGGCCGCGCCCGCCCCTCCGGCGCCGGTGGAGCCCGGGCTGGTGACGGTCACCGCTCAGGTGACGATCATCTTCAACTTCTAGCTCCTGCCCTCGTTACAATCACCCTGGGGGTTGCGATGGGAAGGATCCTCTTGGCGGTCGGGGCGCTGATCCTGGCGGCGGGCCATCCTGCTGATGGGTCAGTCCCCCTCCGGCCGGGTCCGGCGATTGCGCTCCAGACGACGAAGAACGTCCGCACCGTATCGCTGGTGTGGCGCGACCGGTCGGACTTCGGTCGGAGTGGTGTGGCGGAAGACTCTCTCGCCGCCGGAGATGGTCGCATCTTCTATCTGCAGGACGGAGCACTGGTGGCTGCCACGCTTGCCTCAGGCAGACGCCTCTGGCGCTATGGCTCAGGGCTTGAGGGCCCCCTTGCGTACGCCGGAGGAACAGTCTACATGGTTGAACGCGCCTCGCAGGTCGTCGCGTTAGCTGCGCCAACCGGGAGACCACGGTGGCGTGTTGACACAGGATTGAAACGCATGAACCAACTCCGTACCTACGGCGAACTGGTGTTGGCAAACAGCTACTGGGATGGTGGTGTCGCTCTTGATGCGCACACGGGTGAAACCCGGTGGCGTCTTCGGGAAGAGGGCAGCCTTGGCCCCGTGGCGGTTGCCCGAGGGATGGTCTATTGGGAGCTCTCTCAAGGAGAGCCACACTTCCCTCACGTTCTCGCCCTCGAGCTGCGGACCGGACGGCGGTTGTGGCGGGCCAGCCATGCCCATCCCCCGCTTGCGATTGAGGGAGATCGCGTCTACCTCTCGGACACCTGGGTGTGGACTCAACTCGACGACCCGGACAATGTGCAGATCCGTGTCATCAACCGGCGAACAGGCAAACACCTAGCCCGATGGGAGTATCGGGCGGATTTCACCTGCGGGAACCAGATCCAATGGCGAACCGACGCGATCCTACAGGGCCGCTACCTTTACGTCACAGAGAGCTGACCTCGACGGCGGCCGGCCCGAGAGAATCCGCGGAGCGATCATGGCAACTGGCAGGCCCAGGCAGTATCAGACGTCTGGAGCCTCGATCGTTCGCCTCGACCTCGAAGGGAGGTATGTCTACGTCGGGAGACGGGACGGTTGGTTCCATCTTCTCGACCTCGGCTCAGGCAAGCGGCTCGCTGCCGTCCGTGCCGCCCGAGCCTTCGGGTCGGAGGCAGAGGAATTCGCACCACCGCTGCGGAGCGGAGATTACATCCTCGTGCACCCACAGGGGGAAATCCTGATCTTGTACGCACCTCAGTAGCGAGTCGCCGGACTCCTTCTCCGCTACTGGGTCGAGCCTCCGCCTAACCCTGCCCGTACTCGCGCAGCAACTCCGCCTCGACCTCGCCGGCCGCCCGGGCCATGAAGCGTTCGATCTCCTCAGGATGAGTAGGGCCGGCGCCATCGGGCGAAGGGCGCCACACGCGCGTGGCGGCGTAGTCGAGGAACGGCGACATGGCGGCAAAGGGGTAGATGATGTAGACCTTCTTGCCGGTGGCGTGGGCGTGGAGCATCTCGGAGAGCACGCCAAACGACATCTGGCCCGTCGGATAGAAGACCACGTTCATGTCGGACTGGTCGATGAGCCGCAGGTCCCGCCAGACCGTCGCCCGGCCGAGGTTCAGCCGGGTCCGCTCGTCGAGAGCGGCCGCCCACTCCCGCGCCTGTTCCAGCGAGCCCGCCCAGGCCCGGATCTCGGCCCGCTGCTGCGGGGAGAACTGTTCGTCGAACTCCTTCGTGCCGACGCGGGCGAGGGCGAGCGCCTCCTCATCCTTCACCGAGAGAGGGTCAAACACCACGAAGTGCTCGCGGAGGCGGCGGGCGAACCCGCGGGCCTCGTCGATCAGCTTCCAGTGGCCCTCCCGCCTCAGATGGGTGATCGGGTAGCCGAGATAGATACGGGGCCTTTTGAAGCAGATGAGATCGAAGAGGGTCTCGGTCGGCTCGTCGTGCGCCACCAGGTAGTGCGGGACGCGCTCGTAGTCGGCGAGCATCTTGGTCAGGAAGACTTCCTGCTCCTGCCACATGATCAGCTCGTTGGTAGGCACCTGGTCGCGCCACTGCGCGGTGTCGTTGAGGCGTTGGGCAATCTTGTAGACGCTGTCGACGATCGTGACGTAGAAGATCCCCTCGGGGCGGATGGGGGGCGCGAGCTTGAGTTCCGGCAGGGTCTGCTGCACCGCCGTGGCCTCGGGCTGGGCGAGGCGGCGGCGCGTCTCGTCGAAGATGAGCTTGAGGTAATGGGTGTCCAGCCCGGGAATGAGGTGTCCCTTCCACCAGAAGCAGGCGTGGGTAACCAGGATGGTGGCCGTGTCCTCCCGCCAGAGGTCCGGGTCGTTGACCACCTCGGTCAGTGCGACGGCGCGCAATTGTTGCAGGGCGTCGGGGGACACGTCCAGGATGGTCTCCGTGCTGACCTCCGAGCCGAGGTCGCGGGCGCGTTCCAGCATCCGATGCCCTACGTCGATCATGCGGATGCGTCTGATCGGTGAGGTCCAGCGCCCCTCGGCCACGGCAGCCCCGATGCGGCGTTCCGCTTCCTCGACCAGGCGCAGGATGTAGCCCGGCCCGCCGCCCAGTTCGTGGACTTTTCCAGAGCCGCTGACGCCCGTGGCGATGACGATCATCGCCTCACGCCTTCCGCGTTCCGGCCCGCCACTACCTCTTCACCTCAAAGGCCTTTACCCGCTTCCAGTCAACCTCCAGACCGAGCCCCGGGCCCTGCGGGAGATCGATCATGCCCTCCCGCGGCTCGGGGAAGGGCGCGGTGAAGATGTCGCGCAACGGATTCTCGGTATACCCGTCGGCGCTGAGGAGTTCCGGCAGCATGTACTCGTACGTCATGAAGTTGGGAATCGCCGCCGCCAGGTGCAGCGAGGCCAGATGGGCGACGCTAGTAGAAAACCCGGTGTGCGGAGCGATCCGCAGGTTGTACGCGTAGGCCAGGGCGCCCAACTGCAGCGCCGCGGTAAACCCGCCGATCCGGGCGATCTCCGGCTGGAGGACGTCTACCGCCCGCCGCTCGATCAGGTCCCGGAACCCAAAGATCCCAAACTCCGACTCCCCCGCCGCCAGCGGCACTGCCTGGCCGCGGCGGATCATCTCGTAGCCGGAGAGGTCGTCCGGCGGCACCGGCTCCTCCAGCCAGGAGATGTCGTACGGCTCCAGCTGCCGGCCCAGGCGGATGGCAGTGGCGGCGTCGTACGCCCCGTTGGCGTCGAGCATGATCGCCACCTCCGGGCCGACCGCCTCCCGGATTGCGGCCACGGAGGCCACGTCGGCGTGCAGCCCCCCCTGATCCTCGCGCCGCCCGATCTGTACCTTGATCGCCCGGAAGCCGCGCTCCCTCATCCCCCCCGCCTCTGCGGCCATCCGGTCGACGTCGGTCAGGTAGACCTTGGACGCGTAGCAAGCCACGCGGTCGCGGCCCATCCCTCGCAGCGCCCGGTAAAGCGGCTCTCCCGCGACCCGCGCCAGGAGGTCCCACAGGGCGGCATCGATCCCGCTGATCGCCTCGAGGACAAAGCCGCGGGAATGCCCCCAGCGCCGCAGCTGCGCGAACATCTGCTCCCACAGCCCGGCGATGTCCCGCGGGTCACGCCCGATGACCAGCGGAGCCAGGAGGTCGTCCACGATGCCTGCGACGACCTGGGGGGCTTTGCGGGCGATGGACTCTCCCACGCCCGTGACGCCCTCGTCGGTGGTGACCTCAACCAGGGTCCCGTAAAACGTCGAGTAGTCGCCGATGCTGAACGAGACAGGCTTCGGCGCCTTTGCGGCGAGAGGGTGGGCGACCACACGCTCGATCTTCATCGATAGAGATCCTCCTCCATCGGGCGCACCAGCTCGGCGGCGCCGACCCCGTCGGTCGCAAACCGCGCGCCCCGGATCAGCACCACCGGCCGCCCCTCATCGGCCTGACCCTGCAGCAGGCCCGCCGCTCCCGCCAGCTCATCCGCGACGGCTTCAACCGTCCTCCGCAGCAGATAGCCGTAGCGGTCGGCCAGGCCGACGTAACTGAGCAGCGGCGCGATACCTGCCACCCCGATGGCGACACCCACGGCCCCGTTGCGATGCGGGCGCCCGTGGCTGTCGCTGATGATCACGCCCACCTGGGAGTCGAAGGCCGCGGCTACCGCATCGCGGATCCGGTGCGCGGAGGCGTCCGGGTCCTCCGGCAACAGGCTGACCACCTCGTCACTGCCGGCGACGTTCGAGTGGTCCACGCCGGCGTTGGCGCAGATGAACCCGAGGCGGTGCTCGGCGATGATGAGACCGCGGCGGTGCCGGTTGACCGCAACCGACTCCTGCAGGATCAGTTCGACCTCACGCGGATCCTTGCCCGTCTCCGCAGCGAGTGCCTCGGCAGACGCGCCCGGACGCACGGTAGCCAGGTTGACTACGCGATTCTCCGCTTTTGAAACAACCTTCTGCGCGACGACAACGACGTCCCCATCTGCGGGCACGAACTGATTCGCCGTGAAGCTTTCAACAATCGTACGCCCAAGATTGTTCCCCCCACGGATCTCTGGGAATCCCTCGACCGCCCAGAGCTGCAGCATCGCTGCGTGGGCGCGGTTCATGCGTTCAGAGTAAGACATTGCCACTTCAGGGTCGAGGACAGATGGAGGGGGCTCCGACGCAGTACGGGTGGGACGAATCAGCCGGAGGGGGGACCGGCAACGGCGAGCGCGTATCCTTGCGTCGGAAATCGCTGTGCGGCCGCCTGGATCGCTTCGGCGGAGACGGACCGGACGATGGCAGGATAGCGTTCCAGGTAGTCCAGTCCCAGATCGAAGAACTCCATCTCCGCCAGGGCTGCCGACTGACCGGCGTGGGTCTCCAGGCGCACGGCGAGGGAGCCCGTGAGGAAATCGCGCGCGTCGTCAAGTTCTGAGGGCGTCGGGCCCTCGCGCCCGAACCGGATGGCTTCTTCCAGAATCGCCTCGACGGCACGGCCGACGTTGTCAGGATTGACGCCCGCCCGGGCCCACCACGGTCCCGCCAGCAGGCCGGCGCGCGCCTCGACGTACGCGTAATAGGCCAGCCCCAACTCCTCACGGACGCGATGTCCGACGCGTCCCATCATGCCCTGGCGTCCGAGGATCAGCGTCGCCAGCATGAGCGCGTAATAGTCGGGGTCGTGGCGCGTCACCGCCACTCCGCCGAGGACGATGTCCGACTGCCTCTTGCCAGGTATGGCAGTCGTCTCACGGCGCGGGCCAACCCCAGGAGCGGGCGCTGGTGCCTCGAGCGCGGCGCGGGGCGCTGCGGCGCCATCACCCTCCCCCCCGCGCGACCAGCCGCCGAGGGCGGACTCCACCTGATCCGCCGCGGCCTCGGGCCGCACGTCGCCGATCAGGATGAGGATGGTCTCCTCGGGCGTGTAGCGACGTTGATGAAACGCCGTGAGTGCGGCGCCCTCTAGGGATTCGATCACCGCGGCGTCGCCGTCCGGGGGCTGCGCGTGGGGATGTTCGGGGGGAAACGCCAGCCGCCGGAACGCGCGCTCAGCGGCATAGCGCGTGTCCATCTCGTGGACGCGCAGCGCCGTGAGGAGTTCGCCGCGCACCTTCGCCACCTCGTCGGGGGGGAACGCGGGCGCCGTCAGCACCTCTGCCGCCAGCCGGAGGTAGGCGGTGAAGTCTTCGGTCAGCGCGCGGCCCGCCAGCGTCACCGCTTCCAACCCGGGCAGGACCGCCAGCGTGGCGCCCATGGCGTCGAGGCGCTCGGCGAGCGTCTGGGCGCTCGTGTGCCGTGTGCCGCGCTGCAGCGATTCCGCAGTCACCTGCGCGAGGCCGGGCCGGCCGTCGTCAAACCGGCTCCCGGCCGAGACCAGGACATGGAGCGCGACCATCCCGCTGCCCGGACGGTCTACCGTCAGAATGCGCAGGCCGGTAGGAAGAACCGCACGGTGAATCTGCTCCGCGCGCAACACACCGGCGGCGGTCGCCATCCTCTCAGGCGACCCGCCGGACACGCTCCCCACGACCTCACGCGGCCTCATGCCACCGATGCGGCGGCGCCGGAGTGGGGCACCGCGATGCCTTTCACCGGGAGATACCATCCCACCGTGCGCCGGCTCTCGTCGAGGACTGTCGTCGCCACCCGCTGGACGTCCGAGGCCTCGACGGCATTGATCCGTGACGGGAGGGTGAAGAATGACTCGGGATGATCCACCATCGCGTATGCGCCGATCGCGCCCGCATACCCATGCACCCCGTCGCGCGCGTAGATGAACTGCGCTCGGGCCTGACGCTTCACCCGGGCGACTTCCTCGGGCGCGATCTCGTCATGCTGCGCGGCTTCGATGACCTCGAGGATCGCCTCCTCGACCGCCGCGGCACCCACGCCGCTGCGCGCTGTCGCCCAGATCCTGACCGCGCCGGGATCCCTCATCGGATACATCGCCGAGCCCGCGTCGGCGGCGAGCCCACGGTCCACCAGCGCCCGGTAGAGGCGGGAGGAGCGGGCGGCGCCCGCGGCGCTGCGGCCGAACCCGCTGAGCATGCCGTCGAGGAGCAGCAGCGCCGGGAGATCGGGATCACTCGCCGCCGGAGCGTGAAAGACCATCTGCACGTAAGGCGTCGCCCCGCCGGGCCGCTGCAGGAGGACCCGCCGCTCCCCCTCCTGTGTGGGCTCGGCCGCCCGGACCGGCGGGATCGCGGGCCCCGATGGGATCTCGCCGAAGGCGCGCCGGATCTGACCCAGCACCTCCTCCGGCTGGAAGGCTCCCACGGCGACGATGAGAGCATTCCCCGGCTGGTAGTAGGTGCGATAGTGTCCATAGAGGTCGTCCCGCGTCATTGCCCGCAGGTCCGCCTTCCACCCGATTACGGGATGGCGGTAGGGGTGAACCTTGAAGGCTGCCGCGTCGACTTCCTCATAGAGCGAGGCCGCCGGCGAATTCTCCAACCCCTCGCGTTCGGCGATGATGACCGTCCGCTCCGACTCGACCTCAGAGGGGTCAAAGAGGGTATGGCGCATGCGGTCGGCCTCCAGGCCGATGACAAAGGGCAGGTGACCGGCGGGGAGGACCTCATGGAAGGCGGTGTAGTCCTTGGAGGTGAAGGCATTCCAGCGCCCTCCGAGCCGCTCGACGGCGCGGGTGAGCATGCCCTTGGGGTGATCGGGGGTGCCCTTGAAGAGCATGTGCTCGACCCAGTGGGAGGCGCCGGTGAAGCCGAGCGCCTCGTTGCGGCTGCCGACGCCGTACCAGATCCAAAAGGTCACCACCGGAGCGGCATGGCTCTCCAGCAGCATCATGCGCAGACCGTTGTCCAGGTGTTCGACGCGCGGACCGTTCATAGACCTCCGGTGGATGAGGGCAAAATTCGCCGCCTCGCCCGTGGGGGTAGAATGCCATTGGAGGAAAATCCCATGGAGATTGTACCAGGACGCCCTGAATCTGGGGCCGTATACCGCTGCACCGTCTGCGGCCGGGTCTTTCCGCGGGAGGACCCCCTCCCCGAAGAGTGCCCGACTTGCGGGTCGCCCAAGGAATTGTTCGTCCTGCAAGAAGAAGACTAGGTGCCTGACCGGTCCCTCCGCCCCACCGATCTGACCCGCTACCGCCGCGCTCTACTGAGGCAGTTCGTCGTTCGAAACGGGGCGCAGTGCCAGCGTTTCGTCGAGGCGCTGGGTTTCTGTTACGCGTTTACCGCCGGACCCGGAGATATCCCCGGGCTCTTCGACGTCCTCGGCACGCGCAGCGTGTACCGGATGTGGTCGTGGGCCTGGCAGTGGAAGGACGAGCTGGCCACGCAGCGGCGGCTCTTCTACGGACGGGTCCTCCGGCGCAAGCCTACCTACATCTCCCTGACCTATCTGCCGCTCTTCTACGCCCTCTCGGGCACTGTGGGCGAGCCCGACGACTACCTGATCGCCTTTCGCGCCGGCGCCCTGTCTCTGCTGGCCCGGGAGGTCTACGAGGAGATCGAGCGGGCAGGTCCCGTGAACACCTGGCACCTTCGTCGCCGCTTCATCGGCAGCCGCGGCTCCGGCAGCCGGCTGCACCGCGCCCTCGACGAACTACAGAGCCGCTTCCTCATCGCCAAGGTCGCCGAGATGGAGGGGCGCGGGAACTATTCGTTCATCTGGGATCTCTTTGGCCGCTGGATGCCCGATGTGTCGGCACAGGCGGCGGAGATCCGCAGCGAAGAGGCGGCCGGCGCCGTCCTGCGCGGGTACTTGAGGATCGTAGGGGCAGCGCGGCCGCGACAGGTGGAAGACCTCTTCCGCTGGCCGCCGCCCTTGATGGCGTCTGCGGCGGAGCGCGCCGGGGCGTTCGAAGTGATCCTCGACGGCCCTGGCGGCGCCGAGCGCGAGCTCCTCTGGACGCTGCCCGGACTGTTACGGGAAGGGCGACCGGGCGGCGCCCGCCCGGTTACTCCGTCCCGAAGGTCAGGCCCAGCGCGTTGATCCACTGCCGGTAGCGGATCGACGCGCGATCCGCCCGGTGGTGGAATTCCGCCTGCAGGTCCCTCGGCAGGCGGCTGGGGTGCTGGTGCTCGACGATGGCGGTGTCTTCCTTCATCAACTCATCCTGGAAGGCGCGGATCGCCTCCTCCGGCTCCTCCCAGCCGTAGTTCATGGCGATCCACATCCAATTGCGGCTGCGATGTTCCTCGACCGGGGTGACCGCGTAATAGATGGCGAAGCTGCGCTCGCCCCGCTTGATGAAGTAGGCGCAGAGAGGCCGCATGGCACGGTAGTCATAGCTGACGTAGCCTGCCGTACCGCGGCCGTCTTGATCCAATTGGAAGACCCGGATCCCATTGGCCTCCACACCCCGCTCGGTCAGTTGCGCCTCGTAGTCGGAGATCTCCGTGTGCGCGCGGTCTCCCAGCCGTCCCTCGTGCACGAACGGAAAGTGGGCCACGTCGAGGAAGATCTCGACGAAGCGCGGGGCGCTCGCCTCCCCGTCGTAGGGTCCGCAGAAGATCTTGCGGTAGGAGGGATCGTCCCACTCCGGGAAGGCGGGGACATCGTGCGTCGGCTCTCCGAGGCAGGCCCACAGCCAGCCGTACCGCTCCTGCACTCGGAAGGTGTGCGCCCCGATCGTCTCTGGAATTCGCTCGCCCAGGCCCGCAGGGATGAGCACGCACCGCCCATCCGGGCCGTAGGTGTAGCCATGGTACCCGCACTCGATCACGGGCACCTCGACGCCGTTCACCGTCTGCGTGAAGTACTTGCCCCGGGACAGTTCATAGCCGCGGTGGATGCAGAGGTCTCGCCAGACGCGCACCTGCTCGTCCGGCCGCCAAAGCAGCAGGTCGACGTTGAGGAGGCGCGTCGTCGTCCGTCCCCCGATAGGGAGGGGATCGACCCCGTCGCGCAACTTCGCGGCGGGGCCGACCACATGCCAGTCAGCCCGGAGGACGGGGTCGACCGGCTTCCCCTCCCGGTCACGCAGGACCGGACTCACCGTCAGCGTGGCCGTGGCCGCGCTCACTTCGGCTCGTTCTCCCACGGCCCGACGATTCCCTGAGCCGCCCACTCCATCGTCATCAATTGCTGATACGTGGCGCGCTGCCCCGTTGGGATCCGCAGGACGCCGCGGCGATCGCGCAGCGGTCCGGTGAACGGATCGAAGAGCGGCTGACCGGTTTTCGGATCGAGCGTGGACATCTGCGCCAGCCGGTCCATCACGAGGTCGTAGACTGAAGTCCGCCCTCCGCCCGCCGCGCCGCCGATGATCGCCCGCGCCGTCTTGAGCCGCGCCACCCAGGCGGGATTGATGGGCATGCCGGGCTGCGCGCCCATCTCCACCGCGCCCTCTTTCAGCCGCCACCAGATATCCACGCCCTGGAGGTTCGAGGCGGTGTACTTGCCGGCCAGAACCTTGCGGAGGAAGTCGATGTAGACGCGATCCCAGTGCACCAGCTGCCCGGAGACGACGTAGCCCGGCGCGAACTTGTACATCGGCGAGTAGTGAGAGAAACTGGGCAGCCCCTTGCTCGCCATCACCTGCACGAACGTGGGGGAGTCTTCGGTCTGCGTGCCGACGTCCACGCCCACGGCGCGCAGGGCCTCGGTCGCCTCCTTGGCCTTGGCGGGATGGAACCAGTCGAAGATCCAGCGCACGTGCACGGTGGCCTTGGGGTTGACCTCACGGACGCCGAAGGCGAAGGCGGAGATGTGCCGCTTCACCTCGGGGATGGGGAAGGCGGCCAGGTACCCGACCTTCCCGGTCTTCGTGAGGGCCCCCGCGACCAGTCCGTTGAGGTAATAGACCTGGTAGAACTCCGCCTGATAGGTGGCCAGGTTGGGGGCGCGCTTGAAGCCGGTGGCGTGGGCGAAGATCACGTTCGGGTACCGCTTCGCCGAGGCCAGCGTCCCGTCCATGTACCCAAAACTCGTGGTGAAGATGACCTTGCAGCCCTGACCGACGAGCTTGTCGATGAATGGTTCGGTCTGGGCATCGGGTACGTTTTCCACGTAGGCCGTTTCAACCTCGGGCAGCGCGCGTTCGACCGCCAGACGGCCCTGATCGTGTGCGTGGGTCCATCCGTAGTCACCGATAGGCCCCACATATAGGAAGCAGGCTTTCAGCTTGGGCTGCGCCGAGCCAACCGGCGCCAGAGCCAGCAGCAGCGCGACGACGACCAGCGCCCCGATCCAGCGCATTGCACTCTTCCCCCCTCCGGTTGAGGTGATGATCTGCGAAGGCTCGGGGAAGGTTTTCCAACGATTTGTGACATATTCCTGCCAGACTTGAAAGAATAATTCGGAATCATGGGTAAATCTGCCAATTCACATGGTGTTGTGGACAAATTGTGGATTGGAAATGCGAACATTCAGGAGATCTGGGCCAGTGTGCTATTTGGCGGTCTGCCCGCCGTCCACGAGGAGGCAGGTCCCGGTGATCCAGCCCGCTTCCTTCGACGCAAGGAAGGCGATGGCGTAGGCTACGTCCTCGGGAGTGCCCACCCGGCGGAGGGGATAGTTCTCGGCGATCCGCCTCCACTGTTCGGCGTCGAAGCTCTCCCATATGGAGCGGTTCAGCTCGGTCGGGACGAACCCGGGACAAACTGCGTTGACCCGCACGCCGTCCGGACCGTAGGCCACCGCCATGGTGCGGGTGAGCGCCACGACGCCGGCCTTTGCGACATTGTAGGCTACCGTCCGGGCGCTCCCGGCACGGAAGGCCAGGTACGACGCCACGTTGACGATCGCTCCGCGGCTCTCCTGGAGGTGCGGCAGTGCGTACCGGCTGACCAGGTAGAACCCGGTGAGGTTGGGCGCAAGGGTGCGCTCCCAGGTCTGCAGATCCAGTTCGTGAAGCGGGGTGCGGTTGATGCTCCCCGCATTGTTGATCAGGATGTCCAACCCGCCGAGCACTTCGACGGTCTTGGCGATGAGTCCGGCCACCGCGGCTTCATCCCGGATGTCCGCGCGGAGAAAGTGCACCTCCCCCAGCGGCGTGAGCGCCTGGACCGCTTCGTTCCAGCGCGTCCGCCCGCGCGCCGCAGCCACGACCCGCGCTCCCGCCGCCAGCAAGACCCGGACGGTGGCCTCTCCGATCCCTGAGGTTCCACCCGTAACCAGCGCGCGCTGCCCGTCCAGTCGGAACATGGCTCTCCGCCCCCACCCCACAGCTCCGATTGCCGGGATTCAAGTGGGCGAGAGGCGAATCCCTCTCACCGTGCCCCGGGTCATCATGCACGTCGACATGGACGCCTTCTTCGCTGCCGTCGAGCAGCTGCGGCGACCGGAGCTGCGCGCCAAACCAGTGGTGGTCGGCGGAGACGGGAACCCGCACAAGCGCGGTGTCGTCTCCACGGCGTCGTATGAGGCGCGGGCCTACGGCATCCACTCGGCGATGCCGCTGCGCACCGCCTTCAAGAAGTGTCCCCAAGCCATCTTCCTCCCGGTGGACTTTCGCGCCTACCGCGAGTACTCGGGGCGGGTGATGGACATCCTGCGAGACTACTCCTCCCAGATCGAGCAGTGGGGCCTGGATGAAGCGTTCGTCGACCTCTCCGACAGCGGGGAGGATCCCGTGGCGCTGGCCAGGGCGATCAAAGAGCGCATCCGCGTCGAGGTACAGCTCACCGCCTCGATCGGCCTGGGATCAAACAAACTCCTGGCCAAGATCGCCGCCAACCTGCACAAACCCGACGGCCTCAACGTGATCTGGGAGTCCGACGCGGAGGAGCGCCTGCGCGAGATGCCGGCCACCGTCCTCTGGGGGATCGGCCCCAAGACGGCCGCGCGCCTGCACGAGGCCCTCGACGTCACGACCGTGGGCGATCTCCAACGGCTCTCCCTGGGGCAGCTCCAGGAAACGCTGGGGCCCAACCACGGAGAGTATCTCTATCACATCTGCCGCGGCCGCGATGACAGCCCGATCGTGACGGAATGGGAGCCCAAGTCCTACAGCCGCGAAACGACCTTTCAAGTCGACGTGCGCAAGCGGGAGCCGCTCGTGCGAATGATCACCCAACTGGCGACCGACGTCTGGGAGGAGTGTATCGGGGAGGACGGCTACCTGCCGCGGACGGTCACCCTAAAGCTCCGCTATCACAACTTCCGGACGCATACGCGCGCGCTCACGCTGCCGGAGCCCACCGGCGACCAGGGGCTCCTCCTGCAGACCGCCGTCGGCCTGCTCGAGCGGTTTACCCTTGACCGTCCGGTGAGGTTGATCGGCGTCCGGTTCTCAGGGCTCAGCAAGGCGGAGGTGGGTTCACCCTCCTCCCGCCCCGCGGCGGCGCCGACGCTCTCTGAATCGTAACCGGGCCTCAGACGCGGGCTCCGGTTCCAGCGGCGCGCGCCGCCTCCTCCACCTCTGCGTAGTTCGGCTCGATGCCCGACGCCTCGGCGATCCAGCGGTAGGTCACCCTCCCGTCCCGATCCAGGACGAAGACCGAACGCCTGGCCGCGCCGGGGAGGACTCCCTTGGCGAAGTTGGGATCCTCCACCCCGAAGGCCCTCACCGCCTCGCGGTTGTAGTCGCTCAGGAGCGGAAACGACAGATTGTGCTGCTCGGCGAACGCCTTCTGCGCGTAAGGCATGTCCACGCTGATGCCGACAACCTGGGAGCCGATCTGGCTGAATCCCTGCATCGAGTCCCGGAAGCTGCACATCTCCTTCGTGCACGTGGCGCTGAACGCCGCCGGGAAGAAGGCCAGCACCAGCGGCTGATCGAGCATCGTCGAGAGCCGGACGGGCTGGCGGTCTGAGTTGACCAGCGTGACGTCCGGTGCGCGATCGCCGACGCGGACCTCTGCCATGGTCGACACCTCCTTGGGATGCCGTTCCAGTGTAGCGCAGTCAGCGCCGCAGGCGTGCCACGCTTGGGGTGACGATGGAGAGACGGTAGTCCGGGAAGCGGGCTCGCACCCACTCGCCGAGAGCCTCGGTGGTACGTGCTCCGGCGCCTGCGCCGTCCAGGATCGCCTCGATCGTGTCGTGGTAGGCGGCCTGGGCGTCCAGGACCTCCATCCCGCCCGCAGGCCCGTGGCCGGGGATGAACGTGTCCGCGTCGAGGGCCCGCAGGGCGCGGAGGCCTTTGCGCGCGCCGGCCAGGTCGGCATCTTCATAGTTGAAGTGATAGCCGGACCAGACCAGATCGCCGCAGACGGCCACCCGCTCCGCGGGCAGATAGAAGAACGCGTCACCAGGCGTATGACCCCATCCGGAGTGCCAGACCTCCACCTCCACCCCGCCGACGTGCAGCGTGAGGCCATCGTCGAAGGTGATCGTCGGAAGCAGGGAAACCGCGTCGGCGAAGAGGTCGCGCGTCGATGCGGCCTCGCGCCGCGAGGCGATCAGTCCTGGGTGATCCTCCGCCATCCGCTCGCGGCAGGCCCGGTGTGCCACAACCTCCGCGCCCTCTGCGGCGAAGAGGGACCCTCCTAGCGAGTGGTCGGTGTGGTGGTGCGTCAGGGCCACGAGGCGGACGGGCGCCTCCGTGCGCCGCGCCAGGGCCTCCCGAACGAGGCGGGCGTGCGCCGGCGCGATGAGGGGATCGATGATCAGGGCGGCGTCCCGGCCGATCACGCCGACGCAGTTCGCCCCGTAGCTGGTGTGGATCGACTCGCCGCCCAGCGTCCAAACCAGGACGTGGGGGCGCACCGCGGTTTCCGTGAGCAGAGGGGCCGGCTTCAAAGGATTCTGGGAATGATTCGCAACAGACCCGGCGCTTCCTCGGTGCCGGGGTCATCGTCACGGTGTTATAGTCAGAGTCGGCATGTCCGGAAATCGGCTGATTTCGTGCATCTGCTGAGGTCCCAGCGCCGTGCAGGTCACCGTCTATCGCGAAGAGGAGACCACCACCGCCCCGGCGGAAGCCCTCGGCCAGCTGCTGGAACGGGACAGCCAGGCGGTCTGGGTCGATCTCGACCGCGGCCGGCCGGGGGACCTGCGCGCGCTCTCCGAGGTCTTCGCCTTCCATCCCCTGGCGATTGAGGACGCCCAGAAGACCGAGCAGCGCCCGAAAGTCGAGTCCTATGACGGCTTCCTGTTCATCACCGTCCACGCCGCCCGCTACGACCGCGGCGGGCAGGTGGCCCTGGACGAGATCGACATCTTCTTCACCCGCCGCGCCGTGGTCACGGTGCGCGCCGCCGGTCTGGCGGTCATGGACGAGGTCCGCGCGCGGCTGGCCAAGGCCCCCGGCCGTCTCTGCCGCTCCTCCGATTTCGTGCTCTACACGATCCTCGACACCGCGGTCGACACGTACTTTCCCGTCCTCGACCACATCGACGACCACGTCGAGCGGCTGGAAGACCACATCTTCAAACGCCCCACCACGCGCACGCTGAACAGTCTCTTCCGCACGAAGCGCGCCCTCCTGCACACCCGCCGGCACGTCGTCCCCCTGCGGGATACCCTGAACGTCCTGATGCGCCGCGAGTCCGGCCTGATCACTGAGCAGATCATCGTCTACTTCCGAGACATCTACGACCACGTGCTGCGGATCACCGATCAGATCGATACGCACCGTGACCTGATCGCCGGCACGCTCGAAATCTACCTCAGCCTGGTGAGCAACCGCCTCAACGAGGTGATGAAGGTCCTCACGGTGATCACGGCGATCGTCGGCCCCCTGGCGGTGATCACCGGCATTTACGGGATGAACTTCACGCGGCCGTTCCCGGCCTTCGAGTGGCCGTACGGCTTTCCGCTGATCATGGGCGTGATGGGGGCGATCGTGGTGGGCATGCTGATCCTCTTCCGCCGGCGCGGCTACCTCTAACCGCCCTCGCTGCGTGGCGAACTACCCCTCCTTCGGCTTCGTCACCCCCACCAACATGGGGCTGCTCACCGATCTCTACGAGCTGACGATGGCCGACAGCTACCTCCGGCAGGACATGAACGAACAGGCCACCTTCGACGTGTTCGTGCGCGACCTGCCGCCGCACCGCGCCTTTCTGGTCAGCGCCGGACTGGAGTCGGTGCTGCACTACCTGACTCACCTCCGCTTCGAGGAGGACGGCCTCGCCTATCTGCGGTCGCTGGGGCGGTTCAGCCCGGAGTTCCTCAGCTACCTCCGGGGATTCCGGTTTGGTGGCTCGGTGCGCGCCGTCGCAGAGGGGGAGCTCTTCTTCCCCCAGGAGCCGCTCGTCGAAGTCACGGCGCCGCGCATCGAGGCGCAGATCGTCGAAACCTTCCTGCTGAATACGCTCAACTTTCAGGCGATGATCGCCACGAAAGCCGCCCGCACCGTGTTGGCGGCGGCGGGGCGCAGCGTGATCGACTTTTCGCCCCGCCGCGACCACGGCGCCGACGCGGCGGTGAAGGTAGCCCGCGCCTCCTACATCGGGGGGTGCGTGGGGACCTCCTGCGTGCTGGCGGGGCAACTCTACGGGATCCCGGTGTACGGCACGATGGCCCACTCGTACGTCATGTCCTTCCCTGACGAACTGTCCGCCTTCAGGGCCTTCGCGCGGGATTTCCCCGACCACTGTGTCCTCTTGATCGACACCTACGACTCCCTGCAGGGCGCCCGGCACGCCATCACCGTGGCGGGGGAGATGCGCGCGCGGGCCGGGCGGCTGGCCGGGGTGCGCCTGGACAGCGGGGATCTAGCCGGCGACAGCCGCCGCGTGCGGGCCCTGCTGGACGAGGCAGGATTGGCTGAGACGCAGATCGTCCTCAGCGGGGGGCTGAACGAGACGGTCATCGCCGAACTGATCCGGGACGGCGCGGCGGTCGACGCCTTCGGGGTGGGCACCGAACTTGGGACCTCCGCGGACGCGCCATTCGTCGAGGGGGTCTACAAACTGGTGGAAGACGTCGAAGGGTACCGGATCAAACTCTCCACCGGCAAGGCCACCCTGCCCGGACGAAAGCAGGTCTGGCGGATCAGCGACGACGCCGGGACGCCCCTTGAGGATCTGATCGCCTTGGCCAACGAACCCGGCCCACCCGGCGCCACACCGCTGCTGGCCGAGGTCATGACCGACGGGGGCGTCGTCCGCACCGACCGCCTCGCCGATATGCAGCAGCGTTGCCGGGATCGGGTGCAGCGCCTTCCCACCGTGCTCCGCGCGCTGCGCGGGACGGTTCCGCTGCCGGTACGTCTGAGCGCGGCCATGCAGGCGCTGCGGTCGCGCATGTACCAGGAGGCCGCCGAAACGGAGCGGGCCCGATGAAACGCGTCCCCCGGGTCCCCGCCGTCCCGGTCCCCGCCGCGTCCGCCCGCGCCGCCGCCGGCGTCATCCTGGTCCTCCTGGCGGTGAGCGCGACGATGGCGCTGCTCCCCTCCCCTCGGACGGCCGCCCAGAGTCCCATTTCCGTCGTGCTCGACGGGGAGCCCATCCTGCTCGATGTGCCGCCGATTCAGATCGAGGGACGCATCCTCGTGCCCCTTCGCGGCATCTTTGAGCGCCTGGGCGCTAAGGTGAACTTCGACGCGGACACGCAGACGGTCACCGCCACGCGCGAGAAGGTGACGATCATCCTCCACCTGGGCAGCCGCGAGGCGCGTGTGGGCGACCGCATCGCCACCCTCGACGTCCCCCCGCTGGCCCTACGCGGCCGCACCTACGTGCCACTGCGCTTCGTCAGTGAGGCGCTGGGGTCCCGGGTGGATTGGGACGAGCAGACGCGCACCGTCTTGATCTATTCCGTGGCACCGCGTCCCTCGGTGACGCCGGCCGCCGTGACGATCGAAGGCACCCTGCTGCGGGTGGACGACGCCGGCCGCCTGCACGTCCTGCAGGGGACGGTGCTGCACGTCCTGGCGGTCACGGCGGAGACTGCCATCCTCCGGAGGGAGATGGCCACGGGAGCAGGCGGGTCGGTCAACATCCGCGAGCTCCGTCCGGGCGATCACGTCGTGGTGTCGGTCAACGCACGGGCGGAAGCACTCTCTGTGCGCGCCGTCTTCAGGCTGATCCGCGGGACCGTCGCTCTGATCGCCCTCAGGTCGATCAGTCTCACCGAGGGGCCCACCTATCCGGTGCACCTGGAGGTCATGGTCTCAGGCCGGGTGCACACGCGGGAGGAGATCCGCCCGGGCATGGTGGTCGTGCTGCGCCTCAACCCGGTCACCGGGATCGTCTGGGAGATCGTCGTGGAATGAGGGCTGCCGGGGCATCCTGGCTCACATCGCCCCGTAGGCGTCGATGATGCGGGCCATCAGGTAGATCGTCTCCTCGAAATCGGCCACCCGGATGTTCTCATCGGGGGCGTGGCCGCGGCTGTCCCAGTAGCCGTCGCCCAGGCTGATCACCGGCACGTTCAGGATCGTACCGACAGGGTACATTGGCCCGGTGCCCGCAGAGGTGGGCGCCAGTTTCACCTCTCGCCCCGTGGCCTCCGCGGAGACCCGCGTGACCATCTCGATGAAGGGATCATCGAGGCGGGAGCGGTAGGGCTTCTCCCCGCCCAGAGGCGTCACGCTGGTGTCGCCAAAGCCTTGGGCCGCAAAGTGGCGCCGCACCAGGTCGGCGATCTCGCCGGGATCCTGGTCGGGGACGAGCCGGAAGTCCACCTTGGCGATGGCGCGCCGGGGCAGCACTGTCTTGCTGCCGGGGCCCGTGTAGCCGCTCTCGAAGCCGCAGACGGTGCAGGTAGGCGCGAAGTAGAGATCCTCCTGCGCGGCCGCGCCCTCCTTGCCGCCGATCCACCGCGTCACGCCGTAGAGGGCCTTGCGTTCCTCTTCATCGAAGGGGAGCGCGCGCACGACCTCGCGCTCGCGGTCGGTGGGGAGCCGGACGCGGTCGTAGAACCCCGGCACCCGGACGCGCCCGGTGGCCGGATCCTTTAGCGAGGCCAGCGCCCAGATCAAGCGGCTGGCCGCCCCCTCGACGATGGCGCCGATGGAGGAGTGCAGGTCCCGCGCGGTGGCCTCCAGCGCCAGGTCGAGGTAGCAGATGCCCTTGATCCCCGCCACCATGCTGAGGCGTTCCTTCAGGTCGCGCTCGCCGAACTCCCAGATGCAGGCGTCGCCGGCGAGGGCCTCGCGGTGCTCATCGACGTAGCGGCCGAAGTGGATACTGCCGATCTCCTCTTCGCCTTCGATGATGAACTTCACCCGACATGGCAGCGCCCCGCGCACCGCCTGGAGCGCGCGCACCGCGGCGAGGCGGTCGGTGATGTTGCCCTTGTTGTCCGCCGCTCCCCGCGCGTATAGTTTCCCGTCCCGCACCGTGGGGGAGAAGGGCGGCGTGGTCCATTCATGCAGCGGGTCGGGCGGCTGGACATCGTAGTGGTTGTAGAAGAGCAGTGTGCGGTCGGCGCGCCCGGGGAACTCCGCGACCAGCAGCGGCGCCGCCCCATCGGCGCGGAAGACCCGTACCTCCGCTCCGGCCGCCGAGAAGAGCTCGCGGACCAGGACCGCGCATTCGCCGATTCCCTCCCCCGAAGCGGCGATGGAGGGTTGGGCGAGCAAGCGGCGGAGATCGGCAAGAGCTTCCTCGAGATGGTCGTGCACGTACCCTTTGAGCGCGTCCATATTGGAGACTCTTTTCGTGCCCGGTAGAGTTATCCTTGTGGAACGCGTGGACGTCCGCCCAATCACCGACGTGGAAACGCTGCGCGCGGTGGAAGATCTGCAGCAGCGGGTCTGGGGGATGCCGGACCGCGACGTGATCCCCTATCATCAGCTGCTGGCCGCGGGGGGAGCGGGTGGGGTCATCCTCGGCGCGTTCGTTCCCGACGGGACGGTCGTCGGTTTCTGCTACGGCTTCGTTGGGCTGCGCGAGGGCCGACCCATCCTCTACTCGCACATGGCGGGCGTGGCCGAGCAGTGGCGGGGCACCGGCGTGGGCTTCCTGTTGAAACGGGCGCAGCGGGAGGCCGCGCTGACGCGCGGTCTGGATCGGATCATCTGGACCTTCGACGCGCTACAGGCCCCGAACGCCCACTTCAACCTGCACAAACTTGGGGCCGAGGCGCGCCGGTACTACGTCAACTACTACGGGGAGATGCCTGACGTGCTGAATCGAGGTCTGGCGAGTGACCGGCTCGAGGTCGACTGGCTCCTTCGCACGCCGCGGGTGACGAAGTTGATGGGAGAGGCCGTGAGCGGAGTGGCGCCCCCTGCGCCGCGGGATGCTTCGGGCGTCGATGGGGCGCCACTGGCGCTGGAGGCATCGGGCGATCCGCTCCGGCCGCGCATGCCCGCGGCGCTTCCAGGTGCCCCGCTTGTGCGCCTCGCCGTTCCCGACGATTTCGCAGGGGTGCGTCACCGCGATGAGGCTCTGGCGCAGAGATGGCGTGAAGCGACCCGTCTGGTCTTCGTAGAGTATTTCGGACGGGGCTACGCGGCCGTGGACTTCCTTCGTTCAGCGCCCGTGGGTTTCTACGTGCTGCGCGCCTCGTCTGCGAGAGAAGGCCGTGCGGATTGACGCGGTCGAACTCCGCGAGGTCGCGCTCCCTCTGCGCTTCGGTTTCAGGACATCTTTCGAACTCCGTGAGCGGCACGTCTGCCTGTTGGTGCGCCTCCTCGCCGACGGGCTGGAAGGCTGGGGCGAAGTTCCGGCCGAGGACTCTCCGCTCTACAACGAGGAAACGGTCGGTACGGCCTGGCACATCCTGGAAGACTTCATCATCCCGACCGTCCTGGGGCGGGAGGTGCTCCGTCCCCGCGAGTTTGCGGCGCTCGTCGCTCCCATCCGCCGGAATCACATGGCCAAAGCGGGTCTGGAGGCCGCGCTCTGGGATCTGATCGCACGGCGGGACGGTCGGTCGGTCGCTACCCTGCTGGGAGGCACGCAGGAGCGCATCGAGGTCGGGATCTCCCTGGGGATCGAGCCGGAGATCGGTTTGCTGCTGGAGCGCATCGCTCACTTCCTCGAAGCGGGCTACCGGCGGATCAAGGTAAAGATCGAACCGGGATGGGACGTGGCAGCCGTGGAACGCATCCGCGAACGCTTCGGCGATATTCTCCTCCAGGTAGACGCCAACTCCGCCTACGCCCTGGAGGACGCTCCCGTCTTCCGCGCCCTGGACGCGTTCAACCTCCTGCTGATCGAGCAGCCGCTCGCCGAGGATGACCTGCTCGATCACGCCGCATTACAGGCGCAGCTGCGCACACCGATCTGCCTGGATGAGTCCATCACCTCCCCGGCGCAGGCGGAGAAGGCGCTGCGCATCGACGCCTGCCGGGTGATCAACATCAAGGCGGCGCGCGTCAGCGGGATGACCGCGGCGGTGGCCATCCACGACCTCTGCCGCGCACGAGGCATCCCCGTCTGGTGCGGCGGCCTCCTGGAGACAGGGATCGGCCGCGCGGCCAACCTGGCCCTGGCCAGCCTGCCGAACTTCACGCTGCCCTCCGACCTCTCCGCCAGCGACCGCTATTTCGAGGAAGACATCATCGATCCCCCGGTGCGGCTGGGCACGGACGGCACCATCGCGGTCCCCACGGGTCCTGGGCTGGGTGTGGAGGTCCGGCTCGACCGGATCGAAGCCCTCACCCGCCGCTCCGCCACGTTTCGCTGATCGGCCCTCCTCAGCCCTCTGGCCAGTACACCGCGCAGCAGAACCAACCTTGATGACATGCGCGGCGGGACGTACGATTGTGCAGTTATCGCTCGGAGCGGGGATTCGTTCGGCCCTCCCCTGAAGGAGAACGCTGTGAAAGAGACATTGACCCAGCTGACCATTCGTCGGTTCACGGAAGCGGACTATCCGGCCGTGAACGCTGTGAGCAACGCCGTCTACCAGGACTATCCCTGGTCAGAGGATGAGTTCCGCCACGAGGATTCACACTATGACGGCCAGCGGCTGAAGTTCGGCCGCATCGTGGCGGAGGATGCCGGGGGCCGCCTGGTGGGGTGGGCGCACTGGCATCACTCCCCCGGCAGCTTTCATCCTCAGAAGTTCTCGCTCGACATGACGGTCCACCCCGACCACCAGCGCCGGGGTATCGGCGGGAGGTTGTACGAGAATCTGATGGACGACCTTGCGCCGTTCAACCCGATCGTCCTGTGGGCCAACGTCCGGGAGACCTTCGACCACTCGATCCGATTCGTCGAGCGCCGCGGGTTCCGCGAGAAGCGCCGGACCTGGGAGTCGCGTCTGGCGGTGGCGGGATTCGACCCGACCCCGTTTGAGACCAGGGCCGCCCGTGCGGTGGAGGGCCTGACCATCACCACCGCGGCGAAGGCGCGGGAGACCGACCCACGGTGGCAGCAGAGACTCTACGACCTGCACAGAGAGGTCCTGGCCGACGTCCCGCGGCTGGATGAGCACACTCCACCGACCTTAGAGGAATACGTGGCGCGCCACCTGAAACACCCCGGCTACCTGCCGGAGGGCCACTTCCTGGTGCAGGAGGGCGGAGAGTTCGTGGCCGAAAGCGATCTCTTTCGCAGCCAGGAACTCCCGGATGTCTACTACCAGGGGATCACCGGGACGCGGCGGGCCTACCGCAACCGCGGACTGGCCCTCGCCCTGAAGCTCCGCACGGTGGGCTTCGCCCGCGCGAACGGCATCCGGGAGATCCGCACCTGGAACGACAGCCTCAACGCGCCCATGCTGCACATCAACACCTCCATGGGCTTCGTGCGGCAGACGGCGTGGATCAGCTTCGAGAAGAGGATGGAGGATCGGGCGGAGTGAGCCTCCTCACGACCCTTCCGGTCGTCACCCTCCGCGGTGCCCCGCGGGAGCAGGGGCGCGTGCACGGGGAGGCGCTGCGCGAGGAGATCCGCCACAACGTCGAGCTCTACCTCAACCGCTTCCTCACCGACGCCCGTCTCGAGCGCGCCGAAGTGGACCGCCGCGGCGCGGCGTATCTGGAGGTCTTTGCACGCGAGAGCCCCGACTACCGGGAGACCATGGAGGGCATTGCAGAAGCGAGCGGCCGGACGCTGGCCGAGATCGCGATGCTGAACGCCCGCTACGAGATCCTCTACAGCGCCTATTCCGCCATCGGCATGGAGGAGGCGGCCGGCGGCTGCACCGCCTTCGCCGCCTCGCGCGCGGTCACGACGGACGGGCACCTGCGGATCGGGCAGTCCTGGGATTGGATTCCCGACGTCCGCGGCGCCCTACTGGAGATTACCTCCAACGGTCTGCGCATTCTCGCCTTCACCGAGGCCGGGATCGCTGGCGGCAAGATCGGGATGAATTCCGCCGGCATCGGCCTGGTCATCAACGGGCTGCTCAGCCACCTCGACGACTGGTCCCGGCTGGGCACCCCCTTTCACCTGCGTACCGCCCGCATCCTGGGGAGCCGCACCTTCGAGGAGGCGACGGCGCACGCCACCGCGGGAGTGCACGGAGTCTCCGCGAACTTCCTCATCGCCCGCGGGCGCGGCCGTTCGCCCGGAGTGGACCCGGACGGAAGAGCAGCCGCCTCCGACGGGCAGATCGTCGATCTGGAAACCTCCCCAGCGGGCTGGGTTTCCCTCGATCCCACCGCCGGCACTCTCGCCCACGCCAACCATTTCCTCCAGCCCGAGCGCCTCTCGCTCTGGCAGCCGCTGCGGGAGGAGCGCAGTTCCACCTACCAGCGCTGCACGCGGATGGAGCAACTGCTGGCCGGCCGGGCCGAATCGGAGCGGCTCTCAGCCAGCGACCTCGAGGACTTCCTGCGCGACCACGAGGGGCACCCCGATTCGATCTGCCGCCACCCCAACCCGCACCTGCCGCCCGACGAGCGTACAGAAACGGTCTTCGCCGTGGTGATGGACCTCGATGCCCTTGAGATGCGGTACGCGGGAGGGCCCCCCTGCACGTTCAGCTTCGCTACCAGAACACTGAACTAGGGCGCACCCCTCCTGCGTCGGCCGGACGGAGGCGGCGGCGGGCCTGTCGGGTTGTCGCCCTGACCGCGCTGCTCTGCCTGCTGGCGGCGGTGGTCCCGGTACCGGCCTCCGCCTTCGTCACGGACCCCGCGCTGACAAATCACACGCCGCACGATCACTCCGATGACCTGACCGCCGCGGCACGCTGGTCCAATGTGCCCGGCTCCCTGGCCCTCAACGGTGTGCGCGGCCTAGGCGGGGGCATCGAGTACGCGCTGGCCGCCGACTTCTGCGCCGCCTTGATCCCCCACTTCATCGATACGCCCCGCCCCAGCTGCGCTCACCTGGAGGAGGCGCTCCGGCGCGCGATGGACCGGTGGGCCGGCGCCCACCCGATCCTCCGTTTCACCGGCACACAGGGCAGGATTGCGGCCCAGTTGCCCCCGGCGGACACGCGGGAACCCTGGCAGGGCTTTGGCGCGGAAATCGACTTCTTCGCCCTCGACCCGGAGGCGTACCCAAGAGTGAGCGGGCTGGGCGCCTGGACCGTCCCCTACGTGCTCTTCGCCAGCCCCCTGGGGACGAACGGGCGGATGCTACCAGGCAGCACGATCACCAGCGTGGACATCATCTTCAATGCCCGCTCCTGCTATCATCTCGATCCGGGCCTGGCGGGCCGGGGCTGCAACCACTTCGAGTCCCTGGCCCTCCATGAGGTCGGCCACGCGCTCGACCTCCACCACCCCAGCCAGCACCGGACGCGCAACTTCGACAGCGACGCCAATCCGCTCAACCTGATCCCCATCGATTGCCAGGATCCCACGCGCGGGCTGCACCTCTCCCCGTTCATCGAGGAGCGTGCCGTGATGAACCGCGGCCTGGGTGAACCAATGCCTGTGGTCTTTGCCCTCACGAACGACGATCTGGGCGGGCGGAACTTCCACTATCCCATCTGCCCCAGTGGGAAGAGCACCATCCTGCGCACGCTGGCGGCCCTGTGGGCCTCCCTCCGAGAAATCGCCTCGCCGCAGGCCTCGGCGGCGCGCTTCACCACCCTCTTCTTACACCGCTAGCGCTCTTCCCCCATTCCCGCATTCCCGGGTGATCGGGCCTGGGAAGACACCCGACGCGCTCTGTCTGTGTCGTCCAGGCTGTCAGCGCGCGCCGGCGGCCAGGCGCTCCAGGATTTTCCCGAGCCGTTCGATCTCGGCGGAATAGCCGGTGAGGTCTCCCGCCCGCAGCCGTTCCTGGGCGCGCCGGTAGGTGGCGAGGGCCTCTGCGATGAGGCGGTTGCGTTCCGCCTCGTCTACGGGGGCGGCCCCGGGAGTCGCGGGCCCAGGCGCGCCGGGCGGCCCGACGGGCGGAGGCGCTCCCGGGCCGGAGGGAGGCGACGGGCGGCCGAGGACCCCGGCGAGCGCCGCGTCAAAGGTCTCCGCCATTTGGATGCGCGGCCCGGTGGCGACGATGATGCGCTTGAGTTCGGGCAGCTGGCTGCGCTCGGCCTGGAGGAAGAGCGGTTCGACGTACAGCAGCCCGTCCTCGATGGGGATGACCAGCAGGTTGCCGCGGATAACGCGCGAGCCCTGCTGGTTCCAGAGCGTGATCGCCGAGGAGATCTGGGGATCCTGATTGATCCGCGACTCCACCTGCATCGGGCCAAAGACGATAGACGCCTTGGGGAAGCGGTAGACCAGGATCTCTCCGTAATGCGGCGCGTCGTTGCGCACCCCCATCCAGGCGATCAGGTTGTCGCGGTTCAACGGCGTGAAGGGCAGGATGAGCACGAACTCCGGCGGCGCGGCGCGGTCGTCGCCGAGGCGCATGGTCACGTAGTAGGGCTCCACCGGCACCGTCTCGCTGCCGAAGATTTCGTTGGGGATGGCCCAGACGTCTTCGCGGTTGTAGAAGACGCGGGGGTCGCGCATGTGGAAGGTCGAGTAGACGTACGCCTGGATCTCGAAGAGGTCCACTGGATACCGGAAGTGCGCGGCCAGCACCGGCGGGACCGCCGAGGCGGGCTGGAAGAGCTCGGGGAAGATGCGCGCCAGCGTCGCCGCCACGGGATCGGTGGGATCGACGCGATAGAAGGTCACGCTGCCGTCGTAGGCGTCGATGACCACCTTCACCGAGTTGCGGATATAGTTGATCCCTGCCTGCACCGGCGTGCTGTAGGGGTAGCGGTCGGATTGGGCGTAGGCGTCGATGACCCACACCAGCCGGCCGTCGGCCACCACCAGGTAGGGATCGCGATCGTACCGCAGGAAGGGAGCGATGCGCTGCACCCGGGCCACGATGTTGCGGGCGAAGAGCAGGCGGCTGTCCGACCCGATGTCCGAGGAGATGGCCAGTTTCAGATCAGCGAACCGGTAGGCGAAGGCCAGCCGCGCGAAATAGGAGAGCCGGATCCCTCCCTTGCCCCGGTACGTCGTGTAGACGTTTTCGTTGCCGCGGGGGAAGTCGAGCTCCTGCACGCGCGTCCGCACCACGACGAAGTGATTGGTCAGTTCCCCGAAGTAGATGCGCGGCTCAGACACCGTCGGACCGGCGACGCTCTCCGGCGGGATGTCGCGGACCCACAGTTCCGGCATCCCTTCTTCTGAAATCCGGTTGACCGGGCTCATCACCAGCCCAAAGCCGTGCGTAAAGACCATGTGCTCGTTCACCCAGGAACGCGCGGGCACCGCCAGGCGGGCGATGTCCATTTCCCGCGCCGCCAGCATGACCTGGCGTTGGCCCGCCGGCAGGCGGTAGCGGTCGATATCCACGTCGAGGAAGGTGTAGTACTGGCGCAGCGTCTGCAGCTGGCGGTAGGCGGTGAGCAGCGGCCGGTAATCCCACAGCCGCGTGTTGTCGAGTGTCGCGCGGTTACGGGCGACCTCTTCGGCGGTCACGGCGCGGCCGGGGAAGTCCCGTTCGACCACGCGGGTAAGCCCGTAGCCTGCCAGAGTACCGGTGATGCTGCGCTGGATGAACGGGGTTTCGAGGGTCAACTCGCTCGGCCGGACGCGCAGCGTCTGAACCAGGCCTGGGGCCAGGCGCAGGCCGACCAGCCAGGCCACCGCGGTGACGACGATGACGACCGCCGCCAGCCGCAGCGTGCGGAGGCGGACATTGGCGAACATGAGCGCGGCGGCGAGGACGAAGAAGACGGTCATCACCCGAAGGGCGGGAAGCACCACGTGCACGTCGGTGTACCCGGCGCCGGTGACGACGCCGGTGGGGGAGTAGACCAGGCCGTAGGCATCCAGCCAGAATCCCCAGCCGCGGGCCAGCAGGATCAGGCCCACCAGCAATGAGACGTGAGCGCGGACGCGCAGCGGCACCGACCAGAGGCCCCGCACCAGGAGGGGAGCCATGTCCAGGTAGGAGCCGACGAGCACGATGGCCAGCGCGACGATCAGCCAGTTGAACAGGAACCCGGACGCCCACTGGTAGACGGGCAGCTTGAACACGAAGAACCCGACGTCGATGCCGAAGAGTGGATCGGGCACCCCAAAGGGCGCGGCGTAGACGAACTGCTGGAACATCGTCCACCGCCCCGAGGCGCCCAGTCCCACCACGAAGGAGACGAGGGCGATGACGATCACAGCCAGGCGGAAGCCGGGGAGGCCGCGGCGCAGGCGGCGAGCGAACCGGCCGCGCCCCCGCGCCTCCATCTCGAGGACATCGGGGGCCGCCCGGAACCGCCTCAGGATCGGCAGCACGTTCAGCAGGAGCAGCACGAAGAGCAGACTTCCCACCGTCAGCGTCACGCCGATGCGCGACAGCAGCGGCACCCAGAAGACGCGGCGGTAGCCGACCTCGCCGAACCAGAGCCAGTCCGTGTACCAGCGCGCCAGCGTCGGGGCGAGGATGAAGAGGATCACCAGCAGCGCGAGAATCAGCAGGCGGAGGCCAAACCGCATCGCACGTCACGTCTTCGCCACGAGGCAACGAGCCCCTTGCCGCGTCGTATACTCTAAGAGAAGGTGAGATGAAGGAGTCGTGATGACGGTGGAAGAGACGGTCAGCAAGGAACAGGTCATCGGGGTCCTGCAGAGTATCTTCGATCCGGAGATCCCGGTGAACATCTGGGATCTTGGCCTCATCTACGACCTGGCGCAGAGCGACCACGGCGTGCAGATCAAAATGACCCTCACCGCGATGGGCTGCCCGGTCGGCCCGGCCATTGCCGGCGAAATCGAGAACAAGCTCGCGGCGATCGGGGTCGAGAACGTGAAAGTCGATTTCGTCTGGAGCCCGCCCTGGACGCCGGAGCGCCTTACTCCGGACGGCCGGGAGCAGCTGCAGATGATGGGCTATCCGGTGTAGCCGCCGGGCGCCGCCGTCCTCCTGTCAGCCGGTCCGTCCCCCGTCCCAGCGCATATCCCAACAGGCTCACCGCGACGAGTGGCAGCCCCAGCAGCCCCACCGGGGTGAGCGCCAGCAGGTCGAGGTAGAACTTGAACCCGGCCCGCAGGTCCGGCAGGTAGTAACGAAAGCGGATTCCCCAGTTCAGGACAAAGGGGAGCACCTGGGCCACCATCAGGTAGGCGGCGAAGAAGCTCGTGCTGACGCCCGTCAGCGCCGCCGCGCGCACCCCGCGGCGTCTGGCGGCCCACCCCGCGACCAGCGCGCCGATGGCGACCGCGATCGCCGCGTCGATGGTGCGGGCCAGGAGGAACGGCTGGAGGAGCTCCTCGCGGTTGATCAGGCTGAGCGAGTAGTAGTAGCCCTTGCCGAAGTAGAGCCCGAAGTTCACCCCCGAGAAGACCGCGGCGCCGGCCAGGGCGGGGACGAGGTCGCGGCGCGGGCGGCCGACGAAGAGGTAGGCGAGAGGCAGCACGGCAGCCAGGATGATAAAGGGCAGCCGCCGTGCCCGGTCGCGCGCCAACGCCTCGGCGCGCCACCTGGCCATCTGCCGGGACAGTTCATCGGACACTCTAATGATCGCTTCAGGGTCGGGGCCGCCCAGGGGGCTCGTCAGGACCGGCTCGTGCCGGCCCAGGACGGCCACGGAGTAGGCGTCGAACAGGCGGGCCTGCTGGACGCTCCAGCGCTGTTCCAGCCCGCCGGGGATCTCGGCGAGCGCCTCGATGAGCGGCCTCCCCACGCTGTGCGCCGGGATCCGCACCCCGAGCAGCGCTGCGACCGTGGGGGCGATGTCGGCGTGGCGCCGCGGTTCCGGCCACTCATCCGGGGCGATGCCCGCGCCGAGGAACAGCAGGGGCACCTCCTTGACTACTCGCTCCCATCCGCCGTGGCCGCCGGAATCGATGTGGCCGTGGTCGGAGGTGATGACGACCGTGGTGCTCTCGAGGTCGAGATGTCCCAGCAGCCGGGTGAGATCCTCATCGATGGCGCGGACGGCGTCCGCGTAGGCCTGGCTCGTGGCGCCGAAGCCGTGCCCCATCAGGTCCGGCGCGGGATAGTGCAGCAGCACGAGCCGCGCCCGGCCCTCGCGGAGGATCCGCTCCGCGGCTGTGGTCACAGCGAAGGTCGTCGCGTGGATCCCGGGCAGATCAGTGTACCCGGGTTCCGACACCCCAACGAAATCCTCGATGCTGCCGGCGAAGAGCTGACCCCAGCCCGCGCTCCCCGCCGCGGCCGTGCTCAACCCACTCCGTCTCGCCGCCGCCATGAGGTGATCGACCTTCACCGCGCCGCGATACCAGTTGGTGGTCACGCCGCTGATCTCCGGAGGCGCCCCTGAGAGGATCGCCGTCCACCCGGGAAAGGAGAGCGACGGCTCATCCACCCAGACCCGCCAGAGTGAGGCACGGCGGCGGTATCGCTCGAGGAGGCCCATCCGTTGGAAGGCGTCCATGCGCAGGCCGTCGATCACGACCATGACCACGCGCCGGCTGAGCGCGGGGCCGGGAGCGCCGGGCTCCAGCGTGACCGCGACGGGCGCGGGATAGCTGACGATGGAGGAGAAACTGACGCGGGCGAGCCACTGCGCTCCAACTCCGACGACGACCAGCAGGAGGACAACGAGGAGAGCGCCGAGGAGGGGACGAGAGAAGCGAGACCTCACGACCCGGTACTTTCCCACGCCCCGGGAGAATCCCCTCCCTCATCAATGCCGCCGACGCTAGAATAGGAGCCGTGTCTCGGCGAGTGCGGCGAGAGCGGACTCCGCCGCGTCGATTCCCCTGGCCCTGGGCGATCACGGTCGCCGTCATCGCCGCCTTCGGCGTGATGCTGGCGGTGCTCAGCCGGCAGCCGCGCGGGCCCGGCGTCGGTGACCACTGGCACGCGCCTTACACGATTCAAGTATGCGGCAAACCCCTGCCTCCGCTGCGGCCCTCACCCGGGGACGTGCACACACACGGCGACGGGATCATCCATATCCATCCCGCCAGCGCCGCCTCCAGCGGACGGCGTGCCTCGCTCGGCGCCTTCTTCCGGGGGACACAGGTGAGGATTAGCGCCACGAGCATCACCGTGCCCGGCGAGACCTACACGAACGGGCAGCGGTGTCCGGACGGCAAGGTCGGGACCCTCAAGGTCCTGGTGCAGTCCAAGGGTCGGGGCCCTTTCAACCCCGTGCGCGATTTTCTCTCCTACGTGCCGGCCGACCGGGAAGTCATTCGAATCGTCTTCGGACCGTGAGCGGGCGGATCGCGGCGGCCCTGCTGCTCGCCGCCTTCCTCCTCGCTGCCGGCGTGGTCGGGTGCGGCCCGCGCGGTGAGGTGGGCATCCTGCCGCGCTACCCGCGCGCGGAGATCATCGGCCAGGGAGAGTACCAGGGGCGAGCCTTTGGGTTTGGCCCGGCGGCGTGGCGCCGCACCGACTACAGGGTGCGCGCGCCCTACGAACGGGTGCGCGACTTCTACGCCGGCCTCCACCCTTCAGACTGGTCCTCCACGTTTACCAACGAAGCCCGGAAGGATGCGGGGCGGCGCTACGATCGGTACCTGACGGACGCGCGCCGCCAGGAATTCTACGCTATCCAGGTGCAGGAAGAACTGCGGGGTGTCATCCGGATTAATCTCGCCTGGGGCCGGCGGAGGGAGGCTACGCCCACCCCCTGAGAGTGAGCACCGCTTCAGCGGACCTCGAGAGGGCCGCGCATGAGATCGAGGCGGTCCCTCTTCGTCAGCGACCCGCCGACGAAGACGTCGATCTCCGCGCGCATCTCGTGCGCGCCCACCATGTAGACGGTGAACTCCTGCCGCAGCTCGCCGAGAGTATAGGTGCCTTCCCACCGGGTCGTCGAGAAGGTACCGGCGGGCACGGTGATCCTGGCGGTCCCGCGGTTCACCACCGCGGTCTTCCAGAGCGCGGTGCCCTTCAGCGCGCCGTTCTCGTAGATCTGCGCACCGCCGCTACGGGTCTCCTGCACGCCCCCGAGGGCGATGGGCCGGTCGAAGACGATCTCGAGGGTAACGGCCCCATCGGTCAGCACCGCGGCCGCCTGACGGAAGTAGCCCCGGTCCCACACCAGAAACTGGCGCTCTACCGCGCCGGGGACCAGCGTCAGCGAATACTCCACCAGGTGATGGGAAGTCCCGCGGTAGGTCGCCAGCCCTCTGTACGTCATGGTGGAGGTGCCGCTCTTCGTCTGGCCGTCCTCCGTCACGGTGTGACGGTAGACCCACTCCGCTCCGGCCCGGAGCGACGGCGGCAGCGCGGGTGAGGCGCCCGCACCCACCCTGGAAGAACCCGCCGCCAGCGCCAGCGCGGCTGCGGTCACAATCATGATCCACTTGCTCATTACCGTTCTCATGCCCAAGAACGCCGTCCATGACGACGCGCCAGAAGTCCCCCAGTGGAATCGCCGCACGAGCCGTTGACAGCCTCCCACCCCCCCTGGTATCGTCCTGCTTGTCTGACGCCAGGTTTGAGCTGGCTAAAGAGAAAGGAGGTGAGGCCGAGCATGCATAGGCAGACCCCGGCCCACCTGAGGAGGATGCGGGACTAAGGTCCCCCTCGGGACGAAGGTTTCAGCGTCCTGGCTCGATGGGCCGGGGCGCTTTTTTTTGGCTCGGGCCGGCTCTCGCAGACCGGCCCACCCCGGGCTGGCCTCCTTCTACCCTTCCGGGGCGCGCCACAGTTCTGAAGGACTTGCGGTGAATCTCCACCGAGTTAACTTCAAACTCGTTTCCCTGTTTGGCAAT
The DNA here is from genome assembly GCA_036004665.1 of bacterium. Taxonomy (GTDB): domain Bacteria; phylum Sysuimicrobiota; class Sysuimicrobiia; order Sysuimicrobiales; family Humicultoraceae; genus JACQGZ01. The sequence continues at coordinate 24,036 of DASYRG010000042.1, read as the reverse complement.
TCGAAGAATCCTCCTTTAGAGGATCAAAAATCCCCCTGTCGAGGGAATGCGTTTGTCCCCATCGCTGACGTAATCTAACTCAACAACAAAGCGACAGAGCGCCTCGTGGGGGAGGATCCACCCATGCGCCCGCACAGCGCTCGCCTTTTGCGAGGAGTCAGCAGAGAGGAAACCGGGCAGGTGGAATCGTAGAGTGCCAAGCATTATCTGGAGCGCCGCCGCACCCCGACCACGACGCGCCATGCGCATCGCCGTCACCCTCACCCTGCTGCTCCTCGCCCTCAGCGGGCTGACCAGGCCCGCGCCCGCCGCCCCTCCTGCTCGGGTGCTGGACCTCGGCTGGACCACCCAGGACCGCGCGATCAAGGTCGTCGCCCACCTCGACCGGGCGGTGCGCTTCCGCGCCACCACGAGCAGCGACCGGCTGGTCGTCGATCTCTGGCCGGTCGGGGACGCGGCGACCCGGGAGTTGGCGGTCAACGCCGGAGGGGTTGGGGTGGTGCGCCAGCAGCCCCTGGAGGGCGGCATCGCCCGGCTCTCCATCTCGCTGCAGGGCGCGACCCGGTACAAGGTCTTCTCACGCGCTGATCCACACAAACTCGCTGTTGTGATCCTTCCCCCCTGGAGGGCCATGGTGCCTCTGCCCTCCAGCCTCTCCTACCGGCGGCTGCGCGTGCTCACGGGAGGGGGGTGGACGAACGCGCACGCCGTGTTAGTGGACCTGACCGATCCGCGTATCAGTCTGCGGCCCGCCCTCGGCGGAGGCACGTTCGCAGGCGCTGAGCCTACCGCCGCCGTGGCGACGCGCCACGACGCCTTCGCCGCCATCAACGGAGGATTCTTTGCCCGCAAGACCGGCCAGCCGCTGGGACTCGTCGTCATCGACGGACGCCTCCTCTCCACGCCGATTGAGCGCCGGGCCGTCTTCGCCATCACCGCGGAGGGACGCCCTACCATCCAGCCCTTCACCTTCCGCGGTTCGGTCGAATCTGACCTAGGGACCAGGATTCCCATCTCCGCGGTCAACCGGCCGCCGCGCTGGGGCGGCCTTGCCGTTTACACGCCGGAGTACGGACCGCTCACACCCACGCACACGCTGCACGCCGTGGTCGTCAACGGAACCGTCACCGCGTTTCCGACCGGGCGGGTGGCCATCCCCGATGACGGCTACGTGCTTTCGGCGACCGTCGCTGAACGCCGGCTCATCAGCGACCGGTTGGTGCTCGGCCAGCAGGTGCGTCTCGACCTGGCGATCAGCCCCGGCAAGATCGTGCACGCGATCGGCGGCGGGCCCCGCCTCGTTCAGGATGGAAGGATCTCCGTGCCCTTCCGCTGGGAGTCGTTCGGAGAGGCCTTCAGCTCCCGGCGTACCTCGCGCTCGGCCATTGGGATCACGGCCGCCGGGAAGGTGCTGCTGGTCACGGTGGAAAAATCGCGCGGCAGTACGGGGATGCGCCTGATCGAGCTGGCCCGGCTGATGCGCGAGATGGGCGCGGTGCAGGCGATGAACCTCGACGGCGGCGGATCCTCGACGCTGGTGGTGGGCGGACGGGTCGTCAACGTCCCTGAGCGCGGACAGCGGGGAGTCGCCTCTATGCTCCTGGTCGTTCCCAAGCCCTCCGAGTAGCCACGGATTTACAGGTTCGTTGCACGTCCGCGGGTATGATATCCGCGGAGCCCACCCATGGACGTGATGCCGGCGCCTCCCCGGCGGGAGCACGCCCCCGAATTGATGGACTTCCCGCACCCCCGCCCCGTCATGGAGGTCTGCCTCACCGAACTCGAGCGGCTGAACCGTCTCCTCGGTGTGCGGCGGCTGGTCTGGGGCCATCTCCGCCGGTTCCTGCGCCCTGGGGACCGCGCCCTCACGGTCGCCGACGTGGCCACCGGCGGGGCGGACCTCCCCCGCGCCTTTGCCGCCTGGGGGCGCCTCAACGGGATTGTCGTCCGCGCGATCGCGATCGACAACCATCCTATGACAACCCTGATCGCGCGCGACCGCTCCGCCGCCTTTCCGGAGATCCAGGTGGTTCAGGGCGACGCGGGGGCCCTGCCGCTCGAGGACCGCAGCGTGGACGTGGCTCTCTTCACCTCGGGGCTGCACCATCTCAGGCGAAGCAAGGCGATCGACGCCCTGCGCGAGCTCGACCGAATCGGCCGGCGAGGATTTCTGGTCACCGACCTCGTGCGCACCTGGGGGGCGTACCTGGGCGCCCGCGCCCTCGCTGTGCTGCTGCTGCGCAGCCCCCTCACCCGCGCGGACGGTCCGCGCTCGGTCCTGCGCGCGTACACGCCCGCGGAAGCCCGCGCGCTGCTGGCCGAGACGGGGATTGCCGGCGTGACGATCATGCCCGCCCCGCTCTTCCGGCTGGCCATGGTCAAGCGAGCATAGCGACGTGGCGCGGAGCGTCGAGGTGTTGGTGGTGGGGGGAGGACCGGCGGGGGCGGCCGCGGCGGCGGCGCTGGCCGGCCGCGGCCGGGAGGTGCTCGTGCTGGAGCGATCCCTCTTTCCTCGCGAAAAGCTGTGCGGTGACTTCATCCACCCCTACGGCGTTGTCGCGCTGGAACCGCTGGGCGTGCTGACGGAGTTACGGCCGCATGCCCGGATCCTGACCGGGATGAGGATCGTCTCCCCCGCGGGCCGAGAGGTGTTCGCGCCGTTTCCCGGCGGGGTCGGACTGTCACTCTCCCGTGCCGTGTTGGACGATTGCCTTCTCCGGGCGGCTCGCCGCGCCGGGGCAGCCGTCGAGACGGGACGGGCCGTGCGCGGGGCCCACCGGCGGGGGGGCCGCTGGCGTATTCGGACGGATGACGGCGAGATTGCGGCACGGATTCTGGTCGGGGCCGACGGAGCGCGCTCGCTGGTGGCGCGGGCCGCCGGACTGAGCCGCTCACCCACGAGGCGAGGCCGCTATGCCGTTGGACTTCGCGTGCGCGGGCTGGCGATGTGGGAGGGATACGCCGAGATGCACCTGGCCCGGGGCGCCTACTGCGGCGTCTCCGCGTTTCCCGGCGGGGAGGCAAACGTTACGATGGTCGGCGCGAAGCGCGCGATTTCCCGGAGCCGCGACCTCATCGCCCGGACTCTCCTCGACCGCGCAGCCCGTGAACTGCTAGCGCCCTTTCCCGCTCTCCGCAACCGCGTCGAGGCGGGGACGATCACGCAGCTGCGCGCCATCGGCCCACTCGCTCCCTCGCACCGTCCGGTGGTGGCCGACGGCGTGGTGCTGGTCGGGGACGCGGCAGCTCACACCGACCCCCTGACTGGCCAGGGGGTGAGCATGGCGTTGACGGGCGCAGCGGTGGCCGCGGAGGTGATCGACCGCGCGCTCACCGCGGGGAATGCCGGCGCGCCCGCGCTGGCGGACTACGCGCGCTGGCACCGCCGACGCTGCGGCGGGCTCCGGCGGTTCCTGCGCCTGATCGACTGGGTGGCGCTGCGCAGCCCGCTGATCGAGCCGCTGGCGCGCGCCTGGGGATCGCATCCGGTGGTGGCCTCGCGCTTCCTTGGGATTATCGGCAACGCCGACCCCGTGCGCGGCGCCCTCACGCCCGCCTACCTCTCACGGCTGGCGCTGGCATGCATCTGGAGAGCGTAGTCACCGTCGCCGCGCCCTGGGAGCGGATCTTCGCCCTCGCCGCCGACGTTGAACGGTGGGCCGCCTGGCTGCCCCACTACCGCTGGGTGCGCATCCTCGAGCGCGCTGGCCGCCGCACCACCGCGGAGATGGCGGCGCGGCGCGGCCGCATCCCCCTGCGCTGGCGGGCGGTGCAGGAGGTGCGGCCGGAGGAGCGGCGCATTCTCTTCACCCACATCGCCGGCCCGACGCGGGGCATGAGCGTGGAGTGGTTCTTCGAGCCGGGGCCGGCCGATGTGCGCGTAGGGATCAGACACGATCTGCGCTGGCCGTCCCCGCTGGGAGCGATGGCCGGATGGGTGGTGGGGCGGTTCTTCATCGCGCACGTAGCCGCACGCACGCTGCGGCGGTTCAAGCTGCTGGCGGAATCGGGAGGCGCACCATGAGGGAGCGGAAGCGGGTCGTCGTCACGGGGATCGGCGCAGTCACCCCAATGGGCCAGGGGAGCGTCGGCCTGCTGGAAGGGATGACATCGGGCCGCTCGGGGATTCGCTCGATCACCCGTTTCGATGCCGGGCGCTTCTCCAGCCGCATCGCCGGAGAGGTGCCCGACTTCGATCCCCTCGCCTCCATGGACGCCAAACGCGCGCGCCGGCTGGACCGCTTCGCCCAGTTCGGCGTCGCGGCGGCGCGGCAGGCGGTGCAGGACGCCGGCCTGCATTTCGAAGACGAGGACCGCGACCGCGCCGGCGTCTTCATCGGGGCGGCCCTCGGCGGCGGCGCCTTCGCGGAAGAACAGCACGAGATCTACCTGCGCGAAGGGATCCGGCGGATCAAACCGACGCTGGCACTCGCCGTCTTCTCCGGGTCGGCCTCTTGCAACGTGGCCATCGAGTTCGGCATCACCGGCCCCACCAGCGCCAATTCCGACTCCTGCACTTCCGCGGCCATCGCCCTCGGCGAGGCGTTCCGCTTCATCCGCGAGGGCGAGACCGACCTCTTCCTGGCCGGAGGAGTAGAGTGCCCGCTGGCGCCGCTGATCTTCGGCGCCTTCGATCTCATCCGGGCGATGTCCACGCGCAACGACGCGCCCGAAGCCTCCTGCCGTCCTTTCGACGCGGGACGCGACGGCTTCGTCATGGCCGAAGGCGCGGCGATTCTCGTTCTGGAGGAATACAGCCACGCGGTGCGGCGCGACGCTCCGATCTACGGAGAGATCCTCGGATACGGGTCTACCAACGATGCGCACCACATGACCGCCCCGCTCCCCTCCGGACGGCAGGCCGCCCGCGCGATGCGGCTGGCCATGGAGGATGCCGGCCTCCTCCCCGAGCAGGTCGGATACGTGAACGCCCATGCCACCTCGACACCGCTCAACGACTCCATCGAGACCACCGCCATCAAGCTGGCCCTGGGGGAAGCCGCCTACACGATCCCGGTCAGCGGCACCAAACCGATGCACGGCCATTCCCTCGGCGCCAGCGGCGCGATCGAGGCCGCGCTGTGCATGCTGGCCCTGCGGCACGAGTACCTGCCGCCGACGCTGAACCTCGTGCAGCCTGACCCGCAATGCGACCTCGACTACATCCCCCACGAGGGGCGGCACGCCCCCGTGGACTATATCCTCAGCAACTCCTTCGGCTTCGGGGGGATCAATGCCACCCTGGCGTTCGGACGGGTGGCGCAGTAGCTTCCTCAGGGACTCTCGAGGCCTCGCCTGATCGCCCCCGCAGTCTCGTCCAATTCTGCGCGGGAGGGAGGCGCGGGACGCTGATCATAGGCAAGGCCGGTCAGGCGGAGGCCGTCGCCGGGGAAACGGGGCAACACGTGAATGTGCACGTGAAAGACATCCTGCCCCGCCGCCTCCCCGTCCGCCACAAACAGGTTGACGCCCTCGCACCGGACGCCCGACAGACGTTGCGCCGCCGCGAGCCGCTGGGCCACGACCCACATCCGCTGCCCGACTCTCTCCGGTAGGTTGGCCAGCCCCGCGGCGTGGGCCGTGGAGATCACCAACAGATGTCCAGGGTTCACTGGCCGGATGTCCATGAAGGCCATCACGTCATCTCCGCGGTAGACAACACTGGCTGGTACCTCGCCCGCAACGATGCGGCAAAAGATGCAGTTAGGATCGAAAGACTTCACCGGCAAAGACACTGTCCTCTGTCCTTTCTGGGGGGGACAGCCCATAGTATAGTTCGGCAGCGGGCGGGACAGACCATAGTACCGCCGACGGATACGCGTTCACCGCGGGACAGTGTAGCGATGAAGACCCGCACCCTCCGGCAATCGGTCGTGTTCAAGGCCACGCCACACGAAGTCTACGAGGCACTCATGGATTCGCGCACGCACGGCCGCTTCACCGGCGGCCCCGCACGCATCAGCCGCAAAGTCGGCGGCCGCTTCTCCGCCTTTGGGGGATGGGCGGCAGGGACCAACCTGGTGCTTGTCCCCGATCGCAAGATCGTCCAGGCTTGGTGGTGTCAAACCTCCGGATGGCCCAAGGATCATTACTCCCGGGCGACCTTCACCCTGCGCCGCTTTCGGGGTGGGACGCGCCTGTCCTTCAGGCAGTCGGGCGTGCCCGCGGCCGCCTACGCGGACATCAGGCAGGGCTGGTGGGACAGCTACTGGACGCCGATGAAGGCGCTGCTGGAGGGCTAGAGCCGGCGGATCCAAGGCGCGAAGAACGCCACGCCCGCGATGAGCACCATGAGCACGACGCCGCCCCCGGCGAGGCCCCATGACAATCCGAACAGGTCGGCGATCGCCCCGGCGGGGAGCGTGCCCAGCGCCATCATCCCGAACGCCACCGTCCCGAACAGGCCCATCGCCCTGCCCCTCGCGCCCGCGGGGACCGTGGTCTGCAGCAACGTCGACGCGGTGGCCATCGCCACCGACTGACCCAGCCCGACCGCGACGAGGAGGGCCACCGAGAGCGGAAAGGAGCTCGAGAGTCCGAAGAGCGTCACCATCACGCCCATGGTGAAGGCCGCGCCCAGGAGCATCGTGCCGGAGTACATCCGGGTTGAGGTCCAGCCAATCACGAAGACGGTCAGGACCGTCCCCACCCCTGGAGCGGCCTGCAGGACGCCCAGGCCCTCAGGGCCGATCCGCAGCACCTCGCGCGCCACCGCCGGCATGAGACGGATGTAGGGACGGCCGAAGAAGCTGAGCGCGGCCACGATCAGCAGCAGCATCAGCACCGATCGGTGCCGGGACACGATCGCCAGACCTTCCCGGATGTCCTGCCTCAGCGACAGGCGGCCCTCCGCCGCGTAGGCCGGCATCCGCATCGCCAGCAGCGCCGCAATCACCGCCACGTAGGTGGCCGCGTTCACGAAGAAGGCAGCGGCGGTGCCGGCCAGGCTGATCAGGACGCCGGCGAAGGCAGGGCCGAAGATGCCCGCGCCGTTGAACGCCATGGAATTGAGACTGACGGCCTGCAGGAGCTCCCGGTCCTCGACAAGGCTGGGCGTCCACGACTGCCGCGCCGGCATGTCGAAGGAGTGGATTAGCGAGTTGAAGCCGGCGATGACCAGCAGATGCCACACCTGGATCAGCCGGAGGGCGGTCAGGATGGCCAGGGCGAGCGCCGAGGCCATGGAGATGATGTTTGTGGCCAGGAGCACCCGGCGCCGATCCATCCGGTCGGCCAGGACGCCGCCCAGGAAAGCAAAGAGCAGCCGCGGCACCGCCTGGGTGACGCCGAGCAGACCCAGGTAGACCGGCGCTCGTGTCAACTGGTCCATCAGGTATCCCAAGGCGGTGAACTGCATCCACCCGCCGGTATTGGAGACGATGAGTCCACTCCAGAGGAGACGGTAGTTGCGGTGGCGCAGCGGGGCAAACGCGCCCGGGCGTGGGGGCGCCGCCGTCTGGACAGCAACCACCTGGGCTTCGATCTCGTCGGCCACGGCGGTTTCCATTGTACGGAGTGAGGCGACCCTGCGGGAAGGCACGCGGCCTCCCTAAGGGAAGGGAGGCGGCTCGCTTAGGGAAGGGACGCCGCCCGCCAGAAGGCGAAGGTAGCGCCGGGAGGGGCGCGAGGAATGGGTCTTCAGCACACACTCGCCGCGCTGCAGCGCCGGTTCAGCGGGGTCTTCGGCGTCGCGGCGCGGGACCTGAGCTCTGGGCGCGAAATCGCGCGCAACGCCGAGGCGATCTATCCCGCCGCCTCCTGCATCAAAGTCCCCATCATGGTAGAGGTCTTCCGCCAGGTCGAGGCGGGGACCCTCGATCTGACGGCGCCGCTCGTCTACCAACCGGACCAGAAGGTCGAAGGCTCGGGGATCCTCAGGGACCTCACCCCGGGATTGTCGCTGACCGTGCGCGACGCCGTCGTGCTGATGATCATCGTCAGCGACAACAGTGCCACAAACATCCTGATCGAGACGGTGGGCGGCCCCGCGGCGGTGAACGAGACGATGGGCCGGATGGGCTTCTCCCAGCTGGCCCTTCACCGGCCGATCGCCTTCGACGTCGAGACGCCGCTGGCCGAGGGCACTCCCCGCGCCTTCTGCGATCTGCTGACGCGCCTGGCCCGCCGCGAGGTGGTCAGCCCGGCCGCCTCAGAGACGATGATCGAGATCATGAAGCGCCAGCACTACACCGACATCATCGGCCGCTACCTGCCCTACGACATCAGCAAGGTGGACGAGGATCCGGAAGGACAACTGGCCGTCGCCACCAAGAGCGGCTCGGTGCGCGGCGTGCGCAACGACGTCGGGATCGTCTTCCCGCCGGGCCGCGCGCCGTATGTGATCGCCCTGATGAGCCGCGACTGCGCCGACAACCGCTACTGGGCCGACAACGAAGCGAAGGTGACGCTGGCGCGCGTCTCCCGCGCCATCTACGAGGCCTTCGTCTCGGGGCCCACGGGAGCGGAGTGACCGTATCATAGGATGGTGCGAATCCGCGCCTCGCGCGACGACGACACTCCCGCGATCGTCGAGCTGATCAACCACGTCGACCCCCCGGAAGAGCGGATCACGCTGGAGGAATTTTCCTTCAACGAATCGCTCCGAAAGCCGGAGGAAGCCTTCAGCCGGCTCCTGGCGACCCGCCAGGACCGTCTCGTCGCGGTCTCCACCTGCGGCAACTCCACCCTTCTCCCGATGAACCGCTTCCGGCTGACGATTAGGGTGCATCCCGATCAACGTCGCGGGGGCATCGGTACTGCGCTGGAGGCGCGGCAGCGGCTCTTTGCACAGGAACACGGGGGGAGCGAGCTGGTCGCGTCCGCCTGGGAAGGTGACGACGCCTCGCGGGTCTTCCTGGAACGACTCGGGTATGGGGAAGCCTACCGGCGGTTTGAGTCGGAACTGGACCTGGCGGCCTTCGATTGGACGCCCTTCGGCGCGTGGCGGGAACGACTGGCCGAGGGGGGCCTGCGGCTGATCACCTTCGCCGAGGCGGGGGACTCAGAGGCCAACCGGCGGCGGCTGTTCGATCTCACGGAACGCGTGTCCGAAGACATCCCCTATCCCGACGGCCGGCCCCGGTTCACCCTGGAGGACATGGTCAAGTACTTCCATGCGCCGGGCTTCTCCGCCGAGGGGCTATTCATCGCCGTGGATGGGGAACGGTGGGTCGGCTTCACCGGGGTCTTTCTTCCAGAGGGGCGGCCCGCCTATACGTTCCTCACGGGCGTCGAGCGCGATTACCGGGGGCGAGGTGTCGGCAAGGCGCTCAAGCTGGCCTCCGTCGCGTATGTCCAAGACCGAGGGATCGCCGCGATGCGCACCACCAACGACACGGTGAACACCGCGATCCTGACCCTCAACGACAGGCTCGGGTATCGCCGGCTGCCGGCGCGGGTGACGTTCAAGCGGTCGATCTAGAGGGCCCCGTCACTCCCACGGCGAGGAATAGCGTTCCTCTTTCCAGGGATCGGCGTGGTTGTGGTAGCCATTGCGCTCCCAGAAGCCGCTTCGGTCGCGCTCCAGCAGTTCGAAGCCACGCACCCACTTCGCGCTCTTCCAGAAGTAGAGGCGGGGCACGACCAGCCGCAGCGGCCAGCCGTGCTCGGGCGCGAGGTCCTCGCCGTTCGCCCGGTGGGCGAGCAGGGCGTCGTCGGCGAGCAGGTACTCGAGGGGCAGGTTGGTCTCGTAGCCCTGCTCCGCGTGTACCATGACGAACTTCGCCTCCGGCTTGACCCCGGCCCGCTCCAGCAGCGGCTTCACGGGGACGCCTTCGAAGACCACGTCCAGCTTGCTCCACGCGGTGACGCAGTGGATGTCGCACTTCAGCGTAGTCTTGGGCAGGGCCATGAACTGGTCGTAGGGGAGGACGACGGGGGTCTCCACCAGGCCATAGATCTGAAACTCCCAGGTGCGCTGGTCGAAGCGCGGGATGCTGCCGTAGTGAAGGACCGGCCACTTCTCCGTCACGTACTGGCCGGGCGGCACGCGGTCGCCGAGATCAGGGCGCCTGCGCAGCTCTCTCATGTCACGCATTATACGGTCCCTCGTGAAGGTTGTGTGAAGAACGGGCCGGGTGCAGGTTGAAGGCGTTCATCGCCGCCTCGATCCCCCGGCGGATGAAGAGTTCAACCGCGTCGGCCCCCCGTTCCACCGCGGCCTCGACCGCGGGAACCTCCGCCGGCGAAAACCGGCTGAGCACGTACTCGGCCGGATCGACGCCTGCCGGCGGGCGGCCGATGCCGATGCGCAGGCGGGGAAACGCCCGCTCCCCCAGCGTTTCGATGATGGAGCGCATCCCGTTGTGGCCGCCGTGGCCGCCCTGCGCACGCACCCGCACCTGACCGACCGGCAGGTCCAGATCGTCGTAGACGACGAGCAGGTTCTCCAACGCCACACGGTGACGGCGGCGGAGATCGGCGACGGCGGCGCCGCTCACGTTGACATAGGTGTGGGGACGGGCGAGGAGCGCACGGCGCCCGTTGAGGCGCAGCGCCCCCGCCTCCGCCCAGCCCTCCTCGCGCAGGGCGACACCGTGCCGGCGGGCCAGCGTCTCGATGACGCGCGCTCCGACGTTGTGCCGCGTGCCCTGATAGCGGCGGCCGGGGTTACCCAATCCTACAGTCAGTTTCATCCGTCGGCGACGCTCGCGGCAGAAGACTTCTCCGTCGATGCGGCCGGCACCTCAAGCAGAACGGGGGCGCCCATGGCACCCCCGTCCGCCCGAAGCCCTCTGACTGGATCGCCTTACTTTTCTTCGGCTTCCGGCTCCTTCGCCGGCGCGGCGCCCGGTGCGGGCCGTTCCGCCGCCTCACCTTCCACCGCCTCACCCTCCGCGGGCACCGCCTCCGCGGCCGCCGGAGCCGCCGGGGCCTCTTCCACGCGCGGCTGCTGCACAGTCGCCACGACCTCCTCGGTCGGCGTCAGCAGCGTCACTCCCTCGGGAATGGTCAACTCGCCCGCGTGCACGGCGTGCCCGATGGTCAGCCCCGTCACGTCGAGCTCGAAGTGTTCGGGAATCTGGGTGGGGAGGCACTCGACTAGGACCTCCCGCAGATGCTGCTCGAGGACCCCGCCGTCGACGACGCCTTTTGGCGTCCCCACCAGGAGCACGGGGACGTGCGTCTCCAGGGTCTCTTCGAGGGAGATGACGTGAAAATCGACGTGCAGAATGCCATGGCTGAGGACGTCCCGCTGCACGTCTTTGACCATCACCAGCTGCCTGTCCTCGGCCGCGTCGCCCTGAATCCCCAGGTCGATCAGGACGTTGAGGCCGGCGTGCGTGTGCAGCGTCGCAGACAACGCCTTGCCCTCGACCGCAAGGGGCTGCGACTCCCGTCCCTTGCCGTAGACCACGGCCGGCACCTGCCCGCTTCGTCGCAGCTGCCGGGCGCCGGACTTGCCCAGCCCGTTCCGCACGGTGGCCGCTAGATGGACTCGCTCCATGTCCGATCCCTCCGCCGACTCGTCCCCTGACGCAGACGCGGCCCCTCAGCGGGGCCGCAGAACGTAAGTATTATACCATCGCCCCCATGTGCACAAGAGGCACAGTGATCTCTTCAGGGCGCCGGCTGGATGGTTTAGTGCCGGGACGGCTTGCGAGCGAGGAAGAAGCTCCGGCCGACATTCCCGGTCACGCCCAGGTCGCGTTCCGCCTCGCGCTCGGCGATCTCGCCGAACCCCGCCTGCACGAGCGCGCCGCGCACCTCCTCTCCGGTGTAGCAGCGTTGCGTCAGGGTGACGTCCCAGCGCCGCCAGCGCTCGCCCTCAAGCCGAAACATCGTGATCTCGTTGCGTCCGATCTTGCGCTCCGGATCGAAGGCCGCCCGCACGGCGCAGACGTTGTCCTCTTCCACCATGGCGGCGGACCCTCGCCACCGCGCCCGGTACCCCGCTTCCATGTTGAGGTCGAAGAGGAAGCGGCCGCCGTCGAGCAGGGCGGCGTAGACGTTGTGGAAGGCCGCCGTCAGCTCCTCGGGCGTGAGGAGATGGTTCAAACTGTCGAAGGTCGAGAGGACGCCGTGGAAGGAGGCCGGCAGCATGAACCGACTGGCGTCTCCCAGGATGAACTCGACCTCCGGGGCGTTCTCTCGGGCAATGGCCAGCATCGCCTCGGATGCGTCAAGCCCGGTCACTCGGAACCCCTGGTCGGCCAGGACCCGAGCCAGCTGCCCGGTGCCACAACAGAGATCGAGGACGCGGGCCCCTTGCGGCAGGTGAGAGAGCAGCAGCTGTTCGATCACGGCGAGGAAGCGGTCGGCGAACGTACTGCCCCAGTAGCGATTGTAGAACCAAGCAAAAGGATCGTAGTCGGCGTACCGGTCCTTCATCCCGCCGATTCTCTCTCTATAGGGGCCACGCCGATGAGCAGCCCCCGCCCGATAAGTCCTATGCGGTCCACCGTCACGGTCAAGCCGGCGCTCCGCAGCGCCGCCCCGTACTGCGGAAACGTAAAGAGCCCAAGCCGGTGTCGCTCGGTAAAGTGGGTGATGCGGCCGCGGCCCGCCACCAGGTAGTGAAACTGGACGACCGATTGACCGCCGCCCCGCCGGCTGGCGCTGAACCGGGCGATCACCACGCCCGGCTGCTCGACGAATTGCCCCATCGTGTAGCCCGCCTGGAACGCACCCGGCGTCAACCAGGGTTCGATGATCAACACGCCGCCGGGGAGGAGATGTCTGGCCATGTTCGCCATGGCCCGGCGGAGCCGCCCGCGCGTCGCCATGTAGCCGATCGCGCTGAACAAGCAGGTCACCACGTCGAAACGCCGCCCGAGGCTGAACCGCGCCATGTCGCCCCGGTGGAAGCGCACGCCGGGGAGTTTGCGGCGGGCGATTGCCAGCAGTCTGGGCTCGCGGTCGAGCCCTTCGACCACATAGTCGCGTTTCAAGAATGCCAGATGGCCGCCGGTCCCACAGGCCACGTCGAGCAGCGTCCTGCCCGCAGACCGCTTGTGCCGCCGGATCACCGCCGACAGCTTGCGGGCCTCACCGGCATAGTCCTTCCCCGCATAGAGGGCGTCGTAGAGGAAGGCAGAGCGGCTATACAGGAGGCTCAGCCTCCCCTTTCCAGCTCTGCCCGCAGGCCGTCGATCCGGCCCCGCAGCTCCTCCCGGATGCGGCGGTGGGCCTCGAGATCCCCCTGTGGGGGGTCAGGGAGCGGCCAGTGGACGGAACGCGCGCCGGGGACGACGGGGCATGCCTCTTCCGCGCAGAGGCCCACGACCAGGGCGACGTCCGGTCCCAGCGCGTACTGGAGGGCCGTGGGTCGGCGGTCGGAGATGTCGATGCCGTCCTCGGCCATCACGGCGATCGCCTCGGGTCGCACCTGCGATTTGGGCTCCGTGCCCGCGGAGCGTGCCCGCCACCCGGGCGGCGGCGCGGCATTGAAGAGCGCCTCCGCGATCTGAGAGCGGGCGGAGTTCCCGATTCAGACGAACAGGACGGTAAGCACGAGAGCCTCCCGTCTGGGCGCTTCGGCGGCGGGGGAGGGAGACCCTCCGGCGGTGCACAAGTGAGCTCAGAAGGCGCGTCGGCGGTCGCGCGCGAATACACGTGACGATCAGAATTGGACACCAAACTGACTGACCCGGCACACATTCAAGTCGATCAGCTGCGGCAGGCCATGGCCGCGCTGGAGGCGCAGCGGACCACCCTCGGCGATGCCGCGGTGGATGCGGCTCTGGATGGACTGCGCCAGCGTCTCGCTGCGCTGGGAACCGCCACCCCCACCGCGGCCGGCCCCGCGGAGGAACGCCGCCTCATCACGATCTTCTTCACCGACATCGTCGGTTCAACGGCCATGGCGGAGAAGCAGGATCCGGAGGAGTGGCGTCAGACGGTGGCCCGTCTGCACTCGACCGTCGGCATGATCGTTCAACAGCACCAGGGCAGGGTGGCGCAGTACCTTGGTGATGGGCTGCTGGCACTCTTCGGGGCACAGACGGCAAGCGAACACGACACTGAGAACGCTATCCGCGCCGCCCTCGCCGTTCAGACCGCCGTCTCAGCCATGGATGGAGCCCACCCCATCCAGATCAGGGTGGGCATTCACACCGGACTCGTGGTGGTAGGCGAACTGGGGTCAGAAGCCAAGAAAGAGTTCACGGCGACGGGCGATGCGATGAACCTCGCCGCACGAGTTCAATCCGCCGCTCCCCCCGGCGGCATCTTGATCTCCCATGACACCTATCGCTATGTCCGCGGGGTCTTCAACGTCACCCCGCAACCGGCGCTCACGCTGAAAGGGAAACAGGAGCCCGTGCAGACCTACCTCGTCCGCACGGCCAAGCCGAGGCCCTTCCGCACTGTCACCCGCGGTGTGGCCGGCGTCCAGACGCGCACGGTCGGACGGGAGGCGGAACTATCACAGTTACAGATGGCCTACCTGGAAGCCTTCGAACAACGGCGGGTGGTCTGGACGCAACTGGTCGGCGAGGCGGGAATCGGCAAGAGCCGTCTGCTCGACGACATTCGCGACTGGATCGAGCTGCGGCCGGAAGCCATCTGGCTGTATAGGGCCCGGGCCTACGTCGGCGACGCGCGGCAGCCGTTCGCACTGATCCGCCGGCTATGGTTTGATCGGTTTCAGATCGCGGAGGACGCACCGCTGCTCCAGGCTGAGGCCAGATGGGTGCGAGCATTTCAGGAACTGGCGGGAGTGGATGATGTCGAGCCGGCGCACGCCCTGGGCCTGCTCGTGGGCCTTCCCTTCGAGGGGAGCCCGTACATCGGGGCGATGCGCGATGATCCGGTTCAGGTGAAAGGCCGGGCGTTCGTCGTCAGCCGCGAGTTCCTCGCCAACATCCGTCAGCGAGGCCCGATCGAAATCTTGCTGGAAGATCTGCAGTGGGCCGATGAGTCCTCGTGGGAGTACCTCACGGAGGTGCTGCTTGAGAGCGCCGAGCCGCGGGAAGGCCTTCAGGGAATGTTCATCTGTGCGGCGGCGCGCCCAGAGTGGACTCCACCCAAGACACTGACCGAACGATCGACATACCGTCCTATTGAATTGCGACCGCTTTCGGATGAGGCGACACGCGAACTCGCCCTCGAACTGGTGCAGCGTGTCGAGGATGTACCGGAGGACGTGGTGCGGCTGGTCGTCGAGCGGTCAGAGGGGATGCCGTACTATGCTGAAGAGATGGTGAACTGGTTCTTCGATCGCGGCATCATCGATCAGAGCCATGAGCCATGGCGCTTCGTCCCCGCGCGCCTGAAGGAGTCCCCTCTGCCAGCGACCTTGCAGCACCTACTGCTGACGCGTCTGAGCGTCCTCAGTGATCCAGAACGCGCCGTGTTGCAGCGGGGCGCCGTCTTCGGCCGCAACTTCTGGGCGGGCGGGCTCGAGGCCCTAGGGGTCCCGCACCCCGATGCGATGCTCCGGCCCTTGCAACCGCGCGGGTTCGTCGACCCGCAGCCCGAGTCATCGTTCGAGGGAGATACGGAGTGGAGTTTCCATCACACCCTGCTGCGCGACGTCACCTACGAGAGCGTGCTGCGGCGCGAGCGGACGGCGCTGCACAAGGCCGCGGCGGGCTGGCTGGAGGAACAGGCCCGGCGCGCCGGCCGTCTGGATGAGTTCGCCGGTCTCCTCGGCGAGCACGCCGAGCGTGCTGGAGAGATGAGCGGGGCTGCGGACTGGTACCTGCAGGCGGGGGAACGGGCGAAGGGTCGGGGCGCGAGTGCGGAGGCGAGGAAATTCTTCGACAGGGCCTTGGAACTCTTGCCCCCCATTGACAAGGAACGGCGCTGGCGGGCTCTGACGGGACGTGCGGAGGCCTTGGGGATCCTTGGCGAACCCGATGAGGAACGCGCCGACGTGGCCGCTCTGCTCAGCCTGGCTGAAGAGCTCAACGACGATAACCGGTTGGCCGAAGCCTACTTCCGGCAAGCGGTGTACGCGAGCGCGATGGCAGACTTTCGCGCGAGCCTGCGCGCCGCCGAGCAGGCTGTCGCGGCCGCACGGCGGGCGGCCAACCCCGTCATGGAAGTCCGCGCCCTCGCCGTGAAGCTGGGTGCCCAAACCCGTAGCGGAGACATGAGTGGCGCAGAGCAGACGACCGAAGAGGCGCTCGCCCGAGCGCATGCTGTAGGAGATGAGGCGGCACTCGTATTCGCCATGGGTCGAGCGGCGCTCTTCTATGGGGACTCCGGAGACTATGGGCGAGGACAGGAACTCGTCAGTCAGACCGTGGAACTCGCGCACAGGCTCGGCAATCGGGAGCGGGAGGCCAGGGGCCTCGGGAACCTGGGCTACGGGTTTGCCATCCTCGGCATGTACAAGCAGGCTCGCGCCACCCTGGAAAGAGCCCTCCAGCTAGACGAAGCTGTGGGAAATCGTCGCGGCCGCGCCTACGATCTGCAGAATCTCGGGCTCGTGTACTTTCGCAGTGGCGACACCCGTGCGGCGCGGCGAGTCCTGGAGCAGTCGCTGCAAGATTTCACTGCGGTGGGTGATGCGTTTGGACGCGCGGCGAGTTTCCAATACCTCGCGCTCGTGATGGAACACACCGGAGACTCTTCTGGTGCGGCACGGCGTTTTGATGAAGCAAAGAACGTCTTCACGGAACGGGGCAGTATCGCATTTGCGATGGACGCGGTCGCAGGTCTCGCCAGATGTGCGCTCTCGCAAGGCCGCCTCGAGGAGGCACGCCGGTTTGTCACTGAATTGTGGAGCTACCTGTCCGAGAACGGCCCCAAAGGATTGGAACAGGCGACGTTGGCGTACCTGACATGCGTAGATATCCTCGATGCATTGGGGCAAAGCGAAGGCGCCCGCACGGCCCTCGAGGCCGGTTATCGGGAGTTGAGCGCGAGGGCGGAAAGGATCTCCAACGCTGAGTGGCGCAAGTCGTTCCTCGAGAACGTCCCCGAAAACCGGACCATCGTAGAGATGTGGGAGCAGGCCAACGTTTGACGGCTCAGATGGTTGAGTCGCTGCATGCCCAACTCGAAGCCCTGCGTCACTCCATCGCCGTCCTGGAAGCGCAGCGCGCGACCCTGGGCGATGCCGTCGTGGAACCCGCGATCGACGGGCTGCGTCAGCGTCTCACTGCGCTTGAGACCCAAACTCCCCTGGTGGTCAGACCGGCCGAAGAACGTCGCCTGATCACGATCTTCTTCATCGATGTCGTCGGATCCACCGCCCTGGCCGAGCAGCAAGACCCGGAAGAATGGCGGCAGACCGTCGCCCGCCTGCACTCGACGGTCGGCTTGATTGTTCAGCAGCATCAGGGGAACGTCGCTCAGTATCTGGGCGATGGGCTGCTGGCTCTCTTCGGAGCGCACCACGCCAGCGAGCACGACCCCGAGAACGCCATCCGCGCCGCCCTTGCCGTGCAGGCCGCCATCCCGACGATGGACGGGGCGCATCCGATCCAGGTCAGGGTCGGCATCCACACAGGACTGGTGGTGGTCGGCGCGCTGGGATCGGACGCCAAGCGGGAATTCACGGCGACCGGCGATGCGATGAACCTCGCGGCACGGTTGCAGTCCGCGGCTCCATCCGCCGGGATCTTGATCTCCAATGACACCTACCGCTACGTCCGCGGCGTCTTCAATGTCACACCGCAACCGCCGCTCACGTTGAAGGGGAAACAGGAGCCGGTGCAGACCTATCTCGTGCGCGCGGCCAAGCCGCGGCCTTTCCGCACTGTCACCCGAGGGGTGGCCGGCATCCAGACGCGCACTGTGGGACGTGAAGCGGAGCTGACACAGCTGCAGACGGCGTACCTGGAAGCCTTCGAGCAAGGGCGGGTGGTCTGGGCGCAGCTCGTCGGAGAGGCCGGGATCGGCAAGAGCCGCCTGCTCGATGATATCCGGGACTGGATCGAGTTACGGCCGGAGGTCGTGCGGCTGCACAAGGCCCGTGCGTATGTCGGTGACGCGCGCCAGCCGTTCGCATTGATCCGCCGCATGTGGTTCGATCGCTTCCAGATCGCCGAAGACGCGCCCCTGCGCCAGGCAGAGGCCAAATGGGTCCGCGGATTCCAGGAACTGGCCGGAATCGATGACGTCGAGCCAGCGCACGCGCTGGGGCTCCTGGTGGGCCTTCCCTTCGACGAGAGCCCGTACATCAGCGCGATGCGTGACGATCCGGTTCAGGTGAAGGGACGGGCGTTCGTCGTAAGCCGCGAATTCCTCAAGAAGATCCGGGAGCAGAGCCCGGTCGAGATTCTCCTGGAAGATCTGCAGTGGGCGGACGAGTCTTCTTGGGAGTATCTCACCGAAGTCATGCTGGAAAGCAGCGAGCCGGTTGAAGGCCTTCAAGGAATGTTCATCTGTGCAGCCGCCAGGCCGGAGTGGAATCCGCCCAAGGCGTTGACAGATCGATCCACCTACCATCCGATCGAATTGGCCCCCCTTTCGGACGAGGCCACTCGCGAACTGATCCTCGAACTCGTGCAGCGCGTGGAGGCCGTCCCCGACGATGTCGTGGAGCTGGTCGTCGAGCGCTCAGAGGGCATGCCGTACTACGCCGAAGAAATGGTGAACTGGTTCTTCGACCGCGGCATCATCGACCAGAGCCGCGAACCCTGGCGCTTCGTCCCCGCTCGCCTCAAGGAGTCGCCTCTGCCGGCAACGCTCCAGCATCTCTTGCTTACGCGCCTGAGTGTTCTCAGCGACGGGGAGCGTGCAGCCCTGCAGCGGGGCGCCGTCTTTGGCCGCAATTTCTGGGCCGGCGGGTTGGAGGCTTTGGGTGTCCGGCATCCCGATGTAATGCTCCGGCCCTTGCAACCGCGCGGGTTCGTTGAGCCGCAACCGGAATCGTCGTTCGAGGGCGATACGGAGTGGAGTTTCCATCATGCTCTGCTGCGTGACGTCACCTATGAAAGTGTCCTGCGTCGCGAGCGGACGGCGTTGCACAAAGCAGCCGCAGCATGGCTGGAGGCGCAAGCCAGACGGGCGGGGCGACTGGATGAGTTTTCCGGCCTCCTCGGCGAGCACGCCGAGCGCGCGGGCGAGATGAGCGCCGCAGCCGACTGGTACCTTCAGGCGGGTGACCGCGCCAAGGGGCGAGGCGCCACCGCAGAAGCGCGGCGATTTTTCGATCGGGCGCTGGAGCTGCTGCCGCCTATTGACAAGGAAAGGCGCTGGCGGGGTCTGCTGGGCCGCACCGAGGCCTTAGAGATCCTCGGCGAACCTGACGAGCAACGGGCCGATGTGGCCACTCTCCTGAGTCTGGCCGAGGAACTCGACGATGAGAACCGGTTGGCCGAAGCCTACGTCCGTCAGGCCGACTATGCCGGCCAGATGGGAGACTATCCGGCGGCCCTGAGAGCCGCGGAGCTGGCGGTCGCTGCGGCGCGGCGGGCGGGAAATACATCGATTGAAGTGCGCGCCTTGTCCGGTAAGGTGGTGGCGCAGACACGGGTCGGTGACATGGCGGCAGCAGAGAGGACGGCGGAGGAGGTGCTCGCCCGCGCGCGGGAGGCAGGCGATGAAACGGCGCTGGCGCTGGCCATGTCCCGAGCCGCGATCTATTACAACGAATCGGGGGACCTTGGGCGGTCCCAAGAACTCGAGCGTGAGTCCATCGACCTCGCTCACCGCCTGGGCTACCGCCAGCGGGAAGCCAGAGGTCTTGGCAATTACGGATACGGGTTGGTGATCCTGGGTCTGTACAAGCAGGCCCGGATCTACCTGGAGCGTGCGTTACAGCTGGACGAGGCCACCGGCGCCCGCCGCGGGCGCGCGTTCAACCTCCAAAACCTGGGGTTGGTCTCCTTCCGCACCGGCGACGGCCGCGCCGCCCGCCGACTCCTCGAGGAATCGCTCCACGACATGACCGCCGTCGGCGATGCCTGGGGCCGCGCCGCCACCTTGCAGTATCTGGCCCTTGTTTTGGAACAGACGGGGGACCTCTCGGGAGCCGCGAGACGATTTGAGGAGGCGCAGAGCGTCTTCGCACGCAGTAGCCACGCCTGGGCGATGGACGCCCTGGCCGGGATCGCGCGCTGCGCCCTGGCACAGGGGCGCCTCGACGAGGCGCGCCGGCATGCGACGGACCTATGGACCTACCTGGCTGAAACCGGCCCCAAGGGGATAGAACATCCGGTGTGGGCATATCTGACCTGCGCGGACATCTTCGACGCGCTGGGTCAGCGCGAACAGGCCCGCGCCGCGGTCGAGTCCGGCTATCGAGAGTTGATGGAACGCGCGGAAAAGATTTCAAATCCTGAGTGGCGGAAATCCTTCCTCGAAAACGTTCCCGAGCACCGGAGCATCGTAGAGATGTGGGAGCATGCCAACCCTTGACCGCCTCGAGGGTTGAATCGCTGCAGACGCAACTCGAAGCCCTGCGTCACTCGATGGCCGTCCTCGAGGCGCAGCGGACGACCCTCGGTGAGTCGGTCGTCGAACCGGCCCTGGCCGCGCTCCGCCAACAGCTCGCCGCTCTCGAAGCCCAAGTCCCCGCCGTGTCCGCACCCGCCGAGGAGCGTCGTCTCATCACCATCCTCTTCACCGATGTCGTGGGATCGACCGGGCTGGCGGAGAGCCTCGACCCCGAAGAGTGGCGCCGCACCGTCGCCCGGCTCCACGGGATGGTCGGCGAGATCGTTCAGAAACATCAGGGGACGGTGGTCCAGTATCTGGGCGATGGCCTCCTCGCCCTGTTTGGCGCTCATGGCTCGAGTGAGCACGACCCGGAGAACGCCATTCGCGCAGCCCTCGAGGCGCAATCTGCCGTCTCCACGCTGGACGGCGCGCGGCCGATCCGGATTCGCGTGGGGATTCACACCGGCCTGGTCGTCATGGGCGAACTGGGGTCCGAGGCCAAAAAGGAATTCACGGCCACCGGCGACGCG
The DNA here is from genome assembly GCA_036004665.1 of bacterium. GTDB lineage: Bacteria > Sysuimicrobiota > Sysuimicrobiia > Sysuimicrobiales > Humicultoraceae > JACQGZ01. Next base: position 3,229 of record DASYRG010000042.1, on the reverse strand, counting down.
ATGAATCTGGCGGCGCGGCTGCAGGCGGCAGCCCCGCCGAGCGGGGTCCTCGTCTCACACGATACCTACCGGTACGTGCGCGGCGTCTTCGACGTTACCCCCCAACCGGCGCTCACCGTCAAGGGCAGGCAGGAACCGGTGCAGACCTATCTCGTACGGGGCGCCAAACCCAGAGCCTTCCGCACCGTCGCCCGCGGGGTGGCAGGGATCGAGACGCGGACCGTGGGGCGGGAGGCCGAGCTACAGCAGCTAAAGGCAGCATACCTCGACGCCTTCGAGAACCGGCGCACGGTGTGGATCCAAATTGTGGGCGAGGCCGGCGTCGGCAAGAGCCGTCTCGTTGAAGATACGCGCGACTGGATCGAGCTTCGGTCGGAAACCATCCGCCTGCTGAAGGCGCGGGCCTTCGTTGGGGATGCCGGTCAGCCCTTCGCGCTGATCCGCCGTCTCTGGTTCGACCGATTTCAGATCGCGGAAGATGCCCCGCTGGCCCACGCCGAGACCAAATGGGTACAGGCCTTTCAGGACCTCGCCGGCAGTCATGAGGTCGAACCTGCTCACGCCCTGGGACTCCTGGCGGGCCTGCCGTTCTCGGACAGTCCGCACATCGGGGCGATGAGGGACGATCCCGCCCAGGTCAAGGGCCGCGGATTGGTCGTCAGCCGCGAACTCACGAGTGCCGTCCTGCGGCAGTCCCCGGTGGAGTTGCTGCTGGAGGACCTGCAGTGGGCGGATGCCTCCTCATGGGAGTACCTCACCGAGGTGTTTCTCTCTGCGGGCGAGCCCGAGCAAGGGCGCCACGGCATGTTCATCCTCGCCGCGGCGCGGCCGGAGTGGACGCCGCCGAAGGCCTTGACCGACTACCCGCACTTCACGCGCATCGACCTGCAGCCGCTCTCGGAGGAGGCCAGCCGCGAACTCGCCGCGGAATTGCTGCAGCGCGTTGAGGGCGTCCCCGATGAGGTGATGCGCCTGATTGTTGAGCGCTCCGAGGGTGTCCCCTACTTCGCCGAAGAGCTGGTGAACTGGTTCGTCGATCGCGGCATCATCGACCGGAGCGGGGAGCCGTGGCGGTTCGTCCCCGCTCGGCTGAAGGAATCGCCCCTCCCCGCGACCCTGCAGCATTTGCTGCTGACGCGACTCAGTGGCCTGAATGATATGGAACGGGCGGTCCTCCAGCGCGGGGCGATCTTTGGGCGCAACTTTTGGGCGGGAGGGCTTGAGGCGCTGGGCGTCACGCAGCCAGATGCAATGCTTCGGCCTCTGCAGCCGCGGGGCTTTGTCGACCCGCAACCCGAATCGTCTTTCGAGGGTGAAACCGAGTGGAGCTTCCATCACACCCTGCTGCGGGACGTGACCTATGAAAGCGTGCTCAGGCGGGAGCGCACGGCCCTTCACAAGGCGGCGGCGGGGTGGCTGGAGGAACAGGCGCGGCGAGCAGGACGGCTCGATGAGTTCGCGGGTCTGCTCGGCGAGCATGTCGAGCGCGCCGGGGAGATGAGCGCCGCCGCCGACTGGTACCTGCGGGCAGGAGAGCGCGCCAAGGGCCGGGGCGCAGTCTCCGAAGCCAAGAAATTCCTCACTCGTGCGCTGGACCTGCTGCCACCAATCGACCAGGAGCGTCGCTGGTTGGCGCTGCTGAAACGCGAAGAGATCCTGGGGATTTTGGGGGAGACTCAGGAATGGAAGGCGGATCTGGAAGCGCTGTTGGACCTGGCGATACAGATCGACGACGATCAAACCCGGACCGCGGAAGTGCATCGTCGCCGGGCCGAGTACGGCTGGAGCATCGGGGACTACAGGGCCAGCCTGCAGGCGGCCGAGGAAGCGGTGGAGGCGGCTCGGCGAGCGGACGCTCCATTGATCGAGGTACGAGCCCTGGCGCGGCAATCGCGAACGCAGGTCAGGTTCGGTGATCTCGATGCCGCGGCAGCGACCGCAGAACAGGCGCTCGCCCGCGCACGCGATCTGGGAGACGAACCAACCTTGACGTTTACGCTGGTTGCAGCGGCGGCCACCTTTGCCGAATCTGGAGACTGGGCACGGGCTGTGCCCCTGTACCGCCAGAGTGTCGAGGTCGCGCGCCGCATCGGCAATCGCGACGAAGAGGCAGGGGGCCTGGGCGATCTGGGATACAGCTATGTCGGCTTGGGGCTGTACAAGATGGGGCGCGCCGCGCTGGAGCAGGCCCTCCAACTTGCCGAAGCCACGGGGAACCGGCGCGGAGTCGGGTATGATCTGCAGAATCTCGGGCTGGCCTACTTCCGCAGTGGCGATCGCCGAGCCGCACGCCAGGTGTTGGAACGGTCACTGACTGAATTGACGGCCGTCGGCGATACCTTCGGTTATGCGGCCAGCCTAGGGTACCTCGGGCTTGTGCTTGAAGATTCGGGGGATGTACAGAGTGCCGCCCGCCGGTTTGAAGAAGCGAGAAGGGTCCTCACCAGCAGCGGCATCGGTCCCATCGCCGTTGACGCGCTGGCAGGACTGGCCCGGTGTGCGCTCGCGCAAGGCCAGTTACAGGAAGCACGACGCCAAGTGAACGAGTTGTGGACCTACTTGCACGAGCACGGTCCAAAGGGAATGGAACGCCCGGTCTGGGCGTATCAGACCTGCGCGGAGGTCTTCGAGGCGCTCGGCGAGCGGGAGGAAGCCCGCCGGGCCGTTGATGCAGGGTACCGAGAGTTGCAAGACCTCGCCGAAAAGATCAGCGATCCTGAGTGGCGCAAGTCATTTGTGGACAACGTTCCCGAGCACCGGGCGATCATCGAGATGTGGGAGCGGAACGCTCCGCCGGTCGCCTGACTGCTGATCAGGTGGGGATCTCCTCGCCGGCGTAGCGGACCAGTTCGACGTCGGCGTTCTTCAGCATCTCCAGGGCGAGCGGATCGGGGTAATGGCCCTCGAAGACGATGCGCTTGATCCCGACGTTCAGCAGCAACTTCGCGCAGATCAGACAAGGTTGATAGGTCACGTAGATCGTGCCCCCGACAATGGCCACGCCATGATACGCGGCCTGGACAACACAGTTCATCTCAGCATGTAAGCACAGGCAGGTATCGTGGCTCGTTCCCGACGGCGCGTCTCCGGCGCAGCGGGCGCAGCCGCCTTCTCCGCAGTTCGTGATCCCGCGCGGCGTATCGTTGTAGCCGGTGGCGAGCACCATGCGATCTTTCACGACGACCGCGCCCACACGCCGGCGCAGGCAGGTCGAGCGTGTCGCCGCCAG
>DASYRG010000041.1:0-21426 GCA_036004665.1 bacterium | reverse complement strand
CTGGGGCTCGCCGCCCTCTTCCTCATCGGGCTCCTCTTCGCCGTGGTCCGCCCGCGCATCGCCCCACCTGACGTCGCGACGCTCCAGCCGGAGTTCGGAACCGTCGAGCTGGTCGGCCGACAGCTCTTCACCCGCTTCCTGCTGCCGTTCGAACTGGCGTCCGTCATCCTGCTCGCTGGGATCATGGGCGCAGTAGTGCTGGCGAAGGGGACGCTGTCGGTGACGGTGCACCCCGCGGCGCCGGACGAGACCAAGTAGTGGTTCCGCTCTCCTACTACCTGGCCCTCGGCGCCGTGCTGTTTTCCGTCGGCATGACCGGGGTGCTGATCCGCCGCAACGCCCTCATCGTCTTCATGTCGATCGAACTGATGCTCAATTCGGTCAATCTGACCTTCGTCGCCTTCAGCCGGCACCTGCGCTCTATGGACGGCCAGCTGGCGGTCTTCTTCACGATCGTGATCGCCGGCGTGGAGGTGGTCGTGGGACTGGCCATCATCGTGGAGATCTTCCGCTCCCGGGCCACCCTGAACCTGGACGACATCGATCTCCTCCGTGGCTGAATTCGGCTGGACGATTCCGCTCTGGCCGCTGTTGGGCTGGCTGGTGCTCGGCTTCGTGGGCGGGCGGCTGCCCCGTGCGGCGGTCTCGCTGATCGGCTGCGGCAGCGTGGGGCTGGCCTGTGCCGCGGCGATCGCGGCGGGGCTGACCCTGCCTGAGGATGCCCAGGTGAAGGTGCTGTTTCCCTGGATCGCGGCCGGGACATTGACCGTCTCCGCCCGGCTGTTCTTTGACCCCCTCGCGGTGGTGATGGCGCTCGTCGTCACGGGCGTGGGCCTGCTCATCCACGTCTATTCGGTCGGCTACATGGCGGGGGAGGCGGGGTACAGCCGCTACTTCGCCTACCTGAACCTGTTCATGGGGTCGATGCTGCTGCTGGTCCTGGCGGGGGATCTACTAGTGCTCTTCGTCGGATGGGAACTGGTTGGGCTCTGCTCCTACCTGCTGATCGGGTTCTGGTTTGATCGGGAGCGCGCCGCCGCCGCGGGCCGCAAAGCCTTCCTGGTGAACCGAATCGGCGACGCTGGGTTTCTGCTCGGACTGCTTGTGCTCTGGCGCGCCTTCGGCACACTCGAGGTCGCCGCGATCCTCTCCGCCCCCGCCGGGGCGCTCGCCGGAGCGGCGTCGCTGGCCGCTCCGCTGCTGCTCTTCCTCGGCGCGACGGGGAAGTCGGCGCAGCTGCCGCTCTATACGTGGCTGCCCGACGCGATGGAGGGGCCGACGCCCGTCTCCGCGCTGATCCACGCGGCGACCATGGTCACCGCCGGGGTCTATCTGATCGCACGCCTCTTCCCCTTGTTCGCGCATCCGCCGGTCCTGGCCGTCGTCGCCGGCGTCGGCGCAGTGACGGCCTTTTTCGCCGCGACCATCGCCCTGGTGGAATGGGATCTCAAGCGCGTCCTGGCGTACTCTACGATCAGCCAGCTCGGCTACATGTTTCTGGCGCTGGGAGTCGCTGCCCCCGAGGCGGGGATCTTCCACCTGGTCACGCACGCCTTCTTCAAGGCGCTGCTCTTCCTGGCGGCCGGCAGCGTGATGCACGCGATGGCGGGGCAGATCGATATGCGCGCCCTCGGCGGACTGGCCAGGCCGCTGCGCGCCACCATGCTCGCCTTCATCGCCGGCGCCCTGGCTCTGGCGGGGATCCCCCCCTTCGCCGGGTTCGTGAGCAAGGATCTGATTCTGGAGCGGGCGTGGGACGCCGTGGCCAGCGGCGGCAACCCCCTGCTCTTTCCGCTCGGCCTCCTTACGGCGTACGTCACCGCCGTCTACATCGCGCGGGCGGCGCGCTACACCTTCTTCGACGCACCCGCACAAGACGGGCGCCACCCGCACGAGGCGCCTCCGGTCATGCTTTGGCCGATGGCGGTGCTGGCAGTCTTGAGCGTCGGCGGGGGCGTTCTCGGCGCGCATCTCCCCGGGGCACCCCTGTTCACGTTCCTCAGTCCCGTGCTGGCGTCGCCGGAGGACGCGACGCGACGCGGAATCACGCCGGGCTTCTTCGTGCCGGCCCTCTCCATCGGGGCGGGCGTGCTGGGGCTGCTCCTGGGGTGGACAGCCTACCGCCAGCGCCGCGACGTTTCACTGGGATGGGTGGGGAGGCTCTTTAGCCGCCACTGGTACCTGCTCGATCTCTACGACGGCGTGCTCACGCCCGCGGCCCGGGGCGCGGCGCGCTTCCTGGCCGGGCCGGTTGACCTCGGCGCCATCGACCGCGCGGTCAATGCGATCGGGGCGCTCGTCGCCGGCGGCGCCCAGGGCCTCCGCCGTCTGCAGACCGGCTACGTGCGGCAGTACGCGGCGGTGATCCTGGTCGGGACAATCCTCGTCCTGGCCTACTGGATGGCGCGCTGATGCTGTCCTGGGCGACCTTCCTCTGATGCTCTCGTGGGCCATCTTCCTGCCGACGATCGGCGCCGCGCTGGTGATGGCGGTGCCGCGGGAGCGCACCACGTTGCTCCGCTGGCTGGCCCTGCTGGCCTCGTTCGCCACCCTGGCGGTGGTGGTGCGGCTCTTCTTCATCTTCGATCCCGCGTCCGCGCAGATGCAGTTCCTGGAGCGCCGCGCCTGGGTGCCGGCCCTCGGCATCGCCTACGTCGTCGGCGTGGACGGCATCTCGCTGTTGCTGGTCTGCCTGACGGCGATGATCTTCCCGGTGGCGCTCCTTTCCTCTTGGGGGCCCATTCAGGACAAGGTAAAGGAATTCGCCGTGGCAATGCTCATCCTGGAGACCGCCACCGTGGGCACCTTCCTCAGCGTCGATCTCGTCCTCTTCTACGTCTTCTGGGAGGCTGTGCTGATCCCGATGTACTTCCTCATCGGAATCTGGGGCGGTTCCAACCGCACCTACGCCGCGGTGAAGTTCATCCTGTACACGATGGCGGCGAGCGTCCTGATGCTGGTCGCGATCGTCGCGCTCTACCTCGCGGCCGCTCCGCCCGGGGGCCGCACCTTCGACCTGCTGGTCCTCCAAGAGGCGGCGATCCCCCTCGCGTTGGCCCGGTGGCTCTTCGCCGCATTCACCCTTGCTTTTGCGGTGAAGGTCCCTGTCTGGCCGCTGCACACCTGGCTGCCCGACGCCCACGTTGAGGCACCAACCGCCGGCAGCGTCATCCTGGCGGCCATCCTGCTGAAACTGGGCGCCTACGGGTTCATCCGTTTTTCGCTGGGCCTCTTCCCCGAGGCGGCCGTCGCCGCGGCGCCGTCGCTGCTGGTCCTCGCCCTCGTCGGGATCATCTACGGCGGCGTGGTCAGTTGGGCGCAGCCGGACCTGAAGCGGTTGGTGGCGTTCAGCAGCGTCAGCCACCTCGGGTTCGTCACCCTCGGGATCTTTGCGTTCACGACCGAAGCGCTCCAGGGCGCCCTGCTGCAGATGGTCAACCACGGGATCAGCACGGGCGGGCTCTTCCTGATCGTGGGAGTCCTCTACGACCGGCTGCACTCGCGGCAGATGGCCGACTACGGCGGCGTGGCCGCCCTGATGCCTCGTTTCGCCGCGATCTTTGTCATCGTGCTGCTCTCCTCGGCCGCCCTGCCGGCCACAGGGGGCTTCGTCGGCGAATTCCTCATCCTGCTCGGGGTCTTCCGCCGCCATCCCGCCGTCGCCGCGGTCGCAGTGACCGGCGTCGTGCTGTCCGCGATCTACCTGCTGTGGGCCTACCAGAGGGTGATGCAGGGGCCGCTGGCCGCACAGCATCAGGAACGGCTGGTCGACGTCGGCGCGCGGGAGACGCTCCTCTTCGTCCCGCTGATTCTTCTGATCTTCTGGATCGGGATCTATCCGTCGCCGCTGCTCCGGCGCTCGGAGGCCTCGATCCGCGGGGTGGTGGAGCGCCTGGAACGTCGCGCGGCAGAGGTGCGGCGATGACGCTGGCCGTCGACCTCCGGATCATCCTTCCAGAGTTGATCGTCGCGGCGGCGGTGATCGTGGTGCTGGTGGTCGATCTGCTTCCGCGGGAGCGCGGGCGCCGCGCCCTCGTTCCCCTGACGATTGCCGGCCTGGCCGCCGCGGCGCTGGCGGTGCTGACGTTGGGCGAGCGAGGCGCCGGCTTCGACGGCACTTACGTGAGGGACGGGGCCACGGTCGCGCTGCAGACGATCGCACTGCTGGGCGCGGCGCTGGCCGCGCTGCTCAGCCAGAGCTACCTGCGGCGCTGGCGACTGGAGCGGGGAGAGTACTACGCACTGCTGCTCTCCGCCTGTCTGGGGGCCATGGTCATGGCCGCCGGCGCCGACCTGATCGTCCTCTTCCTGGGGCTGGAGACACTGTCCATCCCTCTTTACGTGATGGCCGCCTTCGGGCGCGGTAACGTGCGCTCGCAGGAAGCGGGGATGAAGTACTTCCTGCTCGGCTCATTTTCCACGGCGTTCTTCCTCTATGGTGTCGCCCTTCTGTATGGAGCGGCGGGGGGCACAGGACTGAGCGCGCTGGCGCGGGCCGCGGCCGGTGGCGGCGCCGGAGTCCTCCTGAGGGCGGGGGTGGCGCTGCTGACCATCGGGCTGGCCTTCAAGGCCGCGCTGGTTCCCTTCCACGCCTGGGCCCCCGACGTGTATGAGGGATCGCCGCTGCCGGTCACCGCCTACATGTCCGTGATCGCCAAGGTGGGCGCCTTCGCGGCGGCGCTGCGGGTCTTCCCGGGGGCGCTGGCGGCGCTCGGCGGGCAGTGGACTCCGCTGCTCTCGGCCCTCGCCATCACCACGATGATCCTGGGCAATCTCGTGGCCCTGGCGCAGCGCTCGATGAAGCGATTGCTCGCCTACTCCAGCATCGCTCACGCCGGCTACCTGCTGATGGGCGTGGCCGCCGGAACGCCCGACGGCGCCTGGGCGATGACCTTCTACCTGGCGGTCTACCTCTTCATGACGCTGGGGGCCTTCGCCGTCGTGCTGCTGCTGGAGCGGGCGGGGGAGGAGGCCGACGCGATCGAGGACTATACCGGCCTGGGCGCGCGCGCCCCGTGGCTGGCCGGGGCGATGGCCATCTTCATGGCTTCGCTGGCCGGGATGCCCCCCACCGCCGGCTTCATCGGCAAATTCTACCTCTTCAACGCGTCACTCGGCGCGGGCCAGGTGGCCGTCGCGGTGGTTGCCGCCCTCTCCACCGTTGTGTCGGTCTACTATTACCTCCGCGTCCCCTACCTGATGTTCAGCGGCACACCCCGTCCGGGTGTGGCCATCGTCTCTGCGCCCGGCGTGCGGTTCACCATCCTCGCGGCGGCGGCGGCGGTGCTGCTCCTGGGGATCCTGCCCGGGCCGCTGACTGATGCGGTGCGGACCACGGCCACGCCTCGGGCGGAGGATCGGATGAGGCCGATACCTGGTCAGCCAGAGATCGCCAAGGTGAAGGTGACCGCCGCCGGCGAGATCTCCCTCAACGGGCGGCCTGTTACCCTGGAGGAGTTGAAACGGGAATTTCTCCGCCTTAAGCAGGTCGGCGGCGCGGTCTGGTATCATCGCGAGAATCCCGCTGAGGACCCACCCCCGGAAGCGATGGCGGTCATCGAAGCGGTCGCCGCGGCGGGATTGCCGATCAGGCTGGTGGAGCAGGATTTCGAGTAGTGGCCACCGAGCGGTTTGACGCCATCGTCGTGGGAGCGGGGCCCGCCGGCAGCGCGGCGGCGATCACGATGGCGCGGGCCGGCCTCTCCGTCGTCCTCTTCGAGCGCGGTGAATACCCGGGGGCCAAGAACGTCATGGGCGGGGTCATGTACGGGCGCATGCTGGCCGACGTGCTGGGGGAGGCCGCCGCCCAGGCCCCGATGGAGCGCCGCGTCGTGGAGGAGCGGCTCTGGATGGCCACGCCTTCCTCAGCCGTCAGCGTCGGCTATCGCAGCGCCGCCCACGGCGCGCGTTCGGCCAGCCCCACCGAAGGGACGGCGCCCGCCCGTGTTGCGGTGCCCAACGCGTTCACCGTGCTGCGGGCCCAGTTCGACCGCTGGTTCGCCGCCCAGGCGGAAGCGGCGGGGGCGCTGCTGATCACGGGAACCACGGTGGAAGACGTGATCCGCCAGGATGGGCGCGTCGTGGGGGTGCGGGCCGGCCGCGAAGGCGGCGACGTCTTCGGCGACGTCGTGATCATCTGCGACGGTGTCAACTCGTTCCTCGCGCAGAAGGCAGGGTTGCAACGCCGTCCGGTCGAGCCGTCGGAGATGGCCCTGGCCGTCAAAGAGATCATCGGCCTGCCCCGCGAGGTCATCAACGAGCGCTTCGCCGTGTCAGACGATGAAGGCGCCACCATCGAGGTCTACGGCAGCGTCACCCAGGGCATGGCGGGCTACGGCTTCATCTACACAAACCGCGAGAGCCTCTCCGTGGGCATCGGCGCGCTGATCTCCCATCTGATGCGCACCAAGATCACCCCGTACGCGCTGCTGGACGGGTTCAAGGAGCACCCGCTCGTGGCCCGGCTGATCGAGGGGGGCCAACCCCAGGAGTACTCCGCGCACGCCATCCCCGAAGGCGGTTACGAGGCGATGCCGAACCTCTTCGGCGACGGAGTCCTCATCGCCGGGGACGCGGCAATGATGGTCAACGGGCTGCACCGCGAAGGCAGCAACCTGGCGATGACGGCGGGCCGCCTGGCCGGCGAGACGGTCGTCGAGGCGAAGCGGCGCGGGGACGTCTCGGCCGCGGCGCTGGCCGGCTACCGGGAGCGGCTGGAACAGTCCTTCGTCCTGCAGGATCTTCGCAAGTACCGGGCGCTGCCGGCCCTCGCCGACCGCCGTCCGGAGTTGATGGCGATCTACCCGCAACTGGTGAACGAGGCGGTGGAAGAAATGCTGACGGTGGACGGGCTGAGCAAACGGGCCAAGCAGAAGAAGATCTGGCGGCGCCTCAGAGCAGGGCGCACACTCTGGCAGATCCTCAAAGACGGATACGCGGGCTGGAAAGCCATCCGATGATCTTCAGGGAGAACCCATCCGATGAGCTCTGAGGCACCCTCGACGCCGCTGCCGGGCGGGAAGATCGAAGAGAAACTCTATTCGGTCCAGTACCGGCACGACAAACAGTCGCACATCTCGATCACCCACGGCGAGACCTGCCTGGAGCGCTGCGGGGAAGAGTGGGGGCGTCCCTGCACGACATTCTGCCCGGCGAAAGTGTACGAGTGGGACGGCCAGAAGATCGCCATCTCCTACGAGAACTGCGTGGAGTGCACCTCCTGCCTGCTGGGATGCCCCTACCGGATCATCGACTGGCGTCTGCCTAGAGGAGGCTACGGGGTGCACTATCGTTTCGGATAAAGGGGGATTTTACGAGCCGGGTCTCCACCCTCTCACTTCGCCTGTAACGGCACGACGTACACCGATTTCGTTCGCTTTGTTGAGGATCTCCGCTGGCGCATCCCCGCTCTAAACAATGATGAAGAAAATCCCTTGTTTGGGCCAGTAGAGTTCCCGCGATGTTGAATAGTCTTGGCTGACGCATCCTTCCCCATATGCCTGCATGATCATCTGGGCCGGCGCGCCGATTGCAGCGCCCTTCTCGGTTTTGTAAGGGTTTGTGGTCCTAAAGATCCAGTACGTTCTGATGCTGACCACGCGCCCATTTTCCAGTGACTGATTGACTCGGAGATAGTGTGTGCGCCACGAGTACAACGCTTGAGCTTGGACACCTGAACCAAGATGTCACCTCGCTTTGGCCACGAAATCGGAGTTGAGGGATTCTCTCTTCGGCCGGGGAGCCGAGGGATTCCTTCCAATTACCTTAGCGCAGTGGCTTCAGGTCACCGCCCGGAGCGGCCGTGGGCGGCGCAGCAGGAACCAGAGCCCGATCACCAGCAGCGCTGCCGCGGCGACTTGGCCGTAGGCGAAAAGGCCCCCGAGGACGTGATCCTCGCTGCGCAGCGCGTCAAGGGCGATGCGGCCCAGGGACGTGAGGACCACGATGAGCCACCAGACCTGTCCGGGGAAGGCCCGCCGCGCGGCCACCCGCCAGGTGACCACGAGGATGATGGCGGCCAGCACCATTTCGTAGAGCTGCAAGGGGTGGCGGGGTCCGTCCGCCGCGAGCGGGAAACGCACTCCCCAGGGCAGCGTCGTGGGGTCGCCGTAGAGTTCCCCGTTCATGAAATTGCCAAACCGCACAAAGAGGTTCCCCAGCGGGATCGGCCAGGCAAAGGTGTCGGCGAGGGACCAGATCGAGATCCCGGTCCGGCGGGCGACCGCCCAGACGTAGAGCAGTCCCGCGGCGATCGCCCCATGCGAGGAGAGTCCTCCGTGCCAGATGCGCAGGATCTCGCGCCCATCGGTGAATTCGGCGGGGTGGGAGAGGACGTACCCCAGGCGCGCCCCCACGAAGAGGAGGAGGACCAGCGAGAAGGCGATCCGGTCGATCTGCCCCCGGGGGACGCCGAAGCGAGGTCCCCAGCGTGCGGCGGCCCAGAGACCGGTGACGATGGTCGCGGCCATCATCAGACCGTACCAGCGCACCATGAACGGGCCGATCTGGAACAGCACGGGGTCCACGGCCGTTTCAGTCTAGCAAACCGCCACCCCTGAGGCGTCGTGCGCCCGTATGACCGCAAGGTGGGCATAGGGTTCCTGGGATCACGGCGGGCGGCCGGGTCCCGGAAAGGCGGGACGCAGTGGCGTTCGCCGGGGACGCGCGTCGGCGCGTCTCTCGACGTCGATGCCGTAAGATGGGGGCGAATGGCTCCCGAGCCGTGCGCTCGCAGGGAGAGGATGGTGTCACGATGCGTGGGAGACTCGCGGGTCGGGTGACCGTCCTGTTGCTGGCCGCGCTGCTCCTGGCCGCACCGGTGAGCGCGCAGCAGACCCAGCAGGTGCCCTTCGTGATCATCTGGTTCCTGGGATTCAACACCACCCAGCCGCCCTTTGACAACGTCACGGCCCGCCGCGCCGTCGCCGCCGCCCTCGACCGGGCGCGGCTGGCGTCGGCGGATGACAACGTCCTCTCGCACAGTTTCGAGCCCCCCGGCTGTCTGGCGCACAACCCGGGGGCCCGGCCTCATCCGTTCAACCCCGAGCAGGCCAAGGCGCTTCTGGCCCAGAGCGGGGTGAAGCTGGATGAGGTTGGGACGATCGGCCTCTGGTCGCTCTCGGCGCTCCGGCGGGGGAACGCTCAGGCTGAGCTGCAGATCCTCTCCGCGAACCTGTCAGCCATCGGCATGGAGGTCACGCTCCGGGAGTTCGGCACCTACGACGCGTTCGATCGCATCGCGACCTTGCCGGTGGTCAAAATGTCCTACTGGGGCATCGGAGCGCCGATGACCCTCTGCGCCCAGGAGTCCTTCTTTGAAGATCTCGCGCATTCGCGCGGGGCCTTCAACAAGTTTGGGTATCGGAACGCCGAACTCGACGCCCTGATCGTGCAGGCGATCCGGGCCGGCGACCGCGCCACGAAGATCCGCCTCTACCACGAGGCCGAGCAGAAGTTTCTCGATGAGGCCGTCGTCGTGCCGATCTGGTATTACGTGGTTCGCTGAACGCCCGGCCCCGCCACGTGCGGATGGAGCAGGCCCGGGCTCCGGCTGAGGAGGGTGTAACGATGGTCCGGTTCAGAGTGCTCGGCGCGGTGCTGGTGCTGGCGCTGTCTGCCGCGCTGGTGCCCGCCGTGCCGGTGCGGTCCCAGATCAGCCTCGAAGAGGTCGAGGCGCGCTCGGTAGAATACACCGTCGAGCTGTTCCCCGTGCAGACGCCTACGATCACGCCGTCCATCGTGCAGGCCCTGGCGCGCGGGACGGAGACGGTGCGCCTCCCCTCCGGTACGCTGCAGGGGCGCTCGACGACCGTGTTCGAGGTGACCGCGCCGTACAATGTCAGCACGGTCCGGATGTTCATGTTCATGAACGTCCGGTCGGTCCGCGCGGAGGGTCACGAGGTGCGGGCGCGAGAGAGCGGCAACGATCTGATCCTGACCTTCCCCACCCCGCTGCGACCCGGCACCCGCGTCACGCTGCACGTCGAGTTCGAAGGGGAGACCTTCCCGCTCTGGAACGACTACACTTGGGTGGGCGGCGGAGAGATCTACCCGCTGCTCATCAGCCCGTTCGGGGACTTCAACCAGAACCGGTCCTCCATCCGCGGCACCATCACCGCCCCGGCAGGGATGACGATCGTCAGCGCCGGCAGCCTGGTCACCGTGACGCAATCGGGGAGTAAGCGGACGTGGCGCTATGAGAGCGACGCCGACACGGAACGCACGGTCGTCCTCGGCGGTCCCTACGTGCGGCGGACCGTCGAGGGTGGACCGGTGCCCATTGACTTCTTCACGGTGCGCGGGGGCGACCAGAACGTCCCCAAGATCGCCGACTGGCTGACGAAGGCCTATCAGTTTCAAAGCCGCTACATCGGACCCCTGCCGTACAAACGCATCACCGTTGCCACCTTCCCTTCGTACTGGGAGGGATCCTACCTGTTCGGCGTGGCCTATCCGGGGATCCTGATGCTCAATGACCTGATCGTGTCCGGCCGATACACCTCGGCCCCCTTCAACCGTGACTCCTTCCAATTCTCCACGGTCGCCCACGAACTGTCGCACGGCTACTGGGGGATGGAGGTCCAGGGGAAAGGAGCGGGCTGGCGCTGCATCTGGGAGTGCTTTGCGGAGTACAGTGGATTGATCACGGTGCAGGAGGTAATGGGCGAGCGCGCCTTCCAGCAGGAGATGGACGAGGAGCGCGAAGATTACCTTTTCGCCATCGGGCGCGACCGGCCGATCACCGCCTACACTGCCGTCAACTCCGGGGCGGTGGGCTCGCTCGTCATCTACGCGAAGGGAGCGCTGGTGCTGCACATGCTGCGGTACGTTCTGGGTGAGGCCAAGTTCCAGCAGCTCCTCTCCTCCCTCGTGCGGGAGAACCGGCACAAAGCTATCCGCATCGAGACCGTGCAGGAGTTCGCCGAACGGCTGGCCGGCGAGCCCCTGAACTGGTTCTTCCAGCAGTGGTTCTATCAGGTCGTCGTGCCCGACTATCAGATCGTCTCCGCGAGCAGCGTGGCCGAGGGCGGCTCCGGCTACCGCACGACGGCTACTGTGCGCAACGCGGGCACGGGCACGATGCCGGTCGAGGTGGGGTTCGTCCAGGACAACAACGCCGTCGTCACCGGCAAGGTCACCGTGGGCAGCCGCGAGGAAAAGACGGTGACCGTCACCACGGAGCGGCGCGTCACCAAAGTCATCGCCGACCCGGGCCGGTGGCTGCTGCAGTCCAACTACAAGAACGACGAGGGCGCGGTCCGGTAACGTCCGCTCGATCATCCCCCAACAAGCGGGGCTCCGCCAGCGGGCGGGGCACGGCCGAGACGGGCCCGCCGGTGGCGGCGACGGCCCAGGCCCCGGCGACGGCGCGCCGCCGGGTGGAGCGGCTGCGTCGCGAGATTGACGAGCACAACTACCGCTATCACGTCCTCGATGATCCGACCATCAGCGACCGGGAGTACGACCGGCTGGTCCGCGAATTGCGCGATCTGGAGGAACGCTACCCCGACCTCCGCTCTTCCGACTCGCCCACGCAGCGCGTCGGCGCCCCGCCCTCGGCCGCCTTCGCCACTGTCACGCACGGCCGGCCGATGCTCAGCCTCGCCAACGCCTTCGGGGACGAGGAGGTGGACGCCTGGCACCGGCGCGTGACGGGCCTCCTGGGCGAGGCAGCAGTCGCCTACGTCTGCGAGTTGAAGATTGATGGCACCGCCGTCTCCCTGACCTACGAGGAGGGACGGTTCGTCCGCGGAGCGACCCGCGGGGACGGGTACCGCGGGGAAGACGTCACCCCGAACCTGCGCACCGTCCGCAGCCTGCCGTTGCGGGTGCGCCTGCCGAGCCCCCCCGCGCTCGTCGAGGTGCGGGCGGAGGTCTTCCTCTCCTCGGAGGCCTTCGAGGCGGTCAACCGCGAGCGTGCCGCCAAGGAGCAATCCCTTTTCGCCAACCCGCGCAACGCCGCAGCCGGCTCTCTGCGCCAGCTCGATCCGCAGATTACGGCCGGGCGGCCCTTGAACCTCTTCGTCTATGGCGCCGGCGCGGTGAAAGGCCTGACGCTGCGCACTCACTGGGAGACGCTGCGCTGGTTGAGGGAAGCGGGCTTTCGGACCAATCCGCACTCGGCCCGCTTCACCTCCTTCGATGAAGTGAGGACCTACCTGGCGGAGTGGACGCAGCGCCGAGGTGACCTGCCCTATGAGACGGACGGCGTCGTCATCAAAGTGGACGCCTTCGATCAGCAGGCGGAGCTCGGCGCCACCAGCAACGCGCCGCGCTGGGCGTTGGCCTACAAGTTCCCCGCCGAGGAGGCGGTCACGCGCGTCAACGACATCCACGTCTACGTGGGCCGCACCGGGACGCTCACCCCCGTGGCGGCTTTGGAGCCGGTGCACGTCTCCGGCGTTACGGTCACCAGCGCCACGCTGCACAACGAAGATGAGGTCCGCCGCAAAGACGTGCGCGTCGGCGACTGGGTGGCGGTCCAGCGCGCGGGCGAGGTCATCCCGGAGGTGGTGCGGGTCCTCACCGAGCGGCGGACGGGAGGGGAACGTCCCTTCAGAATGCCGCGGGCCTGTCCGGTCTGCGGCACCCCGGTGGTGCGGGCCGAGGGCGAAGCGGCGACGCGCTGCCCCAACCTGGCCTGCCCGGCGCAGGTGATGCAGAGCCTCATCCACTTCGCCTCCCGCGGCGCCATGAACATCGAGGGCCTCGGCTGGAAGACGATGCAGCGGCTGGTAGAGGAGAGGCTGGTCGCCGACGCGGGCGATCTCTACGGTCTGCGCATGGAACACCTGCTGCCGCTCGAGCGGATGGCGGAGAAGTCGGCGCAGAACCTCCTCGACCAGATCGCCGGCAGCAAGCAGACGACGCTGGGCCGGCTGCTCTACGCGCTGGGGATCCGCCACGTCGGCGGCACGGTCGCCGAGACGCTGGCGGCGCACTTCGGCGACCTCCGTGCGCTGGCCAAGGCCTCTTTCGAGGCCGTGCGCGACATTCCCGGCATCGGCCCGACCATTGCCCGCAGCGTGGTCGAGTACTTCCAACAGCCGGGCAACCGCGCGCTGGTGGACAAACTCCTCCGCGCCGGGGTGCGGCCCGCCCGCCCGGAGCGACCCGGCCGAGGACCGCTGGCGGGACGGCAGTTCGTCTTCACCGGCACGCTGGAGCGCTTCACCCGCGGCGAGGCGGAGGCGAAGGTGAAGGCCCTCGGCGGCGCGGTCGCGGGCAGCGTCACCGCCAAGACTACCGACGTCGTCGTCGGCGCCGAACCCGGCAGCAAGGCTGCGCAGGCGGCCAAGCGCGCTATCCCCACCATGGACGAACCGCGCTTCCTCGCCCTGATCGGGGAGGAGAGGTGAGAGGTTTGTGAGACGCGCTCTGGCCGCGGCGCTAATCATCCTCCTCCCGCCGCTGATCTGGTGGCTCTTCATCCGTCCGATCCCCGTCACGGTGTCTGTCTACTTCACGCGGGCCGTGGCGGGGGAAAATACCCTCGCCCCGGTGAGGCGGACGGTGCGAGCGCGCAGCACCGAGAGCCGGCTGCGGGGGGCCTACCTGGCGCTGCTGGCGGGCCCTACCGCGGAGGATCGGGCCGCCGGATACTCCACCGAGATCCCGGCGGAGACGCGGCTGCGCGCCGTGGTCGCCGGCGGCGGCGTGGTCGCGGTCGATCTCACGGCGGCGGTCGAACAGGGAGGCGGATCCTCCAGCATGCAGGCGCGCGTCTGGCAGATTGTCTATACGGGAACACAATTTCCGGCTGCCACGGCGGTGAAGATCCTCATCGACGGGCAAGCTCGGCAGGCGCTCGGCGGTGAAGGCGTGATCATCGAAGCCCCGATTCCGCGCCCGGAGCGCACACCCACCTTCTGACGAGAGGGCAGGGACTGCTCCTGAGCGCGCAGAAGCCGGTAGGCGAGCCACGAGGATGAAAGAAGTCTACGCGGAGGAGATCGAGGAGTTCCTCGAGCGCCTCGAGGGGATCGCGTCGGCGCGCGTGGTCGCCAATGAGGACGGACAGATCGACCGCGTCTTCCTGACAACCGAGAGCGAACGCGACGACGGCGCGCTACGCCGCACCGCGTCGGCCGCGCTGATGAGCCGCTACGGGCTGCCTCTGGAGGGCTGGCGCTTGCAGATCGCCCACCTGCGGCCCGCGCCGGGCGGCCCCCAACTCTCGCACTTTCGCGTCTTCCGTATCGAAGAGAGCCTCACCGAAGACGCCACGCGGGTGCTGGTCGATCTGCGCTACGATCGCGACGGCGCCACCAAGTCCGCAGTAGGGGTGGCGCGGGCCCCGGCCGGAGCGGCCTTCCGGCTGCGCACGGCCGCGCAGGCCGCCATGGAGGCGATGCGCACGATCGTGGAGGAAGCCGGATGGAAGGTGGCGCTCGAATCCGCCTCCGTCGTCCCCTTCGCCGGCACGCACGTGGCCCTCGTCGCGGTGACCGTCGCGGGTCCCCGCGGCGGCGCGGAGATCCCTTCGGTGCAAGTCGGGAGTGAGCCGGTGCAGCTCAGCGAGACCGAGGCGATCGTAGCGGCCGCGCTGCGTGCGCTCGGGCAGGTGCTCGAAGAGGAGCTTCCCGCGCAGCGCGATCGCCGCAGCCAGATGGAAGCGATGCGGGCGAGCTATCAGCGGATGGTCCGTCTGCCGCGGAAGGATGCGCAGGAGGCGGACGGCGTCCACGAGGACTCCGCGCCCGAGGCGGTCCCGGTCGAGCCGGCCGCCCCCGAGGCGGTCCCGGTCGAGCCGGCCGCCCTCGAGGAGATGCCATTCGAGGAGATTCCCGTCGAGGAGTCCGTGGCGCCCATGGAATCCCTCACCGAGGGACACGAAGAAGCGTCACCTGACACCATCAGCAGCGTCATGGAGATCCGTCCGGAAATCGAGGGAGGTGCCGCAGTGTCGACACGGGAAGAGCCCTACCGCGCCGAGGGGAGCCGGCCGGCGCCGCGCGGATCTCAAGAAGACGACTTCTACCGCCGGCTGGTCCAGAGCGGCGCCCCCGTGCACATCCGCTGCCGCGACGGCTATGAGATTCCCGAGGCGGTCGTCCGCGACTTCGGCACCTACAGCCTGCTCGTCGAGGCCCGCGGCGCGGAGGAACTGGTTTTCAAGCACGCGATCATCTCGATCCGACCGCGCGGTCCGCTGCCTCACGAACGTCCTCCCCAAGCCTGAGGCCGCCGAACTCCGTCCGTGGACCGGCTGGACGACCTGCGCCGCCGCGCCGAACAGGTCGACGCCATGGGTGGCGCCGAGCGAGTCCGCCGCCAGCACGAGGCGGGCAAACTGACGGCGCGCGAGCGCCTCGATCTGCTGCTCGATCCGGGGTCGTTCGTCGAACTCGACCGGTTCGTCACTGCCCGCGGCCGTGACTTTGGCCTCGATCGTGTCGCGGCGCCCGCCGATGGGGTCATTACCGGCCACGGCAGAATCGACGGTCGGCCCGTCGCGGTCTTCTCCCAGGATTTCACCGTCCTGGGCGGCTCTCTCGGCGAGGCGCACGCGCAGAAGATCGTCAAGGTCATCGACCTCGCGCGGACGAACGGCCTGCCGGTTGTCGGTCTCAGCGATTCCGGAGGAGCACGGATTCAAGAAGGCGTGCATGCCCTCGGCGGGTACGCCGAGATCTTCCTGCGCAACACGCTGGCCTCCGGCGTCGTCCCTCAGATCTCCGTCATCATGGGGCCGTGCGCCGGGGGCGCGGTGTACTCGACCGCGATCACCGACTTCGCGATCATGGTCCGCGGCACGTCCTACATGTACGTCACCGGCCCGCAGGTCGTGAAGGCGGTGACCCGCGAGGAGGTCTCGCACGAGCAGCTGGGTGGGGCGGAGGTGCACGCCGCCCGCAGCGGGGTGGCCCACTTCGTCAGCGAGGACGACGAGAGCGCCCTCACCCTGGCGCGTGCGCTCCTCGGCTACCTGCCGCAGAACAACCTGGAAGACCCTCCGCGCGTCGACGGCGGCGACGATCCGGAACGCGCCGACCCCGAACTCGACAGGCTGATTCCCGATGAGCCGACGCGTCCCTACGACATGAGCGAGGTGATCCGCCGCGTCACCGACCAGGGCTCCTTTCTCGAAGTACACCGCGACTTCGCCCCCAACCTCATCGTCGGTTTTGCCCGTCTGGGCGGACGCGCCGTGGGCATCGTGGCCCAGCAGCCTCAGGTCCTCGCCGGTGTGCTGGACATCGACGCGGCGACCAAAGGCGCACGGTTCATCCGCTGCTGCGACGCCTTCAACGTCCCCCTGGTCACGTTCGTCGACGTCCCTGGCTTCATGCCCGGGACCGCGCAGGAATCCGGGGGCATCATCCGGCATGGGGCGAAGCTGCTCTATGCCTACTGCGAAGCCACCGTGCCGAAACTCGCGGTGATCACGCGGAAGGCCTACGGCGGCGCCTATGACGTCATGTCGAGCAAGCACATCCGGGGCGATCTCAACCTGGCCTGGCCCACCGCGGAGATCGCGGTGATGGGACCGGAGGGCGCCATCGACATCATCTTCCGCCGGGAACTCGCCGAGGCCGAAGACCGGGAAGGCCGCCGGCGCGAGTTGATCTCGGACTACCGGCAGCGCTTCGCCAATCCGTACATCGCCGCCGCCCGCGGGTACATCGATGACGTCATCGCGCCGCGCCAGACCCGCCCCCGCCTGATTGCCGCCCTCGAGGTCCTGGCGGGCAAACGCCAGAGCGGTCCCAAACGCAAGCACGGCAACATTCCCCTCTAACGCCGTTGACTACCCGCCATCGACGAGGAGTCCATGAGGCAGGGAAGAATACTCCCACGCAACCCCCGACATCGCAGGCCCGAGGGATTTCCAGCATGAAACTTGAGCACGTCGATCCGTCGGATCGCAAGTTCCGCGACTGGATGCGGCACTACCGGGAGGAGATCAACGGCGAATCTCCGCCCGACGAGTGGATCGACGCGTACCTCAAAGTCCTCTTCAAGGATCAGGGCTCGACCCGCCACATCTGGTGGGCGGTGGACGGGGTCCGGCGCGTCGGGTTTGCCGTCGTCTCGCTCCAGCGCGGGATGATGGACGGTCGGGGTCACGGGATGATCGCCGAGTTCTTCGTCTATCCGGAGTACCGGCGCGAGGGGTACGGCCGCCGCGTGGCCGAGGCAGTGATCGAGTTTCTCCGGGCGGCCGGCGCCGGGGAGATCCACGCGGCCGTGGTGGCGGGCAACGTCCGCGGGCTCCGCTTCTGGGAGGCGTGTGGCTTCCAGCTGGCCCGCTACTCGCTGGTGTATCGGCCCGAGGCGCGGCGCGAACTCGACGAGGAAGAGAAAGAGGACGAGGACGACGGGTTCTAGCCCCCGGTGACGCGTCTGCGCCGCCTGCTCATCGCAAACCGGGGGGAGATCGCGGTGCGCATCATTCGCGCCGCCCGCGCGCTCGGCATCACCCCCCTGGCCGTCTACGCGCCCACTGACGCCACGGCGCCGCACGTTGCGCTGGCCGCCGAGGCCTGGCCCCTTCCGGCGGACCCCCCCGCCGAGTCCTATCTGCACATCGAACGCCTCATCGACATCGCTCGGACGGCCGGAGCGGACGCGGTGCATCCTGGGTACGGCTTCCTCGCCGAGAACCCCGCGTTTGCTAAGGCCTGCACCGCCGCCGGCCTCCTCTTCGTCGGACCCTCCGAGGAGGTGCTCGCCCGCTGTGGAGACAAGGTCGCGGCGCGGGAGGCCATCGCCGCGGCCGGTGTGCCTGTCCTCCCGGGGACAGGGGCTGTCGATGACGCGGAGGCGCCATCGGCGGCCGAGCCTCTCGGATTTCCCCTGTTGATCAAGGCGGTGGGCGGCGGCGGGGGAAAGGGCATTCATCTGGTCGAGGCTGCAGGCCAGCTCCCCGCGGCGCTGCGGCTGGCCCGCGGGGAGGCGGTGGCCGCGTTTGGCGATCCCCGCCTCTACCTGGAGAAGTGGCTTGACACCCCCCGTCACGTCGAGGTGCAGATTCTCGCCGATGGGCGCGGGGCGGTCATTCACCTGGGAGAGCGCGAGTGCTCCGTGCAGAGGCGCCACCAGAAGGTGATCGAGGAGACCCCCTCGCCCGCGGTCACGCCCGAGCTGCGCGCACGGTTGGGCGCGGCGGCGGTGGCGGCGGCGCGCGCGGTCGGCTACGTCAACGCGGGCACCATCGAGTTCCTGCTGCAGGAGGACCGTTTCTACTGCATCGAGGTGAATGCGCGCCTGCAGGTGGAGCACCCGGTCACCGAGATGGTCACCGGCTGGGATCTCGTCGCCGCGCAACTGGGTATCGCCGCGGGCCGTCCACCGGAACTCCGCCAGGACGCGGTCGCCCGGCGCGGCCACGCGGTGGAGTGCCGGATTGGCGCGGAAGACCCCCACCACGGGTTCGTGCCGTCGATCGGCGTCATCGAGGCGGTCCGAGAGCCGGGCGGGCCGGGCGTGCGCATCGACAGTGGCCTGACGCCGGGTCTGGCCGTGTCACGTCATTACGACTCCCTGCTGGCGAAAGTGATCGCCTGGGGGGAGGACCGAGACGGGGCGCTGGACCGAATGGCAGCCGCACTGGATGAGATGGTGATCGCGGGCGTACGAACGACACTGCCCTTTCTCCGCTGGGCGATCGAGGATCAGGGTTTTCGATCAGGCGCCTACGACGTGCGGTTCGCGGAACGCTGGGACCATCGCGCCGTTGATCCTGATGCACTGCTACGTGCGGTCGTAGCCGCGGCCCTCTGGACTCATGAGGCGCGACGCCGTCCGGCGGCCGCGGTCACCGGTCCCGCCGCCGCGGTAGTGGAGAGCGAGTGGCGGCGTGCGGCGCGGCGGGAATCCGTCGGCGAACCGGAGGGCTCCCCCGGGCGTAGACCGGACGCGGCGAAAGGGCGCCGGTGACCTACCTGGTCTGCGGGCCCGGGGGGAATCTCCAGGTCGAGCTGACCGAGCTGACCCGCGGCCGCTACCGGGTCCGCATCGCACCGGAGGGCCAGCGCGGGAAGGAGTATCATGTCGGCTGGAGCGCGGCGTTTGCCCGGTCGTACTGGAACTTGGAGTGGGGTGGCCGGCGGTTGATGATCGTCGTGGAACGCGAGGTGGAAGATCTCGGGATCACCATCGGCGCAGATCACCTCGATCTCCGTGTCGACCCGGTGCGTCGGCCGGGCCGCCACGAGGGCGAAGCGCGGCTCTCTAGGGGGACGGTGGAGGTCCGCGCGCCGATGCCCGGCCTCATCGTCGCCGTTGAGGTCGCGCCGGGGGAGGCCATCTCCGAAGGGATGACGGTGGCCGTGATCGAGGCGATGAAGATGCAGATGGAACTGCGTGCTCCTGTCGGAGGCATCGTCCGTCACCTCCGCGTCGTCGCGGGGCAGGAGGTGGCGGCCGGTGACGTGATCGCGGTGCTGGGCGCGGGGGGCGAGGGGGCAGGGGGCCCGTGAACGAGGACGCAGGCGATCCTGGGGCGCGCATCGGGCGACCCGGCGACCCTCCCTACACGCGTGGGATCTATCCCACGATGTACCGGGGGCGGCTCTGGACGATGCGCCAGTACGCCGGATACGCTACCGCCGAAGAGTCCAATCGACGCTACCGCTACCTCCTCTCGCAGGGTCAGACCGGCCTCTCGGTGGCCTTCGACCTCCCGACGCAGATGGGATACGACTCCGATCACCCGCTGGCCGAGGCCGAGGTGGGGCGTGTGGGGGTGGCCATCGACTCCCTGGCCGACATGGAACTGCTTCTGGAAGGTCTTCCGCTCGACCGCGTCTCCATCTCGATGACCATCAACGCGACAGCGATGATCCTCCTGGCGATGGTGGTCGCCGTCGCCGAACGGAAGGGTGTCTCTATCGATCGGCTCGACGGGACGACGCAGAACGACATACTGAAGGAGTACATCGCCCGGGGGACTTACATCTACCCTCCCGGCCCCTCCTTGCGGCTGGTCACCGACACGATTCGCTACTGCGCCTCCCACCTGCCGAAGTGGAATCCGATCAGCATCAGCGGCTACCATATGCGGGAAGCCGGCGCCACGGCAGCCCAAGAGGTGGGCTTCACGCTGGCCGACGCTCTCACCTACGTGCAGGCGGCGGTGGAGGCGGGACTAGAGGTCGACCGATTCGCCCCGTCGCTTTCGTTCTTCTTTGCCGCCCAGATGGACGTTCTGGAGGAAGTGGCCAAGTTCCGGGCGGCGCGGCGGCTGTGGAGCCGGTTGATGGAGGAGCGGTTTGCCCCCAAGGACCCGCGGTCGCGCATGCTCCGCTTCCATACGCAGACGGCGGGCGCGGCCCTCACCGCCCAGCAGCCTGACAACAACGTGGCCCGGGTGGCCCTCCAGGCCCTCGCCGCCGTCCTGGGGGGGACGCAGTCGCTGCACACAAACGCGCGGGACGAGGCCCTCGCCCTTCCGACCGAAGAGGCGGCGTTGCTGGCACTGCGCACCCAGCAGATCCTGGCCTTCGAGAGCGGCATCGCCGACACCGTCGACCCCCTCGGAGGCTCCTACTACGTCGAAGCCCTCACCGACCGCATTGAAGACGAAGCGCGCGCGTTGATCCGCCAGATCGAGGGGGCCGGAGGCATGCTCACGGCGATTGAGCGAGGCCTGCCTCAGCGTCTCATCGCGGAATCGGCCTACCGGGAGGCCCGCGCGCTGGAATCAGACGAGAAAGTGGTCGTGGGCGTCAACAGGTACGCCCACGCGGAGGCGGCGCCGCCCGCGCTGCTGCGCATCGACCCCGCCGTCGTGGCCCGGCAGAGGCAGCGTCTGGCCCGTGTGCGGGCGGAGCGGGACGCTGCCGCGGTGGAGGGGGCCCTGGCGGGCCTGCGCGACGCCGCAGAGGGTTCGGGGCCGATCATGGAGGCGGTGATCGAGGCGGTGCGCGCCTATGCCACCATCGGGGAGATCTGCGACACCCTTCGCGCGGTCTTCGGCCTCCACCGCCCCGTCGCCCTGGTGTGAGCCCCTCCCGGCCCCCGGCACGCCCCGCCGCGGATCTTGCCGCCCAGGTGCTGTCCGGATCGCACCTGGCCGCGGCGCGGCTGATCTCGCTCGTCGAAAACGGGGAGCGCGAAGGGTTGACTGCCCTGCGGGCACTCTACCCGCACACGGGACGCGCCCATTCGATCGGCATCACGGGACCCCCAGGCGCGGGCAAGTCCACGCTGGTCGACGCCCTCATCCGCCGCCTTCGCGGCGAGGGGAGCATGGTGGGCATCGTGGCCATCGATCCGACCAGCCCCTTCACCGGCGGCGCCGTCCTGGGCGACCGCGTCCGCATGCAGGATCACGCCACCGACCCGGGCGTCTTCGTGCGCAGCATGGCGACGCGCGGCGCCCTCGGCGGGCTGGCCCCCGCCACCGCCGACGTCATGCACATTCTCGATGCCCTGGGCTGCGCCCTCATCCTGATCGAGACGGTCGGCGCGGGGCAGGGG
>DASYRG010000040.1:0-9115 GCA_036004665.1 bacterium | reverse complement strand
GAGGACGGTCTGGGCGCCCACGGCGGGGTCGGCCAGCAGGGCGGCCAGGACGTACCCCTTCTCAGCGCCAGAAGGGCCCTGGATCCAGGCCGGCCGGGGGGCCCTGACCGCCGCGCGGATCGCCGCGTAGGGGCCGCTCTCTTGAAGGAGGGACAGGAGTCCGCTCAGCATCGGGTGCGAATCATCGACACCGTTCCAGTTCGTCGCGTCGGGTGACGCAGACAGCATTCCATTTTACAGGAGGCCGAGGAGGCAGGTCAAAATCCCAGGGATGCGGGTAGTGTCCTAATAGGACACTACCGGGATGCGATGCGCGCCGTGACCTCTGATCCTCCCCTCCCCGGGACGGTCATCATCCTCAACGGCACGTCGAGCTCGGGAAAGAGCAGCATCCTCCGAGCGCTCCAGGATCTGATAGAGGTGCCGCTGTTCGACGGGGGGCTGGACAGGTTTCTCTGGATGCTGCCCCCGTACCTCAACCGCCCCCCTCTGGGATGAGGTGCTCGGGCTCGCCGTGCGTGTGGGGAAGGTGGGCGCCCGGCTGATCGCGGGATGCATCGGGCGATCGCCGCCTGGCCCGGGCCGGGAATGATGTGGCCGCCGACCACGTACTCGTCGATCCCGGCTGGGTCAGAGACTGGGCCCGCTCTTTGCCCCCTTGCGCGCCTATCTCATCGGGGTGCTCTGTCCTCTGCCCTCCTGGAGGAACGCGAGCGCGCCCGCGCCGATCAGCGCACCCCCGGACCGGCCAGGGCGCGGCGCAGTTCGATCGCGTCCACGCCTACACCGTGTATGACCTGGAAATGGATACCTCGACCCTGAGCCCCCAGGAGTGTGCCCCGCGCATCAAGCAGCGACTCGCCGGTCCGCCCCTTGATTCCTTTCCGACGCCTCCTGGAGGCAGCCAAACGATAGAGGATTCTCCGAAGACTCTCACGAAAAGTTTAGTGAATCTTAAAGTAGCCGGACCCAAATCTCCTTCAATCCTTTCCTTCGCCGCTGACTAGAAGTCAAGTTCGGGCCCGGAAAGGAGACGAACTTTGCCCGCCGTCCCACACGGAGCGGGCTATCCCGAAGTCTAGCCGCATCCTCGCCGCTTCATCTCCCTCTAACCAGCATGCAAAAGCTGCATCAAGTCAGGACACGGGCGGCATCCAGACTTCCAGCGCAAACATGAATCATCGCGTCAGTCTGTTCTTGCTCTCTTTTCTCATCGCATTACTGCTCCTCGGCCTACTCGGGCCGCTGGGCGGGCAAACGATGACGTCCCGGATCGTGTATGTGGCCAGCAATGGCTATACGCCAGAAGGTACGTCGCTGGTGTCGCCGATGCTGGGCGAGGGTGCGCAGGTACTCGTGCATGGTGGCGACACCGACTTCTCAGACTCGGCCGTGACGAGCTGCAGTTCATATCCGACGCTGCAGTGGATGTGCAATCCGACCGTCCTGACCAAGCAGCAGATTCGGGATGGCTGGAAGGAGATGATGGCCCCGCTCAATGGCCTGCCGTGGTACATCGCCTGGGGTAATCATGAGGCGAACTACGAAGGCGGGTTCGACCCCTACTTCTTTAGCGTCTTTCCGCTGACGCAGAACAAGCGGTACTATAGCCTCGACGTCGAGACGCCGGCCGGGGCGGCGCACCTCATATTCCTCGACAGCACCCTGAGCGTGAACCCGGGCACGCCACAACGGGCCTGGTTGGAGGCCGACCTCGCCGCCGCATTCGCTGCCGATTGGCGAATGGTGTTTCTCCACGGCGCCCCCTTCTCCACGACGAAGCCCCAAGTGCCTCTTCGACAACTCGCTCCGCTGTTCTCGCAGTACTTCGTGGACCTCGTCGTCTCGGGACACGTCCTCTGGTACGAGCGGACTCATCAGGTCACCTATGACCCGGCGAAAACGGATGGGCTGCGGGTCGTCGATACAGACGGGGTCTTCCTCAAATACGCCGGGCAAGTTTACCTGCAACCGGGATGCGGTGGGATGAGATGTTTGGGGACGGCCACCAATCCTTTTACTCCGCCAAGGAACAAGAGACCCTACACGGCGACCTATTTCATGATTGACCATCACTATGCCGTGCTGACCTGGTCTCCCACGGCGCTGACCGTTCAGATCAAAGATGCCACCGGGACGATTCGGGACACCGTCAGCATCGAGTTGGTGCCGGGGCCCCCGCCGTCACCGCCATCCCCGACGGCAACGCCCGTACCGACGGCAACGCCCGTCCCGGCGGCAACCATCACCGGGACACCGACTCCGATTGGCCAAACGCCATCCCCTACGCCTCGCAAGACGAGGAGTCCAAGCCCGACCGTGACGGTCTCTCCCACAGCAACGCTCACAGCCACCCCTACGTCCACGCCGACCGCCACCGACACACCGACGGCGACGCCGACCGCTACGGACACACAGACACCCACGCCGACCGCGACCGACACGCCGACGGCGACACCCACCGCCACGGAGACATCGACACCCACGCCAACCGCGACCGAGACGCCCACCGCGACTCCGACGGCCACAGAGACAGCGACGGGCACTCCAACGGCGACCGAGATGGCCACACCGACGCCCACGGCGACCGAGACGGCGACGGAAACACCAACCACCACACCGACGCCCACGGCGACCGAGACGGGGACGGAAACACCAACCACCACACCGACGCTAGCAGACACCCCCACGCCAACGCCGACGGAGACACCGACGGCGACTCCCACGGACACCCCCACGCCAACGCCCACCGACACGGGCGCGGGGACATCCGGCGCTGATTCGGATGAGGCCGGGCGGGCGGGTTCGGGATTGGCGGACTTCGCCAAAGGGATTGTCCACCTGGTCCGTAGCGTGGTGGACGCACTTTGGCGGCGCCTGACCGAGATGCGGGTCCTGAAGTGGCTTCCGGCAGGAACGGGTCCTTAGTGCTTGAGGCGGGTGACGCTCAGCCCTGGGTGGCGGGAGTGCAGCCTACCTGACCTGGGCGGAGTCGCGCACCGAAAAAGCCGTGGCCGATCTGGCGGCGTCGAGAATCCCGGCGCGCAGTTTCTCCTCCCATCGTCGGCGGTGCGGCCAAGTGGGCGGGGGCGGGGCCGGGATCCGGGCGCGCTCCTCAGCCGAGGCGGCGTGCCTGCGGGCGAGCTCGAGGCGCAGACTCTCCTCACCGCGGTCCATGGCCCAAAAGTGGTTGTTCCGGAAGAGAGGTTTCAACAGGAATGAGAGGTAGCGAATCACAGCGAAGTGCGCGCGCACTTTCCAGTCGAGGGTGGCGTTCACAAAGGGGCCGTCTTGTTCGAAGGTCCAGATACCCCGCCCTTCCAGATCGCCTTTGACATTGACGACGTACCGGTGCGGACGGTCCGACTCCACCACGCGGAGCTGCCAGCGGATGGCGTAGGGCATCCAGCCCTTGGCGTGGATGTTCACGACCCGGCCGACCCCCTGCTCGTCCCCCTTCTCCACCTCTTTTGCGTCCAAACACCAGGCCGGCCACCAGCGCGGCATGTCCAGCGGCTCGGCGATAATGTCCGCCACCTCCTCGATGTCGCCTTCGACGCGCCAGTAGTTCATGAAATGGTAGTCGTGGATGGCCATGTCAGGACAGTTCGGGCCGCGGGGGGATGGTTCCCTTCCACGACCGCGGCACAAGCGCCACCCCTGCCGCGGCGCCAATCCCCAGTGAGAGAAAGGCCCATCCCCACCCAGTCCGATCCAGCACCGCCCCGAACAGGACGGGAGAGATGATGGTGGCGACGAAGCCGATGGATGATTGGACGGCCATCGTCGTCCCCAGCGTCCCAGGACGGGCCGCCTCCGCCACCGCTGTGGAGAGGGTTGACGAATCGGCCGTGGTGAGGAGTCCATAGAGGAGCCCGACGACAAAGACGATGCCCAGGCCGAGCGGACGGAGCCATCCCATCGCCGCAGAGCAGAGCGCCGAGGCCGCCAGGAAGAGAATGATGGTGCGGGATCGCCCCCACCGGTCGCTCAGCCACCCGCCGGCCGCGTTGGACGCCGCGCCCGCGAGGAGAATGGCGCTGCCAGCGGCGGCTCCCAGCCGCGTGGCATCGGCGAGACTCCGGCCCCGATCGACCCAGAGGGCCGTGAGGAAAATCGGGACCCAGGCCCGCATCCCGAAGAGCTCCCAGTTGTGCGCGGCGTAGGCGCCGATGAAGCGCATGGCCGCACGGTTGCCTAGGGCGGCGCCGAAGGGAAAGGAGGAAACGGCGGCTCGCCCCGGCGCCGCATGGTGGCTGGGCCGGGGCACGTCACGCACGATCCACCAGGCCACGGCCAACGCTGCCAGGGGACCCAGGCTGGTCAGCAAGAGCATGCTCCGCACGCCGAGCGGGAGGAGCCAGCTCGCCAGCAGCAGCGAGGTCGCCGCCCCGACGCTGAAGCAGGCGATGAAGATCCCCAGGGCGGTACCGCGACGGTGAGCCGGAACGCTCTCGGCGACGAGGCGCACCCCGGGCATGTACGTACCTGCTAAGCCGACCCCCATGAGGGTTCGGAGCATGAGCGCCGAGGCGAAGTCCCGCGCGCCCAGGGCAAAGAGGACTCCGGCCACCGCGCTCCACGCCGTTGAGAACAGGTAGATGCGCCGGACCCCCAGCGTGTCGGTGAGTGTGCTGAGGATGAGCACCGCCACGGTGTAGCCCGCCTGCTGGGCGGCGAAGATCGCGCCGGCTTGCGCCGCACTCAACCCCCAGCGCGCCTGCAGGAGCGGTTGGGCCGCCGTGTAGGTGCTGAAGGTGAGCATCGTGGCGATCTCCGCCGTTGACAGCAGTCCAAGCCACACCGCCAGGGAACGAGGGGACGCGGGGAGTGCGCGCACGCGGGGACGGCCGGTTGGCCGTTATTTCAGCACAGCGAGTTCGCGGGGTTCCACTTTGCGGTAGACCTCACGTGGGAGACGGCGGCGACCGTTCACGGTGAGCGGGGTCTCGACCGGGATGTCGAAGAGACGCTCGTTTTCTTCCAGGTAGGGTCGGATCGTCTTCCAACCTTCGTCGGTCAGCTCAGCATAGCGCCCGCCGTTCAACTGGTGCTCGTCCAGCCGGCCGTGCGGATCGCGCGCGTAGATGGCGCCCCCGGAGGCGAGGGAGAAGAGGTTGCCGCCGGGATAGGGTGTCTCCTGCTCCTGGATGCGGCCGTCCGCATCGAATGCGACGCCGTTGAGGATGGAGAACCCTCCGCCCTCGGTGGGCAATCCCGCCATGAAGGATTCCGCCAGGTAGTCCAGCGCCGAGCCGTTGATCACGACCCTCGGCCGTCCCACCGCGTTGACCAGGGGACGTCCGGCGGCGCTGCCGAGCACGAAGATCTCCCCACCCTTCTCCCCGTACAGGAAGGTCTGCCCTAGCGTGGCCGTACTTCACGTACTCATCGTTCTCCCCAAGGCGGAACGCCGCGGGTGCGGGAAAGGGGAGGGGGGCGGGCGCGGTCCCGATGTGGTACCGGCCGCCCGTGAGCGCCGTCACGAACTCTGGGCGTGTCCTCCTTCGGGGCTGGGGGCGGCGGTGGCCTCGAATGGCCGCGCGGCCGGCGCGGGAGTCGTGCCGCGGTACCAGTTGGTGATGGGGAGGCGGCGGTCTCTGCCGAAGGCCTTGGGGGTGATCTTGATCCCGGGCGGCGCCTGGCGCCGTTTGTACTCGCTGCGGTCTACCATCGCCACGACCTTTGCCACCACCGCCGGGTCGAACCCGCGTTCAATGATACGCGCGGGCGGTGCGTCCCGCTCCACGTACAGTTCCAGGATGGGATCGAGGACCTCGTACGGCGGCAGCGTGTCGGTATCGCGCTGCCCGTGGCGCAGTTCAGCGGTCGGTGGCCGGGTTAGGATCTCTTCGGGGATGACGGCGCCCCGGCGGTTGCGCCAGCGGGCCAGTTCGTAGACCAGCGACTTGGGGACGTCCTTAATCACGGCGAAGCCGCCGGCCATATCGCCGTAGAGCGTGGCGTAGCCGACGGACAGCTCGCTCTTGTTGCCCGTGGTGAGCACCAGCCAGCCGAACTTGTTGGAGAGGGCCATCAGCATGGTGCCGCGGATGCGGGCCTGGACGTTTTCCTCGGTGACATCCTCCTCTCGTCCGGCAAAGGTCGGTTGCAGCGCGTCAATCAGGGCGGCGAAGGGTGCATCGATGCCGGCCTCGATCACTCTCAGGCCGAGATTGGCGGCGACCTCGGCCGCCAGCCGCCGGCTCTCGCCCGAGGTGAACTGGGAGGGCAGGACCGCGACGTGCACGTGCTCCGGGCCGATGGCGTCGGCGGCGATGGCGGCCACCAGCGCGGAGTCGATGCCTCCCGAGAGGCCGAGCAGGACCTCGCGAAAGCGGTTCTTGCGGGCATAGTCCCGGGTGCCCAGCACCAGCGCCTGGTAGATCTCCTCCAGCCGCTCCAGGGGCGGGACCATCGTCGCGGGCTGGGGCGCACCCCGGCGGGCCGGGTGTGGGATCGCGATCGTGGGGGTGGGAATCTCCTCTCCGGGGAGGTCCTCGATGACGTGAATGGGATTGTACCGGCGGAAGCGCCTGACCTCCTCGAGGTCCACCTCCGACCAGACCAGCCCTTCCCGCATCTGGGGCCCGCGCGCCAGCACCGCTCCGCTGTGATCGACGACGAGGCTCATCCCATCGAAGACCAGCTCGTCCTGCCCGCCGACGAGGTTGACGTAGGCGACCGCGACAGTGTAATCGCGGGCCCGCGTACGCAGCAATTCCTCTCGTGCTCTCCACCGTCCGGCGTGGTAGGGCGAGGCGTTGATGTTCACCAGTAGGAGCCCGCCGGCCTGGGCGGCCGCCTGACACGGTCCACCGTGCGCCCAGATGTCCTCGCAGATGGTCACCGCCACGGGGAGACCATCCAGCAGAAAGAGCGGGCAGTCGCGGCCAGGCCGGAAATAGCGCTTCTCATCAAAGACGCCGTAATTGGGCAGGCGGTGCTTCCGGTAGACGCCCACGAGCCGGCCGTCCGCCAGGACGGCGGCGGCGTTGTAGAGTGCGTCGTCGGCGTCGACGAAGCCGACCACGGCGGTCAGGGTGGGGGTGCGCCGGGCGATCTCGCCCAGCGCCTCGCGGTTGGCGGTGACGAAGTCTGGCTTGAGAAGGAGGTCTTCGGGAGGATACCCGGTGACGGCCAGCTCCGGGAAGGCGACCAGGTCGGCGCCCCCTTCGGCCGCCGCCTCCATCCCTTCGCAGATCCGCCGGGTGTTGCCTTCGATGTCCCCGACGATGGCGTTGATCTGGACCATCGCGATGCGCATCAGCGTGCCCTCCGGTCCGTACCCTGTCATAGCATCGGCCGTCCGGGAGTGTCAACGAAGCGGCTGGCGGCCGCGGAAGCATCGAAGTGCTGTGCGGTCAACGTGCGCGCGGTTTTGTGGGGTAGGCGAGGGCCACGAGCCCGAAGGGTTTGGTGGTCACGGCGGACGCGACCTCGACGCCGTTGATCAGGAGGCGCACCGTGAGTTGTCCCCCCTGGACGGCCTTCTGCACCCGGACGAAGACGCCCCGCCTCATCTCCAGGCTGAAGGAGGCCGGAGTCTCTCCCGTGATGGCCTTCGCTTCCGGAAGTTCCCCAAAGGTGCCCTCAAACCGGACCCCCGGCGTCCCGCCGATCTCCACCCGGACGGGCCTGATCGCCTCTGGGGCCGGGGGCGGCGCGGCGCTGCGGGAGGAGCATCCGGCGGCGACTGCGACGGCGAGAAGAAGCAGGAAAAGGGAGAGGCGAGCAGCCAGGAGTCTCATCACTCATTGTCGTATTCCCAACTCCCCTTGACCTCTAGGCGCCGCGTCTGGCGCGGGCGCTCGGGGGGCATAGAGGAAGCAGAACAAAGGGCAGCTCTCCGATAACGGCAAACCCGAAGCGATTCGGGGACGCAAAGCCACGGGACCCGCCGGACGGGCCAGCCGGGCTTCCGAAGAGGGCTCCGAGGGGCGGCAATCCAGTCCGCGGAGTCCATTCGGGCTCCGCGGATTGCTTTTGGAGGAGGCGCACGACGACGCGACGCAGGCGGACAGTCGGCGAAAGCGGCTTCGGGATGATCGAGGTCCTGATCTCGGTCGCCCTCTACGGTATCGCGCTGGTCTCGCTGATGGGGCTGTTGATCACCTCCGTCACCGCGGGCGCGATCGGGGAGAGTTCGGCGGTGGCGGTGAACCTGGCCCGTCAGCGCATCGAGGCGCTGACCACTCTGACCATACCGGCACTCCTCGCCGAGAACGGCGTCGTCACCACCACCCAGGTGCCCCCCGGCCAGGGGCGGCCGTACACGATCAGTGTGGCCATCACCGACCAGCCGGCCTACGCCGATGCCACCGTCACGGTGACCTGGAGCGTGGCGGGGGCGCAGACCTACTCGCGCACGCTGGTGACCCGTGTCGCCAAATAGCCAGTCCCGCGGCTACGCCATGATCGACCTGGTGGCCGCAATGGCGATTTTTGCCGTCGTCACGGCGGGGATCTATCAGGTCTTCATCCCCTTCCTCAAGATGGCCCGATCGACCAGCGAGCGGCTGGCCGTCCAGCAGGACGCGCGGCTGGCCATGGACCGCATGGCCCGCGACCTGAGGGAGACCACGGTGGGGCGGTTTCAGATCTACGGGGGCGGGACGGCCATCGGCGTGGTATCGGCTCGCCCCTCCTGCACCGGCGCCTTCACCGTCGATGCGACCAGCGGCCGGCCGCTCTGGCAGGCGATGATCTACATCGTCCGGGACGCGCCCAGCCAGGAAGTGCGCGCCTACTGCGACGCGGCCTCGACCTTCGCCGCGGCGGCGCCGGTGACCACGGGGCCATACCGGGTCCTCGCGGGCAACGTGCAGGCGCTGACCTTCACGCAGAGTCCGACGGGTGATTCGGTGGCGATCGAGCTGCACGAGCGAACACCGCGCGGCGACGCCGACCGGCACCTCCGCACCGAGTTCGTGCAGCAGAACGACTGAGGAGGCCGTCATGATCGCCAGGCTGAGGCATGACGAGGCGGGCATCACCGTGCTGCCGGTGCTGGCGGTGGTCCTGGTCATCTCCGCGATCGGGTTCGGCCTGGTCGGGGTGATGAACACCGACATCACCCACTCGACGATCCAGGGCACCGTCAGCCGGGCCCAGT
>DASYRG010000039.1:0-5544 GCA_036004665.1 bacterium | reverse complement strand
CCTGTACTGGCCCAGCCTGGACGTAGATCTGGCCGTGGAGTCGATCGAACATCCGGAGCGATTCCCGCTGGTCAGCAAGGCCCGGCCTAACTCCAGGCTGCAACGGACGCCCGCACGCGGGCGCCGTTGAGCCTGCGCGTTGGGCAGACGAACGGAGCAAACCATGGCGCACACGAGTGATGAGCATTCAACTCGGTTTTGAATGCATCGGGTGCTTCGAGAGGGAGCTTTGAAACGTTCCGCAATTGGACTCGCGGGCATTCTGGTCTTTGGGCTGGTCGCCGCATCGTTTGCGGCTGAGGCACCGGCGGGGAAGGCGTATCGCATCGGCATCTTGGGGGAAAAGGCGTCCGACCCGTCGGAAGCTCGCCTGTGGCAGGGCTTCCGGACAGAACTGGAGAAGCGCGGCTGGATCGAAGGCAAGAACATTCTGATCGAGTCCCGGTGGGCTGAGGGCAACTCCGCTCGGCTCCCAGAACTCGCGGCCGACCTGGTTCGGCTCAGGATGGACCTCATCGTGACGCGGGGCTCTATATATGTGCAGGCGGCGCGCACCGCGACATCTTCGATCCCCATCGTTTTCACCATGCATGCAGATCCCATACGGACCGGCCACGTCGCGAGCCTGGCCAGGCCTGGCGGGAATGTCACGGGGCTGACTATCGTGATGACCGACCTTGATGTCAAAGGGCTGGAGATGCTCGCCGCTGCCGTTCCGAAGCTCAGACGGATCGCGTTTCTCGGCAACCCGGACGTCCCCTCCTACGCCCCGACCCTCAAGGCATTGGAGGAGGCTGCGCGTCACCTGGGATTGCAGCTGCAGACCGTCACGGCGCGGACCGCGGCCGACCTGGAACGCGCCTTCTCGGCCATGGCTCGCGCGCAGGCGCAGGCCGTGGTCGTGTTCGGGTACGCGTCCTACATGGCGGCCCGACAGCATGTGGCCGAGCTGGCCTTGAGGCATAGGCTGCCCACGTTCTTCACGTGGAGGGATCACGTGGAGGTGGGTGGCCTGATGAGCTATGCACCGGATCTCGGCGACCTGGTCCGCCGCGGCGCCATCTATGTGGACAAGATCCTCAGGGGCGCGAAGCCTGCCGAGTTGCCGGTGGAGCAGGCCACCACGTTCGAGCTGGTCATTAATCTGAAGACCGCCAAGGCTCTCGGCCTGACGATCCCGCCTTCGCTGCTGCTACGCGCGGATCACATCATTGACTGATAGCCGTCGAGCGCAACGCAGTGCATGCTGGTCGCTGCCCAACTTTGCAGTCGAGCAGACCGCGGGCTCGCATTCGCTCGCTAGCGGCTGCTCACCGCGGCGTTGGGCAGAGCTTTACAACGCGCGCCCTTGGCACATACTGTCCGCGCTGGGGGGAACGACGATGCCATACGTAACTAGTGATGGGATCCGCATACACTACGAGGTCGAAGGGGACGGCCCGCCTCTTGTCCTTCAGCACGGATTCGGCCAAAAGGCGAGCAGCTGGCGTCTCGCGGGATACGTAGACGCGCTGAAACCCCATTACCGACTCGTCCTCGTGGATGCCCGTGGGCATGGAGAAAGTGACAAACCCTACGATCCCACTGCGTACACGCTGTCCCGACACGTGAGAGACGTCGTCGCCGTGCTCGATGCTCTCGACCTCCCGGCGGCGCATTTCTGGGGCTAATCCATGGGAGGATGGGTCGCGTTTGGCATGGCGAAGTATGCACCGGAACGCGTTGCCGCCATGCTCATCGGTGGTCAGCATCCATACGGACGGACCTTGCCGGCCTCCGCTCGACTCGATGGTTCTGATCCGCAGGCCTTTCTTGAGGCCTTCCTCGAGAGGATAGGTGTAGACCTCGCCACGCTGCCGCCTGAGCGACGTGCGGAGGTACTTGCCAATGACTTTCGGGCATTGGCCGCCGCGCAGCAAGACCGACCGTCTCTCGAGGATGTCCTCCCGACGATGAGGATGCCGTGTTTTCTGTACGTCGGAGAGGCGGACGGTGTTTTCCCCCGCGCGCAGGCGTGTGTCAAGCAGATGCCGAACGTCACCTTTGTGTCCTTTCCTGGTCTCGATCATGGCGAGGCGTTCTATCGCGGCTCGGTGATCTTGGCCGAAGCCGCGAAGTTCTTGCAGAAACAGCGCAATCACGTGAAGAGTGCGGTGTAGCGGTGCCTCGCATCGTGCCGGGCGCGCGACGAAGCCATGCCCAACATCGCAGTCGAACGGATCGCTGGCTCGCATTCGCTCGCCGCGACCGCTCACCGCGGCGTTAGGCTTCGAGGACGAGACCAGACGGAGGTGGGTCCAATCCGAGAGCGCCAAGGAAATAAGTTCGAAATCCCGGAGTCGAGATGATTGGGCTGAGGTTTGCCTTCAGCATCACACTTCTCCTCGGTGGGCTCTTCAGCCCGGTTGCGCCCGAGGCCCAGCAGGCGGCCAAGGTCGCTCGCATAGGCTACCTGCCGCTCAACTTGGCCGGTGGTCCCGACCTGCACGAGGCCTTCCGTCAAGGGCTGCGTGACCTCGGTTACGTCGAGGGCCGCAACCTCGTGATCGAATACCGAGATGCCGAGGGGAAGCCCGAGCGGTTGCCCGCTCTTGCGGCCGAACTGGTTGCGCTCAAGGTCGATGTCATCGTGACTACAGGCGGCACACTCGCCGCCTTGGCCGCCAAGCAAGCGACCAGGACCCTCCCCATTGTCTTCACTGTTGCTGCCGATCCGGTTATGGACGGGCTCGTCACCAGCCTTGCGCGGCCGGGCGCCAATGTCACCGGCTTGTCCGCGTCCGCCTTCGGCCCGGAGCTAGTCGGCAAGCGTCTGGAACAGCTCAAGCAGGCCGTTCCGGGGCTCAGTGAGGTCGCTGTCCTCTGGCAACCAGGTGTCGCCGGCGAACCCACGGAAAAGGAGATGCTGAAGGGAGCAGAAGTCGCGGGGCAGGCGCTGGGGGTGCGACTTCAATTCGTTGAGGCGCGAGGTCCAGACGATTTCGACCGGGCCTTCTCGGACATGACCAGGGCGCGCGCGGGCGCTCTGACTGTGTTGGGAAGCGCCATGTTCTTCAATGAGCGAAGACGCCTCGTGGACCTGGCGGCAAAGCATCGGCTGCCGACGGTGTTCCCATGGAGGCAGGGTGTGGATGCCGGGGGCCTGATGTCCTATGGACCGAACGGTCCTGATTTGTATCGGCGCGCCGCGACGTACGTGGACAAGATCCTCAAGGGCGCCAGGCCCGCCGACCTGCCCGTCGAGCAGCCGACGAAGTTCGAGCTGGTCATCAACCTCAAGACCGCCAAGGCCCTCGGCCTGACGATCCCGCAGTCAGTGCTGGGACGGGCAGACCAAATCGTCGAGAAATGAGCAAGCGCGGTGGCGGCTCGAACCCTAACTTCAGCTTGCAGCGGCCGGCACCTCGCGTTGCTCGGCGCCGCCGCTGAAGCTGGCGTTGGGCAGACCAGTCGGAACTGGCCACGATCATGACGACTCAAGCGGTCATTGTCGGTCGCGGTGGTGGATTGCTTACTTGGGACGGACGGTTGTGAGGCTTGCGGTTATCCGACCCGCCACGGTCGTGACCCTCTTCCTGCTTTCGGCGTCACTCGGCACGGCTGCGGCCCAGCCCCGGGAGAAGATGCCTCGGATCGGCTATCTATCCCCGGGCTTCGCCACTGACCCCATAAGAGCACGCTTTCTCCAGGCCCTCCGCCAAGGCCTGCGGGAGCTGGGCTACGTGGAAGGTCAGAACATCGCCATCGAGTCCCGATGGGCCGAGGGTGTGTATGATCGGCTTTCCGCCCTCGCGGCCGACCTGGTCCGTTCGAAAGTGGACGTCATCGTGGCCTCGAGTGGGGCAGCGACCCAGGCAGCCCGACAAGCGACCAGGACGATCCCGATCGTCATGTCACTCGTCAATGATCCCGTGGGGAGCGGACTCGTCGCCAGCCTTGCGCGCCCCGGAGGAAACGTCACGGGGTTGACGGTAATGTCTCCCGACCTGCTGGGCAAACGGTTGGAACTGCTCAAGGCGGTGGTTCCCAAGCTCTCTCGGGTGGCACTCCTCCGGAATCCCGGCAACCCGGCGGACACAGCCATGTTACGAGAGGCGGAGGCTGCCGCTCGGGCCCTGGGAGTACGGCTTCAACCCCTGGAGGCGCGGAATTCCCAGGAGATCGACAGCGCCTTCGCGGCGATGACCAGGGAGCGAGTGGGCGCGCTCCTGATTCTCCCGGATGGCGTATTTCTGAGTCAGCGAAGTCAGATCGCAGAGCTCGCGGTGAAGAGGCGCTTGCCATCGATCTATGGAACGGAGTACGCGGAGTCCGGCGGTCTCATGAGTTATGGCGCAAACTATCTTGACCTGGTGCGGCGTGAGGCCACCTTCGTGGACAAGATTCTTAAGGGCGCCAAGCCCGCCGACCTACCGGTCGCGCAGCCCACGAAGTTCGAGCTGGTCATCAATCTCAGGACCGCGAAGGCGATCGGGGTGACGATCCCGCCATCGCTCTTGCAGCGTGCGGATCAGATCATTGACTGATGGCGGTGGAACCCCAGGCAGTGCAGGCTGGTCGCTGCCCAACTTTGCAGTCGAGCAGGCCGCGGGCTCGCATTCGCTCGCTCGCGGCTGCTCACCGCGGCGTTGGGCAGACGGATGCGACCGGCGATGTGCGGGGCGCCCGCGAGCTCGACAACACCTGTGACTGGTGAAATGAGGCATTCGTGAAGCTCGCCCTCGTCACGGTCGTCGCCGCGCTCACGCTTAGCTCGTTTGCCGCTTCGCCCTTCGCCGAGGCGCAGCAGACCACCAAAGTCCCTCGGATCGGCTATCTGGCGTGGGGCTACCCGCCTCCTTCTGATCCCTGGCGGGAGCCCTTTCGCGAGCGGCTTCGTGAGCTAGAGTACGTGGAGGGGCAGAATATCGTCGTCGAATACCGCTGGGCGGAGGAGCGGAGCGACCGCGCAGCCGATCTCGCCGCAGAGCTGGTCCGGCTCAGAGTTGATGTCATCGTGGCCTGGGTCGGGACGGCGGTCCGGGCCGCTCAGAACGCCACGCGGACAATTCCCATCGTCATGGGGGCGGTTGCCGATCCGGTTCGTTCTGGCTTGGTCGCGAGCCTTGCCCGACCGGGCGGAAACACCACGGGCCCGTCCATGATGACTCTGGACATCGCAGGCAAGCGGCTCGAACTCCTTCGCGAGATCCTCCCGGGCGTTAGACGCGTGGCCTTTCTGTTCTCGCCTAAGACGGGCCTCGGCTTCGTTGAGGAAACGCAGGTCGCCGCGCAGCGACTCGGGATCCGGATTCAGCCTGTCGGGGTGGGAGGTCCGCAGGAGTTGGACGGTGCCTTCGCCGCGGTACTTAGAGAGCGGGCGGAGGCCCTAATCGTCGAGCCCATCCTCACGCCGAAGCGCATTAGACAGCCATGAAGTGATTCGGCTCAAATCGCAACGAGAAGCAGACTCGGCTCGGGCGCCTCGATGGTGTGCTCACTTACGAGCTGTCACCGAGTCGATTGCGGCAACCGGACACGGTTGCGGCGGTGAGTGTCGCAGAC
>DASYRG010000038.1:0-7126 GCA_036004665.1 bacterium | reverse complement strand
GCCGCCGCCGAGGCGGCGAAGGTGCAGATCTGGTCCATTTCCTTCCACCGCTTCAACCCCGGCGGGGTGTCAGGCGTGGTGGTTATCTCCGAGTCGCACCTCTCCGTGCACACCTGGCCGGAGCGGCGCTACGTCGCCCTGGACATCTTCACCTGCGGCGACGACGCTCGCCCCGAGGCGGCCGTTGAATCCGCGCTCAAAGAGTTCGGCGCCACCACGGTGCACATCACCGAGGTGACCCGCGGTCTGGAAGAGGGGGACAAGGTCTTCTTCCACAGCATCGTCACTTGGGAGGAGACGTTCCCCGGCAGCCGTGACGGCGCCAAGGCGTCCGACGGCGCCAAGCGCCCGGCGGGGACGAAGCGCCGCCGCCGTTCCACAAGAGTGCGGGCCTAGGGTTCGGCTCGTCCGTCCTCGCGCTCGTCGGCATGGTCGTGCCTCAACCGCGCGCGATCCACGTCCGTCTCACCAGTAATGAGACACCTCATCGCGGTCGCACTCATCGGCGTCGTCCTCGGCATCCCTGGATCCGCGGGAGCACAGGGGGTGGGGCGCTGGGAAACCCGCGCACCCATGCTCTCCCAACGCACCGAGGTGGCTGGGGCGCATCTGGGCGGCAAGATCTACGTCGTCGGGGGATTTGTCCCGGGCGGTGTGACCGGCGCCATGGAGGAGTATGATCTCGCCGCCAACACCTGGCGAACCCGCGCCTCCCTCCCGCTTGCGCTGCACCACGCCGCCATGGTCGCCACCGGGGGCAGGCTCTACGTCATCGGCGGATACGGCGCGCTCGGGGCGCCGCTGAACACCATCTTCGAATACGACCCCGCGCAGGATGCCTGGCGCGCCCGGGCCCCCATGCCGACGGCGCGCGGCGCGCTCACGGCGGTCGTCCTCGATGGACGCATCTACGCGATCGGCGGGGTGGGACCGGGGCAGCAGGACGTCACCACGAACGAGATGTACGATCCGGCGGCAGACCGCTGGATGTCGCATGCGCCCATGCGCACCGCGCGCGACCATCTCGGCGCGGTGGCGGTCGACGGCCTGATCTACGTCTTCGGCGGACGGGTGCGCGGTCAGAACGTCGCCGTCACCGAGATTTACGACCCGCGGGCAGACGCCTGGCGCGCCGGCGCTCCGCAGCCGACGCCCCGCTCAGGCTACGCGGCCGCGGCGGTGCGTGGCCGGATCTTCGTCATGGGCGGCGAACTGGGACGGCCCACCACCTATCCCGAGAACGAAGAATACGATCCCCGCCGAAATACCTGGACCGCCCGCGCCCCGATGCCCACCCCGCGGCACGGGCTCACCGGCGTCGCGGTGGAGGACCGCATCTACGTCATCAGCGGCGGTCCCCGGCCCGGCGGCGCCTTCAGCAACACCAACGAGGTCTACATCCCCGACTGAGCGCTCAAGAGAACGCTGGCAACCTCTCCGCGAGCACCTCGGCCAGATGCTTTGCACGGCGGCCGGTCCCGTGGGCGATCTGCTGGCGGCAGGAGACGCCCATGGCCACGACCTCCGTGTCCGCGGCCGCGCGCCGCACCGCGGGCAGGAGGCGACGCTCCCCCATCGCCAGCGAGAGGTCGTAGTGTTCCTGCTCGAAGCCAAACGACCCCGCCATGCCGCAGCAGCCCGAGTCGACCGCTTCCGCCTGAAATCCCGCGGCGCGCAGCACGCTGAGCGCCGGCTGCATCCCGACAATGGCCTTCTGATGGCAGTGGCCGTGAACGAGCACCTTAGGCTGTGGACCTCCCATCGCCGCTGTCCCGGCCGGCCACCCATGCTCCTGGACGTGGCGCGCCAGGAACTCGTCGATGAGGAGGGCAGATCGGGCGATCAGGCGCGTGTTCTCGCCGGGGAGCAGGTCGGGGACTTCGTCGCGGAAGGTGAGGATACAGGAAGGCTCGCAGCCAACGATCGCCATCCCGGCGGCAGCGTAAGGCAACAGGGTACGCACGTTACTCTCGGCACGGGCGCGGGCCGTGGACAACATCCCCTTGCTGATCATCGGCCGGCCGCAGCAGGTGACCGACGGCACGATGACTTCATAGCCCAGACGCTCCAGCACAGACACTGCCGCGTGTCCGATCTCCGGGTAGTTGTACCGAAGGAAGGTGTCGGCGAAGAGGGCGACCCGGGGCCGCGACGGCTCCCCTGATCCGTCTCGGGTTCTCCGCCGACGGCGACGCGCCCACCAGACATCAAAGGGCTGGCGGGCAAAGGGCGGGAGGGGCCTTCGGCGGTCGATCCCCGCCACGCGTTCGAGCATCACCCGCACCGGCGCGAGGCCGGCCAGCCAGGTGGAGAGCGGCGCCAGCCGCGTGCCCACTCGGTTGAGCCGGTGGATGTGACCGAAGAGGCGGGCGCGTAGCGGATAGCCGTGCGTCTCGTAGTAGCGCGCCAGGAATTCGTACTTCAACTTGGCCATGTCCACGTTGGCAGGGCACTCCGCCTTGCACCCCTTGCACTCGATGCAGAGGTCGAGCGCCTCGAACAGCCGTCGGCCGGTCAATTCCTCGGGAGGTAGGACGCCGGAGAGGACGTTGCGCAGCAAGTTTGCTCGGCCGCGCGTGGAGTGTTCCTCTTCACGGGTCACCATATACGAAGGACACATCGTGCCCTCGATGGTCTTGCGGCAGGCGCCGACGCCGCTGCACAGCTCCGCCGCGGCGGCGAACCCCCCCTCGCGGCTCCAGTCGAAGTGGGTCTCCACCGCCTGGGTGCGGTAGGCTGGACCGTAGCGCAGGTCCGCGGT
Source organism: bacterium (assembly GCA_036004665.1). Taxonomy (GTDB): domain Bacteria; phylum Sysuimicrobiota; class Sysuimicrobiia; order Sysuimicrobiales; family Humicultoraceae; genus JACQGZ01. The sequence goes on along the minus strand of DASYRG010000038.1, from coordinate 4,365 downwards.
CATCGGCGGCGCGTCCACGATCTTGCCCGGGTTCATCAAGTTTTCGGGGTCAAAAGCGCCCTTGATCGTTCGGAACGCTCCATAGATCATCGGGCCGAAGTAGCGTTCCAGGAACCAGCCGCGCACCAGGCCGTCGCCGTGCTCGCCGCTCATCGTCCCGCCGAACTCAATCGTCAGCTCGCCGATCGCCTCGGCGATGGTGCGCATCGTCTCTACCTGCGCGCCGTCTTTGAGATTGATGAGGGGCCGCACGTGCAGGCAGCCCACGCTGGCGTGCGCGTAAATCGCCGCCCGGACCCCATGGCGGTTCAGGATCTCGCGGAACCGGCGGATGAACGGCGCGAGGCGCTCCGGGGGGACGGCGGTGTCCTCCACGAACGTGATCGGCTTGCTGTCGCCGCGGACGCCCTGGAGGAGCCCCTGGCCCGCCTTGCGTACCCGCCAGATGTTGTCCTGATCGGCGGGGTCAACCGCCCGCACAAGCGCGTAGCCCATCCCCGCCGACGCCAGCGACCGCTCCACCGCCGCCAGGCGGTCGAGCACCTCATCGCGAGAATCGCCGGAGAGTTCGATCAGCAGCAGCGCTTCCGGATCGCCTTGCAGGAAGGTCATCCGGCGCGTGAATTCCAGCTGCGCCCGGGTCATCTCAAGGAGGAAGCGGTCGATCAGTTCGACCGCGGACGGGCCATGGGGGAGGATCAGCGGGGTCGCCTCGAGCGCTTCCGTCAGATCGCGGAAGTGCGCGACGCCCAGGACGGTGTGGGCGGGACGGGGGACCACGCCCACCGTCGCCTCGGTGACCACGCCCAGCGTCCCCTCCGACCCGACGATCAGACGGGCCAGATTGAAGGGGCGCGCCAGCATCTCCGGCAGGTTGTAGCCGGCGACGCGGCGCAGCAGCTTCGGATAGCGGCGGTCGATCTCGTCGCGCTGGCCTTCGACGGCGTCGAGCACGGTGCGGGTGAGCGCACCCTCGCGCGAATCAGCCTCGCGCGCGCGCGCCAGTGCCGTCTCGTCCATGGGTCCGACCGCGAGTTCCTCCCCGCCGGCCAGCAGGAGGCGCAGCGAGCGGACGTGGTCCACCATCTTCCCGTAGACGATAGAACGCGCGCCGCAGGAGTTGTTGCCGATCATGCCGCCGAGGGTGGCGCGGTTGCTGGTGGCCGTGTCCGGACCCAGCCGCAGCCCGTGCGGCGCCAGCGCCAGGTTCAGCTCATCCTGGACCACCCCCGGCTGCACCCGCACCTCGCGGCGGTCTGGATCGATCGCCAGGACGGCGTTCATGTGGCGGGAGCAGTCCAGGATGACGGCGCGGCCCACGGTCTGGCCTGCCAGACTCGTGCCGCCGCCCCGCGGCAGCACCGGCACGCCGGCATCGGCGCAGATCCGCAGCGCGGCTCTGACGTCGTCCGTATCCCTGGGCAGGACCACACCGAGCGGCATGATCTGGTAGATGCTGGCGTCGGTGGCGTAGAGGACCCGGGAGAAGTGATCGAAGCGCACCTCGCCGCGCACGGCATCAGAGAGGGCGGCGGCGAGAGCGCCGAGCGGAGCGGAAGGTCGCATCGCATTAGACGGCTTCGCCGCCCGGCGGTGCGCATCCCGCGAGGAGGTGACGACATGCTCTGATATAATGGCGCTCGTGTCGCTCGCCCCCCCGCACGAAGCGTCCCAGATCGGAGAAACCCGGACGGCCCCGACGATCGATCGGCCGCGCCTGCTGGGCATCTCGCTCGCCCACTTCCTCAACGATTTCCACCTGGCCTGGCTGGCCCCGCTCTTGCCGCTGCTGGTCGTGCGGTTCAACCTCAGTTTGGCCCTGGCGGGACTGCTGGGGACCATCCTGACGACCAGCTCCGCCCTCTCTCAGCCCGTCTTCGCGTTTGCCGCCGACCGCCTTCGCCGCAGCGTCCTGGCCGCGGTGGGTCCCGTGATGACGGTCGCGGCGATGTCGCTTGTCGGCATCCTTCCCACCTACGGGACGCTGATGGCGGCCCTCCTCGTGGCCGCGGCCGGGACGGCGATCTTCCATCCCCAGGGAGCGGCGGCGGCGGGATTTCACTCCGGAGAGCGCCTCGCCACGGGCCTCTCCATCTTCGTCGCCGCGGGAGAACTCGCATTTGCGCTGGGTCCCCTCTACGTCTCCGCCGTCGTGCAGTGGCAGGGTCTCGCCTGGACGGGGGTGGCGGGTCTTCCCGGGCTCCTGCTGGCGCTGCCGCTGGCGCTGACCGCTCTGCGCTGGCCGACCGCGACGCCGGGACACCGCGGCGCGCTGTGGCGGGCCCTGGCGGCGCAGGGGCGGATGCTCTTTCTCCTCTGGGTCTTCGTGGTCATGCGAAGCATCGTCTCGATCGGCTTCCTCACCTTCCTGCCGCTCCTGCTCACCCGAGAGCAGGGCGCTTCCCTGGTGCAGGGGGGAACGGCCGTCTTTCTCTTCGGGGGGATCGGGGCGGCCGGCGGCGTGATGGGCGGCGTGCTGGCGGACCGCATCGGCCGCCGCTCCGTTTTGGGACTCTCCTTTGGCCTGAGCGCGCCGCTGCTGGCGCTCTTTCTCGTGCTCCCCTCCGTCTGGCGGATGGGTCTCCTGCCACTGGCGGGGATCACGCTCTACCTGTCGGCGCCGGTCACCATCGTCATGGCACAGGAAGGGTTGCCGCAGCACGCCAGTCTAGCATCCAGCATTGTGATGGGTTTGGCCTGGGGCATCGGCGGCCTCAGCCTCACGCCGCTGGGGGCCATTGCCGACGTGATCGGGCTGCGTGCGGCGCTACTGTCAATCTTGACGCTGGCCGTGGTTGGTCTGGCAGCCGTGGCGGCGCTGCCAAAGCAACGCTAACGGATCCCGTCAGAACAGAGGGTCACGGCCAGCAGTGAGAGGGTAGCGCTGTGCGTTACAGCAGCGCTCGCAACAGCAGATCCGTGACGATCCGCCTGAGCAGGAACAACAACAGGATCGCCACAAACGGAGAGAGGTCCACAGGGCCGGCCGGGGGTACGACGCGGCGGATCGGCTCGAGGATCACGCCGGTCACCCGGTGGACCGCGTACCCCGCACTGGTGTCCCGCGCGCCCGGCAGCCAGGAGAGCACCACGTCGATGAGGATGGCCGCGTACAAGAGATAGAAGACGATGTCGACGACGTTGAGGAGAATCATGGAGTGTAGCTTCTCCCTCTCCCGCGTCGCTCCCTAGCCCGTGGCGATCTCGCCCGCCCCTCGGCCGGAAAACGACGGAGCCCGGGGTTTGAGTCACCCGGGCTCCGCTCCGTTCGTGGCGAACGTGGTTTAGAGGAGCGTGACGTTGCTCGCCTGCGGACCCTTCTTGCCTTCCACGATGTCAAACTGCACCGACTGGCCTTCCTGCAATGTGCGGAAACCGTCGGCCTGAATCGCGGTGTAGTGCACGAAGACGTCCTTGCCGCCCTCCACGGAGATGAAGCCGTAGCCCTTCTCCGCGCTGAACCACTTCACCGTACCAGTGGCCATCACTGCATTTCTCCTTTCCTTCCGTGAACGTACAGATATTGCACAACGTACAGTGTGCTGCGCGCTGCGCCTTACCTGCCAAGCGGGAAGTGTAGCATACCGCTTTGCGGGGGAGCAACGCAGATTCGGGGTAAAATTTTGCCGGCGCAGTGACGAAGAATCCATCTGAGGAGTCGAGATGGCGCAAGTAGCCACGGCCTATCGAAGCGTCCTGAAGCGGCGTGAGCCTGTCGCCTGGGGGACGATGGCGTTTGCCTTCCAGAAACCCGAGGGCTTTGTGCACCGGGCGGGCCAGTCGATGGAGATCGAACTTCCCCCCCGGGCTACCCTCGACGACCGGGACCGCCGTCACCACTTCACCATCGCCAGCGCCCCGTACGAAGACGATCTGATGATCGCGACCCGCATGCGCCCCTCTCCCTTCAAAGAGGCCCTCGCGGCGCTGCCCGCCGCGGCGCAGGTCACCCTGGAGGATCCGCGGGGACGTTTTCTCCTGCACGAGGACCCGGCGCGCCCGGCGGTGTTTCTCGCCGGCGGCATCGGCGTGACCGCCCCCCGCGCCATCATCCACCAGACGCTGTTTGAGGGTCTGGGCCCCGACCTCTTCTTCTTCTATTCTGACCAGCGCCCCGAGGAGGCTGCCTTCCTGGAGGAACTCCGGCGGACGGCCCGAGGGAGTTCCCGGTTCACGCTCATCCCAACGATGACCGATCTCGACGGGGCGGAAGAGTGGGACGGTGAGGTGGGGCGGATCGGCATGCGGATGATCCGCGACTACGTGGATCACGTAGAAGATCCCGTCTACTACGTCTCCGGCCCGCCGAAGATGGTCAGGGCGATGAAGCGGATGCTGAAGCGGGCCGGCATCCCTGAAGGCGGC
>DASYRG010000037.1:0-36682 GCA_036004665.1 bacterium | reverse complement strand
CGGCATCGAAAGCGCCGTGAACCAAGCCAAAGCCGCCGCCGCCGGGAAGTCCGTTGGGGTCCACGGCGCTGACACCATCCAGCAGTGCCTGAATGCTGGCCTCCTCGACGAAATCCACGTCGACATCGCGGCGGTTCTTCTTGGCTCCGGAGTTCGACTCTTTGACCACCTCGCCGGCACGCCTGCGGTCCTTGGCAACCCGACGGTGATCCCGGGCGTCGGCGTTACACACCTGCGCTACCCAGTACGCAAGGCGTAATCCTACCCCACACCTTTCTCGCCCGGCGGTGAGCTTTGTCTCGATGAGACGTTCACGCGCGAAGCGCCAACGGCGTGTCCACAAGTAGCGCACCGCCCAACCCGCCGTTGCAGCGGACGACCGCGTCGGTCGCTGCGCTCCCTCCCGCGCCCGCCGCTGAACGCCCCTATCGTTGGCCGGACTCGTCGGTCGAGACCGAAAGGGAAAGGTCGTGAGCGAGAGCGACGTCATAGATCAACTCATAGAGACCGTTCGGCGAGCCGATGCGGACGGTTACGGTGCGCTCTTTGCCGTAGATGCCGTTCAGGAACATCCACTGGCTCCGGCGCCGCTGCAAGGACGTGGCGCTATTCGAGACGGCGAGCGGGCACTCTTCGAGGCTTTCAGCGATATCGAGGTAGACGTACGGTCGCTCTTGCGAGATGGCGCGCGAGTCGCCGTTGAGGTCGTCCTTCGCGCGACGAACACGGGCTCCATAGATTTGGGTGATGGCCAAGCCATCGCGGCTAGCGGCCGACACATAGAGTTACCGGCGGTATGGATGTTCGATTTTGGGGCAGATGGACTGGTCGTCGCCGAGCGAGACTACTTCGATACGGGCACTCTCATGTCGCAACTCGGGACCGCGCCTTAAAGACCGGTTTCCGGGAGGTTGCACGCACCCGCAGTGCCCTCATGCATCAAGCGCGCGACCTTGGTTTGCCGCCCAACTCGCGGTTGCACCCGACCGCGCGGCACGTGGTAGGTCGCGAGATGATCATCCCGAATCTCGAGCCGATCGCAGTTTCCGCGCGGCGGGTGAACCGCATAAGTCGTTAAGCGGCGCGGCTAGATATCCAACGTCTTGAGGTAAGAGCAGGAGGTAAGGGCAATGCGCGAACTTCAATGTGTCGCTAGACTCAAAATCCATGATGGCAGGCTTGACGAGTTCAAGCGTCTCGCCGCGAAATGCGCGGAATTGGTGCGCACTAGAGACACCGGGACTTTGCAGTACGAGTTGTACTTCAACAGCGACAACACCGAGTGTCTAGTATTTGAGCGGTACCGCGACTCGCAGGCCCTCTTGGATCATCACAAGAATCTGGGGGACACAATGGCCGCGATTTTTCAGACATGCTCTGGGTCTGGAGAGGTATGCGGCACGCCTAGCGCGGAACTGATGGGGAAGCTCAAGGATTCGCCCGTTCAGGTCTACACACCATTTCTGGCAAATGAGGTGACTCGGGTGGATCGTGCTTCGAAGGCGTGCCGACCGTCCGGTTTCCGCAGCCGTTCAAGCAGCTCTCCGGCAAACGCACGCTCGTGATGGAGCGCGTGCAATACAAAAAACCGTGATTGCTAGTTGACGTTCATCCCACGGGATGCGCAACGAGAAGACGAAATAGCTCTGGGCCGTGCTTCAGAACATGCATGGTTTCGGGATTGAACTGACCCACGCAGTTCTGGAATGGGGTTTTCGCGCGAATGTGCGCGCATAGAGAAGCATGAAGTGGAAAGGAGAACTCACATGAGAAAGCTCTGGGTAAAAGCGTGGATCACCCTGGATGGTGTCTTTGACGCAGATACGATGGATCACTGGTGGCATTCTTCTGATAGCGCCGAGAGGCGACAGTACATTATGGAGGAGTACTCGAAAGGCGATGCGTACCTCCTGGGACGGGTCACCTATGAAATGCTTTGGCCGGGTTGGTCCACACAGACGACCGGCGATGGTCCTGGGCCGATCCTCAACCGGATGCACAAATATGTGGTCTCGACCACGCTCTCGACAGCTCCCTGGAAAGAATCCACCATCATCTCAGGAAATGTGGTGGAAGAAATCACCAAACTGAAACAGCAGCCGGGCAGAGACATTATTATTGATGGCAGTGCGAGCCTGGTCCAATCGCTGATGGGAACGGATCTGATCGATGAGTATCGGTTCTTAGTCGAGCCCTTCATCATGGGAAGGGGAAGGCGGTTTTTCCCGGACGGGACGCCTCCGACGAAGCTGAGGCTTGTCGAAAGCAAAACGCTGAGTTTTGGATCCCTTGCTCTTGCTTACCAGCGTGCCAACAAATAACCGCTTGGTTTGGCGGAGCATACGCTTCTTCGGGTCGCGCATCGACAAGATCGTCAGATCCTGCGCTCCGCAAGCAGGTCGCACGCAACGCGCTGCACGTGATCGCGAAGATGGTGTTTGAGGACGGCTTCTTCCACGCCGATCCACATCCCGGCAACATCATCATGATCGGGCCCGAGGACGCGCCCGTCATCGGCCTCATCGATCTCGGCCTCGTCGGCCGGCTCTCCGAAGACCTGCGCGACGGCGCGATCCGCCTTCTTATCGCCGCCGCAACCGGCGATGCCGCCGCGCTCGCCGATGCATTGCTCGCTCTCGGCAAACCGCGAGGAGGCGTCGACGTCAGAGCGTTCCGCGCCGAGGTCGCCGTCGTCTCCGAGAAGTATCTGGGCCGCCCGCTCAAGGAGATCGAGACCTCGGCGCTGCTTCGCGTCAAGCGTCTCGCCGCGAAATGCGCGGAATTGGTGCGCACTAGAGACACCGGGACTTTGCAGTACGAGTTGTACTTCAACAGCGACAACACCGAGTGTCTAGTATTTGAGCGGTACCGCGACTCGCAGGCCCTCCTGGATCATCACAAGAATCTGGGGGACACAATGGCCGCGATTCTTCAGACATGCTCTGGGTCGAGTGAGATCTGCGGCACGCCTAGCGCGGAACTGATGGAGAAGCTCAAGGATTCGCCTGTTCAGGTCTACACACCATTTCTGGCAGCTTAGGTTGCTCAGGTGTATGCGCTTGCAGGCTATTCTCGCGCCGCCGCCTAACAATTCATTCAAGCCGACGCCGCTTCGCGGCGCGGCTTAACAAGCCATGCGGACGGAGAAGGGGCATTTGATCGGCCGTCTAACTTGCGATTGCAGCGGCGGCGACCCGCGTCATCATGGTGACCTTGAAGCTCAACCCCTTGGAGAGCGCAGCGTACATGACCGCCTCCGGCTTGCCGTCGCACGCGCGCGGGTTCGCCGGTCGGTAACCAGTTCGACGCCCACACGCCGCCGCTGGTGATCACGCGCGAGGAGCTGGACCGCGCCCTCGATATCATCGAGGCGTGCTTGACCGAGGTGGAATCCTGACCGCGCTCGTCCAGCCGACGGCGCTGTCGCCCGGCGAGACGCTCTTCTACACGCTGCGGCATGGGCTCACCGAGTTGAACCGGTCGAAGCGGACCGGCGGCCGGCTCGATGTGCCGCTGCTCGAAGAGGGGCGCCGCCAGGCCGAAGAGGCGAGGGCGAACTTCAATGGGACGCCGCTGGACGTCGTCATCTCCTCCCCGCTGCGCCGGGCCGTCGAGACGGCGGAGATCGTCACGGGGTGGCCGCGCGAGCGGATCATCCTTGACGAGCTGGCCATCGAGCGCAGTTTCGGGAAGATGGAGGGTCTGACCCAGGAAGAGGTCGGCGCCCGCTTCCCCTCTGTCATCTACGTGCCGATCGGGCACGTCCGGTACTCTCTCAACCCGCCAGGCGGCGAGTCGTACGAGGCGCTGCGCGCCCGCGCCCGCGCCTTCCTGGGGCGGACGCTGGCGGCGCACGGTGGGAAGTGTGTCCTGCTCAGTTCCCACCAGAACTTCATGCAACAGGTGCACGGCGATCTGCGCGGCCTCGACCCCTACGCGGCGCTGCTGGACGACATCCTCAATCTGGAACTGAACCAGTTCCACCTCGATACGGACGGGCGGCTCCTCGGGCACCGGAGCTATCAGCTCTGTCCGGACGCCTCGAAGTATCCTTCCTTCTAAGTGGCCCCGCCGCGGCGCGCACGGCGCTGGCGAGTGCAGGCGGCGATCGAAGCGCTGACGGATCGCTTTGCGGCGCGGTTCCCCGTCCGGATTGCGTCTCCCCGCCGGATCGGCCGGGAGGCGGAGTTCCCTCTCGTGCGCGCGGATGGGCGGGCGGGCGATACGTTCGCGCTCTGGGATCCGCTGCGGGCGGATCGCACGGCGAGGGTGACCTATGACGACCCCGACCGGCAGACGCTGATCGAGCGGATCGAACTCGACGACGCCGCGTACGAGGTGGAGATGGGACGGGCCACGGTGGAGGTCGTGCTGCCCCCCGTCGCCGATCTCATCGCCCTCGAGGTCGGGTCGGCGGGCGCCGTCCGCCGCGTCGTTCGCGCCGCGGCCTCGGAGGGGATGGCCGTCCTGGGGTACGGTATTCAGCCGCGCACCCCCGGCACCCCCGCGCTGATGACCGCGAAGCGGCGGTATCTGGCGCTGCACCGCGCCATCGGGCGGCCGTGGCTGCGTTTCACCACCACGGCCAGCGACCAGGTGCAGATCGACGTCACCCGCGGCGAACTCCTCGACGCCATCAACCTGATGAACCTGCTCTCGGGACCGGTGATCGCGCTGACGGCGAATTCCCGCGTCTACGGGGGGCGGATAGGCGCCTACCGCTCCGGCCGCGAGGCCCTGCTCGCGGCGCTCGGGAGACAGCGTCACGGGATGACGCCGCGGCGGTTCGAGAGCCTCGAGGAGTTCGTCGGGTTCATCTGCGCGCAGACCTGCTACGTGCTGCCGGAGGGGAAACGGTATCGGTCCTTCCGCCGTCCGTTCACCGCCTATCTGGCCGAGCGCGGGCCGGACCTGACCGCGTATTTGTGGCACGAGCACTACACGTGGAACAGCGCGCGCCCCCGTGCCCATCACGGGACCATCGAGATCCGCCCGGCCTGCCAGCAGCCGCCGGATGAATCGCTCGCGGCGGCCGCCCTCTCGCTCGGACTGGTGGAGGCACTGCCGCATCTCGGTCCCTTCCTACAGGAAGAGCTCGGACCTGATCCCTGGCCGGCGATGGCAGCCTACCGCCGCGCAGCCGTCCGCGACGGTGTGCGCGCCCGCCAGCCCGCGCCGCGCCTGCTCGCCGGTCTGCTCGATCTGGCCGCCTCGGCCCTGCGCCGCCGCGGCCGAGGGGAGGAGCGGTACCTGCGCCCGCTCTTCCGCCGGCTCGAGCGGAGGGAGCTCCCGGCCGACCGTGCGGCCGCGCGCTTCCGCCGCGGCCGGGTGGGCGCGCTGATCCAGGAATTTCGGCTCTAGCCCGACCCGGCCGAGTGATGCGGGACTCACGCGGCGCGAAGGTGAACCCATCAGCGGCACACGCGATATCCGCTATGGAGGGAACGACATGGGGCGTCTCGATGGCAAAGTTGTCCTCATCACGGGTGGCGGCAGCGGGATGGGCGGGCTGGCGTCGCGGACCTTCGCCCGCGAAGGAGCGCGCGTCGTGGTGGCGGAGATCGCGGACGGGCCCGGCCGCGAGACCGTCGCGGAGATCCGGGACGGCGGGGGCGAGGCGGTGCTCGCGCGCACGGATGTCTCGCGCGAGGGCGACGTCGCCGCAGCGGTGCGCGCCGGAGTGGAGGCCTTCGGCCGGCTGGACGTCCTCTACAACAACGCCGGGATTTTCCTGGCTGAAGACGGCGCCATCACCGAGTTGGAGGAGAGCGTGTGGGACCGCGTCCTCAACGTCAACCTCAAAGGCACCTATCTCGTCTGCAAACACGGGATTCCCGAGCTGATCCGCGCAGGCGGGGGGTCGATCGTCAACATTGCATCCTTTGTCGCGCTGATGGGATGCACAGTTCCGCAGGACGCGTATACGGCGAGCAAGGGCGGAGTGATCTCTCTGACGCGCTCGCTGGCGGTGCAGTTTGGTCCCAAGGGCATTCGGGCGAACGCCATTTGCCCCGGCCCGATTGAGACGCCGCTGCTGACGTCGTGGCTGCTCACCGATCCGGAGGCCAAACGCATCCGTCTCGCCCGCATTCCGATGGGCCGCTTCGGGCGTCCCGAGGACATCGTCTACCTGGCGCTCTATCTGGCCTCCGACGAGTCCACCTGGACGAACGGGGCCGTTCTCAGCGCCGACGGCGGCATAACGGTCAACTACTTCTAGCCAAAGGCTATTTCAAAGGGCTTGATGTCGGTGCGTTGCCCATGTATCCTTATTGTAGATACCAGCGAGGAGGCTTTCAAATGCTGGCTCGAGTTCGCAAGTGGGGCAATAGCCTGGCCGTGAGGATTCCTAAGCCCTTCGCCGAGGAAGCCGATGTAAAGGAGGGAACGAGGGTCGATCTCTCTTTGGAAGACGGCAAGTTCATCGTGACGCCGATTCTGGAGGCGAAGGTGACCCTGAGACAGCTCCTGTCCAAGATTCACCCAAGCAACCTGCATGGAGAGATCGACATGGGACCTGCACGCGGCCGTGAGTTGCTGTAATGGCCGGAAGGTACGTCCCGGCGCGCGGGGAGGCGGTATGGGTTCAGCTCAGCCCCCAGACCGGTCATGAGCAGGCTGGGAGACGGCCGGCGGTGGTGATTTCCCCGACCGCGTACAACAGAAAAGTCGGTCTGGCGATAGTCTGCCCGATCACCACTCGGACGAAGGGATATCCTTTTGAAGCGAACATTCCGGAAGGTCTGCCGGTACACGGGGTGGTCCTCTGCGATCAAGTCAGAAGCCTGGACTGGCGCGCACGAAAGGTCGAGCGCATCTGTGCTTTGCCACGCACCGTGACTCTGGAGGTCTTAAATAAGCTGGGAACACTGGTGGGACCGGGCGAAGCGTAACCGGAACCGCGGGTCACAGGGCGATGAAGACGTTCTTTACCTCCGTGTACAGAGCCAGCGCGTGCATCCCGAGCTCACGGCCGAAGCCGCTCATCTTGTAGCCGCCGAACGGAGCCTCCTGGTGGACGCTGTGGTTGGAGTTGACGCTGACGACGCCTGACTGCATCCCCCTGGCCACGCGCAGCACGCGGCCGACGTCGCGCGTCCATACGGAAGCGGAGAGCCCGTACGGAGAATCGTTGACCAGCCGGATGGCCTCGTCCTCGTCGCGGAAGGGGATCGCCACGGCCACCGGTCCGAAGATTTCCTCTTGCGCCACGGCCATCTCGTTGCGCACTTCGCTGAAGACCGCCGGCAGTAGAAAGGCACCTCTCGCCAGAGCGGGCTCGGCCGGCGGGGTTCCCCCGACGAGCAGTGTGGCCCCTTCGCGCACCCCGGTCTCGACGTACCCGCGCACGCGCTGGCGGTGGGCCTGGGAGATCAGCGACCCGATCTCGGTCTCCTCGGCCATCGGATCGCCGACGCGCAGGCCCCCCGCGCGCTGCGCCAACATCTCCACGACTCGGTCGTACGCAGAGCCTTCCACGAAGACGCGGCTGCGAGCGCAGCAGTCCTGTCCTGCGTTGCCGAAGACGGCGGTCGCAGCGCCGGGGATGGCGCGCTCGAGATCCGCGTCGGCGAAGACGACGTTGGGCGACTTCCCGCCCAGTTCTAGGGAGAGGCGGGTCATCGTCTCGGCGGCTTCTTTCATGATCGTGATCCCCGTCGCCGTCTCGCCGGTGAAGGCGATCTTGCGCACGATCGGGTGACGGACCAATTCCATGCCCACTGTCGCGCCGGGACCGGTGAGGACGTTGAGCACCCCCGGCGGCACGCCCGCTTCCAGGGCGATCTCGCCGAGGAGCAGCGCGGTGAGCGGCGTGGCGCTCGCGGGTTTGAGGATGGCCGCGTTGCCGGTTGCCAGCGCCGGGGCGACTTTCCACGATGCGATCATGAGGGGAAAGTTCCAGGGCACGATCAACCCCACGACGCCGATCGGCTCGCGCAGCGTGAAGTCCACGCCACGGTCCGCCACCGGGATACTCTCGCCGAACCATTTGTTGGCCGCGCCGGCGTAATACTCGAAGCACCCTGCCGCCGCGTCGACCTCGCCGCGGGCGTCGGTGATCGGCTTCCCGCTGCACCTGACCTCCAATACGGCCAGTTCTTCTTTGTGATCTCGGATCCGTTCGGCGATCCGGTGGAGGACGCGCCCTCGCTCAGCGGCGGGGAGGCGCGGCCAGGGACCCTCTTCAAACGCGCGGTGCGCGGCGGCGGCCGCCCGCTCGACGTCTTCGCTCCCCGCTGCCGCCACGGTGGCGACGCTCTCTCCCGTCGCCGGGTTGGTCACGGTGAAGGTGCGTCCCGAAAGCGCCGGGCTGCGGCGTCCCTCAATAACCAGGTCGTAGCTCTGTGGCGCAGTGATCATGGGGCCTCTGCTGACCGTCGGGCGGTGCGGGCGTCAGCCCCGGGCGACCGGCACGCTGGGGAGGACGGCCTTGCGCAGCCAGTTCCGGAACTCGCTCTGCCGGAGGTCATCCTCCAGGATGTCATCCTCAACGGCCAGGTCCCACTGCAGGTCCTTGCGCAGAGGGTCGCGGACAAGTGCGTCCATGCGCCCCACCTTCGCCTCCAGCGTGGCGCGGTCGGCGAAGAACCCCTCCCTGATCAGCGACTCCGCGCGGGCCGTGATCAGCCGGGCCATGTCTTCCAGATGGTATTCGGGGTGGTACTGCGTCGCCCAGAAGGTACCGTTCCGGTACCGGACCTCCAGCGCCTGGACCGGGGTGTGCGCGTTGGTGGCGAGCAAGACCGCGCCCGGAGGGAGCTCGGTGACCTCATCCAGGTGTGAGATGAAAGCGTCGAAGACGTCGGGCTTCCCTTCGTACATCGGATGCCGCCGCCCCTCAGGGGTCAGGTGGATCTTGCGCGCGAAGCCCATCTCGCGTCCTCGCGGGTTGCGGCGCACCTCCCCTCCAGCCGCCACTGCCGCCATCTGCACACCCCAGCAGCTGCCGAATTGGGGGCGGCCGACCTCAAAGACCCGCCGGGCAAACTCGATCTGCCGCGTCACGCGCGGGTCGTCCTCGTAAATGGTGAGGTTGGAGCCGGTCCAGATGACGCCGCCGTAGGCGGCGATCTCCTCCTCCGTGGGGAGGGGCGCCTTCAGGTCGGCGATGAACAGCGACTCCCCTCGGATCTCGGGCGCCAGTGTGCGCAGGACCCGGACGTAGATCTCCTCGGCGGCGCGCATGCCGGCTCGATCCAGCACCTCCCGGCTCTCGCGGGGATAGGGGTTGATGATGAGCACGCTGGTGGCCAAAGGGGGTTTTCTCCTCCTCTCCGCAGCGTTCGGTTGCTGGAAGGTAAGGCTTCAGTCTCCCCAGGTACTGTTCCTCTCGGAGCAGGTTTGACCGGACAATTGTTCGCCATGTAGACATTGACAATCGTACATATGTTCGGTATATTGCCGCCATGAAGCAAACACAGGCGCGCCCCATCACCGCCAGGCAACGCCAGATCCTCGAGCACCTGGCTGCGTCCATTCGTCGGTCCGGGTATGTGCCCTCGGTAAGGGAGGTGGGAAGGGCGCTCGGTCTCCGCTCGCCCTCGACGGTTCACCAGCACCTGCATGCGCTGGAGCGGAAGGGCTACATCAAGCGGTATGGGGACCGGATGCGTGTGCTGCAGATCACGGATCGCACCGTCCTGCCAGAAGGCGAAGAGGTGGCGACTCTCCCCTTGATCGGACGGATCTCCGCGGGGCTACCGGTCCTCGCCGAGGAGCACGTGGAGGAGATGATCCCCGTTCCCCGTCGCATGGTCGGGTGGCATGAAGAGTGCTTCCTGCTGACCGTGCGGGGAGACAGCATGGTCGGGGCGGGCATCATGTCAGGCGACCTCGTGGTGGTGCGCTGCCAGCCCACCGCGGAGCCGGGGGAAGTCGTCGTCGCGCTGTACGGGGAGGAGGCCACCGTCAAGCGGCTCGTCCTCGAACATGGCCGGCCCGTGCTCAAACCCGAAAACGGTGCCTACAAGATCCTCCGAGGCGAGTTCTCGGTCATCGGCACAGTCGTCGGGCTGCTGCGGAGTTACCGGGGGACGATGGGATGATCGCGTCTCGTCGGCTCGCGTCCGCACGCCTTGCCGTTCTACCGATGAGGCCGGCGCGGAGGCCCTTCCGCCACCGTCTTCGACGTCACATGGCGCGGCGACGCCGCACGACTCCCGCACGCACGCCCGGCCCGATCAGCCTCTGGCTGGATGACCGCCGAGCTCTTCCGCTGAAGTGGACTCTCCTGGCGCTGTTACTGCTCGGCGCGGCTCTCCTCGAGGTCCCGCTCTAGTCCGCTACTGACCCCCCGCATCGAGGAGGCGCTTCAGGGGGCGCCGAAACTGCACGGCCGTGGGTGAGCGGGAGGCACGGCCGTACCTGGAAGCCGGCGAGGCGCATCTCCGCCGCGAGGAGTGGACGCTGGCGGAGGACGCGTTCCGGCGGGGGACCGCCGCACATCCGGAGTCGTCCACCGCCTGGAGCAAACTGGGTGTTGCCCTGGCCCGCCAGGGCCGCTTCGATGAGGCCATCGCCGCACTCCGCGAAGCGATCGCCATCAACCCGCGGTACGCGCCCGCATACAGCAATCTGGGGAACGTGTACCGCGAGCAGGATCGCAAGGAAGAAGCGCTCGCCGCGTACCGGCAGGCCGTCGAGGCGGACCCCGAGTACTGGGTCGCCCACCAGAACCTGGGGGCGCTCTATCGAGAGATGGGGCGCGTCACCGAAGCCGTGGGGGAGTTCAAGAAGGCCACGCGCCTCTCGGTGCGTAGTGGGGGCGCGCGCCGGGGCTGCTTTGGGCCCGCGGCGTCGGCGGTGGTCCTCTTGCTGCTGCTCATGGGCGTCGTCCTGCCCGCGCTGGCGCGCCTCTTCGCCGGGCCCTAGCCCGCGCCGCGGCGTCCGGGGAATCAGCCTGCGCCGGCCGAGCGTTCTTGGGTATAGTGGTAGCGGACGCACGATCGAGGAGGATCTGAGAGACGATGGCAGCGCCGTTGCACGTGACCGAACAGAGCTTCGATCAGGAAGTGCTGAAGGCGGAAACGCCCGTCCTGGTGGACTTTTGGGCGGAGTGGTGTGGTCCCTGCCGCATGATCGCGCCCATTGTCGAGGAGTTCGCGCGGGACTACGACGGGAAGATGAAGGTCACCAAACTGGACGTGGACGACAACACCGGCATCGCGATGCGCTACAACATCATGAGCATTCCCACCCTGGGAATCTTCAAGGGCGGAGAATTGGTCGAGCGCATCATCGGCTACATGCCCAGGACCGAATTGAAGCGGCGGGTCGAGGCGGCCCTCGCTGCGGGCGTCTCCTGAGCATGCCGATCGGACACTCGAAACGATTGCCACCCTGCCTGTTCGTCCGCCCCGAGCCCTAAGGTAAGACCACGAAGTTTGCCAGGAAATTCCGCGGCGCCGGGCGGTCGAGCCGGTAGGTGACATTGGTCGCCAGGCACATTGCGTCGCCGGTGATGGTGATCGCCGCGACGACCGGTGTCTCGCCGGCGTCGGCGCCCAGGAAGTTCGGCCCGCCGGAGTCCCCAAAGCAGGTCCCGCCGTCGTTCGTAGCATCGTTCTGGGAGAGGCGAAGCCACGCCGGGGTGAGCGCCCTGAACTCAGAGACGGCCTTCCACCGCATCCCATCGAAGGGCCAGTTCGGCGGGCCGCCGCCTATCTCCGGTGCCTGCACGCCGTAACCGACCGCCGTAAACTTCTGCCTCCTGAGCCCCCGTGGGCCGAGCTGGTCGAACAGACCCGCCGTGGGCAGCTGCGCCGGGGTGATGCCCTGGACGTTCTGAGAAAACAGCACGACGGCGACGTCCCCCGGATCAGATTGGCGCTGGTTGAATCCCGGATTCGTAATCCACTGGCCCTGAATGAGGTTCGTCGAGGCCGTGACGGGATCGGCGTCTTGATCGAAGCTCACCCAGATCTGCGTGTTCGGGATCCCCAGAGACTCAAGAAAGGCGGTGCAGTGCGCCGCCGTGAGAAACACACGGGTAGCAATCAGCGTGCCGGAGCAGAGGATCTCTTTGACGCCGGGTGTCGACCACTCGGCGATGAGGGCGCCGACATTGGGGTGTCCGGTGCCGTCCGGTTGGCCGTAGGTAATTGCGCCGACCGGGCCGGCGGCCAGGGTCGCCGCTGCGAGAACGGCGATCGAGATCATGAGTAGCCTCCTGCGAAACACGTCATCCACACGGCGAAAAATGGAGCCCGGAATCCTCTCCACCACTTTTCCTCCCTGATTCTGGACTGGGATACGGTTGGACTTTCGTCCCGGAGCTGGCCAGTCCTGCAGAAGGAACCGAGAGCGGGCTAGGAGCGCGCTGGGCGGGCTGAGGAGCGGGTGGTGACCGCGGGTTCGCCCGGGCTCCAATGTGCCTCGGGCGAGAGCGCCTCATCGCCCTGCAGCCACCGTTCCGCGTCCATGGCGGCCATGCACCCGAACGCGGCAGCGGTGACGGCCTGGCGGTAGGTGTGGTCGTGCACGTCCCCGGCGAGGAAGACGCCCTCGACGTTGGACATCGTGGCGTCCGCGGGCACCAGGTAGCCGTTGCCGTCCATCGCCAGCTGCCCCTTGAAGAGCTCGGTGTTGGGCCGGTGACCGATGGCGACAAACACGCCGTCGATGGGACGCTCCGTGACCTCGCCGCTGCGGGTATCGCGGAGGCGCACCCCGCTGACCTTGCCGTTGCCGGTGATCTCCGCCACCTCGGCATTCCAGATGAAGTCGATCTTGGGGTGCTTGCGAGCGCGGTCCTGCATGATCTTGCTGGCGCGCAGCCTGTCCCGCCGGTGCACCACGGTGACGGAGCGCGCCATGTTGGCCAGGTAGAGGGCATCCTCCATGGCGCTGTCGCCGCCGCCGACCACGAGCACGTCCTGCCCGCGGAAGAAGAAGCCGTCGCAGGTGGCGCACGTGGAGACGCCCCGGCCGAGGAGGCGCGCTTCGGAGGGCAGCCCCAGCATCTTGGCCGACGCCCCCGTCGCCACGATGACCGCCCGGGCGCGCACCTCCGTGCCGCTCTGCGTCGTGACCCGGAAGGGGCGGCGGGAGAAGTCCACCGTGCTGGCGTCTTCGGTGATGAAGTCGGTGCCGACGCGTTCGGCCTGCGTGCGCATTGCGGCCATCAGGTCGGGGCCCATGATGCCGTCGGCGAATCCGCCGTAGTTCTCCACGAGCGTGGTCAGCATCAACTGGCCCCCGGCCTCCGCGCCTTCGATCACGAGGGGGCGCAAATTGGCCCGGGCGGCATAGATGGCGGCGGTCAGGCCCGCCGGCCCGCCTCCCAGGATGACCACGTTGCGGATCTCCTCGTTGGTGCTCATGGTCAGGCCTCAGGGTACTGCAGCCTTCTCCTCCCAGACAAACGCTGCCCCGCTGCGATCCTATTTCGCGCGATCCTGCGGTCCCAAGAAGGCGGCCACCGGCAGAATTCCTTGACAATACCATTGTAAGCTATCTTGACAATGAAAATGACACCTTCCTATACTTGTCTTGCCCAAGCTCCTTGCCCAGGCACGGCAGACATCACTTAGGAGGGGTGAGCGGCAGTGAGGGATCGGCGGGCCACCCGCCCGCTCTACGTCATCAGCATCGCGGCCGATCTAGCGGGACTGCACCCGCGGACGCTGCGCATCTACGAAGAGAAGGGGCTACTCAGCCCCCAGCGGCGCAACCGCATCCGCCTCTATTCAGACCGCGACATCGAGCGAGTGCGGCTGATCCGCCACTTCACCCAGGGCATGGGGGTAAATCTGGCAGGAGTGAAGTTGCTGCTGGACGTTTACGAACAGCGCGAGGAAGGGCGTGGCCCGGACGGCGAGTGGGTCTTCACCCGCCGCACGGTCCGGCTGCGCCGGGCCTCCGACGACCACGAGCACGAAGGGAAGGGAGGACGAAGACGATGAGCATTCGGCGATGGGATCCGTTTGACGAACTGACGTCGCTCCGGGAGTCCATGGAGCGGCTCTTTGACGACTTCTTCACCCGCCGACCCACCGGGCGTGGACCGCTGGCTCCGGCGATGTGGGAGCCCGCGGTAGAGGTCTTCGAGAACGAGGGCGAGGTGATCTTCCGCGCAGAGATGCCGGGGATCGACCCCAAGACCGTGGACGTAACCGTCTCGGAGGACGCCCTCACTCTCAAGGCCGAGGCCAAGACCGAGCAGGAACAGAAGGGGCGCAACTACTACCGGCGCGAGCTGCGGTACGGTGCGTTCCAGCGCTCCCTCGCCCTCCCCACGTCGGTGCAAGCCGACGCGGCAAAGGCGAACTTCAGGAACGGCATCCTCGAGGTCCGCATCCCCAAGGCGGAGCGGGCCAAGGCCAAGACCGTCAAAGTGGAGGTTGAGTAACCGTGGCGCGCGTCGTCGGCATTGACCTGGGCACCACTAACTCCGTCATCGCCACCATCGTCGGGGGCGAGCCGCAGGTGATCCCCAACGCGGAGGGCTCGCGGCTCACCCCCTCTGTCGTGGGCTTCAGCAAGACGGGAGAGCGCCTCACCGGTCAGATGGCCAAGCGGCAGGCCGTGCTGAATCCGGAGAATACCGTCTCCTCGATCAAGCGGTTCATGGGGCGCCGCTATGGCGAGGTGGTCACCGAGCGGGGCATGGTGCCCTACAAGGTCGAGGAAGGGCAGAACGGCATGGCCGTCGTGCGCATCCCGGCGGCCGGCAAGACCTTCACCCCGGAAGAGATCTCCGCGATGGTGCTGCAGAAGTTGAAGGCCGACGCGGAGGCGTACCTCGGAGAAAAGGTGACCGAGGCGGTCATTACCGTCCCCGCCTATTTCAACGACGCGCAGCGCACCGCCACCAAGAACGCGGGCGAGATCGCCGGATTGAAAGTCCTGCGCATCATCAACGAGCCCACCGCCTCGGCGCTGGCCTACGGGCTGGACAAGAAGGGCGCCGAGACCGTCCTGGTCTTCGACCTCGGCGGCGGGACCTTCGACGTCACCATTTTGGAGATCGGCGAAGGGGTCTTCGAGGTGAAGTCCACGTCGGGCGACACTCATCTGGGCGGCGACGACTGGGACGAGCGGGTCGTCAACTGGCTGGCCGACGAGTTCCGCAAGAGCCAGGGCATCGACCTGCGCAAAGACCGCCAGGCCCTGCAGCGGCTGCGCGAGGCGGCGGAGCGCGCCAAGGTGGAACTCTCCACCGTCGTGCAGACCACGATCAACCTGCCCTTCATCACCGCTGACGCCACCGGCCCCAAGCACCTGGACCAGGTGCTCACGCGGGCCAAGTTCGAGGAGCTGACCGCCGATCTAGCCGAGCGGTGCATCGGCCCGGTGAAGCAGGCGCTCGCCGACGCGAAGATGAGCGAGAAGGACCTGAACGAGGTCATCCTGGTCGGGGGCGCCACGCGCATGCCGATGATTCAGGAACTGGTGCGCCGGCTCACCGGGAAGGAGCCAAACAAGGAGGTCCACCCTGATGAGGTCGTCGCGATCGGCGCGGCCATCCAAGGTGGCGTGCTGGCCGGCGACGTGCGTGACGTGGTGCTGTTGGACGTCACCCCGCTGTCCCTGGGCGTGGAGACCCTGGGTGGGGTGATGACGACATTGGTGCCGCGCAACACCACGATCCCCACGCGCAAGAGCGAGACCTTCTCCACCGCCGCCGACGGGCAGACGCAGGTGGAGATCCACGTCCTGCAGGGGGAGCGCCCGATGGCGCGGGACAACCGCACCCTCGGCCGCTTCATTCTCGACGGGATTCCGCCGGCTCCCCGCGGCGTGCCCCAGATTGAGGTCACCTTCGACATCGACGCCAACGGCATCCTCAACGCGGGCGCCAAAGACCGCGCCACCGGCCGGGAGCAGTCGATCAAGATCACGGGCACCTCCACCCTCAGCAAGCAGGAGGTGGAGCAGATGGTGAAGACCGCGGAGCAGTTCGCCGAGGAGGACCGCGCCAAGCGCGAGGCGGCCGAAGCCCGCAACCGCGGTGACTCCATCGCCTACCAGACGGAGCGCATGCTCAAGGACGCCGGTGACAAGATCTCGGCGGAGGAGCGACAGAAAGTGGAAGAGGCGCTCAAAGAATTGCGTGACGCGCTCGGCGGCGACGACAGTGAACGCATCCGCCGCGCGTCCGATGCCGTGCAGCAGGCGAGCTACAAACTCGCCGAGGAGATGTACAAGGCGACGGCGGCGACGCCCGGTGCTGCGGGGCAGGGTGGACCGGCGGGGCCCGCGAGCCAGTCGCCCGACGGCGGCGAGGCCAAGAGCGGTGAAGAGGTCATCGACGCCGAGTACCGCCGCACGGAGGGGAGCTAAGGCGCAGGTGAGCCATGGCTGAACGGGACACCGACGCCCTGAACGATCGCGAGGGGAACGGCGTGAGCGAACGCCCTGCGCCCACCGTCGAGGGACTGGAAGCCGAAGTGGCCCGCCTGAAGTCGGAGGCGGAGCAGAACTGGCGGCAGTTCCTCCACGCCGCGGCCGATCTTGAGAACTACAAGAAGCAGGCGTCGCGCACGCGGGAGGACGCGGTCGAGCGCACGCGGCGGGCCCTCCTGGGCGTGATTCTCTCCGTCGTTGACAACATCGAACGTGCCCTGGCCTACGGCGCGCAGTCCGACGAGGCCGGTCCCATCGTCGAAGGGATCCGCATGACGCACCGCCAGGCGCTGGAGACGCTGGCCAATATGGGAGTGCGTCCTTTCGCGGCCCAGGGCAAGCCCTTTGATCCCCATTACCATGAGGCGGTCGAAGTCGTCCCGCCCACCGACGAACACCCCGCCGGGCAGGTCGTCGCGGAGGTGCAGCGCGGCTATCTGGTGGGCGACGAGGTCCTGCGGCCGGCGCGGGTGCGGGTGGCGCGGGAGCAGTGATGGCTGTCTTTCCACCCCGGGCTCAGACCCATGGCTAGGTTTCATGTCTATGGACCCTTTCCTGTGCCGTTCTACAAAGGCAAAGGGAGCCGGACCGTCACGCCTGATGACGCGAAGGAATTCTGGAACAAGCATCCGGAGTTTTCCTCCCGGCGAGGGTGCTACGTCTTCGGCGTTCGGGCCGGGAAGGGACTGAAACCAGGGTACGTGGGAATGGCCACCCGGAGTTTCAAGGGAGAGGTCTTCCAGCCGCACAAGCTCACCCGGTATCAGCAATTCTTCGCAGATTACGATGGGGCAACACCGATCATGTTCTTCCTGGCCGTCCCGAGACAGAAGGGTGCGCCCAAACGGTCACAGATCCGTGACCTGGAACGGTTCCTCATCGAGGTGGGGGTCGCGGCCAACGCCGGCCTGCTCAACAAGCGAGGCACGAAGTCTGGCGACTGGGGCATTGTCGGCGTGTTGCGAGGCGGAACGGGCAGACCGTCCAAAGCGGCTCAGAGTTTTCGCAAGCTGATGGGGATTAGCGCGACGGCACTCTGAGCGCGCCTTGAGGAGCCAACGATGGAGTTCAAAGACTACTACAAGGTCCTCGGGGTCGAACGAGCGGCGGATTCCAAGCAGATCAGCCGCGCCTTCCGCCGGCTAGCCCGCGAGCATCATCCCGACGTCAACAAGGCCAAAGGGGCGGAAGAGCGGTTCAAGGAGATCAACGAGGCCTATCAGGTCCTGGGCGATCCCGCGAAGCGCGCGCGCTACGACCAGATGCACGAGGCCTACCAGCGCGGCGGGGTGGACTGGCAGCAGATCTTCCGCGGCGCCGGGCAGACCCCCCCGGGGGGCTTCACCGTCGTCGGCGACATCGGGGACCTCGAGGAGATGCTCGGCGGGCTGGGGGGATTCAGCGACTTCTTCCGCCAGTTCTTCGGGGGGGCGGCGGCACCGGGGCAGCCCGGACGCGGCCGGGCACGGCGCGGCCGGGGCGGCCGGATGAGCGTCGAGGAGTTGATGGGTCAGGCGGCACCGGCCTCTGCCGAGGCGAGCCTGGAGGTCACGCTGGAAGAGGTCTTCCACGGCGCACAGAAGCCCGTGACGCTGCAGGTGAATGGAACATCGCGGCGTCTCGACATCACCATCCCGAAAGGGGTGCGGAGCGGCCAGCGCATCCGCCTGCCCGGCGCGCTGGACGGCGGAGATCTATACCTCACCGTTCAGGTGCTTCCGCATCCGCGATTCGCCCGACAGGGAGACGACGTGACAGTTGAGGTCCGCGTGCCGCTCGCCGACGCGATGCTGGGCGCCGAGATCCAGGTGCCGACGCTCGAGGGCGGCGTCTCCATGACGATCCCTCCCGAGAGCCAGAACGGCCGGACCTTCCGGCTGCGCGGCCTGGGAATGCCGCGGCCAGATGGAACCAGGGGCGACCAGTTAGTCCGTATCAAAGTGATCTTACCGGCCAAGCTCACGAGCGACGAGCGCAAGTTCTTCCAGGAAATGCGAAACCGTCGCCGCGATCATACGGACTCTGAGGCGCCGTGAGGGGGAACCGGGAGGCGCGAGGCCGTGACCGAGAGGAGCGGTTGGCAATTCAAGGCACTCGGCGTCTTTTGGATCCTGGTGGGCCTGATTTCTCTCGGTCTGGCGCCGTTGCTAGCCTTCATCGCGTTGCTGGAAAGCCACGCGGAGGGGACGGAGATCTTGCTGGGGGTCGTCCCTCTTGCTGCACTCGGCCTCATCGCGGCTGCCACGGGCTGGACACTCCTCACCCGGAGACAGTTCGCGCGGGCGCTAACACTGACATCCTCAGTGCTGCTCTTGCTGGGGCTTGGGGTCCTAGTGTACTTGCTCGTGTCAGACTGGCAGGGGATAGAAGCCTGGGCCGCAGCCGTGTGCGCCCTTCTGTTGGCCATTTCAGCATATGGGATGTGGGCCGTAAGCTCGCCCAATGGACGACAGATGTTCTACAGATATCTGAGGAGCTAGGGGGAATCTTAGAACACCATGGCGATGCGGTTTGACCGACTGACGGAGAAAGCGCAGGAGGCCCTGCTGACAGCCCAGCAGATGTCGCGGGCGCGGCAGCACCAGCAGGTGGACGTCGAACACCTGCTGGTTGCCCTCCTGGAACAGAGCGAGGGGATCGTCCCACTCGTCCTGGAAGGGCTGAGCGTCGATCCCCGCGTCCTCCGCACGAGGCTGGGCGCCGAACTGGACCGCCGCCCGCGGGTCTCCGGCGGGCAGGCCGCCGAGGAAGGCCTCTACGTCTCGCCGCGGATGCAGCGGCTGCTGCAGGCGGCCCAGGAGGAAGCGACCCGGCTGCAAGACGAGTTCATCAGTACCGAGCACCTGCTGCTGGCGGCCGCGCGGGACGAGCGCGACCCCGCGGGCCGGCTGCTGCGCGAGGCCGGCGTCACCCCCGAGCGCCTCTACCAGAGCCTGCAAGAGGTCCGCGGCACCCAGCGCGTCACCGATCCCAATCCAGAGTCCAAGTACCAGGTGTTGGAGCGCTACGGCCGCGACCTCACCGCGCTCGGCGCCGCCGGAAAACTGGATCCGGTGATCGGCCGGGACGAGGAGATCCGCCGCGTCATCCAGGTGCTCAGCCGGCGGACCAAGAACAACCCGGTCCTCATCGGCGATCCCGGCGTGGGCAAGACCGCCATCGTCGAGGGGCTGGCGCAGCGCATCGTCCGCGGCGACGTCCCCGAAGGACTGAAGAACAAGCGGATCTTCCAGCTCGACCTTGGATCGCTCGTGGCCGGCACCAAATACCGCGGCGAGTTCGAGGACCGCCTGAAGGCCGTGCTCAAGGAGATCGTGGCCAGCCAGGGCGACATCATCCTCTTCATCGACGAGCTGCACACCGTCGTCGGGGCAGGAGCGGCGGAGGGGGCCATCGACGCCGCCAACATGCTCAAGCCGATGCTGGCCCGCGGCGAACTGCACACCATCGGCGCGACCACCCTCGACGAGTACCGCCAGCACATCGAGAAGGACGCCGCCCTGGAACGGCGCTTCCAGCCCGTCTTCATCGACCAGCCCTCCGTGGAGGACACGATCTCCATCCTGCGCGGCCTGAAGGAGCGCTACGAGGTGCACCATGGGGTGCGCATCACCGACGCGGCGGTCATCGCAGCCGCGACGCTCTCGGATCGCTACATCACCGAGCGCTTCCTTCCGGACAAGGCGATCGACCTGATCGACGAGGCGGCCGCGCGCCTGCGCACAGAGATCGACAGCAAGCCCGCCGAGCTGGATGAGGTGGACCGGCGGATCATGCAGCTCGAGATCGAGAGGGAGGCCCTGCGCCGGGAGTCCGATCCGGCCAGCCGGGAACGGCTGACGCGATTGGAAGAGGAGATCACCGCGCTGCGCGCGGAGTCGGAGGGGCTGCGCCGGCAGTGGGAGGAGGAAAAGAAGGCCATCGGGACGCTGCGCGAGATCAAGCAGCGCATCGAGGAGGCCCGTCGGCAGGCGGAAGAGGCGGAGCGGCGCGCCGACCTGGAGGGCGCGGCGCGGCTGCGCTATGGCACCATCCCCGACCTACAGAAGCAACTGGCTGCCCAGGAGGCCCGCCTGGCCGAGATCCAGCAAGGGCGCCGCCTGCTCAACGAGGAGGTCACCCCAGAAGAGATCGCCGAGGTGGTCTCACGCTGGACCGGCATCCCCGTGACGAAGTTGATGGAAGGAGAGATGGCCAAGCTGCTCAAGCTGGAAGAGCGGCTGCACGAGCGCGTGGTCGGCCAGGACGAGCCGGTGGCCGCCGTTGCCGATGCCATCCGCCGCGCCCGCGCCGGACTGAAAGACCCGCGGCGTCCGATCGGCTCGTTCATGTTCCTCGGTCCGACCGGGGTGGGCAAAACCGAACTGGCCCGCGCCCTCGCCGCTCTGCTCTTCGACGACGAGGAGGCGATGGTGCGCCTGGACATGTCCGAGTACCAGGAGCGCCACACGGTCAGCCGGTTGGTGGGCGCACCGCCCGGGTACATCGGTTTTGAGGAGGGCGGGCAGCTCACCGAGGCGGTGCGGCGCCGTCCCTACCGCGTGGTCCTCTTCGACGAGATCGAGAAGGCGCACACCGACGTCTTCAACACGCTCCTGCAGATTCTCGAGGACGGGCGCCTGACCGATGGCCACGGCCGCACCGTGAACTTCAGGAACACGATCATCATCATGACCAGCAACATCGGCAGCCACTACCTGCAGCAGATGGATCCGGGCAATGACGCCCAGTTCCAGATGGCGCGCATCCAGGTTCTCGACGATGTGCGCAAAGCGTTCCGGCCGGAGTTCCTCAACCGGCTGGACGAGATCATCGTCTTTCGCCCGCTCAGCCGGGAGCAGATCGCCGAGATCGTGGAGCTGCAGCTGCGCTACCTGCGCGAGCGCTTGGCCGGGATGAAGATCACTCTGGAGGTCACGCCGGCGGCGAAGGACTACCTGGGCCGGGAGGGCTACAGCCCCGACTTCGGCGCCCGCCCGCTGCGCCGGCTGATCCAGCGCACGATCGAAAATGGGCTGGCCAAGCGCTTGCTCGCCGGGGAACTGCGGGAAGGAGACGTCGTCACGGTAGACTACCAGCACGGCGACCTGGTCTTCGCCAGAGGCGAGCCCGTCGCTGCCACCCCCGCGTAATCCCGCCACTGTCTCTTCCATCAGGTCCCCCCTGCTAGTATCAAGGCAGACCGCAGACCACACAGGAGGCGAGCGTGCTCGAGGTCATCGTCTTTGTCAGCGGAGGCGTGCTCCTGGTCCTGGAGATCATCGCCAGCCGGCTGCTCGCGCCGTTCTTCGGCAACTCGGTCTACGTCTGGGGCAGCCTGATCGGTGTCTTCCTGGCGGGTCTCTCGCTGGGCTATTTCCTGGGCGGGCGCGCGGCCGACCGCTGGCCATCTCCCGCGCTTTTCGCCGCCCTGATCTTTGCGGCCGGCGCCCTCACGTTCCCCATCCCCTTCGTTGCTACGCCCGTGATGCAGGCTATCGTCCTGCGGGATTATGGGCCCCGCGTCAACCCGCTCGCCGCGGCGACGGCGCTCTTTCTGCTGCCGACCATCGTCATGGGGCTGGTGTCCCCCTTTGCGGTGCGCCTGCGCGCGCGCACCGTGACCACGGTGGGCAACGTCGCGGGTGTCCTCTATGCTCTCTCGACCCTGGGCTCGATCGCCGGGACGCTGCTGGCGGCGTTCGTCCTGATCAACCTCTACGGCGTGCGCGCGATCATCCACGGGCTGGGGCTGGTGATGATTCTGCTGGCGGGGGCGGGCCTGCTTGTGGCCCGGCGCCGGGCGGCCGCCGCCGGCATGGCCGCGCTGCTCCTCGTCGGTGGGTGGGCGGTGGCGTCGTCGCCTCCGGGCGCCGCGGCCGCAGTGATCTTCCAGCGCGATACCGTCTACCACCGGATCAGCGTCTCGGACGAGGGACGCATCCGGTATCTCAGACTGGACAACTACTGGCAGAGCGCTATCGACCTGGAAGAACCTGGGCGCACCGTCTTTGCCTACAGCGATTACCTGCATGTGCCGTGGATTTTCGTGCCGCAGATGCGGCGCGTCGCGCTGATCGGACTGGGCGGCGGAACTATCCCGCGCACATACGTTCAGGACTATCCGGGCGTGCAGATGGACGTCGCCGAGCTCGACCCCGCCGTCGTGGAGACGGCGCGCCGCCTCTTCAGCCTCCCTGGCGACCCGCGGCTGCGGGTGAGCGCGGGGGATGGGCGGCTCTTCCTCCTGCGCTCCGCCGAACGGTATGACGCCATCCTCCTGGACGCCTACCTCATCGACACCATCCCCTTTCACCTGGCCACCGCGGAGTTCTTCCGGCTGGCCGCCTCCCGACTCGCGCCGGGCGGCGTGGTGGCCAGCAACGTCATCGGGGCGCTCGAGGGGGAGGACAGCCGCCTCTTCCGCGCTGTCTACAAGACGTTCCGTTCCGTCTTTCGCAGCGTCTATGTCTTCCCGGTCGGCCACGGCACCTTCTCCAGCGGCGAGATGCTACGCAACATCATCATCGTCGGGTCGATGGAACCGGCGCTGTCAGCGACGGAGGTGCAGGCCCGCGCTGCCCGCGTCGTTGCCGAAGGAGTCGTGCGGCTCCCCGGCTTCGTCGAGGCCGCAGGGACGCTCTACCAGCCGCCCATTCGCACCGAAGACGTCCCGATTCTCACCGACGACTTCGCGCCGATCGACGCGCTGATTCCGCGCTAGCTCATGGCTATCATCAAGCTGGCGGTGGGGGACGTCGTGCGGACCCGCAAGGCGCATCCGTGCGGCAGCGACCAGTGGGAGATCATCCGCTTGGGGGCGGACGTGCGGATCACCTGCGTCGGCTGCGGCCGGAGCGTCCTGATGGACCGGGTGAAGCTGGAGCGGCGCATCCGCCAGTTCATAAAGAGGGCCGCTCCGGAAGGACCGGCTCTTCCTGAGGAGGGGCGGCCATAACCCCCCAGGACTTTCTCAGGGTATATGAAGCGGCGCTGGCTACTCAGGACTGGGGGAATGTAGAGCCGCTGATGCACCCGGACGTGTGCGTTGTGTTCAACGACGGGACCTACTACGGCTTGTCTGAAGTCCAACGTGCCTTCTCGAAAAGCTTCGCACTCATCAAGGACGAGCGGTACGAGATCTCTGGTGTGAGGTGGGTGAGCCAGGACGGCTCCTATGCCGTCGGGATGTATCGATTCCGCTGGTCCGGAGAGATTGAGGGACGCGCCGCGAGTGGAGGCGGCCGCGGGACCTGCGTGCTGAAGAACGAGCGGGGCAAGTGGCTGTTGCTTGCGGAGCACCTGGGACCGCCCCCACGGTGAGACCCAAGTAAACTTCGGGGGGTCGGCATGCCGCTTCGTGTCGGGATCATCGGCCTCCCCAATGTCGGTAAGTCCACGCTGCTGAACGCCCTGGCTCGCACCGGAGCAGCCGTGGCTCCTTATCCCTTCACGACGATCGATCCCAATCTCGGCGTCGTCAGTGTGCCCGACGACCGGCTCGCCGCCATCGCCGCCGTCACGCGCCCGCAGCGCGTCGTGGCGGCGACAGTAGAGTTCGTCGACATCGCCGGACTGGTCCGCGGGGCGCACAAGGGTGAAGGATTGGGGAACCAGTTCCTCGCCCAGATCCGGGAGGTTGACGCGGTGGCGCACGTCGTCCGGCTCTTTGACGCGCCGGACGTTTCAGGGACCGAGGCAGGAGTCGATCCGGTGCGCGACACGGAGGCCGTCGACACAGAACTGCTGCTGGCGGATCTCGCGGTTGTCGACCGTCTGCGCGAACGGTCGATCCCGCGCGCCCGCGCTGGCGACCGGGAGGCGAAGCAGGAGTTGGACGCGGCGGACCGGATGCGCGAGGCGCTGCAGCGGGGCCAGCCGGCGCGGGAGGTAGAGCGCTCTCCCGAAGAGGGCGCGCGAACCGCCGGGTGGCATCTCCTCACCGGCAAGCCAGTGGTGTACGTCGCCAATGTGGGGGAGGGCGTCGCGCCAGAGGACGAGCGGCTGCAGGCGCTGGCCGTTCACGCGCAGGCGCGCCGGGCCGCGGTGGTGGCGTTCAACGCCCGGTGGGAAGCGGAACTGGCGGAGCTGGAGCCGGCGGAGGCGGAGCAGTTCCGCGCGGCGGCAGGCGAAGGCGGGGAGGAGCCGGCGCTGGCGAGATTCGCCCGCGCCACGTACGCGCTGCTGGGGCTGGTGACCTTCTTCAGCATCGCGTCCGCAGAGGTGCGCGCCTGGCCGGTGCCGCGCGGCACCACGGCGGTCGAGGCGGCGGGACGGATCCATTCCGACATGGCGCAGGGCTTTATCCGCGCCGAAGTGATCGACTGGGCGACGCTGGTCGCGGCCGGCGATCTGGCGAGGGCGCGCGAGCGCGGCCTGCTGCGGCTGGAAGGCCGAGGATACCAGGTACAGGATGGGGACGTCATCACCTTTCGCTTTGCGGTCTGAGCGCTGATGCGGTACCTGGTCACAGGCGCCACAGGCTTCATTGGCGGTCGACTGGCGCGGCTGCTCATGCAGAACGGACATCGCGTGCGGGCGCTTGTGCGAGATCCGGAGAAGGCCGGTGACTTGGCCCGCCTTGGTATTGAGTTGCACCGCGGGACATCACCGTCCCGGAGAGCCTGCGCGACCCGATGCGTGGGGTGGACGGCCTCTTTCACGTCGCGGGCTGGTATGAGGTAGGGACGCGCAACGCCGCGGCGGCGGAACGCATCAACGTCGAGGGGACTCGAAACGTCCTGGAGGCGATGCGTGACTTCGGAGTGCCGAAAGGGGTGTACACGAGCACCATCGCGATCTTCTCCGATACGGGCGGTCGGATCGTCGACGAAAGCTACCGGCACCACGGGCCCTGGCTGAGCGAGTACGACCACACGAAGTGGATCGCCCACTACCAGGTGGCGGAGCCGATGATGCGCAGGGGGTTGTCTCTGGTGATCGTCCAACCCGGCATGGTCTACGGACCGGGGGACACCAGTGCGCTGCGGGAGAGCCTTCTGCAGTACCTGCGACGGCGTCTACCGATGACGCCCCAGGGCACGGCGATGTGCTGGGCGCACGTGGACGACACCGCGCATGCGCACCTGCTGGCGATGGAGCGCGGGCGCCCGGGGGAGAGCTACATCATCGGCGGTCCTGTGCACACCCTGCGCGAGCTCTTTGAGATTGCCGAAGAGATCACGGGTATCCCCGCTCCCCGCTGGCATCCCTCGCCAGCGGCGGTGCGGGCGTTGGCCCGCCTCGCCGGGATTGCCGAACGCGTCGTGCGCCTGCCGTCGAGCGCGGCAGAAGAGGGACTGCGCGTCATCGCCGGGGTGACCTATCTGGGCACCAACGAGAAGGCCCGGCGCGAACTGGGGTTCGTCCCCCGGCCACTGCGTGAAGGGTTGGGCGAGACGCTCCTCCACGAGATGGCGCTGCTCGGGATTCCCGCCAAGAGGCACTCGCAGGGAAGTTGACGCCTGCCTGCGAAGATGACGATGGTCACGGGTGATCTCCCCAATACCGCATTCGTTATGGTCAAGCCTCTTTGGAAGGGCTGAAAGGAGCGCGCGCATGCGTGTGAAGATCTGGCTGGTCATCGGGCTCGCCATCCTGCTGGCCTGGCCGGCGGTGAGTTTCGGCCAGCAGCCGAAGTCCGGCGGCACCTTCCGCTGGTCAGTATCGGGCGATCTCCAGGCCGGAGGACTGGACCCGGCCAAGTTCACCGATTACAACGGCTGGGCGATCGGCATGGACATCTACAACGGCCTCGTGCAGTTCGACGAGAAGAACGGGATCGCGCCCGATCTGGCGGAGCGCTGGACCGTCAGCGCCAACAGCAGAGTCTATGCGTTCTTCCTGCGCAAGGGCGTCAAGTTTACCAATGGCCGCGAGCTGACGGCGCAGGACTTCAAGTACTCGATCGAGCGCATCATGGATCCCGCCAACAAGAGTCCCAACACCTGGATTTTCGAGGACGTGATCCAGGGCGCGACCGCGATGATGAAGGGCGACGCCAAGGAGATCACAGGTATCCGCGTACGCGGCCCCTACGAAGTGCAGATTACGCTGGAGCAGCCTCTCGGTCACTTCCTCGCCCTCCTTACAATGCCGCAGGCCTTTGTGCTGGCAAAGGAGGAGGTGGAACGCTGGGGCGCCGACTATGTCTCCCACCCCGTGGGCACGGGGCCCTTCATCCTAGAGGAATGGCGGCGCCAGGATCGGATCATCCTCAAGGCCAATCCCACCTACTTTGCGGGGAAACCCTACCTCGAGCGGCAGGAGATCCGTGTCATTCCGGAGTCCTCCACCGCCGAAGCGGAGTTCAAGACAGGCCGGCTCGACGTCCTCGGCATCCCCGACGCCACCTTCAGGCAGTGGGTGAGCGACCCGCAGTGGAAGCCCCACATCATCACGGGCGCCGGGCTGAATATCCAGTACCTGGCCTTCAACCTGCGGCGTCGGCCGTTCAATGACATCCGGGTGCGGAGGGCGTTTGCCTACGCCATCCCCCGCAAGCAGATCCTGGAGTCGATCTTCAACGGCCGCGGAGTCATCGCCCACGGCCCAATCCCCCCGAGCCTGCCCGGGTACAATGCGAAGATCGCGGCGCTGCCGTACGACCCCGCGAAGGCCAAGGCGCTGCTGCGCGAAGCCGGATATCCTGAGGGTCTGGAGGTCGAGCTCCTGCTCACCCCGACCACGAACAACCGCCGCCTCTTCGACGTGCTGGAGGCATCGCTGCGCGGCGTGGGGATCACGCTGCGGCCGGGATTCCGCGAGCGGGCCGTCTACTTCCGGGAGCGCGGCGCCGGTACCTTCGCGATCGCCCGGGCCGACTGGATTGCCGACTACCTGGACGCGGAGAACTTTCTCTACCCGCTCTTCCATTCGGCCAGCAAGCACTTCAGCGGATATACGAGCCAGAAGGTTGACCAGCTGATCGACGCCGCCCGCGCCACGGTCGATCCCGCCCAGCGCATCCGCCGCTACCAGGAAGCGGAGGCGGCGATCATCGCGGACATGCCTTGGGTCTTTATGTGGCACAGCGTGGGTTCCACCGTCTATCAGCCTTGGGTGATGGGAGAGACCTATGACGCGACCCCGCGGCGCACGGTAAAGATCTGGCTGAACCGATAGGCATCTCCGATCCGGGAGGGGCGTCGCGGCGCGCCCCTCCCCTCTGATCGATGCACCGCTTCATCGCCCGCCGGTTCCTTCAGCTCGTCCCCGTGCTGCTGGGGCTGACCCTCATTACCTTCGTCCTCACCTATGTGGTGCCGGGGGATCCGGTCGACCTCATCGCCAAACAGGAGCACCTCACTCCCGAAGCGCGGGCGAGCCTGCGCCACCAGTTGGGGACGGACGTGCCGCTGCCGGTCCAGTACGTCCGGTACCTCTGGCGACTTCTGCAGGGAGACCTGGGCCGTTCCTATGTGACGAATCAGCGGGTCATCGACGGGATTGCGCGCGCCTTTCCGTTGACGCTGCGGTTGGGGCTGGCGGCCTTTCTCCTCTCGACGCTTGTCGGGGTCGGCGCGGGGATCCTGGCAGGGTCGCGGCCGCATTCTTGGATGGATCGGCTGATGACTCTGATCACCCTGGCGGGCATCTCCCTGCCGGTGATCTGGGTGGCCCCTGTGGCCATCCTCCTGTTCGCCGTCACCTTCCGGATCTTCCCGCCCTCGGGCTATGACGGGTGGTATTCCCTCGTGCTGCCGACCCTCGTCCTGGGGGTGCGGGCCGCGTTCAACACCCGCATTACGCGGGCCAGCCTGCTGGAGGTGATCGGGCAGGACTACATCCGCACCGCGCGCGCCAAGGGGCTCGCCGAGCGCCTGGTGATCACCCGCCACGCGCTGCGCAACGCCCTGATCCCCATCGTCACCGTGCTCGGGTTGGACCTGGCGTCGTATCTGGAAGGCGCGTTCTTCGTCGAGTTCATCTTTGCTCTCCCGGGGATGGGCCGCCTCGCCCTGGACGCGGTGGCGCAGCGCGACCTCTTTATGATCCAGGGCACGGTCCTCGTGGCCGCCGTCCTCTACGTCATCGCCAACCTCAGCGTCGACGTCTCCTATGCCTACCTCGACCCCCGGATCCGCTATGGCTGAACGCGCCGCCGCGCTCGGCCGATCACGCGCGCTCCTGCGCGTGGAGAGTCCGCGCACCATCGCCTGGCGCCGTTTTCGCCGCGACGCACTGGGACTGACCGGATCCGCCCTCATCCTCATGCTCGTGCTGGTCGCGCTGCTCGCTCCGTGGGTGGCGCCGCACGACCCCATGGCCATCGACCTCGCCGCGGTGCTGCGGCCGCCCAGCCTCGCGCACTGGATGGGCACCGACGAATCCGGCCGCGACGTCTTCAGCCGCGTGCTCTGGGGGGCGCGGGTCTCCCTGACCATCGCCGTGGTGATCCGGCTAGTCACCCTCGCGATCGGCATCGCTGTGGGCGCGCTGGCCGGCTTCTACGAGGGGTGGGTGGACGTCGTGATCATGCGCGGCGTCGAGATCCTGCTGGCGTTCCCCGGCCTGCTGCTGCTGATCGGCATCGCCTCCGCGCTGGGGCCGGGCTTCCTCTCTCTGCTCATCGCCTTTTCGGTCACCGGGTGGACCACGACGGCGCGTCTGGTCCGCGGGAAGCTGCTGTCGATCAAACGCGAGGAGTACATGGAGGCGGCGCGGGCGATCGGGGTGCCCGCGCGAACCCAGATCGTCCGCCACGCCCTCCCCAACGCCATGGGGCCGGTCATCGTCACGGGGACGATCGGCGTCGCCGGCATCATCCTGGCCGAGGCGGGGCTCTCCTTCCTCGGTCTGGGGATCCAGCCGCCTACGCCGACCTGGGGTGGGATGATCGCCCAGGGCCGCTCCTTCCTCACGGTCGCCTGGTGGGCCTCGTTCTTTCCGGGGCTGGCGATGGCGGTCGCGGTCTTCGGTTTCAACCTCTTCGGGGACGCGCTGCGGGACGCCCTGGACCCGAGGGCCGTGAGATGATGACAGCAGACCCCTGATATTCAGGCCACGGCGGCCGATGCTATAATTGGGTGTCCAGCGAATCCCCTGCCCCGGCCGGCGGCCTCCCGCCGCCGTTGCCGAGGCCCCGGCGCCTGTCGGTGCGGTGCCGGAGTCCAGAGGAGGATGAGGATGCCTCAGTACGAGATGGTCTATATTCTCCGGCCCGATCTCGAGCCGGAGGCGGTCAAGGGCGTGGTCGATCGCTTCGGCCAACGCGTGACCGAGCAGGGCGGCAGCGTCGACTTCGTGGAGGTGTGGGGGAAGCGCCGCATGGCGTTCACCCTGCGCAAGTTCCGCGAGGGCATCTACGTGCTCACGCGCTTCACCGTGGACAGCGCGCGCCTCCCTGAACTGAAGCGGTTGACCCGCATCATGGACGATGTGATGCGGGCGTTGATCGTCGTGGCCGAGGGGCCGCTGCCGGCGGCGAAACACGCTCCCGAGCGGCCGGCGGAGCCTGCGCGAGAGGCCCCCGAGGCACAGGCCGTCGAGCGCCCTACGTCTGAGGACGAGGTCGCGGCGGTCCCCGAGGCAGTAGAGTCGGAATAGGAGGGCGCTGTGCTGAACCGGATCATCTTGATCGGTCGCCTCACCCGCGACCCCGAACTGCGATACGTGCCCAGCGGTCAACCCGTGGCGTCGTTTTCGCTGGCCGTGGACCGGCCGTTCACCAACCAGGCCGGCGAGCGGGAGACCGATTTCATCGACGTCGTGGCCTGGCGCAAGCTGGCCGACCAGGTGTCCCAGCACCTGAGCAAGGGCCGCCTGGTGGCCGTGGAAGGGCGGCTCCAGATCCGCAACTGGGAGACCCAGGACGGACAGAAGCGCAAGGCGGCCGAGGTGGTCGCCGACGCGGTGCGCTTCCTGGATCGGAAGGGCGCCGCTGCGCCCGCGGCCGGGGCCGAGCCTCAGGCGGCCTCCGCCGATTTCGAGCCCGAAGAGGAAGACGTCCCGTTCTGATCGCGGCCTCGCGATGAGGTCGCGATCCGGACTGGCGATCGAGGAGGACAGGAATGCGCGATAGACCCGAGCGGGATAGAAAACAGTGGCGGCGGCGACCCAGGCGCAAAGTCTGCGCGTTTTGCGCCGAAAAGGCCACGTTTATCGACTACAAGGACGGCGGGAAGATGCGCCGGTACGTGACGGAGCGGGGCAAGATCCTGCCTCGGCGGATCTCCGGCACCTGCGCCAGACATCAGCGGTCCCTGGCCGTCGCCATCAAGCGCGCCCGGGAGCTGGCAATGCTGCCTTACACGAGCGAATAAGGGCATTCTTTAGGGATTAGAGGTCTAGATCGCACCCTCAGACGGCCCGGCTCCCAGTAGCCAGGTGCCGTCGCCGGTAGGTACCATAGAGAGGCGGGGGACCCCTCCCCGCCTCTTCCCGTCGTTGCCGTCGTTGCCAATGCCGCAGCGTCGTCTCAGCACTCAGGGCATGACCGAGGGCGCCATCCAGGCCGCCCTCGTTGCCATCTTTGCGCTGGCGACGCGGTACATTCCGGTGCTCGGCCTCGCCACTGCATTTTTTGTTCCCCTCCCGCTCGCCGTGCTCGTGATCCGCAGGGGTCTCCTCCCGGCGTTACTGGCGGCGGGGGTGGCCGGTGTGATCGCGGGGCTGCTGGCGGGGCCCCTCGCCGGCGGGGGACTCCTTCTCACCTTCGCGCCCATCGGCGTCGCGCTGGGGTGGGGAGCGCGGTCGGGATGGAAGGCTTCGAGCATCCTGCTCCTGACCTCGGTAGTGGTGGTCGCGTCACTCGCGGTCAACCTGGTGCTGACACTCGCCCTCTCCGGCGTCAATCCCTACACGATCATGATCGAGTCGATGCAGCAGGGGCAGGAGGCGGCGCTGGCGTTCTACCAGCGGCTGGGAATCAATACGGAGGCCCTCCGGCAGACCAATCAGCAGATCATGCAGGTCCTGGCGCTGCTGCCGAAATTGCTGCCGGTCTTGATCCTCCAGGCGGGGGTGTTCATCGCCTGGCTGAACTTCCAGGTGGCGCGGACCATCTTGAGGCGCCTCGGGATCCCGCTTCCTGCCCTACCGCCCGCTTCGACCTGGCGCCTGCCGTCCTTTATGGTCTGGCTGCTCCCGCTGGCGCTAATCCTGGCTATGTTGGGAGGACCGCTGCCGCAGGGGGCGCCGGCTCCGGACGCCACGCCGCCGACTGGCGCTGCGGGACGCACCATCGTGCCGCCGGAGATCGGACTCAACCTGCTCTATCTTCTCCAGACGCTCTTCGCCGTCCAGGGCGTGATCGTGGCCTGGGTTCTGCTCGGGCGTTACACGAGCGTCGCCGCGCTGCGGATCATGGTGCTGGTCTTTCTCCTCGTGAATCCTCTGCTGAGCCGGCTGCTGTTCCTGCTGGGGCTCGCCGATTCGGTCTTCCCCCTGCGAGAGCGGTTCGGTCCGCGCCGGGCAGTCACCGAGGGCCGGGCATGAAGGTGATCCTGCTGCAGGAAGTTCCGACCCTGGGGGCAGCCGGCGCGCTGGTCGAGGTGAAGGAGGGATACGCGCGCAACTTCCTCCTCCCGCGCGGTCTGGCGCGGGAGGCCACCGAGGGCGCCCTGCGGGCCCGCGAAGTGAAGACGCGCGCGAACGAGGAGAAGCGGGCCCGAGAGACGCGCGGCGCCGAGGTGCTGGCGCAGTCCCTGTCCGGTCTGGTCGTGGAGATCAGCGCGCGGGTTGGGGCGGAGGGGCGGCTCTTCGGTGCCGTGACGGCCCAGGAAGTGGCCGAAGCCCTGGGACGGCGGGGATTCTCCGTCGACAAGAAGCACGTCCACCTGGACCGTCCCATCCGCATGGAAGGACTGCACCGGGTGGGGGTGCGGCTGCCCACCGGCAAGTTGGTCACCGTGGACGTGAACGTTGTGGGGAGGACGTGATCCGCTGATGCCCGCAGGACGCGCGCCGCGCCAGAGCCTCCCGCAAAAGCTCCGCGGGGCCGAGCAGCTGAAGCGCCAGGTGCAGGCGCTGTACGGAGTGCTCTCGACCCTGTACGGGTCGGAGGAATTGGGCGCCCGCGCCGACCAACTCCAGGCGGCGACCCTGATGCGCAGCCAGCGGCTGGCCGACCGCGTGCTGGCGCTACAGCGTCTGGTCAAGAGCGACCCGCTGCCGGGGCGGGAGGCCGGGCCCGCCCCCCCACTTACCCCGAGAGAGATCCCCCAGGTCCTGGAGGAGGTCCGGGAGCGCCTGGCAGACCTGATCACGCGCAAGAACGTCACCGACGAAGTCAACCGCCGGGTGCAGGAGCGCCTGGAGGAACG
The DNA here is from genome assembly GCA_036004665.1 of bacterium. Classification (GTDB taxonomy): domain Bacteria; phylum Sysuimicrobiota; class Sysuimicrobiia; order Sysuimicrobiales; family Humicultoraceae; genus JACQGZ01. The sequence continues at coordinate 4,091 of DASYRG010000037.1, read as the reverse complement.
GCAGGCGTCGTTCATGCAGGAACTGCGGCTGGAGGTGCTGCGCGAGGCCGGCGGTGTCGAGACGCCCCAGAGCGAGCGCCGGCTGGTCGAGCTGGAGCGTCTGGAGCACGTGCGCGTGGCCCGTCCGGTCCTGGAACAAGTGCGCCCGCGCAGGCTGCGGCAGGTGGTGGGACAGGAGCGCGCGGTGCGCGCGCTGGTGAGCAAACTGGCTGTGCCGTTTCCGCAGCACGTCATTTTGTACGGCCCGCCCGGCGTCGGCAAGACGACGGTGGCCCGGCTGGCGCTGGAGCAGGCGAAGCGGCTGCGCTTCACTCCGTTCGGCGCCGATGCTCCCTTCGTGGAGGTCGACGGCTCGGCGCTGCGCTGGGACGCGCGCGAGGCGACCAGCCCACTGCTGGGATCCGTGCATGACCCCATCTACCAGGGCAGCCGGCGCGATCTGGCCGAGAGCGGCATCCCCGAGCCCAAATTGGGGTTGGTCACGCGCGCCCACGGCGGGGTCCTGTTCATTGACGAGATCGGCGAGCTGGAGCCGATGCTGCAGGCAAAACTGCTGAAGGTGTTGGAGGACCGGCGCGTCCATTTCGAGTCCTCCTACTACGATCCCAGCGACCCGGCGCTGCCCGCCTATATCCGGCGGCTCTTCGAGCAGGGCGCGCCGGCAGACTTCGTGCTGATCGGGGCGACGACGCGGGAACCGGACGAGATCAGCCCGATGATCCGCAGCCGCTGCGCCGAGATCTACTTCGGGCCCCTCTCGCCCGACCACATCCGTACCATCGTGCGCGCGGCAGCGCGCCGCCTGGGGGTGGAACTGTCGCGGCAGATTCCCGACCTGATCAGCGAGTACACGGTGGAGGGCCGCAAGGCCGTGAACCTGCTGGCCGACGCCTACGGCATGGCCCTGCACCGGCGGCGGGAGCGGCGCGGGCACGTCCGGTTGCGGCGTGAGGATCTGCAGGAGGTGATCCTCACTAGCCGGCTGGCGCCCTCTGTCCCGGCGCGCGCGCAGGAGCGCACCGAGATCGGCCGGGCCTTCGCCCTGGGCGTCTCGCACTACGTCGGCTCACTCATCGAGATCGAGGCGGCCGCCTTCCCGGCGTCGCGCAAAGGGCAGGGGGCCATCCGATTCAACGAGACCGCGGGAACGATGGCCAAGGACTCGGTGTTCAACGCGGCCTCGGTGCTGCGCCGGATCGCCGCCATCGACGTCAGCAACTATGACCTGCACGTCAACGTGGTGGGCGGAGGGCTCATCGACGGCCCCAGCGCCGGGCTGGCCGTGGTGATGGCGATGATGAGCGCGATCCAGCGCCGTCCCCTCCGGCAGGACATAGCCCTGACCGGTGAGGTGTCGATTCAGGGGAAGGTCCGCCAGGTCGGCGGGATTCCTGAGAAACTCTACGGCGCCCGCCAGGCTGGGATGCGCAAGGTGGTTATCCCCGCCGAGAACGCGTCTGACGCCGGCGACGCCCCCCGCGGCCTGGAGGTTATTCGCGCATCAACCGTGGATGAGGTCTTGGGCCACCTGTTCGCGAAGTGAGGGGTTGTGCGCGTGGACTGAAGGCGGGCCTGCCGGCGGAAGTATCCTGCAGTTCTGAAGCCGGCAGGCCCGCCTTTAGTCCAGCTGCCTTTCCTCACCTCATCAACAGCTTGTCCACCGAAAACTCCCCATATTTGGCGCCCAAATAGCACTTCACCCACAAGGGAATCCACAGGCGCACTCCTCAATCTAAAGACGGACCTGCGGCCACCCGGCGGCCCGATCAGGACCCACTAGAAATTACCAAACATTTGTTCGATAATCCGGGAGAGACGGACCCGGAGGATCTGACCATGGCCACGCGCGTCATGCCCCTCGAGCGAGTGCCCCCGCAGAGTCTCGAGGCCGAGCAGGGGGTCCTCGGCTCCATGCTGCTCGAGCGGGACGCCATCGCGAAAGTCGCCGAGATCATGCGCGGCGACGACTTCTACCGCGACGCCCACCGGCGGATCTTCGAAGTCATGCTCGATCTCTTCGAACGCGGCGAGCCGGTGGACCTGATCACCGTTACCGACCGCCTCAAAGCGCGTGGCCAGCTGGAGGATGTGGGGGGCGCGGCCTACGTGACCTCGCTGCTCGATGCGGTGCCCACGGCCGCGAACGTCGAGTACTATTCGCGCCTCGTCCTGCAGAAATCACTGCTGCGGCTGCTCATCGCCGCCGGCACGGAGATCGTCTCGATGGGGTTCCGCGAGGAGCAGGAGGTCGAAGTGCTCCTCGACCAGGCGGAGAAACTGGTCTACGGGATCGCCAGCCGCCGGATGACCCAGGACTTTATGCCGATCCACGAAGTCCTCCAACGGACCTTTGATCAGATCGACAAGCGGTACCAAGACAAGGGGATGGTCACCGGCGTTCCCGCCGGCTTCGTCGACCTCGACCGCATGACCGCGGGCCTCCAGCCCGCCGATCTCGTCATCGTCGCGGCCAGACCCGCCATGGGCAAGTGCCTCAAGTTCGACGCCGAGATCCTCGACGCCCAGACAGGCGCCGTCTCTACGATCCAGGAGCTCGTGGGGGCGCGCCGGGCCTCGCTGTTCTCCCTCGATGAATCGATGCGCCTCGCAGTGACCGCCCCCAGCCAGTTCGTGGACGACGGCATCAAGCCGGCCTTCCGCGTCCAGCTGGGCAGCGGCCGCGCCGTCGAGACCACGTTGTCCCACCCCTTTCTGACCCCGACAGGCTGGCGCGCCCTCCACGATCTCACGCCGGGGACGCTGGTGGCGGTGCCCCGGAGGCTTCCAGTCTTCGGCTCAGTTGATCTGCCGGCGGCGGAGGTCCGTCTGCTGGCCTATCTCACCAGCGGCCGGCTGCCGGCCTCGCCGACCCTCGCTGCCGATTTCGCGGACGCGGCGGCCGCCGCGGACGCCGTCCGCCTCGCTCAACCGGGCGAGGGGCGCCGCGCAGGCCTTGGGGCCGCGGTCTCGGGAGGCTCCGGTGCCGCGGGCGCGGTGGAGGCGCTGCGCGCGCGCTACGTCGGACTGGCTGGATCGCCGGCCATGCGGTTCATCCCGCCGGAGGTCTTCGTGCTGCGCCGGGAGAAGCTGGCGCTCTTCCTCAACCGTCTGCTGGCCGCGGCGGGGACGGTCGCCGGCGAGGACGACACGCTCTCGCTGGAGGCGGCGCTCCTCTCGCCTCGCCTGGCCGGGCAGGTGCAGCATCTGCTGCTGCGGTTCGGAGTGCCGGCGGTCACCGACGGCGTGCACCTTCGGGTGCCGCCCGCCTCGATGGCCGTGTTGATCCGCGAGGTGGGCCTCCTCGGGCACGAGCGGCTGCGGCGGTGGGCCCGCAACCAGCAGCGCAGCCTGCTGGACGACGTGGACGTGATGTGGGACCCGATCGCGGCGATCGAGGAGATCGGCGCCTACCAGGTCTACGACCTCTCCGTGCCGGTGACGCACAACTTTGTGGCCAACGACGTCTGCGTGCACAACACGACCTTCTGCCTGAACATCGCACAGCACGCGGCGCTGGCGCACAAGCTGCCGGTGGCCATCTTTAGCCTGGAGACCAGCAACGAGCAGGTCGTCCAGCGCATGCTGGCCAGCGAGGCGGAGGTCGACGGCTCCCGGCTGCGCACGGGGTTTTTCAACGACAGCGACTGGCCAAAGCTCGCCAACGCCATGGCCCGGCTGAGTGAGGCGCCGATCTTCATCGACGACAGCGCGACCATCAACGTCATCGAGATGCGCGCCAAGGCGCGCAAGCTGAAGGCGGAGCACGGGCTGGGGCTGCTCATTATCGACTACCTGCAGATGATGCAGTCCTACAGGCGGACGGAGAACCGCACCCAGGAGATCTCGGAGATCGCACGCTCCACGAAGTCGCTGGCGAAGGAACTGAACGTCCCGGTGATCGCGATCTCGCAGCTGTCGCGCGCGGTGGAGATGCTGGGGAATCGCCGGCCGCAGTTGTCACATTTGCGTGAATGCGTCACGGGCGACACGGTGGTCTGGGATGCGGATACGGGCCGCCGGCATACGGTTGGTGAACTGGCAGGTCGCCAGGACTGGCCGCGGCTCTTGTCACTTGATCAGGACGGCAAGCT
>DASYRG010000036.1:0-25114 GCA_036004665.1 bacterium | reverse complement strand
GCAGTGTATGGAGGGCGAGGGCCACGGCCTCGTCGGTGGTCAGCGCCCGGCCTTGCTCCCATGCCGCGGCAAAAGCAGCTTCGTCGAGCAGCATGCGGATCGTGGTGAGCGTCCCTTCGTTCATCTGGACAACCCATGAAGACATGCGTGCTCCGATCTCCGCATGCAGAGCCTCCGAACTGGCAAGGAGCTGGGCCGCTGCCGCCGCTCTTCCCTCGAGCGTTAGGGCACGAGCAAAGCGGCAGAGATTAATGGCGACCTCGAGGCGCTCACCGAGGTCGCGGTAGATGCGTGTGCTCTCCGTCAACATCGGGAGGGCCTCCTCGACCCGGCGCTCGTAGAGGGCGTACTCCGCCAGTGCACCGAGCGACGTCGCGGCCATGCGCTCATTCTGACTCGCCCGTGCCCGACGGACGACCTCCTCATGGAGTGCTCGGGCTCGCGCGCGGTCACCGAGCTCAAAGTGCGTCCAGGCGAGGACGCGCGTGGCCAGCAGCGTGTAGTGTTCGTCCCCAAGCTCGCGGAAGACTCGTAGACTCTCCTCGAGGAGTGGCTGCGCCCTGGCAAAGTCAGCTAGTTCGGTGGCGGCGGCGCCGAGCAGGAAACTGGCGTGGGCGGTGCCCCACGGATCCCGGAGCGTGCGATGGAGCGTGAGTCCCTCCTCGGCACGAAGCGTTCCCGTCGCGGCATCCCCAGCACTGATCGCCACCAAGGCCAGTCCGTTGAGCGCTTTGGCGCGGGCCGCCGTCGGTTGCTCGTCGGTCCGTAGCGCGTTCTCGAGGTGACGCCGTCCTTCCGCCAGGTGGCCCCTCATGGCCCAGAACCGCGAAAGGACTCCCGCCAACCGCAAGGAGAGCTGATTTTCTCCTGAGGCCTCAAGCCAGTCCAGCACTGCTCGGAGATTGTCGTGCTCGCTCTCCAGCCGGTCGAGCCACTCGCGCGGGCTCCCACGCAGGTTCGGTTCCGCCTCCTCCGCAAGCGCTAGGAAGTGCTCGGCGTGGCGCCGCCGTAGCTGCTCGGCTTCGCCCGACTCTTCCAACCGCTCGGCCGCGTACTCGCGGATCGTCTCCAGCATCGAGAAGCGCTCGCCGGTGTGGCGGATGAGGCTCTTGTCGACAAGGGACTGCAGGGGGTCGAGGTCAGCGCCTGCGACGTCTTCCGTGGAGTCGAGTGTGCAGCCGCCGGCAAATACCGAGAGCCGGCCAAAGAGGACTTTCTCTTCCTTTGACAGCAGGTCGTAGGACCATTCGATCGTCGCTCGCAGTGTCTGCTGGCGGGGGGCGGCGTCCCTTCTGCCCTTTAGCAGGTCCAGGCGCTCGGAAACCCGCTCGAGCATCTGCCTCGGCGAGAGGACGCTTGCCCTCGCGGCAGCGAGTTCGATCGCGAGCGGCAGGCTGTCCAGCGCCCGGCAGAGCCGATGGACGGTCTCATCCGGCCCGGTGCGGGCCCGGACGCAGAAGAGGTCGACTGCATCGGGCTCCGCGAGCGGGAGCACCGGGTACTCGACTTCGCCCCCGACCCGCAAGCGCTCCCTGCTCGTAACGAGGAGCATTAGGTTCGGGCAAGTCTCGACGAGCGCCGAGAGCTCCGGCGCAGCGTCGACCACCTGTTCGAGGTTATCGATCAGCAACAGGAGCTCGCGCTCCCCGATGTGGCCGGCCAGACCGTCCTTGGCCCCGAGTGTCTGGGCGATCGTCTCGGTGACGAGCGCAGGGTCTCTCAGGGAGGCTAGGCCGACCCAGAACACCCCCGCCTTGAACTCCGGCACGAGTTCGGCGGCTGCCTCGATGGCCAGCCGGGTCTTCCCAGAGCCACCCGGACCGGTCAGGGTGAGCAGGCGGGCACCCTCCCTGAGTAACGAGACGACCTCTACAACCTCGCGCTCCCTTCCCACAAACGCGCTCGCCGGGCGGGGAAGGTTTGTGTTCGAGATCGTCTTGAGCAGTGGGAAGCGCTTCGTGCCGAGCTGAAAGATCCACACCGGTCCTTCAATGTCCTTGAGGCGGTGCTCTCCAAGGTCGGTGACGTCCGCGTGAACGAACGCACGTGTCTCCTTTGAGAGCAACACCTGACCTCCATGTCCGGACGCCGCGAGGCGCGCCCCCTTATGCACGTCCTGCCCTACATATCCCTCCTCCACGAGGTGTGGGGTCCCGGTATGCAGAGCCATGCGCACCCGGATCGGGCCTCGGGCGAGCGCTTCTTGCGCCTCCCTCGCCGCGGCGAGCGCACCGGGCGCGGTGGGAAAGGCGACGAAGAAGGCGTCACCTTGTGTGTCGACCTCCACTCCACCGTGGCGGACGAAGGCTTCACGCAGAACGCGCCGGTGTGCGGCGAGCGCGTCGGCGTACGACTCAGGACCCAACTGGGCCAGGAGTTTGGTCGAACCCTCGATATCGGTGAACAGGAGCGTGACGGTACCAGAGGGGAGATCGCGCCGGACCTGGGTCATCAGCGTGACCCCACTCTTCCGCTAACGCTCAGCCACCCGAACCTTCCTGCGAGGGACCCTGTGTGGTTTCAGCCGGTGGAGGCGTCCCTGTGGTCGAGGGCGCGGCGGCGGCCGCGGGCCTGGCGGCCGGGGCCTTGGAGGCCGCTTCCCGAGCCAGCTCAGTCGTCACGGGCGGCCGCCGATCTTCCTGGCCGAGGAAATCCGCAGCGAGGTGCCCACGGAGGACGGTCTTAATCTCCTCGATCTTGGCCCCCTCCCCACGTATCCCCGCCTCGACGGCCTCTTTGGGAATCCGATAGGTGCGCAGGCGGATCCCATCGGAGATCTGGATGAAGGGGTGGTGCTTGGAGTCTTCGAGGACCAGGACCTGTGCGCGGTTTATGCCCAGCTCCTCGAGTACCACGGCGACGTGATCGCGGACCCATTGCCGCGTGGGATCCAGCTGCTGCCCCGGGCTGGCAAAGGTCTGCGCGATCGTCCTGTCCTTGAGCGGGTTCCGATCGAGGACCGGCCCGGTGCGTGGCTTGGCGGCGGCGGCGCGCCGCTTGCGCATCTCTTCGCGCACCTCGATGGCCACGTCCACGAGAGCGGCCAGGAACATGAAGAGGTAGAAGACGAAAACCGCGAGCGTGAGCGACCAATAGCGCAGGAAGGGCCTCAAGAACTCCATAACGGGCACTTACGATAGCCGGTGGACAGTCTCCTCCAACCTCTTATAATTGAGGAACCGTTCGCACGGAATGAGCCGTCGAAGGGAGAACAGCGCCATGGCACGGCCCATCTGGAAGGGCTACCTGACCTTCGGCCTGGTCACCATCCCGATCCGCCTCCTCACCGCCGAGGATCCCAAAGACATCCGCTTCCGGCTGCTGCATCAGCCCTGCGGCACCCCGATCCAGAACCGGCGGTGGTGCCCTACCCACGAGGCGATCGTGCCCTACGAGGAGACGGTCCGAGGCTTTGAGGTCACGCGCGGCCGCTTCGTCGTCCTGACCGACGAGGAGCTGGATCGCGGGACTCCCGAGGGAGGCCCGGCCCTCGATATCGCCCAGTTCATCCAGCTCGAGGAGATCGACCCGATCTTCTTCGACAAGTCCTACTACGTGGCACCGGATGAGGGCGGCGCCAAAGCCTATCATCTCCTCCGCGAGGCGATGCGCGAGTCGGGGAAGATCGCCGTGGGGAAGGTGGTCATCCGCGAGAAGGAGCACCTGGTGGCGGTGCGGCCCTACAGCGACGGCGGCATGGTGATGTCGACCCTGTTTTACGCGGACGAGATCCGCGCGCTGGAGACTGAGGAGGTCCCGGCGGCGCGGATTCATCCCAACGAACGCAAAATGGCGGTGCAGTTGATCGAGGGGCTCAGCGACGGGTTCCAGCCCGAGACGTTCACCGACACCTACCGCGAGAAGATCATGGCGGCGATCAAGGCCAAGGAGGCCGGCGAGGCGGTCACCGCGGCGCCGGGCCCGAGACCCGAGAAGGTCGTCGACCTGATGGATGCCCTGCGCCGCAGCCTCGAGCAGGCCCGCACGCCCAAAGCACAGCCGCAGGCGCCCGCTGCCCGCCGGGGCGCCTCCCGGCCCGCGGCCGCCGCCGCCATGCGGGAGCGTCACCGCTAGGCCGGGGCCTCCGCGGTCTGCCGGCGCCCAGCGTCCTCTGCGGATGGCCGCCCGCCTCCTTGCCGGAACGTCGGGGTTCAGTTATCCGGAATGGCGGGAGAATTTCTACCCCAAGGATCTGCCGCAGGAGGAGATGCTCAAGTACTACAGCCGCATCTTCCCGACCGTCGAACTGAACAATACCTTCTACCGCTTCCCTCAGCCGGCGCAGGTGACGCAGTGGCGCAAAGCCACGCCGCGGGGGTTCCGGTTCAGCGTCAAGGCCCACCGCGTGATCACACACAACCGGCGCCTCCGCAACGCGGAGGAATCCGTGCAGCTGCAGCTGGAGCGCCTGCGCGATCTGGGCGACCGGGCCGGACCCCTGCTCTTCCAGCTCCCGCCGTCGCTCAAAGCCGACCTGCCGCTGCTGCGGGACTTCCTCTCCCTGTTGCCACCGCGGCGTCGGACGATCGAGTTCCGGCATCCCTCCTGGTATCAAGACGAGGTGTACGCCCTCCTGGAAGAGCAGCACACCGCCCTGACGATCATGGAATCGGACGAGGATGAGCCGGTGCTGCACTTCGTCGGCCCTTTCGTCTACCTGCGCCTCCACCGATCCAGCTACCCTCCCGCCGCCCTCAGTGCCTGGGTGATGAGGATCGGCGAACAGCTCGCCCGAAAGCGGGACGTGTATGCCTACTTCACCCACGAGGAGGGCGCGCCCGCGACCGACTACGCGCGCCAACTGCCGGCGCTGCTGGAGGGCGGATGAGGTAGCGGGGGAAATACCTCACAACCATGCCGCTGGAGGAATACCGCCGCAAACGGCGCTTCAGGAAGACTCCGGAACCGGAAGGGAAGGTCGCCGCCCGATCGGGGAACCGCTTCGTCATCCAGGAGCACCACGCCACCAGATTCCATCACGATTTCCGCCTGGAGATGGCCGGCGTGCTCCGGTCCTGGGCCGTCCCCAAGGGGATCTCCCTCAACCCCGACGACAAACGCCTCGCCGTGGCGGTGGAGGACCACCCGCTCGACTACATCGACTTCGAAGGGACCATTCCGGAAGGCAACTACGGCGCCGGGGCGGTGATGGTCTGGGACCGGGGAACCTACGAGTCGCTGGAAGGCGACCCGGCCGAGGGCTTCAAGAAGGGCAAGCTCACCGTCGTCCTGCGCGGCCAGAAGATCCAGGGGGAGTTTCATCTCGTGCGCACGCGGATGGGCGGTCGGGGCGGGGGCGACGACGGCAGCAACTGGCTCCTCTTCAAGAAACGCGATGACGACGCGGTGGCGGGCTGGTCGCTGCCCAAACCGTCGCGCTCCGTCAAGAGCGGACGCACGATCGACGAGATCCGCAAGGAAGAACCCGCCCGGTGGCATTCCTCGGAGCCGGCCCCGGGACCGGTCGCCACGAGGGCGCGCCGCCCCGCCGCGCTGCGCCGGTGGCGGTTGGACAAGCCCGGCAGCGCTCCCCTGCCCAAGAGCGTCCCTCCGATGCTGGCCAAACTCATCGAGGAGCCCTTCGACGATCCGGCGTGGGTCTTCGAGCCGAAGTGGGACGGCGTGCGCGCGATCGCCATCCTGCGGGGCCAGGGACCCGAGCGGAGCGTCCTGCTGCACAGCCGAAACCTGCACTCAATGAACCGTCAGTACCCGGAAGTCGTCGACGCCCTCTACGGCGCCGGCCTCCCCGACGCGGTGCTCGACGGAGAAGTGATCGCGCCGGATGAGTTCGGGCGCCCCAGTTTCCAGCGGCTGCAACAGCGCATCAACCTGCAGGGGGTCCAGGACGTGGACGATGCGCGGGCCAAGTTCCCGGTCCTCTACTTCGTCTTCGACATCCTCCACTACAACGGACATGACCTGACCACGCGAGCGCTGCGCGAGCGGCGAGAGATTCTGGAGGCGATCCTCCCCCCCGGTCCGGTCGTGCGCCTCTCCGATACCTTCCCTGGCGAGGGAAAGGCCTTCTACCGGGCCGCGCAGGACCATCGGCTGGAAGGGATCGTGGGGAAGCGCGCCGCCAGCCCCTACGAGCCGGGGCGGCGCAGCGGGGCCTGGGTGAAGATCAAGGTGCGGCGCACCCTACAGGCGGTCGTGGGGGGATTCACGCAGGGGCGGCGAGGGCGGAGCAGCCACTTCGGCGCCCTCATCGTCGGCCTCTACGACGGGCGCGGACGGCTCCAGCACATCGGCCAGGTCGGCGGCGGGTTCACCGACCGCGCGCTCGAAGAGGTCCTCGCACTCCTGCGCCCCCTGGTGCGCAAGACATCCCCCTTTGCGACGACGCCGGCGACGATGGAGCCGGCGACCTGGATCGAGCCGCGCATCGTGGTGGAGGTCGAGTATGGAGAGTGGACTGATGAAGGCGTCCTCCGCGCTCCCGTCTACAAAGGGCTGCGTCCCGACGTGCCTCCCCACGAGAGTCTGCTGGAGGAGGTCCGCCCGCCGCAAATCCCCGATGAACTGTCACCGGACGGTGGTCCGCCCCGGCCCGCCTCCGGAACGCGCAGCACAGCCACGGGCCGCCGCGGGGCTGAGACGCTGTCACCGCTGGAACGAGAGGTGGCGAAGCGCCGCCTTCCGGTCGAGTTCACGAACCTGGAGAAAACCTACTGGCCCGAGTTGGGCCTCACCAAGGCCGACCTGATCACCTACTACCTGGCCATCTCGGAGACCATCCTGCCGCACCTGCGGGACCGTCCGCTCACCCTACGCCGCTTTCCCGACGGCATCCACGGCGAAAACTTCCACCAGAAGGACTACCCCGACGCCCCCGACTACGTCACCATCGCGCACGTCTGGACGGAGACGACCAAGACGACCAACGCGGCGCCGGTCGGCAACAACCTGGCCACGCTGCTCTGGCTGGCCCAGATCGCGGATATCGAGATGCACCCCTGGTACAGCCGCATCACCCCTGCGCGCCGCGGCGAGGGCGCCGGGGAGTTGCCGGGCACCGACGTCTCCTCTTCCGAGGAGGCGCTGCGGGCGAGCGTCCTCAACTTCCCTGACCAGCTGGTCTTCGACGTCGATCCCTACATTTTTCCGAAGGGGCAGCAGCCGCGCAAAGGTCCCGGCGAGAAGGATCCCGACTACTCCCGCCGCGGGTTTGAAGCGGCCCGGGAGGCCGCCATCGACCTGCGGCGGCTGCTTGAGGGGATGGGGCTGCAGACCTTCGTCAAGACCAGCGGAAAGACGGGGTTGCACCTCTACGTGCCGATCGCGCGCCGCTATACGTATGACGAGACACACGGGTTCGCCAAAGCGATCTGCCAGTTCCTCGCCGCCGAGCATTCCGACCGGCTGACCACGGAGTGGGCAGTAGAGAAACGCGTCGGCAAGGTCTTCCTCGACTACAACCAGAACCGGCTCGGCGCCACCTTAGCCAGCGCCTACAGCCTTCGCCCCACACCTCAGGCCACCGTCTCCACCCCCGTCACCTGGAAGGAACTGGAGCGCGGGTTCGATCCGCTGACCTTCACCTACAAGACGGTGCCCGCCAGGCTGCGCAAGACGGCGGACCCGTGGAAGGACATGGGCAAGCTCCACCAGCGGCTCGAACAGGCCCTGGCCACGGCCGGTCAGAAAAGCTAAGGGATGGCAGACCTGCCCACCGGCACCGTCACCTTCCTCTTCACCGACATCGAAGGCAGCACGCGGCTCTGGGAAGCGCACCCCGACCAGATGAAGGGTGCGGTGGCCCGGCACGACACGCTGCTGCGTGAGGCCGTCGAAGCCCACTCGGGGCACATCTTCAAGACCGTCGGGGATGCCGTCGACGCCGTCTTCGTGAGAGCTACTGATGCAGTAGCTGCCGCCGTGGCGGCTCAGCGTGCGCTTACGGCAGAACCATGGTTGGTACCAGGAGGGCTGCGCGTACGCATGGCGCTGTCGACGGGAGTAGCGGACGAACGTGAGGGGGACTACTTCGGGCCGCCTCTTAACCGGGCCGCGCGCCTGATGCGTGCTGCGCACGGCGGGCAGATCCTGCTCCTGCCAAGCACCCATGAGCTCGTGCGGGACGCGCTCCTCGAGGGCGTGAGGGTGCGTGACCTTGGCGAGCACCGGCTCCGTGACCTCGCACGGCCGGAGCACATCTATCAGGTCATCGGCATCGGCCTGCCCGGGGAGTTCCCACCCCTACGCACGCTCGCACGCATTCCAAACAATCTACCGGTGCAGCTGACCAGCTTCATCGGCCGATCCCGCGAACTGGCAGAGGTCCGGCGCCTGCTCGGGGTAACCCGGCTCCTCACCCTGACAGGCGCGGGAGGAGCGGGGAAGACCCGGCTGGCACTGCAGGCGGCGGCCGAGATCATGGACGACTACTCCGACGGCGTGTGGCTGGTGGAACTGGCCTCGCTGTCCGATCCCGCCCTGGTGCTGCCGACGATCGCCTCGACCCTCGGCGTGCGGGAGACCATAGCGCAAACACTGACGGACGCGCTGGCCGACTACTTGCGAACGCAGACCGCGCTGATCGTTCTGGACAATTGCGAACATCTCTCCGCAGCCTGCGCAGAGGTCGCAGAGACGTTGCTCCGGAAATGCCCCAATCTGCGAGTGCTGGCCACCAGTCAGGAGGTCCTGGGTGTCCCGGGCGAGGTCGCCTACGCCGTCCCCTCCCTCTCCCTCCCCGATCCTGACCGGGTGGTCGGAGGCGAGGACATCACGCAGTTCGAAGCCGTCCGCCTCTTCATCGACCGGGCCGCCCTGAGCAAGCCCGACTTCCACATGACGGCCGGCACCGCCCCGCTCGTCGCGCAGGTAGTCCGCCGACTCGACGGCATCCCCCTCGCCATCGAGCTGGCAGCGGCGAGAACAAAGGTCATGTCCGTCGAACAGATCGCCTCCAAGCTGGACGATCGTTTCCGCCTGCTCACCACGGGTGGCCGCACCACACCACCCCGCCACCAGACGCTGAAGGCGGCGATGGACTGGAGCTACGAGTTGCTGACCGAGCATGAGCGCATGCTCCTGCGTCGGCTTTCGGTCTTCGCCGGAGGGTGGACGCTGGAAGCGGCCGAGGCGGTCTCTGCCGCCGACGGGCTCGAGGTCGAGGAGGTCCTCGATCTGCTCTCGCGCCTCGTGGACCGGTCCCTCGTTCTCGTCCAGGAGCCCAACGGGGAGACACGCTACCGGCTGTTGGAAACCGTCCGCCAGTATGCCCGGGATCGGCTGGCAGAAACCGGAGAAGCGGAGCAAGTGCGGGCGCGGCATCGCGACTGGTTCCTCCACCTGGCCGAGCAGGGGGAGGCCTTGCTGCAAGGAGCGCAGCAGGCGGTCTGGTTCGACCGGCTCGAAGTGGAACACGACAACCTGCGCGCAGCGCTGGAATGGTGCCGGCGCGAGACGGAGGATCCCGAGCTTGGACGCCGGCTCTCGGGCGCCCTGTGGCGGTTCTGGAGAGTGCGCGGCTATTGGACGGAAGGCCGCGGCTGGCTGGAGGCAGCGATCGCCCGCGGCGTCGACGTACACACGGAGGCGCGGGCGAAGGCCCTCATCGGGGCCGCCTACCTGACCTTCTTCCAGGGCGATTTTGAGCGGGCCGCCGCCCTGGCCGCCGAGAGCCTGGGGCTCAGCCGGGAACTTGGGGACAAGCGCGGCACCGCATCCTGCCTGAACATCCTGGGGATCGACGCCTGTAGGCTGGAGCGCTTCGACCGCGCCGCAGCCCTTAGTGAGGAGAGCCTCGCCATCAGCCGTGAGACCGGGGATCAGTTTGGCGTCCTGGACGCCCGTGCCGTCCAGTCCTTCGTCGCGCGGGCTCAGGGCGACGCTGCCCGCGCGGCTGAGCTCCTCGGAGAGATTGTGGTCCAGGCCAGGACCCTTGGTGACAGATGGGTGCTGGTCGAAGCCCTGAACAATCTCGGCCTGATCAGACGCGAGCAAGGAGACTATGCGCGGGCGACCGCGCTGCTCGAAGAGACGCTGGTCCTGGCGCAGGAGCTCAAGGACAAAGCGGGGACCGCCTTTGCCCAGAGCAACCTGGGAATCGTGGCCTGGTACCAGGGCGACTTCGAGCGGGCCTCTGATTTCTTCAAAGAGAGTCTCACGCTGCGGATGGAACTCGGGGACAAACGGGGCATCGCCACCTCACTCGTGGGACTCGCCACCGTCGCCACAGGACGGGAGGAGTTCGAGCGAGCGGCCGTCCTCTTCGCCGCGGCGGACGCGCTGCGCCTGTCGATCGGCGTCCCCCTCCCCCCCTTCATCCGGGCGAAATACGAGGAGTTGCTGGAGGGGACCCGCTCCGCGCTGGGAGAGGACGCCTTCACCCGTGCGTGGGCACAGGGGCAGGCGTTGACGCCCGAGCAGGTTGCGGCCCTCGAGGGGTCTGCACCCACCTAACCGTGCTCCACGCATCGGTGGCCACGGTCACCTTCCTCTTCACGGATGTCGAGGGCTCGACGCGACTGCTGCAGACCCTGGGCGACCAGTACCCGGAGCTCCTGGCGGCGCACCACCGGTTGATGCGAACGGCGCTCCAGGAATGGCGCGGGCAGGAGGTGGACACCCAGGGAGACGCCTTCTTCGTCACCTTTCCCTCGGCCAAGGATGCCGTCCTGGCAGCCATTGAGGCGCAGCGCGCCCTCGCCGCCTACCCATGGCCGGAGGGGAGTGCGTTGCGGGTGCGCATGGGCCTGCACACCGGGGAGGCCGTCGCCGCCGAAACCGGCTATGTAGGCCTCGACGTCCACCGTGCCGCCCGCATCTCCGCGGTAGCGCACGGCGGGCAGATCCTCTTGTCGGAGAGTACGGCCGTCCTGGTGCGCGAGGATCTCCCGCCGGATGCCCGCCTACGCGACCTCGGGCGGCACCGGCTCAAAGACCTGGCCCGTGCCCAGCCCCTCTATCAGGTCGTGGCTCCGGGGCTGCCGGCCGAGTTTCCCCCGCTGCGCTCGCTCGACGCCCGAGCGCACAACCTGCCGGTCCAGCTCACGACGTTTGTCGGGCGAGAACGGGAGATTGGCGACGTCAAAGAGTTTCTCACCTCTGCCCGCCTCGTCACCCTGACCGGGACGGGTGGGGCGGGCAAAACTCGCCTGGCGCTTCAGGTCGCGGCAGAGGTGCTCCCTGACTTCGCCGACGGCGTCTGGTTCGCCGAGCTCGCGCCACTGACCGATCCCACGCTCATCCCTCAGGCGGTCGCCTCGATCCTGGAGGTGCGGGAGGAGGACCGGCGGTCCCTCGCCGATGCGCTGGACGACTTCTTGCGAGCGAAGAGCCTGCTCTTGATTCTCGACAATTGCGAGCACCTGGCCGCCGCTTGCGCCGATTTTACCGCTGCGCTGTTGCGCCACTGCCCCTCCCTCCGCGTCCTCGCCACGAGCCGGGAGCCGCTCGGTATCCCCGGAGAGCTGACCTACCCCGTCCCTCCGCTCTCGTTGCCGGATGTCGAGCGCCCGCCGGCGCCGGAGGACCTGATGCGCTTCGAAGCGGTGCGGTTATTCACTGAACGGGCTGCGTTCAGCCACCCTGGCTTCCGCGTCACCTTCGCCAACGCGGCAGCTGTATCGCAGATTGCCCGCCGGCTGGACGGCATCCCCCTGGCCATAGAACTGGCGGCCGCTCGCGTCAAGGCGCTCTCCGTTGAGCAGATCGCTGCGCGCCTGGATGATCGGTTCCGGCTCCTCACCGGCACCGGCCGCGGGACATTGCCCCATCATCAAACCCTGAAGGCCACCCTGGATTGGAGCTACAGCCTGCTCACCGAAGGGGAACGGATTCTGCTGCGGCGGCTGGCCGTCTTCGCCGGCGGGTTCGATCTCGACGCGGCCGAAACCGTCTGCATAGACCAGGACCTGCCGGCCGCGGATGTGCTCGACCTCCTGACCCGACTGGTGGACAGATCGCTCGTCCTCTTCGAGGAGCACGATGGGGCGGGACGCTATCGCCTTCTGGAGACCGTCCGCCAGTACGCCCTCGACCGGCTCCTCGAAGCCGGCGAGCATGACTCATGGCGCTCCCGCCACCAGGACTATTACGATGCGTGGTCCGAGGCGCGGCGAAAGGCTATTGAGGAGGCAGAGGGAGGGATCGAAATCCACTTCGCCGCCTTCGCCCTCGAGCACGACAACCTCCGAGCGGCCCTGCAGTGGTCCTGGACGAGTCACCAGCCGACGGTCACGCTCCGGCTGGCGGCGGCCATGGGCGGGTTTTGGGACCGGACGGTCTACATCAAGGAAGGGCGGAGCTGGCTCGAGGCCGGCATCACCGGCGCAGGGGAGCGCGCCCCGGCAGACCTTCGGGCGCGAGCGTACTTCTACGCCGGCACGCTGGCCTGGCATCAGGGAGACTACGAGCAGGCGAGAGCGCATATGGAGCGGAGCGTGTCCCTCTCCCGTCCGCTGGAAGCACACGTGTGGGTCAGCATGGGATTGAGCTTCCTGGGCGCCATCGCCTACCGGCAGGGCGAGTACGCCCGTGCCGCGGCGCTGCTCGATGAGAGTCAGACCCTGTCGAGGCAGGCGGGACGCCGTTCAGACCTGGCCTTCTCTCTCTACCTCCGCAGCGTCGTGGCGCGCTTGCAGGGAGAGTACGACCGCGCCGAAGCCCTCGGTACCGAAGCGCTCTCGATGAGCCGGGCGATCAATCACGGGCGGCGGCAGCGGACCGCTCTCGACAATCTGGGACTCATCGCCCGCAACCGGGGCGACCTGGGGCGCGCCGAGGCCTACTGTACCGAAGCGCTGGCGCTAGCCCGGCGCCTGCCCGACCGCTTTGGGATCTCGGCGTTTCTGAACAGCCTGGCGCTCATCGCCTGCGACCGGGGGGAATGGAAGCACGCTCGGAACCAGGTCGATGAAGGGCTGACGGTCGCCCGCGAGATGGGAAATAGGGCGGCGGTGGCGCGGGCCCTCAACATCCTGGGCCGGATCGAACTGCATGAGCAGCACGAAGATCGCGCGCTCGCACTCCACCGGGACGCCCTCACCGTCTTCCGTGAGTTAGGGGAGCCCTTGGGGATCGCGCAGTCTCTGGAGCGGCTGAGCATCGTAGCGGGTGCACGCCGGCAGTACGAAACCGCAACGCAGCTCTCCGCCGCCGCCGCCCAACTGCGGGAGCGCATGGGCTCCTCCATGCCCCCGGTGGACCGCTCGGAGTATGAGGAGATGCTCGGCACTATCCGCGGCGCTCTAGG
The DNA here is from genome assembly GCA_036004665.1 of bacterium. Taxonomy (GTDB): domain Bacteria; phylum Sysuimicrobiota; class Sysuimicrobiia; order Sysuimicrobiales; family Humicultoraceae; genus JACQGZ01. Next base: position 11,907 of record DASYRG010000036.1, on the reverse strand, counting down.
GGAGGAACGCTTTCACGTGATCTGGGGCGAGAGCGCCGCCGCTCCCGATCAGGTGGTCGCCACCGCTTTGGCCGGCCCGACGCCCTCGCCGGGTCCATGACCTTGTTCCCGTTCGTGCCGGACTAACGCTCCCGCATCGCCAGGTAGGTGCGCGCAGCCTGCACCGCCTTGGCGCGGTGACTGATCCGGTTCTTGGTCGCCATCCCCAGTTCAGCCATCGTCCGACCCTCACCCTTCACCAGGAAGATCGGATCGTACCCGAACCCCTCATGGCCGGCGGGGCGGTCGGCGATCCGCCCCTCCACTGCCCCATCAAATGTTCGCACCCTTCCGTCGGGGTGAGCGATCGCGACCACGGCGCGGAAACGGGCGGTGCGGCGTTCGGGCGCGACCTCGCGTAGCCGCTCCAGCAGCGCCGCGTTGCGGTCCGCGTCGCTCGCTTCCTCTCCCAGCCAGCGGTTCGACCACGGTCCCGGCGCGCCGTCCAGCGCGTCCACATCGAGCCCCGAATCGTCGGCGAGAGCGACCAACCCGGTGGCAGAGGCGATAGCCTGGGCCTTGGCGATTGCATTCTCGGCGTAGGTCGTACCCTCTTCGGTGGGCGGCGGGACGTCCGGGAAATCCAGGAGAGACTTCACCTCCAGAGGCAGATCCCCCAGCAGCGCCCTCAGTTCACGCACCTTCCCTGGGTTGCGCGTCGCCAGCACAAGAACCGGGCGGGCGTCGGCGGTCATCCGGGCGATGGCTGAGGGATCAGCGCGGGATGGCGGTGAGGACGTCGGCCAGCGCGGTCTTCTGAGCCACGACGAGCGTCTTGATCCCACTTTCCGCCAGCGCAAGCAGGGTCAGCATCTCCTGCCGCGTGAAGGGCAGACCCTCCGCTGTGCCCTGAATCTCCACCAGGCGGCCCGATTCCGTCATCACGAGATTCATATCCACGCGCGCGCCGGAATCTTCCTTGAAGTCCAGGTCCAGGACCATCTGATCCTCGACGATGCCGACACTCGTGGCGGCGAGAAACTCCCGCAGCGGCCACCAGCCCAGGGCGCCGGTGCGCCGCAGCAGATGGAGGGCCTCCACGAGCGCGACGAACGCCCCGGTGATCGCCGCGGTGCGCGTCCCTCCGTCGGCCTGGAGGACGTCGCAGTCGATCCAGATCGTCCGATCCCCCAGCTTTTGCAGATCTACGGCCGCCCGCAGCGAGCGCCCGATCAGACGCTGAATTTCCTGCGTCCGGCCTCCCGGCCGCCCTCCGTCCCTCGGTGTGCGCTCGGTGGTCGCGCGGGGTAGCATGCCGTACTCGGCGCTGATCCACCCCTGTCCGGCGCCCCGCAGCCAGTGAGGCACCCGCTCTTCCACGGTGGCCGTGCAGACGACGCGGGTGGCGCCCAGGGCGATCAGCACCGATCCCTCGGCGTGGGGGATGAAGTGGCGGGTGATGGTGACCGGCCGCAGCTCGTCGGGGCGGCGGCCGTCGGGGCGGGGCATGCGCGTCCTCGCTGGTGGCGCTCAGGCGCGTCGCGTCAGATCTCGTGTCGCTCCAGTTCCCGCGCGATCAGCACCTGGCCGGCGAACTCCTTCGCCGCGGCGCCCGCGGCCTCCTCGGCGTAGTCGCCCGCGGGCGCGAAGAAGTGGGTCAGCAGGAGACGGCGCACGTCCGCGCCCGCCGCGATCTGACCGGCCTGGGCGGCCGAGAGATGACCGATCAGCCCGACCCGGCCCTCCTCGCCGGGAGGCAGTGTGTTTTCGCAGAGGAAGAGATCGGCCCCTTCCGCGAGGGCGGAGACTGCGTCCGACGGTCCCGTGTCCGCGGAATAGGTGAGCGCGCGTTCCTCTCCTTCCACCCGCAGCGCGAAGCACGGCGCCGAGTGCGCGGTCTCGGCGAAGCGCAGGACCATGGGGCCGAGGCGCGCCGCGGTGCCGCCGCGGATCGGAAAGAACTGGAACCGCTCCCGGAAGGAAGTCTGGTCGCGGGCGTCCATCCAGGCCGGCAGGGCCTCGAAGGCGCCGGGCGGCCCGAAGAAGCGAAGCGGCAGGGCCTTTTCTGGAAATCGGCCGAACTCGAGCGCCTGCTTCAGCGCAAAGAGGTCGAGCACGTGGTCGGGGTGCAGGTGCGTGATGATCACGGCATTGAGAGCAAAGACGGAAGCGACCTGCTGCAGGTTGGAAAGCACGCCCGGGCCGCAGTCCAGCAGCACGTTCTGGCCGCCGGCTTCCACGAGGTACCCGGGGCACGCGCCGCCCGCCGGCGGGTACGGGCTCCACCGGCCGAGAACGGTCAGGCGCACGGTCGCCTAGAGTCCGGCGGGGACAGGATAGATGGCCAGGAAGCGGGTGATCCCGCGGGCGGTGGCGGCGGCGATCCGGTCGCGAAACGCTTCCTCCCGCAGGCGTGCCTCCTCCTGGGGGTGAGAGATGAAGGCCACCTCCACCAGCACGGACGGCAGGGTGTTCTCACGCAGGACCAGGAAGTTGGCAGTCTTAATGCCCCGGCTGGGCAGGCCGAGAGCGCGGGCCAGTTCGTCCTGGATCATCTGCGCCAGCGACAGGCTCAGCGGCGTCAGGTAGTAGGTCTCCGACCCGTTGACGGCGGCCAGGGTGTTGGCGTTGGTGTGCAGGCTGACGAAGACCGTGCCGCCGCGCTCCCGTGCGATCCGTGCCCGGTCCGCCAGTTCGATATAGACATCCGTCTCCCGCGTCATCACGACGCGCACGCCGTCCTCCACCAGCAGGCGGCGGACGCGCAGGCCGATGTCGAGCGTCACGTGCTTCTCCATCAACCCGGTGGGCCCGATCGCCCCGGGATCCTTCCCGCCGTGGCCGGGGTCGATCACCACGACGTGCCCGCGCAGCGGAGCGTCCGCGACGACGATGACGAGGGCGGTGCCCCCCGCGTCAGCGGTGATAGTGTAGGCGGCCTTGCGCTTGAGGGTGACCACCACCCGCGCGATGTCGGGATCGGCCTGGAACTGCGCCGCGCGGACGTTCTCCACCACCGCGCTGTTGACCGGAACCTCCTGCTTGATTGGAATGAAGACCGCTTCCATGATGTCGACGACGAGGCGGTCGGGGTCGACGAGCTCCCGCACCACGTACTGCATCGCCGCGGTCCCTTCGACCAGCACGCGGGTCGCGCCGTTCGTCTGTTCCACCCGCACCTGCATGATCTTTAAGGACTCGCCGCTCGAGGAAAGCGGCGGCGGCGCCGACGGCGCGGGGGTGGGCGGCGCGCCCGGATCGCTCGATGCCGGCGGCGCGGGCGGCATCCGGGAGGGGGTCCGCGCCCCCGCGGACCGGGGGCGGACCTCCATGGTCAGGTCGAAGGAGGTGGGCGAATCGGCCACGCGGACCTCCACCTCCTGCGTGAGATCCAGGACGATCCGTGTGATCGCGGGCCGTGTCTGGAACTGGGCGATGCGCACGCGGGTGACGCCCGCCTCCCCCACGCCCATCTCCTGGTCGGGCAGACGGAAGACGGCGTCGCGCAGGTCGATCACCACCCGCTCCGGGTTGGTCATGTGGCGCGTCTCCGTCTGCACCGGCCCGCTGGCGCGGGCGGTCAGTCGCAGCGTTCCCCCGCCCCGCTGCACGGAGACGGCGCTGACGATGGAACTGACCCGCAGCACCCGCTCCTCCTCGTCAAAGCGCACGAAGGCGCCCAGCAGGCCGAAGACGGCCTGCGCCGGCAGGAAGGGAATCTCCCGCAGGAGGACCGGCGCAATAGGCAACAGGCGCGGCTCGGTGCCCACGTGGGCGTACGGATCGTTGATGCGGAGCCTGATCACCGTCCGGGTCCGGTTGCTGATCAGCACCGCCTTCTCGTCCGGCAGCCAGACTGCGGAGGAACCGAAGGGTTCGAAGAGACCGGGCAGCGGCACCATCAGGACGCCGCCGTGCAGGATCGGGGGGGCGGCCAGGGAGACCTCCCGGCCGTTCACGATGACGCGGACGGGAGAGGGTTGACTGTTGGCGCTACGAGCCGGTGATGCAAACAGCACCACCGCCAGGAGCAGCGCTCCTGCCAGCTTCATCCAGCACCTGATTGTCCCCTGCAGCCTTTCCCGCGACCCGCAACGTTCGCGCCGGGTGGCGGCGAATCCTGCCGGGGAACGGAGTCACCGCTCACAGACATACCCGTTTCGCTCCTCCGGGTAGACTCCAGGCCCGCTTCCTCCTCTGCGAGGAGGTCGGGCCCGGCACCCGGAACATCAGGGCGGAGGTGACGTCGACGTGACCTTGCTCAAATGGCTCATCGGGATCGGAATTTTCCTGCTGTGGATGGCCTGGGCCGGCGCGTTCCGCCTCGGCGATCGCGACCGCGGACGGCTCGGCCCCACCCTCCGTCTCGCCGGGCTGCTCCTCGGCCTGCTCCTCTTCGTCCTCGTGCTCGTCCTCCTCAGCGCCGTCGGGCAGATTCCCGCCGGCACCCGCGGCGTCGTCCTGCGCTTCGGCGCGCCCACCGGGCGCATTCTCCCCGAGGGCATCTATTTGATCACGCCGCTGGTGGAGAGCGTGGTGGAGATGTCCGTCCAGACCGAGGCCTACGAAGCGGACGCCGAGGCGGCTTCCAACGACCTGCAGGTCGTCCACACCAAGGTGACCCTGAACTACGCGCTCGATCCGGCCCAGGTCGTGCAAGTCTACCGCGACCTGCGGCGGGACTACGTCCACCGCATCGTCAGGCCGGCGGTGCAGGAGGCGGTGAAGGCCAGCACCGCCCGCTTCAAAGCCGAAGAACTGATCACCCGGCGGGAGGCGGTGAAGACGGCGATCACCGACGTCCTGCGGGCACGCCTCGCCACCCACGGCATCCTCGTGGACACGGTCAGCCTGACCGACTTCGACTTCAGCGAGGAGTTCAACAAAGCCATCGAAGCCAAGGTGACCGCGACGCAGCTGGCCTTCAAGGCGGAGCGCGACCTCCAGCGGGTGAAACTGGAGGCGCAGCAACAGATCGAGAAGGCCAAGGCCGAAGCCGAGGCGCTGCGCGTCCAGAAGCAGCAGGTCACCGCCGAACTCGTCCAGCTGCGGCGCATCGAGGCGCAGATGCGGGCCATCGAGAAGTGGGACGGCCGCCTGCCCCAGGTGGTCACGGGCAGCGGTCCCGTGCCGTTGCTCGACGTCTTTCGCCCCGAACCGCAGCGGTAGACCCTCGGTGCGGGTCGATGCCGCCATCCGTGCGGCCGATCTGTCTGCGGTCCCCGCTCTCGCGCGGGCCGCGGAAGCGCATGCCCTCGGCGGCGTGTGGTTCAACGAGACGGACGGAGATCCGTTTCTCTCGGCCGCCCTGGCGGCCGAGCACACCACCCGGCTGCAGATCGGCACCGCGATCGCCCTCGCCTTCGTCCGCAGCCCGACTTCCCTCGCCTACCTGGGCTGGGGGCTGGCCCGCCTCTCTGCCGGCCGCTTTGTCCTGGGGCTCGGCTCGCAGGTGCGGGCGCACGTGGAACGGCGCTTTGGGATGCCCTGGGAGCCTCCCGTCGCCCGGATGCGCGACGTCATCGGGGCGATCCGTGCAGTCTGGCGGTCCTGGCGGGAGCGCGCTCCGCTGCGCCACGAGGGTCCCTTCTATTCCCTCTCGTTGATGACGCCGTTCTTCACCCCGCCGGCGTTCCAGGGGGAGATCCCCATCTACCTGGCCGCGGTCAACCCGGCGATGTGCCGGCTGGCCGGCGAGATAGCCGACGGTCTGCACGTCCACCCCCTGCACTCAGCGACATACGTCCAGGAGGTCGTGCTGCCCGCGCTGGACCGAGGCCTGCGCCGCAGCGGACGCCGGCGCGACGATCTCACTGTCGCCGCCAGCGTGATCATCGTGACGGAGAGCGGAGCGGCCCGCGACCGCGCCGTCGCGCACGCCAAGCGGACCATCGCCTTCTACGCCTCCACGCCCTCCTACCGGCGTATCCTCGCCCTGCACGGGTGGGAACGAGTGGGTGAGGGCTTGAGCCGCCTCGCCGTGGCCGGCCGCTGGGAGGAGATGCCGGCCCTCGTCACCGACGAGATGCTGGAGACCTTTGCCGTCGTCGCCGACGCGGCCACCGTTGCGGCCAGGCTGCGGGAACGCGCCGGGGGGGCCTTTGACCGCGTTGTGCCTTACCGCGCGTTCAGCCCGGAGGATGCGCTCTGGAGCGCGCTGCCCCCATGAGCTCCCGCAGGCGCAGAGCGTTCCGCACGGCGTGCGCATTGGCGTCGTTGTTGAAGTAGACGTATGCGGGCCGGCCTCTCGCCAGATCGGTGAGCCGGCCCGCCCAGACCCGTAACTCGTCCTCGGAGTAGTTGCCGCGATACCGTCGATCCTTGGGCCCGTGGAAGCGTGCATACACGACGCGTCCCGTCACCTCAAAGACTGCCGGTCGAGCGGGATCGCTGGCGATGCAGAGGCCCACCTCGTAGTCCCGCATCGTCTCGAAGACCTCTTCGACAAACCATGACGCGTGGCGAAACTCCATCACGAACGGCGGCTTTGGCGGCAGCAGACCGAACAACGTCCGCAGTCGTCCGAGCGTCTCCGGATTGCGGTGGAAGCTTTCCGGGAACTGGAAGAGCACGGGGCCCAGGCGGTCGCGCAGCACGGCAAAGACCTCCATCATCCGCTCCAACGGTCCTTCCACGGCGCGCAGCCGTTTGATGTGCGTGAGGAACCGGTTGGCTTTGACCGCAAAGACGAAGCCCTCGGGGGCCTGATCGCGCCACTGCGCCACCGCGTCTGCGCTCGGCAATCGGTAGAAGGTGTTGTTGAGCTCCACTGTGTCGAAGTAATCGGCGTAGAAGGGCAACCAGCGACGCTGAGGCAGCTCCTCGGGATAGAAGCGCCCCTTCCAATGTGGATAGACCCAGCCCGAGGTACCGATGCGAGCGCGCGGCTCACTCATCAGAGGCTCCCTGCGGACTTTTCCCGAGGAAGAGGCCTCCGCCGTGTCAAAATGAGATGCTCCGGTACGTCAGGTTGGGAGGGAACCTCGTGACCTTGCGAGTCGTCGTCTTCGGCGCCGGCGCGGTGCTGATGGGATTGGAGATCGTGGGCAGCCGGATCCTGGCGCCGTACTTCGGATCCTCCGTGTACGTCTGGGGCAGTCTGATCAGCATTTTCCTGGCCGCCCTCAGCGCGGGGTATTACAGCGGCGGCCTCCTGGCCGACCGGCGCCCCAGAGCCGGCGTGCTCGCCTCGGCGCTCTCGCTGGCGGGGCTACTGATTCTGCTGCTGCCTCTGATCTCCCGGCCCATTCTCGAGACGTTCGCGGCCTGGGACCTGGGGCCACGCCTTAATCCGCTGCTCGCCTCGGTCGTGCTCTTCGTCGCCCCCTCATTGTTGCTGGGAATGACCTCTCCCTTCGCGGTGAAACTCGCCGCCACCAACCTGGCCACCGTCGGCAACGTGGCCGGGATGCTCTACGCCATCTCGACGGCCGGCAGCATCGCGGGCACGCTGCTCACCGCCTTCCTGCTCATCCCAGCGATGGGCGTGCGCACGATCCTGTACGTGCTCGGTGGATCGCTCGTGGGGTTTGCCGGCCTCCTCGTCGTGCGCGTGCGAGTGGCGCGACCCGCCCGCGCAGCCCTGACGGGGCTGCTCCTCCTGGCGGTCCTGGCCCCGCCGGCGCAGACCGGCCCCGCCGAGCCCAGAGTCCTCTACGAGAAGGACAGTATCTACCACCGCATCATGGTGGTGGACGACGGCGGCGCGCGCTACCTGCGCTTCGACCGCTCCTTCCAGGGGGGCATGTACCTGACCAACGCCTACGAGAGCCCCTTCAAGTACACGGACTACACGCACGTCGCCTGGGTCTTCCACCCGCAGATCAAACGCGTGCTGGTGGTGGGGCTGGGCGCAGGGTCGATCCCCAAGCGCTTCTGGCGCGACTATCCCGACGTGACGATCGACGTGGTGGAACTGGATCCCGCCGTGGTCGATGTGGCGAAACGCTTCTTTGAGGTGAAGGAGGACGCGCGGCTGCGCATCACGGTGCAGGACGGCCGGCTGTTCCTGCGCCGCAGCGAGGCCAGGTACGATCTGATCGTGCTGGACGCCTACTTTGCCGAGGGCATCCCCTTCCATCTGGCGACGAGAGAGTTCTTCGAACTGGCGCGGGCGCACCTCACCCCCGGCGGGTTGATCGCCGCCAACATCGTCGGTGCACTGGAGGGTCGGGAGAGCAAACTGTTCCGCGCCCTCTACCGGACCTACGGGCAGGTCTTCCCCGGGCTTTACCCCTTCCCGGTGGCCTTCCGCCCCGACCAGGAGGGGACCGGCGTCCGCACGATCATGCTGGTGGCGGCGCCGAAGGCAAGCATGACGCGGGCGGAGATCGTCGAGGCTGGACTCAAACTCAAACGCGCGAAAAAGGTGACCTTCCCGCTCTACGATCGGTTCGTCGGCGACCTCTACGACAAGGCGGTTCCCACGACTGACGTCCCCATCCTCACCGACGACTACGCGCCCGTGGACATCCTTCCCGTCTACGGGTGGGAACCGGAGCGGCGGTAGGTGCAAGGCCCCTAGGACCCGGCCCGCGAATCTCTCCTGCGACCCATGCTGCCGCCTCCGATCGAGACGCAGGGTCTCTCCCGGCGTTTCGGCCTCCACCACGCGCTGCGCGACGTCACGCTGACACTCCCTCCGGCGACGGTCCTGCTGCTCGTGGGGCCGAACGGCGCCGGGAAGACGACGCTGCTGCGGCTCCTCGCCACCGCGCTTCGGCCGAGCCGCGGAGGCGGATCCGTGTTCGGGCACGACCTGGTGCGCGAACCCGACGCGGTGCGGCGGGTCACCGCGCTTGTGGGAGCGGTCGGAGGCGTCTACGCCTCGCTCACCGGCTTCGAGAACCTCGCCTTCGCCGCGGCCATGACCGGCGCGGCCTCAGGGCGGCCCGACATCCTCACCCTGCTCGAGCGCGTGGGCCTGGGGCCCGCCGGCGGTCAGCCCGTCCGCACCTATAGCCAGGGCATGAGGCGGCGCCTGGTCCTCGCCCGGGCATGGCTGCTTCGGCCGCGGCTGCTGCTGCTTGATGACCCCTACGGCGGAATGGATGCCGAAGGAGCCGACCTGGTCTCGGCGCTGGTCGGCGAGATCCGCGCCGCTGGTGGGGCCGTGGTGCTGGCGACACACGAATGGGAACGCGGGCTCACGCTGGCCGACCGGATCCTGGCCTTAGTGGATGGACGTCAGGCCGACGCCGCCGACGTCCAGGGCGTCTCTACCTCTCGTCTGCGCGCGCCCGTCGGAGGCGCCGCATGAACGGCTTCCAGCGGGCGGGCGCCGTGGCCCGCAAGGACCTGCTCCTCGAATGGCGTGGACGCCAGACGGTGACGGCCATGGTGGTCTTCGCCCTGCTGGTCACCCTGCTGCTCGGCTTTGCGTTGGGGGGAGACTCCGTCCGCGCGTCCGCGATCCTCTGGATCGCCCTTGGCCTTGCGGCGATGCTCGGCGCGGGACGGCCCATGCTGGCCGAGGCGGAGGGAGAGACGCTGGAGGCGCTCCTGCTCTATCCCGGCAGCCGCGAGCACCTCTATTGGGGCAAGTGCGCCGCGCTCGGCGCGATGCTCCTGCTGCTCTGGGCCGCGCTGCTGCCTCTCGCGGGCATCCTCTTCAACCTCGATCTCTGGGACAGGCTTCCGGCGCTGCTCGGCGTCGGCGCGCTGGGGGTTGCCGGCCTTGCCGCCCTGGGCACGCTCTTCGCCGCCTTGGCGGTGCACGTGCGAGGACGCGAACTGCTGATGCCGCTGCTGTTGCTCCCCGTCTCGCTGCCGGTTGTGCTGGCCGGGGTCCGCCTGACGGAGGCGACGCTTACCCGCGAGGCGCCCGGCCTCTGGCTGGGACTGCTGGCGGCCTTTGACGTCCTGTTTCTGCTGACCGCTCCCCTCCTCTTCGAGGTCCTGATGGAGGACGCATGAGACCAGTAAGCGGGCTGACCCTCCTCGCCGCCGGCGCCGCGATCCTCGCGGGCACCGGGCTGGTCTTCGGGCTGATCCTCTCTCCTCCAGATGCCTTTCAGGGTGAGTACGTCCGGATCATGTACGCGCACGTTCCTAGCGCCGCGACCGCCTATCTGGCGGTGGGGACGGTGGCCGTCGCCAGTCTCCTCTACCTCTGGAAGCGCCGCCCTGCCTATGACCGCGTGGCCCACAGCGCCGCCGAGATCGGAGTGCTCTTCACGGGCCTGGCCCTGGCCAGCGGGATGATCTGGGGCAAGCCCGTCTGGGGCACCTGGTGGACTTGGGACGCTCGACTGGTGACTACCGCGATGCTGTTCCTCATCTACATCGGGTATCTGCTTGTGCGCGAACTGGCCGAGGATTCCGAGCGCGGCGCGCGGATGGCCGCCGTCATCGGGATCGTCGGCGCTCTGGACATCCCCGTGATCCACTACTCGGTCAGTTGGTTTCGCACCCTCCACCAGCCGGCCTCAATCGTGCGGGGGGACATCCAGATAGCCCCACCCATGCTGATGGCGCTGATGATCAATCTGTCGGCCTTCTTCATCCTCTACGCCTTTCTGCTTGTCTTGCGCGTCCGCCTGGCCCGCCTGGAGGACGCCCGCGCGGCGGCCGCGCTGGGGGAGACGGGATGACGCCTCCCGTCGCCATCGCCCTGGCCTATGGAATCGTCTGGGGTGGCGTCCTCCTCTACCTGCTTCGCCTTCGTCGCAGGCTGCGGAGCGCCCGCGCGGAGATCCCCCCGGCAACGGCCTCGACAGCGAAGGCGCGCGAAACGCTCGGGGTGCGATGAGACGAGCCCGGCTGCTCCTCGCCGCCGGCGTTGTCGCGGCGGCGCTCGTCTATTTAATCATCGGCGGCATCCGCGGTGCGGTCGTCTACTACATCACCCCGGGCGAACTCCTGGCGCAGGGACCGGCGGCGGCCGGCAAGACGCTACGCATCGGCGGACAGGTGCAGCCCGGCTCCCGCTCCTGGGATCCCGCTACCCAGGAACTGCGCTTCATCCTGACGGACGGGAACGCGTCGGTCCCCGTCCGCCATATCGGCGCGCCGCCCGGACTTTTCACGGAAGGACAGGGCGCGATCGTCGAAGGCACGCTGGCCGCCGACGGACTCTTTCAGGCCCGCAGCATTATCGTCAAGCACTCCGAAGAGTACCGGCCTCCGACCCCCGCGCCCTGAGCGCATCGCGATGACTGCCACCGCCGGCCTCTTGTCCCTTGCCCTCGCCGCCGCGGCGACGTTGGGCGGGCTCGCCGCATTTCTCCTGGGAAGGGTGCGGGGCGCCGACCCCCGATGGGACCGCGCCGGCCTCTTCTTCACGCTCACCGTGTTTCTGGCCGTCACCGCCGCCGTGCTGGCCCTGGAGCGCGCTCTGATCGGCTTCGATTTCTCCGTGCGCTACGTAGCGCTGAACGTCACGCGGAGCACCCCCCTGCTCTTCCGCGTCATCGGGCTCTGGGGCGCGCTGGAAGGATCGATCCTGCTGTGGGCGTGGGTCCTCGCCGGATACACGGCCCTGGTGGCGATTCGCTACCGGGACCGCCATCCCGAAACCACGCCTCTCGCGCTGGCGGTGCTGCTGGGGATCTTGGTCTTCTTCCTGCTGCTGATGCTCGGCCCGGCCAATCCCTTCGTCCGCCTGTTCCCGACGCCGGAGGAGGGGCGCGGCCTGAACCCCCTCCTACAAAACCATCCGCTCATGGCCGTGCATCCGCCGCTGCTCTATCTCGGATACGTCGGCTTCTCCGTTCCCTACGCATTCGCCGTCGCTGCGCTCCTCTCGCGCCGGCTGCAGGACGATTGGATGCTGGTGACGCGGCGCTGGACCATCGCGGCATGGTCCTTCCTCGGCGCGGGGATCGTGCTCGGAGCCTGGTGGTCCTACGAGGTGCTCGGGTGGGGAGGCTACTGGGCCTGGGATCCGGTGGAGAACGCGGCGCTGCTGCCCTGGCTGGCGGCCACGGC
>DASYRG010000035.1:0-8848 GCA_036004665.1 bacterium | reverse complement strand
CACCGATCTGATCGAGGCGGATTCCTTCGAGCAGGCGGTGACGATCCTCAATGACACCCGCTACGGACTCTCCGCGTCGATCTTCACCCGAGATATCAACGCGGCGATGTCTGCCGTGGAAGAGATTGACACCGGAATCGTCTACGTCAACCACGGCACCATCGGCGCGGAGGTGCACCTGCCCTTCGGCGGCACTAAGTTCACCGGCAACGGCCACCGGGAAGGTGGGCTCCAGGTCCTTGACGTCTTCAGCGAGTGGAAGTCCGTCTACGTCGATTTCAGCGGACGCCTGCAGCGGGCGCAAATCGACCGGGAGTGAGGCGGCGCGCATGAGCGGCCGGCTCGTTTCCCTGCCCGCGGCGGGGCTCCTCGCCGCGGCGCTCCTCGCCGGCCTCCTCTCGGAACCTGCGTGGGGGGCGGTCCTCACGATCACCGCCTCCAGGCTGACCGCGGACGCCGTCACCGGCGTCGCGGTGGCCGAAGGCGGGGTGCGGCTCACCGACGGAGTGACGACCGCCACCGGCCCGCGGCTTGTTCTGGATACCCGGCGGCGCACGGCCACCCTGGCCGCCGGCCTCGTGCGCAGCCCCGATGGGACGCTGACGGCGAAGACGATCATGGCCCGCTTCCTCCGGACGCGGGTGACCAGCGTGACCGCGGCGGGGGAGGCGACACTGGCCATGCGGCGCGGCACCCTCTCCGCGGCGCAGATCGAACTGCTGGTGGCGGAAGAACGGCTCACCGCGTCGGGCGGCGTCCGTCTCAAGGCCCCTCCCGAGCTGGCCGCCACGGGGATGCGACTCGAGTACAGGCGGCGGACCGACGACGTGACGATGGCGGGACCCGTCACGGTGCAGACGGCGCAGGGCACCATCACGGGAGGACGGTTGACCGGCAAGGTCGACCTCCAGCGCGCGCACCTGAGTGGACCGGTGGCCGCGCGGGTCGGCGCGATCACCGCGACGGCCGGTGCCGCCGCGCTGGACGTGTCGGCCAGGACGGTGACGTTGATCGGATCAGTGCGGCTGAGGCAGGGGAGTCGTATGCTCGCGGCTCGCAAGGTGACGGTCTACTACGAATCGGGCCGCGTCGTCGCCGAAGGGATGACGCGCCTTGAGATTCCCGCCGAGCCGGGCTCGCCCCACCGGTGAGTGGACCGGGCCTCTGGACGTCGCGGCGGCTGGCCCGCGTGCTGCACCATTCTGTGCTCAGCCCCGTCCACACCGAGGACGACGTCTTCCGAGGCTGCCGCACGGTCCGCGAGCTGGGCGTGCGCACGATCCTTGTCAAGCCCTCCTATGTGCGCCTGGCGGTGCGCCTGCTGGAGGACGCCCGCGCCAACGTGGGCACCGTGATCGGCTTCCCGCACGGGGGGGAGACGATCCGCATGAAAGCGGCGTAGGTCCGCGAGATGCGGGCGGCGGGGGCGGTGGAGTTCGACGTGGTCATCAACATCGGGGCGATGCGGGAGGGGCGAGAGCGCATCGTCTCGCGCGAAGTGGAGGCCGCCGTCACCGCCGCGCGCGGGGGTCTTGTGAAGGTGATCATCGAGACCGGCTACCTGGACGACGAGCAGAAGGTGCGGGCGGCCCGTCTGGCCGCCGACGCCGGGGCGCATTTCATCAAGACCTCGACGGGGTACGGCCTGAGGGGCGCAATGGTCGAGGACGTCCGCCTGCTGCGGCAGGCGCTGCCCCGCACGGTCGGCGTGAAGGCATCGGGAGGGATCAAGAGGCTGGCTGAGACGCTTGCGCTCCTGGAGGCGGGCGCCTCGCGGATCGGTACCAGCAGTACCAGCGCCATCCTGGCGGCCGCCCTGGAGCGCCAGCCGGCCCACGCGTGAGTCCACGCGGCGATCCTCTGGAGTCGCTGCGCCCCCATCTGACCAACCGTCTTCCGTCCCCGTCGGCTGCGCTCTTTGCCGGCGTGGTGGGCGATCACCCCTCCACTTATTCGCGGAGCCCCGCGATGTGGAACGCTGCGTTCACCGCTCTCGGCGTGCCGGCCCTCTACGTGCCCTTCGATGTCCCGCCCACAGCACTGGAAGGGTTCCTCGCCACGTGCCGGGGAGTCCCCCAACTGCTGGGATTCAACGTCACCGTGCCGCACAAGGAGCGGGTCGCGCCTCTGCTCGATGAGCTAACGCCCGAGGCGGCGCTTATCGGCGCGGTGAACCTCGTGACCCGAACCGCCGAGGGGCGGCTGGTCGGGGCCAACACAGACGGCCCCGCCATCCTCCGCGCGCTGCAAGAACGCAGCGGCGGGCCCTCGGGCCGAGCAGAGGGATCGATCCTTGTGTTGGGGGCCGGTGGGGCGGCACGGGCGGCCGGGGTGGCCTTCGGCGCCGCGTGGCCTCATCGGGAGATCCTCGTTCACGGCCGCACTCCGGAGCGCGCCGTGGAGGTCACCCAGATGATTCAACGGGCCGGCGGCAACGCGGCCATGGCGTCGGCCGGCGCGCTCGAGGCTGCCCTCGGCGGTGCCGCGATCATCGTCAACGCCAGTCCGGTGGGCATGGCCGGGCCGATTCTGACGGAAGCGGGTGTGGTCTGGCTGGAGCCCTTCTCGGCGTTGGCGCCGGCCTCTCCGGCAAGCGTCCCCGCGGGGAATGGCCCCTGGTTCGAAGAGGACGGCCGGTCCCCCGCGGGCGGCCCGGGGTTACACCCGCCTCTGCAGTGGTGGCGGGCGGCCTGGCCCGACATCGTCCGCAACCTGGAAGTGTCGTTGAGACGCGCGCTGCGTCTGCGACCCGGCGCCGCCATCCTCGACCTCGTCTATGCTCCGTTCGAGACCGTCTTCCTCAAACACGCCCGCTGGACTGCGCATCCGGCGGAGAACGGTGAGATCGTGTTGCTCCGCCAGGCCATCGACGGCTGCATGCGCCTCTGCGAGTCGGTGCTGGGTGGCGGCGCGCGCGTCGATGCCGAGCGAGTCATGGAGCAGGCGATGGCCCGGGCGCTGAGGGAAGGATGAAGCGGTGAGAGCTGTTCGCATTCACGAGCACGGCGGGCCGGAAGTCCTGCGGCAGGAAGAGGTGGCCTCGCCTGCGCCGTCCGCCGGCCAGGTGCTGGTGCGGGTCCGCGCGGTCGCCCTCAATCACATCGATCTCTGGGTGCGTGGCGGCCTCCCCCGCCTGCGCGTGCGTTTCCCGCATACGCTCGGGGCGGACATCGCCGGCGAGATCGCGTCCCTCGGCGAGGGCGTGACGGGTTGGGCGGTCGGAGACGCGGTGACGATCCATCCGGGGGTCTCCTGCGGCCACTGCGCAGCATGCGTCGCCGGCCGGGACAACCGCTGCCGCGAATACGCCATCCTGGGGGAGCACATCCCCGGCGGCTACGCGGAGTTCATCGCGGTGCCGCAGGAGAACCTCTGGCGGAAGCCTCCCCATCTCAGTTTCGAAGAGGCCGCGGCGATGCCGCTGGTCTTCCTGACGGCATGGAACATGCTCGTCACGAACGTCCGGCTGCGCTTCGGCGAGCAGGTGTTGATCTGGGGGGCCGGGAGCGGGGTCGGCAGCGCGGCCATCCAGATCGCCCGCCTCTATGAAGCGCGCGTCCTCACCACCGTGGGCGACGCCTGGAAGGTGACCCTGGCGCGCGACCTGGGCGCGGACGCCGTCATCCTCTACCGCGACCAGGACGTGCTCGAGGAGGTCCGCCGTCTCACGGACCGGCGCGGCGTCGACGCCGTGGTCGACCATGTCGGGCGGGCCACCTGGGAGACCAGCATCAAGGCCCTCGCTCGGGGCGGACGGCTGGCGGTGTGTGGGGCGACGAGCGGCGCGGAGGTCGCCTTCGACGTGCGCTACCTCTTCGCCAGACAACTGTCGATCTTGGGCACGTGGATGGGAACCAAGGGAGAGATGGCCGAGGTGATGCGTCTGATCGAGCGCCGGCGCTTCGCACCGGTTATCCACGCCGTGCTGCCTTTGGAGGAGGCTGCGGAGGCTCACCGGATGCTGGCGGAGAGCCGGCAATTTGGGAAAATCGTGCTGACCGTGAAAGGGTAGGGCTGGGACCACATCCTTAGAAACCGAACTACTGGATCACGGTTTCCTCGGATGTGGTCCCAGCCTTACTGCTCACGCGCCTCAGCACGTATTCTCAGAATGCGGTTTCCATTCCTCGTATACTCGGTCCCAGGCGGTTGAGCCCAGGAGTGATCCGTCGGTGTGGGGCTGAGAGCGGGCATCCCGAAGAAACCGTGATCCCGTAGTTCGGTTTCAGAGGGGTGCCGCTCTCAGTCTTATGCGGACTGCTCGCCTGGGCTCAGGCGCCTGAGCCGATCCACTCCTCGCCGCCGGCCCAGACCTCCTTCTTCCAGATGGGCACGGTCTGTTTGAGCGTGTCGATGATGAACCGGGCCGCGGCAAAGGCATCGGCGCGGTGCGGACTGGCCACGGCGATGGCGACGCTGATCTCCCCGACCTCGAGGTGTCCCAGCCGGTGGACGACGGCGATCCCCAGCGCGGGCCAGCGCGACGCGGCTTCCGCGGCGATGCGGCGCATCTCGCGTTCGGCGAGGACCTCGTAGGCTTCGTACTCGAGGAACTGGACCGTCCGCTCGCGGGAGTGCTCCCGGACCGTCCCGCAGAAGAGGGCGACCGCGCCGGCTCGCGGGTCGGCCACGGCGGCGAGGAGCGCCGCGGGATCGATCGGCTCACGAGTGAGGGCGACGGTGGCGGCGCCGCCGCTCACGGGCGGGATCAGCGCCACCTCGTCGGCGTCGGCCAGGGGCCGCTCAGGGTCGATGAACTCGTCGTTCACGGCGTAGGCGCTGGGCGGGGGAAACCGGCGCAATGCCGGGTACCGCTCCGCGAGGGCAGACCAGACGCCCCGCGGGGTGATCCCCTCGGGCAGATCGAGCGTCAGCATGCTCGAGCCGACGGCCTGGCGGTAGGCGGCAAAAGTGCGGACGGCGATGCGCATGCGCGCGACGGCGCCATTGTACTCCAGGCGCCCTGAGGCTGCTATCGTAAGGAACTAGAGGGCGGAGAGCCCACCCTCAGAAACCGAACAACAAGCTACGGTTTCCTCGGATGGGCTCCCCGCCCCTAAAGTCAGCGTCACAAGAGCCACTACACTTGCGATGCTCAAAATGCGCGTCCTGCTTCTTACCGCCGGCCTGACTCTGGCCACGACCGGCTTTCCGCCCTCTGCCTCTGCCGCGCTGATCTCCACGGCTCAGGAGATCCGCATCGGCCGGGAGGCGGCGGAGGATCTGGAGCGGCGCTACGGGGTGGACGCCGACCCGGTGGGCACGCGCCACATGAGCGCCGTGGGGGACAGGCTGACCGCTGTCTCGGCCCGCCGTGATCTGCCCTGGCGCTTTCGGATCCTGGCGGTGCGGGAGATCAACGCCGTTTCGTTGCCCGGAGGGTTCATCTACGTCACGCGGGGGATGCTCGACGGTCTGCGGTCCGATGACGAGCTCGCCTACGTGCTGGCGCACGAGATCGCCCACGTCAATCAGCGCCATCACGTTCAGCTGATCGAGCAGTACTTCGCCCTCTCCATCGTCATCACGCTGTTCTTCGGCGGGGACGCGACGACCGGCCAGATCGCCGACTTCGTCGGATTCCTTCTCACCCGCGGGTTCAGCCGCGGCCGGGAGTTCGAAGCGGACGAGGTCGGCGTGGGGTTCGCCCACCGGGCTGGATTTCGCGCGGACGCCGCTCTGGCCGTCCTGGAACGGCTGCGCGCGATCGAGGGGAGAGATCCGTCCCAGGTCGAGGTGCTCTTCCGCACCCACCCCGGGCTGGCCGATCGGATCGTCCGGATACGCCGGCGGTTGCGCGACCTCGGATACCGGGCCAGCCTCGGCGCCCCGCTCTGGGCGGCGCCGTTCGGGAACGCACACGTGCGGGCCGCGGCGTGAAGGTCGTCGACCCCTACGCGGCGCCAGGGACGTTCCGGAAGGCCCAGCTGCACGCGCACACCCGCCGCAGCGATGGGCGGCTGGAACCGGAGGAGATCCTGGCCCGCTACCGCGATGCCGGATTCAGCTTCGTCGCCCTGACCGACCACGACCGGGTGACCCGCTGCGAGACGCTGAATAGGCCGGACTTCCTCGCGATTTCGGGCGTCGAGGAAACGGTCGTGCGGGGCATCTATCCGTTGGGGCCCCACCTGGGGAGGATCTGCGTGGACCGCCGCTTGGGGCGGGGGAGCCCGCAGGAGCGCCTCGATGTGACTAGGCGGGAGGGGGGAGTCGCGGTCTTGAATCACCCTTCGTGGAAGGGCAATCTCTGGAGCGCCGAATGGAGTCTGGAGGCGATGCGCCGCCTCCGGGGGCCCTTTCTGCTGGAGATCGTCAATCCGCACTCCGACCCCGAGGAAGATCAACGGCGGTGGTCGGCGCTGCTGGCGGAACGCCCCCGCGCCGAGATGGTCGGCGCCGTGGTCGGCGATGACGCGCACAAGGTTCGACAGATCGGGCGCGCCTGGATCATGGTGAAGGTGCCCGCGATCTCGACGGAGGCGCTACGCGCGTCGCTGCGGGACCTGGCCTTCTACGCGACAACGGGGCCGGAAGTGGACATGGGGGCGAAAGATGGGACGCTCCGCTGCGCCGGGGACCTGACCGCGATCGCCTTCATCGACCGCCAGGGTCGGGTGCGCAAGGAGAGTACCGGCGCAGAGGCCACCTACCGCCCCAGCGGAGATGAAGGGTTCGTGCGGATCGAGGGACGCCACGCGTCTGGGGGGCGGATCTGGTCCCAACCCTTCTGGCTCGAGATGGAGGAGGACGAGGCGCGATGACGCAGGTGCTGGTGACGGGAGGGGCCGGTTTCATCGGCGCCCATCTGGTCCGGGCGCTGCTGGCCCGCGGGGCGCTGGTGCGGGTGCTCGACAATTTCGTCGCCGGCACGACGGCGAACCTCGCGTTGGCGACCGGCATGCCGCTGGAGGAAGTGCACCGTGCGCTGGCCGCCGACACATCTCCCGCGCGTCTGGGAGAGCGCTGCCAGGTCTGGGCCGCCGATATCCGCGATCCCGCGGCCACGGCCGCCGCCTGTGCCGGGGTCGAAGTGATCTTTCATCAAGCGGCGCTGCGTTCCGTGCCGCGGTCGCTGCTCGATCCGGCGGGGACGCACGAGGTGAACGCGACCGGCACACTGGCCCTGCTGGAGGCTGCGCGGGCGGCAGGAGTGCCCCGCTTCGTCTTCGCCTCCTCTTCGTCGGTGTACGGGGACACTGAAATCCCCCAGCACGAGGGGCAGGTGCCCCATCCCAAGTCGCCCTACGCCGCATCCAAGCTGGCCTCCGAAGGGTATTGCCACGCCTATGCCCGCTCCTTCGGCCTCTCCGTCGTGGGGTTGCGCTACTTCAACGTCTTCGGACCCTGGCAGGACCCGGCGAGCGAGTATGCCGCGGTGATCCCCAAGTTCATCCGGCTGGCTATGCGCGGCGACCCGCTGCCCGTGCACGGCGACGGGCTGCAGTCCCGCGACTTCACCTTTGTGGAGAATGTTGTGGACGCCAACCTCTTAGCCGCGGAGGCGGATGCCGCCGGCGCTGTCGTGAACGTGGGGGCGGGGGATCGCTACACCCTCCTCGATCTGATCGAGCAGGTCGGCCGGATCCTGGGCCGGTCTCCACGCATCGTCCACGAGCCGCCGCGGGCCGGTGATATGCGGCACACCCAGGCAGACATCTCCCTGGCCGGCCGGCTGCTCGGCTACGCTCCGCGGGTGGACTTCGCCGCGGGACTGCGCCGTACGGTGGAGGCGATGGCTGAAGCGGAAAGGGCGGTGGCCGACCGTGGCTAGTCCCCGCGATGACTACGCGCGGTTCGCCGGCAGGGCCTCCCGGCCCCTGCCCATCGCCGTCATCGGCGGCGCCGGGTACGTCGGCTCGATCACGGCGGCGGGGCTGGCCCACCTCGGTCACCGGGTCGCGGCGATGGACGTCAACCGGGAGCGGCTGGCGGAGCTGGCCCAAGGGGAGGCGCCGTTCCGCGAACCGGGACTGGAAGAGCTGCTGCGTCCCGCCCTCGCCGCAGGTCGCCTCATCTTCACCGACACCCTGCCTGCGGCGCTCGAGGAGGCGCGGGTGGTGTTCGTCGCGGTGCACACGCCGAGGCGCAACGACGGGGAGGCGGATCTCTCCCACATCATCGAGGTGGCCACGGGCCTGGGCCGGCACCTCCAGCGCTACACGGTCATCGCGGTGAAGAGCACGGTGCCGGTGGGGTCGCATCAGATTATCCGGCAGATCCTCGAGCAGTTTGGACGGCGGGAAGGAGCCGACTACGATTTGGTCGCCAATCCCGAGTTCCTCCGCGAGGGGCACGCGGTGGAGGACTTCTTCTACCCCGATCGGGTGATCATTGGCGGATCCAGCAGCGACGCCGTGGCGCTCGTGCGCGAGCTCTTCGAGCCGCTGGGCGCGCCCATCCTGGAGACGACGATCGAGAACGCGCAGATGACGAAGTACGCCGCCAACGCCTTCCTGGCCATGCGCATCTCCTTCATCAACGAGATCGCCAACGTCTGCGAGCGCGTGGGGGCGGACGTGGGGGCGGTGGCACACGGGTTGGGCTTCGACCGGCGGATTGGACCCGAATACCTGCGGCCGGGGATCGGGTTCTCGGGCCCCTGCCTGCCTAAGGACCTGGAGGGGTTGATCCGAGTGGCCGAGGACGCCGGCTACGAGCCGTTTTTCCTCAAAGCCATCCTGGAGAAGAACGACCACCAGCGCCGGCAGATCATGGGCAAGGTCTACGAGATGCTCGGGACCTCGCTCTACGGCCGGCGGATCGGGGTGCTCGGGCTCACGTTCAAGGCGGGCACGGACGACATCCGCAACTCCTTCGCCCCGGTGATCGTGGATTACCTGGCACG
>DASYRG010000034.1:0-7876 GCA_036004665.1 bacterium | reverse complement strand
GACGGGGAGCGGACCGTGCTGGAGGTTCCCCTTACGGTCGCCGCGGTCGGCGTCCTGGCGGCGCCCGTGGTGGCCGCCATCGGGGCGTTCGCCGCCCTCGCCAGCGACTACACGCTGGAGGTCGAGCGGGAGAAGGAGGAGACGCCCGCGGAAAAGACGTCCGCAGGGACTATGCCTCGATAAGGCCCTTGCGGATAGCGTAGCGGACCAGCTCGGCGCGGTTGTGCAGATCCAGCTTCTCCATGATGTGGGCCCGATGGGTTTGCACGGTCTTGATGGAGATGTAGAGCCGCTCCGCCATCTGCTGGTTGGAGAGACCCTCCGCGATCAGAGTGAGAATTTCCCGCTCGCGGGGGGTCAATCCGTCGTAGCGGCTGCGGTCCTCCCCCTCCGAGATGCGCCGCAGGTAGTCGGCCACGACGCTCTTGGCCACCGTCGGATAGAGGAAGGCCTCTCCTTTGGCGGCCGATCGGATCGCCTGCACCAGGTCCTGGGCGGCCGCGCGCTTCAGCACGTACCCTGAGGCTCCCGCCTTCAGCAGCTGGAAAACGTAGTTTTCGTCCTCGTGCATCGTCAGGGCGAGGACGTTGACGTCGGGCCAGGCTTCCTTCGCCCGCCGCGTCGCCTCGATGCCGCCCATCTCCGGCATCGAGATGTCCATGATCACGACCGCCGGCTGTGTCTCGCGGATGATCTCCAACGCCTCGCGGCCGTTGGAGGCTTCACCGACGATCTCGATGTCGGGTTCGCGCGCCAGGATCATCTTGACTCCTTCGCGCACAACCGCGTGATCGTCGGCCATGACCACGCGGATGGTCGCTTTCGGAGCTTTGGCTGCCTCGCGCTTGCGTTTCGATTCCATCTCCGCTCTCTTTCATAGTATTTTAGCAAGGGATGGCCGAACACTCCTTCAGCGAAGCTCGTCAGATGCTCATCTTCCGAGGCATCTCGGCGGTGCTGAACCGCTCCTTCACCCTGCGCGAGGCTCTCGACGGCGCGCTGCAGCGCATCGTCGAACTGATGGGCGTGCAGGCAGGCTGGATCTTCCTCTATGATGAGGAGGCCAGGGAATTCCGCCTGGCCTCAGACATCAACCTGCCCGGCGCCCTGGCCGCAGCGGGGAAGCGGCGCATGACCGGCGACTGCCGCTGTAACCAGCTGCTCCGCGAGGGGCGTTTCAGCGAGGCCGTCAATCTGATCCAGTGCGCGCGCCTGGAACAGGCGCTGCCGGGATCACCCGAGCTGCACCGCCACGCCTCCGTACCGTTGATCGCCCAGGACGAGACGGTCGGCATCCTGAACCTGCTTCTGCCCGAGGGGCGTGCCTTCAATGAAGAAGAGCTGGCCATGCTCGAGGCGATCGGCCACGAGCTGGCCGTGACGATCCAGCGCGCGCGCCTCTTCGATGAGGTCCGCAGCCAGGAACAAGTGCGCCGCGAATTGATGCAGCGCCTCCTGCTGGCGCAGGAGGAGGAGCGCCAGCGCATCGCCCAGGACTTTCACGACCACTCCGGTCAGATCGTCACCGCGCTGATCATCCAGCTCGACCAGCTGGCCGCGGACGTGGGGGCGAAGAACAAGCAGTTGGCGGCCGACCTGCATCGCGTCCGCGGTCTGGCCGACCAGTTCCTCGACGACCTGCGCAAGCTCATCTACGACCTGCGCCCGCCGGTCCTCGACGATCTGGGCTTGGGGCCGGCGGTCCGCTGGTATCTGGATTCCTACGTCCGGCCGACCGGTCTCGACGTGGACCTGAAAGTGGACGATCTGGCCGGGCGCCTCCCCCAAGACCTGGAGACGGTCGCCTTCCGCATCTTTCAGGAGGCGGTCACGAACGTGCTGCGCCATGCCCGGGCCAGCCGGATGGAGATCCGTCTCAACCGCAAAGGCGCGTGGCTGACCCTCATGGTGCTCGACAACGGGATGGGATTCGATCCCGACGGCGGCCCCGACGCTTCAGAGCGGCGCAGCCTGGGCCTGCACGGGATGCGCGAACGGGCTCAGCTGGTTGACGGCTCGGTGCAGATCCTCTCGGCCCCGGGCGTCGGCACGACCGTCCTGGCGCGGCTGCCCATCCCCGGCGGCGACGGCACGACCCCGCCTCAGTAAAGTCCGCAATCTCAGACGCCCAACAGCCTGAGTTCTGACCGGCGGCGAATTCCAGTCTGAGGGAGTGCCGTGGCGATCTGCGACAGCGTCTTCCCGGACGGTGCAAGCCGGTAGTCCGGGGCCACCTCAGCCAGGGGGACGGCCAGGTGGGGGCGGGTGAGGACCTCCGTGTCCATGATCTCATCATTGAACAGCGCAATGTCGATGTCGATGGTCCGGGGGGCGTTCCGATCCGCGGTGCGCCGGCGGCCCAGGCGCCGCTCGATGGCCGCCAGCACCTCGGTTTTGAGGGACTCCGCCGAGAGAGGGGTCTCGACCACCACCGCGGCGTTGAGGAAACTCTCCTGGTTTGGGGTGCCGACCGGGGTGGTCTCATACACCGAGGAGGCCGCGACGATCTTCACCGCCTCCGCCAGCAACTCCACCGCGCGGACGAGATTGCGTTCTTTGTCGATGTTCGATCCGAGGGAGAGATAGGCTCGGTTCCGCGGCGGCTCAGGCATCCCCAGAGCCGGGCCGCGCGCGAGTGATGGTGACGCCCACCGACCGGGCGAAGCGCAGCGCGCCAGGTTTGTCCACGCTAACTTCCACCCTCACCACACGGCCGTCGCGCAGACAGACGTCGGCGATCGCCTGGGCGAGCGCCTCGACCAGGAAGTGCGAGGACCCCTCGACGTGTTCGATCACCTGCTTGGTCAGTGACCGGTAGTTGACCGTGTCCTCGATGCGATCGCTCCGCCCGGCGGCACGCGTGTCCACGTCGAGGGTGATGCGGATCAGCACGTCCTGCTTCTGCTCGCGCTCCCAATCGTTCGTGCCGATGATGCAGCGCAGCAGCAGGTCTTCGATGCGGATGCGGTCGGGTGCGGCGGCCATGGACGGTGCGCTTCGCTCGTTCAGGTTCGGTTGAAGACCGTGATGCGGGCGCCGGTAATGGACTGCGCCTCCTCCGAGCAGAGGAAGAGCATCGTCTCGGCGACGTGCTCGGGCGGGACCCACCGGCTGAAATCGGCGTCGGGTTCGGCCTTCCGGTTGGCGGGGGTGTCGAGGAACCCGGGGACGACCACGTTGGTGGTCACGCCGTAATCGCGCACCTCTTCCGCGACCGATTCGGTCAGCAGGATCACCCCGCCCTTGCTGGCAGCATGTGCCGCCGACCGCGCGCGCCCAGCCAGCCCCGCCCGAGCGCCGACGTTGATGATCCGGCCCCACCGCTGCGCGATCATGTGTGGCACCACGAACCGGCACATCAGGAAGACCGACTTCAGGTTGACCGAAAGCGCCTTCTCGAAATCCTCCTCGGACAACTCCACCACCGGGCCCGCCCCGAAGTGGCCGCCGGCAATGTTCAACAAGATGTCGATACGTCCGAAGCGCTCGATCGCCCGCTGTACGAGCCGCTGGACCTGGGTGGCCTCGGTGACGTCGACCCGTTCGGCGATGCAGCGCTCGCTCCCGAACTCCGCCCCCATCTCCTCCATCTTGTGGCCCAGTATGTCGCAGATGACCAGCCGCGCCCTGGCGTCCATGAAACGGTGGCTCACGACCGATCCGAGGGCGCCGCCCGCGCCGGTGATCAGGGTGACTCTGTCCGCCACCGACATCGCCCCGCTGCCTCCGCTCACCTAGACCAGGCTGCGCCCGCCGTCGACGACCAGCGTTTCGCCGGTGATGAAGTCCTCCTGGAGGAGGAACAGCAGTGCGGTCACCACGGGCTCCTCGCCGCCGAGACGGCCGGCCGGCACCCGGGCGATGATCTTGCTCATGTCCGCGCCTTCCGGGGGCTCGAGGATGGCGCCCAATCCCAATTCATTGACCTGGATCCGCGGCGCCAGGGCCAGTGCCGTCGCTTTAGTGAGACCGTGCAGACCCACCTTGGTTATGGTGTAGGCGAAGTGGTCGGTCCCGGGCCGAAACCCTCGCCAGTCTCCCATGTTCACGATCTTGCCGGTGCGGCCGGGCTCGACCTGGGCGGCGAAATCCTGGCTCAAGAGAAACGGTGCCTTCAGGTTAACCATGAAGTGGCGGTCCCACGCCTCCGAGGTGGTGTTCGCAAAACTGCCCCGCTCGAAGATAGACGCGCTGTTGATCAGGATGTCCACGGGACCGAACCGCTGCCGCGCCGCGGGGATGACCGTGCGCACGGCGCCCTCGTCGGCCAGGTCGGCGTGAAAGGGGTCCCCCTCCCCGCCGCGCCGCCGTGCTTCGGCTGCCGTTTCGGCGGCGGCGTCCGCGGAACGGCCGTAGTGCACCAGGACGCGCGCTCCGCGCTCCGCCAGCGCCAGGACTATCGCCCGCCCCAGGCGCTTGGCGCCTCCCGTGACGACGGCGACGCTGCCGGCCAGTTCCATCAAAGATGGAGACCGAACCCGGCCCCCCCGTTGGCGCCGATGTGGGTGAGGAACTCCGCGCGGGTCTTCGAATTCTCCTTGAAGGTCCCCAGCACAGAGCTGGTGCGCATGCGCGCGTGCGTCTTCTTCACCCCGCGCATCATCACGCACATGTGGTAGGCGTCCACCACCACGCCCACACCCTGCGGGTTGACCCAGGTGTCGATGAACTCGGCGATCTGCCGCGTCATGCGCTCCTGCACCTGCAGCCTCCGCGCGAAGGCGTCGACGATACGCGGAATCTTGGACAGGCCCACGACCTTCTGGTCGGGCAGATAGCCCACGTGCGCCACGCCGTAGATGGGCAAGAGATGATGCTCACACATGCTGAAGAAATCGATGTCCCGGACGACGACCATCTCGTCGTAGGCGACGCTGAAGAGGGCGTTGTTGAGGAGCTCGACCGGATCCACCGTGTAGCCGGACAGGATCTCGTCGTACATGCGCGCTACCCGCTCGGGCGTGCGGACCAGTCCTTCCCGCGTGGGATCCTCGCCCACCGCCGTCAGGATGTGCAGGACCGCGTTGGCGACCTGCTTCTTACACCCGGCGCTGAGGACCGGCCCGTCTTCCAGCCGCGCGGCCAACTCCTCGTCGACCAATTCGACTTCCATGTGTTTCTTCACGCGCAATCCCTCCAAGTATGGTGCGGACGGATGGCTCTACACTATCAACGCGGCCTGCCCCGTCAAGCAATCCCGGAAGCATCGGAAATCGCCCAGGAGAAGCCCGTCCCGGCAGCCAAAGGGCGTAGAGAGATCCCGTCATGCCCCCTCAGACTCGATATGCGAAGAGCGGTGCGTTGAACATCGCCTATCAGGTGGTGGGGGACGGCCCCATTGACCTGGTATGTGTCCCCGGCTGGGTCTCCCACGTGGAAGAAGCCTGGGAAATTCCAGCTCTTGCGCGGTTCCTGAACCGGCTGGCCTCGTTCTCCCGCCTGATCCTCTTTGACAAACGCGGGACCGGAATGTCGGACCGGGTGCCCATCGACGCCCTCCCCACCTTGGAAGAGCGAATGGACGATGTGCGCGCCGTCATGGACGCGGCCGGGGCCGAGCGCGCCGCCCTCTTCGGCTTCTCCGAAGGCGGCAACATGAGCATTCTCTTCGCCGCCACGTATCCCCAGCGCACGATTGCGCTCGTGACCTTCGGCGTCTTCGCAAAACGTCTCCGCAGCCCTGACTATCCTTGGGCGCCCACATGGGAGGAGCGCCAAAGGGACATCGCCCTGGTGGAACGGGAGTGGGGCGGAGAGATGGATCTCAGTACGCTGGCGCCGAGCCATGCCGGCGACGACGCTTTCATGCGCAGCCTGGCGACCTACCTCCGTCGCAGCGCCAGCCCAGGGGCGGCCGCGGCCCTCCTGCGAATGAACACCTTCATCGACGTGCGGGAGGTCCTCCCGGCCATTCGAGTCCCGACGCTGATGCTGCACCGCGTCGCCGATCGTGACGCCAGCATCGAGGAAGGCCGCTACATGGCCTCGCGAATCCCGCAGGTGAAGTTCGTCGAACTCCCTGGGGACGATCACCTGCCGTGGGTCGGTGATGCCGACACCGTGCTGGACGAGATCGAGGAGTTCCTCACCGGGATGCGTCCCGTCCCCGAGCCGGATCGGGTGCTGGCCACCGTGCTCTTTGTCGACATGGTAGGGTCCACGGAACGCGCCGCCATGCTGGGTGATCGACGATGGCGTGATCTGCTGCAGGCATTCCACGCCCTGGTCCGGCGGGAACTCACTCGGTTCCGCGGCCGCGAGATCGACAGCAGCGGCGACGGGTTCCTGGCCAGCTTCGACGGACCAGCCCGAGCGATCCGCGCCGCCGTGGCCATCACCAGGGCCACTCCGGAGCTAGGGTTGCAGGTGCGTGCCGGGCTGCATACCGGGGAAGCCGAAGTCATGGGCGAGAAGTTGGGGGGCATCGCCGTGCACATCGGCGCGCGAGTGGCCGCTCTGGCGGACCCCGCCGAGATACTGGTTTCGAGCACAGTTAAGGATCTGGTGGCCGGCTCCCAGATTGCCTTCCGCGAGCGAGGCACCCACGGCCTGAAAGGCGTACCAGGCACCTGGCAGCTGTTCCAGATCGACCCGGGGAGCGTCCTCCTCGCTCGTTCGACCTAGAGCTCCGGGAGCATCTATAAGGCGCATCAAAGGAGGGGCTCCATGACATTGCAACCGCTCAACCCACCCGAGTTGAGTCCGGCGCGAACCTATTCACAGGTGGTCATCGCCCAGGGGACGAAGACCGTGTACGTTTCGGGTCAGGTCGCGCTCGACGCGGCGGGGAATCTCGTCGGGGCGGGAGATCTGGCTGCCCAAGCCAGGCAGGCATTCCGCAACCTCGTCGCGGCGCTGGCCGCAGCCGGGGCGACACCCGCGAGCGTCGCCAAGATGACCTGGTACATCGTGAACTACGCCGAGAACGTCCGGCCGATCCTCATCGAGGCGCGGCGAGAAGCGTTTGGCCCTCACGCCCCCGCCAGCACGCTGATCGGCGTCCAGGCGCTCGCCGAGGCAGGATTCTTGATTGAGGTGGAGGCGATCGCCGTCCTGGACTAAGAAGCCTGGGGGGCGGGAGCTTTCTGCTTCCCAGGCGAGGTTTCTTGGTCAGCCATTATCGGGTAAGTTTCACGTTGAACATCGGGGTCTGTGCGGCCCCCAAGAGCCGCAGCCACAGGGGAAGGTACATTTCCGCGCCCCGGGCAGTCGTGATGTCCCCCAAATCGAAGATGTCCTTCCAGCCAAAACTCCGCAGCAGCTCGGCCACTTTCGTCTTCGCCTCCGCGTCGTTGCCGCTGAGAAAAACGGTGTGGTCTGCTCCGGCCACCCGCGCCGGTACAACCATCAGGGAGGCCGTGACGATATTGAGGGTCTTCACGACTCGGGCGCGGGGGAAAGTGCGCTGAATCTGCTCTGCCATCGAATCGGAGTTCGCCACAGTCAGCGTCGGCGGCATCCCTCGCGAAAAATCCAGAGGGTTCGAAACATCGATGAGGATTTTGCCGTCCAGGTTATCCGCGCCTGCCATTCCCAGCGCCTCCAGCGAGACGCTGCCCAAGGTCGCGTTGACGAGCACCTCCCCGTGTGCCGCCGCCTCTGCGAAGGTGGCCAGTCTGATTTTCGGGTGTTCGCGCTGCCACACCAGATATGCTGGGTTTCCCATCCGATCGGGGTCGGTACGGCCCATCGTGACCGCGACGTCGCGGGTGCCGATCATCACCTCGTGGCTGAGCTCGTCCAGCCGGGCGGCAATGGTCCGCCCGACCATGCCGGTGCCTAGAATGCCGAATCGCATCTCAACTCCTCCTTTGGAGTTCTGGAACCAATCCCTCCAGCCTAGAAAAGGTCAAAACAGGCAGCGGATATTCCCGTG
>DASYRG010000033.1:0-12250 GCA_036004665.1 bacterium | reverse complement strand
GACGAGGCCTACAGCGTCTACATCGCCCGCCAGGGGTTCGCCGATATCCCGCGGCTCCTGGCGAACTACGACACACACCCGCCGCTCCATTACGCCCTGCTGCACCTCTGGATGCGCCTCTTCGGCAGCAGCGAGGTCGCCGTCCGCCTCCCCTCAGTGCTGGCCAGCCTCGGCGTCGTCGCCCTGACCTGGCGCCTGGCCCGGAATATCGCCGGCGAGACGGCGGCCGCGGTGGCCGCGGCGTTCATCGCCCTCTCCCCCTTCCAGATCATGTCCGCGCAGGAAGCCCGGATGTATCCCTTTCTCACACTCTTCGGTCTGGCCGCATCTTTCGCGCTCTGGTCGCTCGCCGATGGGGCCGAAGGGAAGGGGAGCCGGCTGTGGATCTTCTATGCTGCAGCCATGGCGCTGGCGCTCTACACGCATCACTTTGCCTTCCTGCTGTTGGTTGCCCACGGCGTCTACGTCGTCCTGGTCGACCGCCGCCGGCCGATGCTCCGCACCTGGAGCCTGGCCGCCGCCGCGGTGCTCCTCGCCTACCTGCCCCTGGCACCCGCGCTCTACACGCAGGTGGTCACGGCCCGAGGCTGGCCCGACATCCGCCCTCCCTTTGGGGCCGTAGCCTTGACCGACCTGCTGGGGATGTTGAGTTTTGGGGGCGGACTCTTCGGGATGGGGACGTACTTCCGCCGGGGGACGCTCCTCATGGAGTATCGGGCTGCGGTCCTGCTGCCCTTCCTTCTTCTCCTCGCGGCGGGCGTCGCCGCCCTAGCAGACCGGCGGCGGAGGGACTTCATCCTGCTCTACTGGCTGTTCCCCGTCCTGGCGCTGTCGGCCCTCTCCGTCCGCTGGAACATGTTCTATGAGCGATACTTCTCCTTCGTGCTGCCGCCGTTTGCCGTCCTCATGGGGGCGGGGGTGGTCTCCATCGCCGGGGTGATGGCGACCTGGTGGAAGCGTGCCCTGGCCTTCGGCGGGCTACTGGCGTTGGTGGGCGCCTTCGCCATCCCCTCGTTGATCGACAACTACCGCGCGGGCACGCCGTACAACTGGCGGGCGGTGGCGCAGCACGTCCGCGACGAGGCCCGTCCGACTGACTTTATCCTCTACGTGCCGGCCTTTGCCCGGATCCCGTTCGAATACTATTACCAGGGCCCGCAGCAGCGGATGAGCGTCAACCCTGCTGAGGTCATCGGCCCGCGCCGGGAGGTGACCTTCCGGACGCGTGTCGATCCCCAGCGCTTCGCCGCGATCGCCCGGACCCATCCGCGCATGTGGATCGTGGCCACCATTCCCATCGGCTACGACGCGCGGAAGGAGATCGCCAAGGTGCTCGCACCCTACTTCCGCGAGAAGGCGGGCACGTCATTCGGTCTCGTCTACGCCTTCCTGTGGGAGTCGCGCGTCTACGATGCTTCCGGCAGCCGCCGCTGACACCCCGGAGGCAGAGGCCGGGTATTTTCGCCAAGGGGCTGCTCCTCTCGCGATCAGCCTGACGCAGCCGCACCAGCGAGACCTCACCGCGCTGGCCGATCTCCTGACGCTTTCCGCCGCCGCCTTGGCCATCCGCGCCGCGCTCATCGCCGCCCGCAGCCTCTGGTTCGACGAAGTCTTCAGCGTGGAGATCGCCCGCGCCCCGCTGTCGCAGGGCCTCGCCCTCCTCCGCACGGACGCCCATCCGCCGCTGTACTATCTGCTCCTTCATGCCTGGCTGCGCCTGGGCGACTCGCCGGCGGCGGTGCGCGGCCTTTCGCTCCTCTTCGGCACCCTGACGGTGGCGCTGACCTATCTGTTTGCGCGCCGGGTGGGCGGAAGGGGGCTCGGCCTGGGGGCGGGGCTGCTGCTGGCCGCCTCCGCGCTGGCGGTTCAGTCGAGCGTGGAGGCCCGCATGTACGCGCTCCTGGGGTGCTTCACGCTGGCAGCGACGTGGGCCCTCTGGGAGGCTGCGGCGCGCCAGCGCCCTAAGCTCTGGATTGTCTATGCGGTGGTGCTGACGGTGGCCATCTACCTCGACTATTTCGCCTTCCTGCTCGTTCCCGTGCACGTCGCCTATGTGGCCTGGACCTCCCGCGCTGATGCACGCGCACTCCGGGGGCTCCTCCTCGCTCTCGGCGGGGCGCTGGTTGCCTACGGCCCGTGGTGGCCGTCTCTGGCCGATCAGTTCGTGAGGGGACACCTAGCGACGTTCTGGAATGGCAGAATGCCCCTCACCGCTCCCCTGGATACCGTCGCCCTGGCCGCCTTCGGCGGTCGTCTGCTTGGTCTGGGCGACTACCTCATCGGGTCAGGGAGAGTGACCGCCTGGCAGCTCCTTCTGGTCTTGCCGTTTCTGGCGCTGGTGCTGCTGGGGACGCGCTGCCTCTCGCGCCGGGAGGACGGCGCATTGCTGCTGGCCTGCTGGGCCGTGCCCCTGATCGTCCTGATTGGCGCGTCGCTCTTCACGGGCATCCACTACGCCGTCCCGAGGTACGGGGGGTTTCTGCAACCGTTTTTCGCTGTCCTCCTTGCCAGCGGCGTTCTCCGAGTCGCCCGCGTCCGAGTGGGCGCGGGGCTGCCCGTCGTCCTGCTGGCGGCTATCGTCGCGCTGAACCTGTCGGTGTTAGCGGCTGGAGCCCGGGGATCTCATCCCTTCGACTGGGCCGCGGCGGCGCGCCACATCGATCAGCGTTGGCAGGAGGGGGATGGCGTCCTGTTCTATCCGCACACAGCGCGCCTGGTGTTCGGCTATTACTTCCGCCGTTCAGGGGCGCCCGTCCTCACCCTCTATCCGCCGTACCAGCGAGGAGGCGGAGAGGCGGTCGACATGCGGCGGACGCTTCCCGTCGTTCCCACCCTGCTCCCGGGAGCGCGGCGTGTGTGGGTGGTCCTGACGGTTCCCACGCCGGCGGGGAGCACCGAGGCGCTCCTATCCGCAATGGGCCGCTGGTACAGGTTGTCGGAGGCGCAGGACTTCCATTACGTCTGGATCTACCTGTTTGAGAAGCCTCGCTGAGTCCGCCCTTGGGCACAATCCGGGAGAGGATTCCCAGAGGTATTGGGAAGAGATCGGCCAAACCAGCACCCGGGGCAGCGCGGCATGAGCACGTGGGTCGTTCTCCCCGCCTTCAACGAAGCAGAAAACCTCCCTGACCTTCTGGATGCCTTCTCCTCTCCGCGCCGGGGCGGGGGCGGGCCGAACGCGATCATCATCGTCGACGACGGTAGCACCGATGGGACGCCCGCGGTGCTGCAGGAGTACGCGCGCGGGCTTTCCCTCGAGGTCGTCACCCACGGGCAGAATCTGGGCCTCGCCCGCACGATCGCAGACGGCCTCGCCGCGGCCCTCGCTCGCGCGGCCGATGACGACGTGATCGTTACCATGGATGCGGATAACACCCACTCTCCTCAGTTGATCCCGCTGATGGTCCAGGCCATCGGCGCCGGTGCCGACGTCGTGATCGCCTCCCGGTATGTACCCGGGGGCGCGGAGGAAGGCGTCCCGCTGCTGCGGCGCATCCTCAGCCACGGGATCGGGATCCTCCTCCGTCTGCGCTTCGGGCTCCGCGGCGTGCGGGATTACTCTTCCGGCTATCGCGCCTACCGGGCCGGCCTGCTCCGGAGGGCGTCGACGCGCCTCGGCCCTCGCCTGGTCGAGGCGAAGGGCTTCGCCGTGATGGCCGAACTCCTGGTCAAGCTCCAGCCCTTCGGGCCCCGTATCACCGAGGTGCCGCTGCACCTCCGCTACGACCGCAAGCGCGGCGCGAGCAAACTGCGTCTGTCCCGCACGATCCTCGACTATCTGGTCCTGCTCGTGGGCCCCCGCCGGCAGGAGGTCTGAGCGTGGACGCTCCGCGCCCCGCCCCCCCGGCCCGTGGCCTCGAGCGCCATCGGACGAGGCGCGCTGATATCCTCGCGATCGGCGCCCTCGCCGCCCTCACGTTGGTGTACTTCGGCAAGATCCTCTTTCTCGACCAGGCCCTCTACTTCGGCGATACCCTCCTCAGTATGTATCCCACGGCGGCCTTCTGGCGCGATGCTGTCTTGCGGGGAGACCTCCCGCTCTGGAATCCCTACATCTTGGGGGGGATGCCGTTTCTTGCCGACGCGGAGTTATCCGCTTTGTATCCCACCATGGTCCTCAACCTGATCTTGCCGCTGCACCGGGCGCTGGCCGCCGACCTCGCGTTTCACGTGTTCCTCTTCGGCGCCGGCACCTATGTGTTTCTCCGCCGCCAGGGCATGGACTGGCTTGCGGCGTTGGTCGGCGGCGTGGTAATCAGTTTCAGCGGATTCTTTGCGGTGCGTGTGACGCAGCCCAACCTGCTGCGCACCGCCGCCTGGCTTCCTCTCCTGCTGATCGTGGTCCAGCGCGTTGCCCACGAAGGGATCGGCTGGCGGCTCATGCTGGCCTTCGCGACTCTGCTGGCGGTCCAGATTTTTGCCGGACACCTCCAGACCGTCCTAATCACGGGTCTGCTCGTCTTGGCTTTCGGCGGGTGGGTGGCGGGGAAGCGCTCTCCCGGCCGGCGCCGGCGCTTCGTCCATCTTGGCCTGCTCTTTGCCGGGGCCGGGCTCTTCGCCGCCCTGCTCGCGGCGGTCCAGATTCTCCCCGGCATCGAGCTCGTCGGGCAGTCGGACCGGGCGGGGGGCGCGGGCTTCGATTTTGCCACTTCCTATTCCCTCCCGCCGCGGCAACTGCTCATGTTGCTCGCTCCCGATGTCTTTGGGAACCCGACCACTGCCATCTATTGGGGCGACTGGCTGTACTGGGAAATGACGGGATATGCCGGGGTCGTCCCGTTGCTGCTGGGGGCGATGGGACTTCTGTTCTCGCCGCGCCGCGATCGTATCTTCTGGGGACTCGCCGCCCTGGCCGGTGTGGGCATGGCGCTCGGCCACTTTTCCCCCCTCTATGTCCTGGCGTACAAACTCCTGCCGGCAATCGGGTATTTTCGTGTCCCTGCCCGGTTTCTGCTCTGGTACGCGTGGGCGGTGGCCATCCTGGCGGCCTACGGCATGGAGTGGCTACGCTCGGCCCCGGCGACGTCCAGGTCCTGGAGGATCACGGCAGGTCTGCTGGTGGCGGGCTGCGCGGCGACGCTCTATTGGGCGCTGGCGGGACCCGGGATAGCGCCCGCCTTGGAAGGCCTGGCCGCCCGGGCCATGCGCTCGGCCCCCTACCTCCCCGCGGCGTTTTACGCTGACGTCGTGGATCTGGCCGCCGAGGTGGGGGTGGGGGAGGGACGTCGGCTGGCCCTACTATGGGGAGCGGCGACTTTCCTCCTTATTCTCGCCCGGGCAGGTCGCGCCAGTCCCAGGGTGGTCTCAGGGGCGCTCCTGGCCTTGATCCTCGGTGACCTGTTCAGCTACGGCATGAATTTCTACCCAACGACGACCCCGCGGGCCATCTCTGAGTCGCCCGCCCTCGAGCGGGCGTTGGAGCTGGATCGGGGCGCCTATCGGGTGCTGACCACACCGAACTTTACGTACACCACCTGGGTGCGGACGATGACGCGGACCGTCATTACCGATCCAGAGGAACTGGCGGCGTTCCGATCCTCCCTCATTCCCAACATGAGCGCGCAGCGCCGCATTACGAACGTGTGGGGGTACGCACCCATCGCGCTGAAAAATCCCATCCAGGCCATCCATATGGGCGTCCAGCGGGCGGCGAAACACGAGGGCCGCTCTCGCCTCCTCGATTTTCTGGGGGCCCGGTACATCTTCACCCGAGCCTACCTGGCCCAAACATATCGGCTGATCCATCGCGACGCCTTCCACGTCTGGCGAAACGACCGCGCGCTGCCGCGGGGCATCCTGCTGACGCGTTTCGTTGTGGAGCCGCGGGATGGCGTGGTGCGCGAGATGCTGGCCCGAGAATGGGACACCGCACGCGTCGCCATCCTCGATCGGAGGCCGGTGGAGACGTTCGGTCTGCGCGCCGGCGACACCCCCGGAGAGATCCTCGGCCGCGAGTACGACCTCACGCGGGTCGCTTTCCGCCTGGCGCTGACCCGGCCGGCCATCCTCGTCCTCAGCGATGCCGCGTATCCGGGGTGGAAGGTCTTTGTCGACGGGGTCGAACAGCCCCTCTACCGCGCCAATCTCGCGTTCCGGGCCGTGATGCTCCCGGGGGGAGCGGAGCGGGTCGAATTCGTCTACCGCCCCCTCAGCGTCCTGCTGGGGGGCCTGATCAGCCTCGGGGCGTGGCTCTGTCTCGCCGCCGTCGGGGTAGGGGCGGCGTGGCAGCGTCGGGCCCGCTTGGGGGCTGCACGGCCAGCTGGCAGGCGGGCAGCACAGCCAGCGCGAGTAGCGGAGACTGGATCGTGAGGGTCCCGACACGCACGGGGCAGCCGGTGCCGCTTGTCGACCTGCGTGCGGAGTATGCCGAGATCGGGCAGGCCATCGCGGCGGCGGTGGCTCAGGTTATCAGTAGTGGCGTGTTCGTCCAGGGGCCGCCCGTGACGGCCTTTGAACAGGCATTCGCGGCCTACCTGGGGGTGGCACATGTCGTCGGCGTGGGCACCGGCACCGATGCTCTGATGCTGGCGCTGAAGGCGGTGGGCATCGGTCCCGGCGACGAAGTGATCCTCCCGGCGTTCACCTTTGTGGCCACCGCGGAGGCGATCGTGCATACAGGGGCCACGCCGGTCCTGGTGGACGTTTCCCCCTCCACCTATACGATCGACTCAGAGCAGATCGAGCGCGGGCTCACAGCGAGGACCAGGGCGATCGTGCCGGTGCACCTCTATGGCCTGCCTGTAGACCTCGGCCTCATCGAGGGGCTCGCGGCGGCTCGCGGCATCGCCGTCGTCGAGGACGCCGCCCAGGCGCACGGCGCTGCATATGGAACGCGCCGCGTCGGGAGCGGGGGCCGCGCGGCCGCGTTCAGCTTTTATCCCAGCAAGAACCTGGGCGCGTACGGCGACGCGGGAGCCGTGGCGACAGACGATGACGGCGTCGCGGCGCAGGTTCGCCTCCTCCGCGATCACGGCGGGGTTCAGAAGTACCAGCACGAGATCGTGGGCTATGCCAGCCGGCTCGATTCCCTCCAGGCCGCAGTGCTGCACGCGAAGCTGCCGCACCTGGACGCGTGGAACGCCAAGCGCAGGGCCTGCGCCGCGGCCTACGACGGCCTCCTTGCTCCGCTTGATGGGGTGACCGTCCCTTCCCGGCCGGTCGGAGCCACCCACGTCTACCACCTCTATGCCATTTCAGTCGACCCGGATCTCCGCGACCCATTGCGCGCGTATCTCCAGACGCGGTCCATCGAGACAGGGGTCCATTACCCACAGCCACTCCACCTGACGCCGGCGTTCGCCTTCCTCCACACGCCATCGGGCAGTTTTCCCGTCGCTGAGCGGCTGGCCCGCAGCGTCCTGTCCCTCCCCATGCACCCCTGGCTTCGTCCCGACCAGGTCGAATACGTGGCCCGAGAGATTGCGGCCTTCCTGGGCCACCGCCGCCAGCAGACCGCCGTTCCGCAGGTCGGCTGAGCGGGCATACCCCGGGTGGGAGGCAGACCTATGGTCCAGGTGGCGGTGATCGGCTGCGGGTACTGGGGGCCGAACCTCGTCCGCAATCTGATGAAGGTCCCCGACTGTCGCGTCGTGGCGGTCGCTGATCTCGATCCCGCCCGGCTGGCCGCGCTGGGGCGTCTCTACCCGGCGCTGCGCATGACGACCGTGGCCGATGACGTCCTCAGCGCGCCGGATATCGATGCCGTGGCCATCGCGACGCCCCTCTCGACGCATCATCCTCTGGCTCGGGTGGCACTCGAGCGTGGAAAGCACGTCTTGCTGGAGAAGCCGATGACCGCCACCGTCGCAGAGGGGGAGGAGCTCATCCGCCTGTCGGCGGCGTCCGGGCGCGTCCTGATGGTCGACCACACCTTCGTCTACACGGGCGCCGTCCGAAAGATCCGGGAACTGATTCGCAACGGGGAACTGGGGGAGATTTACTATTACGATGCCGTGCGGATTAATCTCGGGTTGTTCCAACACGACATCAATGTGCTATGGGACCTGGCGCCGCACGACTTTTCGATCATGAGTTACCTGTTGGACAAGGCGCCGGTGCGCGTGTCGGCGGTGGGAGCGGCTCCGGTCCGGTGGGACGGGTGGAAACTCGAGAGCATTGTGTACGTGACCATGGAACTTGACGGCGGGACGCTGGCGCACGTGCACGTCAACTGGCTGTCGCCCGTGAAGATCCGGCGCACGCTCATCGGCGGCAGCAAGAAGATTGTCGTCTACGATCACCTCGACCCCGACAACCAGGTCAAGATCTTTGACAGGGGAGTGGAGATCCTCGCCGACCGCGATCGCTATCGCATGCTCGTGCAGTACCGGACGGGCGATATGCTGGTGCCCAAGATCGATCAGACCGAGGCCCTGGAAAGCGTCTGCCACCATTTTGTCGAGTGCATCTTGACCGGCGCCCGGCCCCTCAGCGATGGGCAGGCCGGCCTGCAGGTCGTCCGCCTGCTGGAGGCCGCTCAGCGGTCGCTCGAGGAAAGCCGGACGCGAATCCTGGCATGAGCGACGAGAGGGATCTGCCCCGACGGATCGCGCCGGATGTGAAGCTGGGGCGTAACGTGCAGATCCGCGGCTTCGTCAACCTCTATGGGTGTGAGATCGGAGAGAACACCCGCGTCGGCCCTTACGTCGAGATTCAGAGGGGGGCGAAGATCGGGCGCAATTGCAAGATCTCGAGCCATGCGTTTATCTGCGAGGGTGTGACGCTTGAAGATGAAGTGTTCATCGGCCATCACGTCGTGTTCATCAACGACCCGTATCCGCAGGCGACGACGGCCTCGGGAGAGCTGCAGACTGAGGAACACTGGCGCGTGCACCCGACGCTGGTCAAACGCGGAGCCGCTGTCGGCAGCGGGGCTGTGGTCCTCTGCGACATCACTATCGGCGAAGGCGCGATTGTGGGTGCCGGGAGCGTGGTGACGCGGGATGTTCCGCCCCGCGCGATCGTGGCCGGGAACCCGGCGCGGCTGACTCGAGAGACCGAACGACGGGGCCCGAGCGACTGGCCCATCGCGCGGCCCTGGCCTCTGCCCCTTCCAGACCAGGCGGGCTACTCAGGGGCGCCCCCCGACACGCGGCGCCTTTCAATCATCGTCCTGGTTTACAACGAGGAGGAGAGCCTCGAGGCCTTTCAGCAGCGTCTGGCAGCCGTGCTGGAGGGGCTGGGGCACTACGATCCAGAGGTCATCTTCGTGGACGACGGGAGTCGAGACCATTCGTTCGCGCTGCTGCAGGGGCTGCGGCAGCGCAACCCCGCCATCAAAATCCTTCGGTTCTCTCGTAACTTCGGCTCCTGGAGTGCCGTGGCCGCCGGTGTGCAGGCGGCGTCGGGGGACGCGATCATGTGGATCACGTCCGATCTGCAGGATCCTCCCGAGATCATCCCCCCGATGGTTCGGGCCTGGGAGCAAGGGGCAGAGGTCGTCTGGGCGTCACGGGCCCGGCGGGACGACCCCCTGCCGCGCCGACTTACAGCCGCGCTCTTCTACCGGCTCCTTCGGCGGATCGGCGTCCCGGACTACCCGTTGCTCGGCGTCGACATCTGCTTGCTCGATCGACGGGTGGCGCACCATTTTACTCGATTGCAGGAACGCAACCGTTTTACGCAGGCGTTGATCATGGGGCTTGGCTTTCGCCAGGTGACGATTTCTTACGCGCGGGAGCGGCGCCAAGGGGGCCGGTCGAAGTGGGGGAATCTCTCCGGCCTTTCCAAGATTGCCTTCGACATGATCGTGGGCACTACATACATTCCCTTCCGGGCCATGCTGGGGCTGGGGCTCGTCCTGGCGGGGGGGACCCTCCTAGCGCTCTTCGCCCTCATCGCGGCGCGATGGGGATCACCCGCGCCGCTGCCCCCCTGGTTGCCCGAGGTCCTGGCCACCCTCGGCGTCGGCGGCCTGCTGGCGTCCATGTTGGGCATCGTCGGAGAGTATCTCTGGCGCGTGCTGGAGGAAGTGCGCGGCCGGCCTTTCTACATCGTCCGCGACCGGATCGGATTTGACGAAGGCGCCGGCGAGTTCGCGGGGGTTCCCGTGCCCGGTCAGGTCGCAGGGGACGAGCCAACGACATCCGAGCGCCGCTCAGGAGGAAAGTGAGTCGGTGAGCATGTTCGCAGGGACGCTGCGGCGCCTCCAGACGCTGTCGCTCAAGCTCGATCGCCGGCCGGCGCGCTTTGTCCTCGTGGGGGCCAGCGGCTTCGGGGTCAACCTCGTCGTCTTCTGGCTGGCCACGCGCGTGTTGGTCCTGCCGACGCTGTGGGCCGGTGTGGCCGCCTGGGCGATGTCCACCGGCAGCAATTTCCTGTTGAATGATGTGTTCACATGGGGTGACCGGCGCCGGACCGCCGCCATCCAATGGGGCGGGCGGCTCCTTCGCTACTATCTCACCACCCTGGCCGGAATGGTCCTCTATCTCGTCCTCCTGGCTGGGCTGGTGCGGATGGGCATGCTCGATCTGCTGGCCAATATCATCGCCGTTGGGATCAGTGGCGCGCTCAATTTCCTTCTCCACAACGCCTGGACCTGGCGTCGCCAGCCCGCCCCGTAGCAATGGGCCTGCCTCTGGCCGGACGGGTGGGGCGTGCGCTGGCGGAGCGCCGTACGAGCCAGGCGGCACCTGGGGGCCGCGCCGCGATGCCTGCCAGCGCGGTGATTGGGGTGGCCATCTGCATCATGGTGCTGGCGCTGGGCCTGCGCGTGGCGGGGCTGAGCGCTCGCGCACTGGTCTATGACGAGACCTTTAGTGTCCTGATCGCCTCGCAGCCGCTGCCCCGTTTGCTCGCGCTCGTATCGGCCAACGACCCGCACCCTCCCCTCTACTACCTCCTCCTGCATGTCTGGCTCGCCGCCTTCGGCTCGGGCGAGCTGTCGGTGCGGAGCATCTCCATGCTGATGGGAACGGGGTCGGTGCTCGTCACCTTCCTGCTGGTGCGGACTCTGGCCGGGGCGCTCCCGGCAGCGCTGGCCTCGGGCATGCTGGCGCTCTTGCCGGCGCACGTGGCCGCCAGCCAGGAAGGACGGATGTATGTATTGCTTGTACTCACCTCCACCGCTTCCTGGTGGACGCTCGCCGCCGCGCTGGACCGCGAAACGGTCCGCTGGTGGGGCGGATACGTCCTCGCCGTCGCAGCCACGCTGTATTCCCACTATTTCGGGTTTCTGGTGCTCATCGGGCAGGCCATCGCGGTCGCCATCCCCGGCGTTGCCGATCCCCGCGCCCGGCGGAGATGGCTCTATGCGTCCATTGCCGCGAGCGTCCTGTTCTTGCCCTGGATGCCCGAACTGGCCAATCAGGTGGCGTCGGGGAGGGCGTGGCCGGCGTATCGTCCACCGCTCTCCTGGTGGACCGTACCGCATACCCTCGCAGGATTCCTCCTGGGAGGCCCGATCGTCCCGGCGGCGGGACTGGGTGGGTGGACGCTGGGGCCGTTCCGAGAGCCGGCGGTCCTCGCGGCGGGAACGGTCGCCGCCGTTTTGGCCGCTACCTGGGCATCCGCGGGGGGGGAGTTCCCACGAAGGGTGCGCGTCTTCCTCCTGGCCAGCGTCTTCGGGCCTCTCCTCCTGGCGTTTGCGTTCTCCCTCACACTGAATGTGTACTCCCCACGGTATCTGATCTTCATTGCCCCGGGCTTGGTGGCGACGCTCGGGATCAGACTGGCGGAGGCCTTTGGCAGTGAGGTGAGATGGTGGCGGTGGGCAGCCGTGGCCATCGTGGGAGTCATGCTGGCGCCGAACCTGACCGGACTGGTGGGCCTCAGCCGCCTGAGTCGGCTTGACGACTTCGACTGGCGCGCCATCTCGGGAGCCCTCGCGGTGCAAGCCCGTGCCGACGATGTCATCGCGTTCATGCCGGGATTTTCGCGCATTCCCGTGAACTACTACTTTCGAGGCCCCCAGCCGCGTCTCGCCCTCCCCCCCGATGGGCAGGACCTCTTCGGTACGGGCGAGGGGACAGGGCTGCCGGAGGTGCTCGCTCAGGCCCCCCGTGTTTGGGTCTTGACCATCCTGCCCCTCCCCCCCGCGCTGAACGTCCTGGCAGCCGGGCTGCGTCGCGAAGGGTTTCTCTTCGATCGGCGTCTGCCCGTCAATCGTGCGGTCCTCCTCCTCTGGACGCAGGGAAGGCGGTGAGCCCGGCAGTGGCATTTCGGCGCCTGCGGTATCATGCGCTACAGCTCCCTATGGGTGATGACGTGGTGACGGCATGAACGTGGCATCCGAAGCGGCGAAGCTGGTCGC
>DASYRG010000032.1:0-10550 GCA_036004665.1 bacterium | reverse complement strand
AAGGCTCCGCTGGTAGGCCACGACCGCTTCATCTGTTCTGTCCAGATATGTGAAGGGCTGGCCCAGGGCCGCATAGACATCCGCCGCCCGGGCCTCGTCGCCCCCCTCCTCAAGGAGGTCGAGGGCGTTCCGGTAGAAGCGAGCGGCTTCCTCATACGCGAAGAGGGTCATCGACTTCTCCGCCGCCCGAAGCGAGTAGGCGATGGCCTTCTCAAGGTCGGCGGTCTGCGCGTGCGTGAAGTGATAGGCTAGCTCTTCTACGACGTCGTCGATCCGCGACCCGTACACGGCCTCCATTGCCTCGCCCACCTTCTGATGGTGGGCTCGCCGCCGGCGGTGGGCCAACCCATCGTAGAGCACCTCGCGGATCAGCGCGTGGCCAAACTCATAGTCGCTTTCTCGCCCTGACGCGTGTTCCCGGACGAGCTGTGCCCTCTCCGCCTCCTCCAAGGCGTCGAGCAGTTCCTCCTCCTGCACGCCTGCGGATGGCTGGAGAATCTCGAAGGTGAAACGCCTCCCGATGACCGATGCCACCGTGAGTGCGCGCTGACAGGGCTCGGAGATGCGTTCCAGCCGCCGACCGATCACCTCACGCACCGACTGGGGAACATCCAGCTCCTCGATGTCCTTGCGCTCCCACCCTCCGTCCGCCCGGTAGATGGCGCCGGTTTCGACCAGGTGCTTCAGCACTTCCTCGACGAAGAACGGGTTGCCCTCGGTTTCGCGGTACACGAGGTCGCGCATCTCTTCGGAGACCGGGTTTCGCGTCTGGAAGGTCGCATGGATCATGGCTGCCACATGCTCGGGGGTGAGGCCGCGCACCAGGATCCGCCTGTAGAGACGCTCCCGGTTCATCTCCGCCAACACCGCTGAGAGCGGGTGAGTCCGATCGAC
The DNA here is from genome assembly GCA_036004665.1 of bacterium. Lineage (GTDB taxonomy): Bacteria > Sysuimicrobiota > Sysuimicrobiia > Sysuimicrobiales > Humicultoraceae > JACQGZ01. The sequence continues at coordinate 9,656 of DASYRG010000032.1, read as the reverse complement.
CTCAACGTCTCGGTAGGTGGCGACGACGAGCAACCGCTCGGCGCGCAATCCCCGCGCCACGTGCCGCAAGAGCTGGAGCGTGCCCCCATCCGCCCAGTGCAGGTCGTCAAGCAGCACGACCAAAGGCTGTCGCCGCGCGAGAGTCGTCAGGAAAGCGCGGACCGACTCATAGAGCCGCAGCCGCTCCTGGTTGGGCTCCAGTGGCGGGCTGGGCTCGAGTCTGGCGATGCGCCTGGCCAGCTCGGGGGCGAGCTTGACGACCTCGGGCGCGTGGGGCCCTAGCGTCTCCTCCAGCTGTTCGTCCGCAAGAGACCGGACGGCAGCCTGCAACACTTCCGCGATTGGCAGGTAGGGAATCGCCACCTCCTGCTCGTAGCAGCGTCCGGTGAGCGCCAAGCAGCCGCGAAGGCGTGCGTAGACGAGCAGCTCTTCCGCGAGCCGCGTCTTGCCGATACCGGGCTCGCCCGCGATGAGGACCACCTGCCCGCGAGCCGAGAGCATCGATTCCAGCGTGGACTTCAGTTCCCCAAGTTCCGGCTCACGGTCGATGAGTCGGCCCCGCACCATCAAGTCGAATAGCGACGTCGCGGGGGGCGCCGCCGCGATGGCCGTGCCCTCTTCATGCGCGGCGTCGAGCGGGAGCAAGGTGCTCCGCAACACCTCCGCGAGTTCGCCAGCCGATTGGTACCGCTGCGTGGGGTCCTTCGCCAGGAGCCGGAGGATGACGGCCTCGAGGAGCGTGGGGATGTCCGGAATGTGGAAGCGCGGTGAGACGGGGGGCACGTTCACGTGCATGGAGATGACGGCGATGGGGTCGTCGGCCACGAACGGCGCCTTTCCCGTGATGGCCTCGTAGAGGACGCAGCCCAGGGAGTAGAGGTCGCTGCGTGCATCCACAGTGCCGCTGAGAGCCTGCTCGGGGGCCATGTAGGCGACCGTGCCAACAAGCATACCGCTCTGGGTCATACGGCTACGGCCTTCCGACCGAGCGAGGCCGAAGTCCATCACCTTCACCCCGCCCGATGGTGTGATGAGAGCGTTCTCGGGCTTGACGTCGCGGTGAATGATCCCGTGTGCGTGCGCGTAGCCGAGCGCATCGCAGATCTGGAGCGCGATCTCGACGGCCTCCTGCCAGAGCATCGGGATGCGCTCGCGCAGCGTCTGCCCCGCAACGTACTCCATGACGATGAGCCGCTGGTCAGTGTCTTCCAGCACGTCGAAGATGCCGACGATGTTGGAGTGGGTCAAGCCGGCCGCCGACTGCGCCTCGCGGAGGAGCCGGCGCGATCCTTCTTCCCCCAGCATCGCCGCAGAAACGGCCTTGAGGGCAACGGGACGGTCCAGCAGGGTGTCATGAGCCTTGTAGACGACGCCCATCCCGCCTTCGCCGAGGACGGCGTCGACGCGGTAACGCTGAGCGAGGAGCGTACCGATCATGAGCCGCTGCCGGGAGCATCGAGGAGCTTTCTCGCCCGCGCCTCAAACCGCCGCGCACCCAGTTCCCGATAGATGTCGAGCGCCTCGACGATGAGCTTCCGTCCCCGCTCGGCGTCACCCGGCCTCCCTCGGGCGAGGTACAGTCTGCCAGCCTGCTCGTTGATGAGTGCCGTGTTCACGTGCCGCCCCAGCCCAAACGCGCGACCGGGCATCTCCTCAAGGATGACGCCATCGGGCCGGGGCAATCCGGAGGATAGGCTGGAGGCTTCCTCAGCGTGCCGCACAGCCTCCTCCAGATTTCCACCGGCCTCTGCAAGGAGCGCGCGAAGTAGAGCCCCCGTCCTTCGTTGAAAAGGAGTGACCTTCTCCGCGAGATACGGTCCGGCCAAATCGAACGCCGCCCGTGCTCCATCAACGTCGCCCAACATTAGCCTGGCCCTCGTGATGCCAGTGTAGAAGAGCCAGGAGCACGTGCGGCAGTGAGGTTTCTCGGACTCAAGGCTGTTCAGGAGTCGCGCCAGAGTTTCCCGGTCTTCCAACCAGAGCGCAATGATGAGCGCCTGCTGCCGCGGCCCCATGTGTTCTGGTGGCACCGGGGTCGACGCCCCCTCCAGGGCCGCTATGCGCTCGCGCGCGACGTCGTCTTCACCGTGCGCGGCCGCCATCAGGCCCGTCTCCTGAAGGGCTGACCCCCCGACGACTTGAGCACTGCCGATTTCAAATGGGACCGCACGGTCGGCGTACCGCTGCGCCTCCTCCCACCTGTTGGCGTCGAACAGAATCTCGGCCAGCCAGTAGCAGGCGCGGCCGATGGCGGCGGGACTTCTGAGTTTTTCTGCCACTTCCAGGAATCCGCGGCCTATCTGCTCGGCCCCAGCGAGGTTCCCGCTTGTTGTGTAGGCCATCATCAGATCGTGATACAGTTCCGCATCGGATGGAGCCAGAGCGCCGCCGCGCAGGGCGAAACGTTTCTCCACGACTTCGCGGAACTGATCCCACTCGTTGCTTGAGCGATGCACCGTCGCCAGGGCCTGGTAGGCCATGGCCAGTTCATCCCGATCGCCCAGGCGTGCGGCTAGCGTTATGGCCTGCTCTGCATGCGCGCGGGCCGCGCCCAGGTCTCCACGCCGGGCGCGATGAAGGGCCAGGAGGGAACGTGCACGTACCTTCAACGGAGTATCGGGCCCGTGCTCGAGGGTGTCCACTGCAATCTGAATAAGGGCCGTGGCCTCCGGCGGCATGTCGGTGCCAAAACCGGCGCTCGCCTCAGCGATCCGACAGTACAAGACCAGGACCTCGTCTGACCCCTCCGGCATGGCCTCTTTCAGGATCTCGAGGGCCCGCTGATAGGCGCCCACTGCCCGCCTGCGGTCCAGGTTCAGGGAGTAGAGGTCGCCCAGCGCCTGGAGCACCTTGGCTTGGGCCGCGGGCTCGTCTGCACCTTCCGCCAGCTCCAGGGCGACCATCAGCCGGCGTTCCGCCGCTTCCGTGGCAAAGAGGTTTGCCGCTTTGTTGGCGGCCTGCAGATTGTAGACGATCCCCTTTGAAGCCGTCGCCAGCCCTACCTCCCCAAAGTGGTAGGCTAGCTCCTCGACGTGCTCGTCTCGGCGTGCTCCATAGATCGCTTCCAGAGCTTCGCCAACCTGTTCGTGGAGACGGACCCGGCGGCGGGCATTGAGGCTTTCGTAGAGGGTCTGCCGGATCAGGGCGTGCTCAAACGCATACCCGGCGGTGCGCCCGACCCGAGTCTCCCGGATCAACTGGAGCCGTACCGCCTCGTCCAGCGAGTCGAGGACGGTGTCTTCCTCGAGTTGGCTGACGCGCACGAGGACGTCCGGGTCGAACTCCCGCCCGATGACGGCGGCGATGGTCAGCACTCGCCTGCTGTCCTCGCCGGCCTTTTGCACGCGCCGGCCGATCACCGCTTTCACGCTCTGGGGAATCTCCAGTTCCTCGACCGTCAGGCGCTGCCAGCGGCCGCCCTCGCGGTAGATCTTCCCTTCCTCGACAAGCGCCTTGACGACCTCTTCAATGAAGAATGGGTTGCCCTCGGTCTCCCGGTAGACCGCGCCTGCCAGTTCCTGTGTCACCTCAGCGTCGAACAGACCGGACAGCAGGGCGCGCGTATCCTCTTCCGAGAGGCGGCGCAGAGGCAACCGATAGAACAGACGCTCCCGGTTCATCTGGCTCAGGGCATCGTTCAGCGGGTGCTCCAGATCGAGTTCCACCTCGCGGTAGGTGCCGAGCATGAGGACCCGCGCTCCTCGGGAACTCCTAGCCAGATGATGTAGCAACCGCAGGCTGGCCCGGTCCGCCCAATGGAGATCGTCCAAGACAAACAGCAGAGGGCGACGTCGCGATGCCTCCGACACCCACGACGTCACCGCGTCAAAGAGCCGCATCCGTTCATCATCGGGCATCAACCCGGAGGCGTCAGGGCTCTTGCGTTTGAGGTCGGGGAGGAGAGGGGCCAGATCGTCGGCCCGCTCTCCCAGTTCGATCAAAAGGCTGTCCCCGGTGTGCTGGTACAGCTGGCGGAGCGTTTCGATGAAGGGAAGGTGGGGCACACCCACTTCCTGCTCATAGCAGTGCCCCCGCAGAACCCAGGCACCGCGGAGGTGAGCATAGACAGAGAGCTCTTCCGCCAGCCGGGTCTTGCCTATGCCCGGTTCGCCCGAGAGCAACACGAGCCGCCCCTCGCCGCTCAACACCCGATCCAGGTGTTCGTGCAGCTCGCGGACTTCCGCGGCGCGGCCGACGAGTTTGCCGCGGACAATGCGCTCGAGCAGTGTCGTCCGCGACGTGGGCGCCTCGCGATCCACGGTTTGCGCGGTCTCTGCGCCCGCAGCGAGCTCAAGGGCCTCGCCGACCTGAGCGGCCGACGCATAGCGTTCGGCGGGGTCTTTCGCCAGCAGCCGCATGATGATCGCATCCACGGTCGGAGGAATGGCGCTGCTGTGCCAGCGGGGCGCGACCGGCATGACGTTGACCTGCTGGCTGAGGATCGTGAAGGGGTCATCCCCCTCGAAAGGCTTGCGGCCCGTAAGGACTTCGTACAGCACGCAGCCCAGGGCGTAGAGATCCGTGCGCCCGTCCACGTTCCCACCGAGGACTTGCTCCGGGGCCATGTACGCAACGGTCCCCACGATGAGCCCCGATTGTGTGAGGCGGCTCCGTCCCTCCGACCGGGCCAGCCCAAAGTCCGTGACCTTCGCCACCCTGTCCGCGACCAGGATATTTTCGGGTTTGATGTCCCGATGGATGATGCCACGCCCATGTGCGTACTCGAGCGCGCGGCAGATCTGGAGTGCCAGGTCGATCGCCAGGGGGACGTCCAGCGGGACCAGCTCGGCGAGCGGGCGACCGTCGACATACTCCATGACGATGAGGCGGGCCTGGCCATCGTCGACGACGTCGTACACCGCCACGACGTTGGGGTGATTCAGCTGGGCGGCGGACTGGGCTTCGCGCATCAGGCGCCTGACGCCGTCCTCGCCAACGAGCGCAGGCGTCAGCGACTTCAGCGCCACGGGCCGGTTGAGGAGGGTGTCGTGGGCCCGATAGACCACACCCATCCCGCCCTCGCCGAGTTTGGCGTCGACGCGGTACCGTTCACGGAGGGTGGTACCGATCATGAGGAAGGTCTGCCCTCTTGGGGCGGTGTCGGCAGCGCGGCTCCCGCCGTTTGCTCGATCCGGCGCACCTCGAAGTCGGCCCCGAGTTGTTGGTAGGTCGCCGCCGCCTGCCGCAGTGCGGCCGCAGTCCGACCCTGGCTCTCGCTGCCCGCCTGCTGCTGGTACACGTCGGCGAGAGATTCCAGGCAGCGGGCTCGGTCATAGGGCTGACCAATCGTCTCATAGAGTTCCGCTGCCTGTTGGATTAGCGCTATCGCCTCATCCCAGGACTCCTCGGCTGCCTTCACCAGCCCCCGGGCTCTGAGGAGCCTGGCCCGAGCCGGCGCGAGGTCCATCCACGACAGGTCCTCAGCCTGAGCGCAGTGCTCGCGTGCCGCGGGGAGGTCGCCGAGGCCGAGCGCGGTTTCCGCCGCCAACGGATGCAGGTAGGCCGGCCAGAAGATCTCCATCCGCTTGAACTCGTCAAGCCAGTGGGTCAGGAGCCCCTGTCCTTCCCGGAGCCTGCCGAGTCGAAGGTGGAGAAAGCTGGACCAGCCCACCACATCCCCGAGGAGCGGCATGTTCCCCATGCTTTCCGCTCTCCTGACGGCCTGGTTTGCCCATTCCAAAGAAGCTTCTGTATCTCCGTCCATGAACGCCAGAAAACTTCTAGCCGCACCCTCCCAGATAGGGAATGCCGCACTCATGCCGAGGTACCTCTGGAACGACCCCCTCGCGGCAGGCCAGTCTCCGCTGCGGAAGTTGATGAGCCCTTGGAAGCCGTTTGCACTGGCGATACGCGCCCGGTTCCCGGTATCCGTGGCCGCCGCCAGTGCGCGCGCCGAGGCTTCCGTCGCGGGGGCCCACTCGCCCCGCACATAGTGCAGGAAGGATTTTCCTTGGTAGGCGGCAGTCATCTGGATAGGACCTTTGAGCCGTTCCTCCTCCTCCACGAGCTCGGTCATTCGGGCAACGATACCAGGCCGGGCCAGCATCACTTCAGTCCAAGCCAGAAACAGGCGGGCTTCTACCTCCTGCTCCCGCAGGCTGTGTTTCTGCGCCAAACTCAGAGCGGTCTGAGCGAACTCCTGCGCCTGTGCAAAATTCCCCAAGTAGGTTTGCGTGCGGGCCATCTGAGTATAGATGGGCACCAGATCCCGTTCCGCCTGCTCTCCCTCCAGCGCCTGCGCCGCTGACCGGATGTGCGGCAGGGCCTGGCGGAAGTCGAAGACGCCGCTGTATGTGCTGCCGATCCGGCTTTGTACCCGAGCCTGACGGACGGCATCGCCATGCTGTTGATGAAAGGTTAGTGCCTCCTGGTAGAAGCGAGACGCCTGGTTCCACTGCGCCTGCAACGCATGAACGTCGGCCAGCCCTTCGATCGCAGCAATGCGCTCGGTGTCTGCACCCAGTTCCTCAGCTAGTGCGCGTGCCGCCTCGAAGTGAGTCAGAGCCTGTTCATTTGCGTACACGCGCGCGGCTCTTCGCCCCGCCGTCAAGGCGTAACTCAGTGCTTTCGGGGCGACCTGCTTCCACTGTTCCGGTAGGCCGATCTCCCGCGCCAGGCGCGCCGCCTGCCCCCAGTGATGGGCCAGGAGGTCGGCGAACTCCTCGGCGCGATCGCCGTAGGTCTTTTCCAACCACACGCCGAAACGCTGGTGCTTCTCGGAGCGCCGGCCTTTCGGAAGCATGGCATAGGCGACGTCGCGGATGACCAAGTTTCGAAACGTAAACTCCCGCTGGCCCTCCAGTTGCGAGCGCCCCTGTTCGGCGAGGAAGTCTTTGCTCTGCAGCGCGGTCAGCACCGGGACGAGCGCCGTTTCGCTCTCGCCGGTGACATGGGCCAACCCGCCGATCCAGAAGCGCGTCCCCAGGATCGAGGCTTCCTGGAGCGCGGACTTCTGTTCTCGGCTCAGCCGGTCCAGGCGGGCGGTGATGACGCCCTGGATCGTATCGGGGACGGATTGGCTGAAGGTTCCGGCCGATTCCCAGTTTCCGTTGCGGCGCTGCAGCGCGCCCGCGTCGATCAGCATGCGCAGGATCTCTTCCACGAAGAACGGGTTGCCTTCCGCCACCGTCACGGCCTCGCCGACGGCGCCCGGCACCTCCGCCGTCTGCAGGAGTTCCTCCAGGAGACGGTCGGTCTGCTCTTTCGTGAGCGCATCGAGGAAGAGGGAGGAGTAGTTGCGCTTCCCGCCGCCCCACGTGGGGCGCACCTCCAGCAGCTCTGGACGGGTCAGGCATACGACGAGCAGTGGGATGCCGGTGGCCCACTGCGCCAGGTACTCGATCAGGTCCAGGAGTTCGGCGTCGCCCCAGTGGAGGTCTTCAAAGGCCAGAATCAGAGGCGCGCGGCCTGTCAGCCGTTCGAAGTAACGGCGCAACGCCCAAAAGAGGTCTTCGCGGGAGCTCTCCGGGGACGGATCTGCCGAAAGCCCAGGGATGCTCAGGATGCGGGCGAGATGCGTCGTAACCTGCCTGGCCTCCGCAGTCTCCCGTTCTTCCCCCCAGAGGTCGGTGACCCGCCGCTGAACCTTTTCCGTCATCAGAGCCAGGGGATCGCTGCGCAGGATGCCGCAGTCGGCCCGGATGATCTCCCCCACCGCCCACATCGCGGTGCTGCCGTAGGGAAGTGAGCGACCTTGCCGAACGGCCACGGAGGGCGGCAGCACGGCCAGAATCTCCTGGAAGAGCCGCGTCTTGCCAACCCCGGGCGCGCCGAGGATCGTCACCAGGTGTGGCCGGCCCTCTCGGATGACCCGCTGGATTACTCCATTTAACAGGCCGACTTCTTCTTCTCGCCCGATCATCGGTGCACGCAGGCCGGGTGGGCCGCGGCGCGTCGCCTCGGGAAGCAACTGCACGAACTCCCATGCCGCCACCGGCAGCGATTTGCCCTTCAGTGCCAGAGGCGAGAGCGAACGGTACTCGGCTAGGGGGGCGGTGTTCCAGTAGGTGCGATCGCCCACGACTGTGCTCCCGGGTTCGGCGGCGCCGCGCAGGCGGGCGGCGACGTTGACCGCGTCTCCGGTCACCATGAACTCGCCCTTTTCGGTGGCCTGAGGGTCGGCCACCACCTCACCGGTGTTGATTCCGATGCGCATCTGCAGAGCGATCCCCCGTGTGGCCTCTAGTTCCCGGTTGAGCGCATCCAGCCGTTCGCCCATAGCCGCGGCCGCGCGCACCGCCCGCTCCGGATCGTCCTCATGGGCGATCGGCAGGCCGAAGACGGCCATGACCTCGTCGCCGATAAATTTCTCGACCGTGCCCTCGTACCGACCGATCACCTCGGTCATTGCCTGGAAGAATCGGCCCATCACCGCCCGCATCTGCTCGGGGTCGAGGCGCTCCGCGATGGCCGTGCTCCCGGTAACGTCGGCGAAGAGAATCGTCACCACCTTGCGTTCCTCGGCGGTGGCTATGGGAGCGGCGGCTGCCGTGAGGCTGGTCCCACAGGTGCCGCAAAAGGCGAATCCTTCGGGATTGAGCGTCCCACACGACGGGCAGGCAACGCCGAGCCTGGTCCCGCACTGGCCGCAGAACCTGGTTCCGGCAGGGTTGTCGAAACTACATTGTGGACATCGCATGGAAACCCTCACGTGCAGGGTAACTAGCCTAGTTGCACAGGCCCTATGGGATTCCTGTATCGCCGCCTAGCCGTCGAGAAGCGGCAACAAACCCTTCAAATCCGTGACCTGGTGCGCCGGGCTATAGCGGCTGTCGATGACGGCGTCCGCCTGGCGGTTCACCCAGACTGTGCGGGTCCCGGCGGCCGTCGCCCCGGCCGCGTCGGGCGCCCCTCCCGCGACGTGCAGCCATTCTTCGTGCCGAACACCCAGCGCCTCCAGGGCGCGGCTGTAAGCGGAGGGATGGGGCTTGAACTTCCCGCCTTCGGTAGAAATGATCCGATCAAACGTCACCCCGAGGTTCGCCACGAGCGCGCGAAGCATATCCTCGTCGCCGTTCGAGAGGGTCGCCAGCATCAGCCCACGGCGCCGGACCTCCTGCAACACTTCCGCCGCCTCCGGCCAGGGTGGGAGTCGCTCCCAGGCGCCCACGAGCGCGCCTACCTCTTCGCCGCCTAGTGGCGGTTCCAAAGTACGCAGCGCGTACCGCGCCGACGCCTCGATGGCCTTCCGGTTGGAGGCCGGCTCGCGGTCGAGCGAATTGGCGATCAGCAGGTATTCTCGCTGTTTGGTGCGCCACACGCGAGAGACGGCCAGGGGATCACCGGCCACTCCGCGCTGCTGGAGTATGGAGCGCAGCGCCGCGGCCAGGCCGCGCGGGGTATCATAGAGCGCCGAGTAGACATCGAAGGTGACGGCGCGCAGCCGCGGCGTCATGCGAAGGCCAGGCACCGGACGCGGGGCAGGTCTTTCTCAAGGAGTTCCCAGGTCTCACCGCGGTCTTGCGAGAGGAAGAGCGATCCATTGGCATCGCCGATCACCGCGGCATCGCCGTGCGCGGCCAGACAGTACGTGTCGACGTTGTCCGAGAACCAGGTGGGCAGCCCCTCTTCGCACTTTACGAAGTGAGGTCGCTTCCCCAGGTCCATCCGGTAGACCGCCGCCTGACGACCGCGCTCACTCTGCGACGACGACACCA
>DASYRG010000031.1:0-3138 GCA_036004665.1 bacterium | reverse complement strand
TCGCTGCCTTCCATCAGGCGGGGGGCAAAGCGAATGACCTCCTGGGCCAGGCGCCGTAACCGTCCCTGACTCTCTTCGCTCAACCCCCGCTTGCACTCTGCGGAGGTCAAGGATAGTTGCGAGGGCAGGACCCAGGCGCCCATGGAGCGCGCCACCAGCCGCAATGCGTTGAGGGTGTTGACGGCCCCCAGCGCCCCGCCCACGACGCCGATCAGCCCCACCAGTTTGCCGGACAGATGGTCCGAAAAGAGGTAGTCGAGGGCGTTCTTCATCGCGCCGGAGAACGAGGAGTGAAACTCGGGAGAGACCCAGATGTGCGCGTCGGCCTGCTGCGCCCGCGTCACCCAGGCCAGCACCTCCGGATGGTGCAGTTGCTCGATACGTCCGTCGTGCAGCGGGAGGGCGAGGGCGGCCAGATCCACCAGGTCCACCTCTGCGCCGGCTTCGCGCAGGGCGGCGGCGGCCGCTTCGGCGGCCTTGCGCACGCTCGATTCTGGATGCACGCTCCCGCTGAGGACCAGGACGCGCATCTGCTCAGGTCTGCGGCGCGGGGACCGGCCGCAGGGTCAGGCCGCCCTCGGCGACGCGGCGCTGCAACTCCTTCTGGAAGTCCTCACCGGCCGCCACCGATTGCGCCACCGCCGCCTTGAAGGTCTCCGCGTCCAGCGAGACGAGCACGCAGTCAGTCTTCGCGCGGACCGTGGCGGTGCGCGCGGTGTCTTCCAGGATGGCGATCTCGCCGAAGTAGTGGCCGGGGCGCAGCTCGGCGACCACCCGCTCGCCTCCGCCCTCCTCCGCCACGACGACCTCCGCCTCTCCCTTCGACAGGATGTAGAATCGCGTCGCCGGGTCGCCCTGGTGCACGATCACCTGACCCGCGGGGACCGCCTCCCGTGTGAACCGGCCGGCCAGTTCGCGCGCTTGCTGCTCGCTGAACCCCTTGAAGGTGTCCTGGATGAAGCCGCCGCTGTCCCCCCAGATCAGTTCGACGGGATCCATCGGCCGCCGCGCCGGCCAGCGGGCTTCAATCCAGCGGCGCAGGAAGAGCTGCACGAAGAGCAGGTTGCCGACGAAGATCGTCTCGATGACGTACTGGTCACGCAAGGTCAGATTGAGGTAGGCGACGGAGTAGGGAGATGCCGGGTCGGCGGGTTCACCCGCGGTGAACACCGGGTAGAGCATCGCCAGCGCCCAGAGCACGGCGTTCGTACCAGCGTAGATCATCCGGCCGCGCTCGCTGCGGGGGGCCACCTTCGGGTCGGTGATGAAGGCGAAGGAGAAGAGCATGAACTCCGGCGAGAAGAGCACGTCCCGCCAGTACCGCAGCCCGTCCGGGACGCTGCCCCCGAGGACGGAGGAAGCGAGCTGCGCCGTCACCAGGGCGGTGGGAGCAAAGACCGCCAGGAAGGTGAAGGGGATCAGGGTGAGGCGGAAGGAGCGCAGGATGTAGTAGATTCCGAGCGCCAGATAGAGCACGAGGAAGAGCTGGCCGCCCCAGGCCACGCCCCAGAGCAGCGGCGTCGGGTGAACGTACCGGGGAAAGAGCACCAGCAGCGTGAAGATGGCGATGGCGGAGGGGTTGAAGATCTGCTCGCCTCGCAGCTTGATGACGTACTTCTGGGCGATGGCGATAATCGCGCCCAGCCAGAGAAAGCCGAAGCCGTTCATCGAGAACCAGTCGCCCCAGCGCGTGCCGTTGGTCTTGATGAACCAGGTCAGCGAGTTGGCCGCCTGCATGGCGCTGCCGGGGAACTGGATCACGCCCTGTGTCTCGATGAAGAGGTAGATCTCGAAGATCGCGGCCACCAGAATCGTCGAGATGATCAACGCGGGGGTGGTGTCGAAGCGCAGCCAGACCTGGCCCATGATCTGCAGCCCCCAGATGATCATGGAGAAGTGCAGGCGGGGGTCGCGGATCGAGGGGAGGATCACCGGGACCGGCGTTCCCTTCCAATAGAAGACGGGGACCTGCCGCAGGGTGCCGTCGGGCATCTTGTACGGCGCCCGCCCGCCGAACCCGAACCGGGGAACCGCCGTCATCGCCTCAACCGCCACGGCTCACCTCCGCTCCATCTCCGCCATGCGCGTACGCATGACGCGTTCGAAGTCGGCGCGGATGACCGGGTAGCGGTCCAGCACCGAGCGGAAGTCCTCGCTGTCGAGGGCCACCAAGCGGCAGGGCGTCCGCGCTCTTACGGAAGCCACCCGCGGCTGGCCGGTCAGCAGCGCCATCTCACCGACGAACGCCCCCGGTCCGAGCACGGCGATGTGCCGCTCGCGCCGGCCGTCCTCTTGAAAGACCTCCACCTCGCCGGTGACGACGATGAAGAAACTCTCCCCGCGCGTGCCCTGGCGGAAGAGCAGCTCTCCCGCGGCCAGGTCCTTCGCCGCCAGCTGCGAGGCGATCTCCTGCGCCTGGGCCGGCGTCACGCCGCGGAAGACCTGGTGTACAAGATCCTCGCGGAAGTTCACGGCGAAGAAGGTCGGCCGGCCCTCCTCCGCCCCGCCGCTCTCGACCGCCCTGAGATCGTAGAGGACGAAGCGGTACCAGCGCACGGCCGGCTGGTCGGGCATCTGCGTGGCCGGGAATTTGGCCCGGAAGACCTCGTGCGCCTTCGTGCGCTCCTCTCCCGCGGTCAGCTCCACCGCCCGCCCCTGGAAGTGCAGGCTGCGGGCCTGCAGCGGGTCGGCCGTATCGTCATAGATCGCGCCGGCGACGTAGGGATTCTCGCCGAGGTTGCGCGCCGTGGTCGAACGGCCGTCCACCGCCAGATAGAGGTCTAAGCCGTCGCTGGCATACCAGAACGTGGACGCGTGGGGAGTACCGGCTTTGGTCGCCGTCGCCAGAGTGCACAGATGGTGGCCCCGCAAGTATTCGTCCGGTGTCATCCGCCGCCTCCAGATCGCGAGATCATCCCCGCACTCGCTGCCGCCTGGGCATCTTCGACCTGCCGCAGGAACCACGACGATCCCAAAGCGCTGAACCGGCTGCGGGCTTCCTCCCAGGCCGCGCGGGCGGCTTCGATGTCGCCCGATGCGGCGTGGGCCTGCGCGAGCATCACGTACGACTGCCCCTGCTCGAGCGGCTGCGGCAAGGGGAGCCCCTCCCCCAGGGCCACCGCGCCGTGGGCCGCCTCG
>DASYRG010000030.1:0-15409 GCA_036004665.1 bacterium | reverse complement strand
GGCCAGACGGGCACCTGGCGCCCGTTCTGCCACTGGAAGGCGATCAGGCGGGTGAACCCCTGGTTCTTCCCGTAGCTCGATCGCTTGAAGGTGAGGCGGATGCCGATCGGCCCCTCGTAGTCGGTCGCCTTCATCGCCGCGACGAGCGCGTTCAGCTCGGTGCTGCGCGCGCGGCGGATGGCGTCGCCCACGGTGATCAGGTTGGTGTAGGCGAGCGGCGCCCAGTAGAAGGTGGGGTCTTCCTTGAACCGCTCACGGTAGGCGCGGACGAAGGCGCGGGACGCCGGGTGGCCGTTCTCGTTCGTCCACAGCGCCATGCCGGCGACGTTGTTGCCCGCGGGCAGCTTGTCATAGCCGACGGGCCAACCCGGCGGCGCGGCCAGGATCAGCTTGGGGGCCAGTCCCACCTGGCGCGCCTGCGTCACGAGCGGGATCACGTCCTGGTCGAATCCGACGAAGACGAACACGTCGGCGTTGGCACCTTTCGCCTTCGTCAGCAGCGGAGTTAGGTCGGGTGTCCCGGTGCGGAACCGCTCGATCAAGACGGTGTTGATGCCGTGCGCACGCGCGAACGGCGCGCCGTCCACCAGGCTGCTCTCCCCGAATGGCCCGTCCTCCGCGGCGACCGCCGCGGTCCGGGCGCCGGTGCTCCTGATAAAGGCCCACGTGGACTCGGCGTTGTTGTACGTCCAGGGGTGGTAGTGGAAGAACCAATCCGCGTCGGCGAGCAGCCGTTCGAAGTCCACCGCCGCCGCGCCGATCCAGGCCATCAGAATGGGATGCTGCCGGGCCTGCGCCCCCACGGCGATCGAGGTCGCAGACTGGAGCCCGCCGATCACCGCGTCCACCCGGTCCCGCGTGACCAGCTTCAGAAACGCCGCGGCCGCCGTCGGAGGATCGCCGCGGTCATCCTCGACGATCAGTTCCACCCGACGCCCGAGGGGCGGGTTGCGGTTGATCTCCTCCACGGCCAGCGCATAGCCCTTCTGCATCGCCTGACCGCTCGGGCCCACGGGCCCGGTCAGCGGGACGATCGCCCCGATCTTGATCGTGCCGGCCTGCCCCAGCGCCGGCTGGTAGGCGGCGGAGAGAAGCAGCGCCAGTACGACCAGCACGAACAGCACTCGTCTCAGATTGTTCATCCGTTCTCCTCCTCACGATGCAATGTCAGACTGACCGTGCCCTCCCCCTTCACCTCCTCTTCGCTCCATGCCACATCGTCGTGGTTGAGGAAACCGATGATCTGACGGTTTGCCTCTTCGGACGCCTCCCACAAGAAGTTGTGGCCGGCCTCCAGCAAGGACAGGCGCGCGCCGGGGATGGCCGCGGCCAGCCGTTCCCCGTTCATCGCCGGAACCACCCGATCCGCCCGGCCGTGCAGGACGAGGACGGGCATCCGAAGTTCCCCCACCCGGCGTTGCGTGTCGTGGGCGAGAGCCGCTTCCAACTGGCGCCGGTAGGCGTGGACGGGTTGGGGGTGGGCGACGCGCCAGGCCACGTAGGCGTCGATCTCTTCGGCGTGCGTCTCCAGGAAATCGCCCGCGAACTGCACCGTCAGGGTGGCGCGGAGATCGCGCTCGGGGTCGCCGGTGCGGGTCATCAGGACGGCCAGCGTCTCGGGCGGGATGGGAGCGCTCCCCGCTCCCCCGAAGGAGGTGCAGCAGAGCACCACCCGTCGCGTCCGCTCCGGGTAGGCGAGGATGAACTCCTGGGCGAGAAAGCCGCCCAGGGATGCCCCCATGACGTGGGCCGAGGGGACCTCCAGGGCGTCGAGGAGCGCTCGGAGGTCGTCCGCCATCTGCCGCAGCGTGTAGCGGGCGTCCGGCTTGTCGCTCTCGCCCGCGCCCCGGTTGTCCGGGGCGATCACGCGAAACCGTTCGGCCAGCGCGGGGATTTGCCGGTACCAGAAGTGATGGTCCGCGCCGAGGCCCGCAATCAGCAGCACCGGCGTGCCGCTGCCCGTGGTCTCATAGTGCAGGCTGATCCCGTTGACCTGCACGCGCGGCATCGCTCAGGATCCCAGCCGCTCGCGCAGGATCCGCTTCAGGACCTTGCCCGCGGCGTTGCGCGGCAGCGTCTCGACGAAGGCCACCGACTTGGGGATCTTGTAGCGGGCCAGCTTTCCGTCGCAGAAGGCGATCAGCTCCTCGGCGGTGAGAGTGACGCCGGATTTGCGTACAACGATCGCTTTGGGCACCTCGCCCCAACGCTCGTGCGGCACGCCGATCACCGCCGCCTCCGCCACGGCGGGGTGGCGGTAGAGGACATCCTCGACCTCCGCGGGGTAAACGTTCTCGCCGCCGGAGATGAGCATGTCCTTCTTCCGATCGACGATGTAGAGAAACCCCTCTTCATCACGGCGTGCCAGGTCGCCGGTGTGAAACCAGCCGCCGGCCAGCGCCTCCGCGGTGGCGTCGGGACGGCGCCAGTAGCCGGAGAAGAGGTTGGGCCCACGGGTCCACACCTCGCCGACCTCGCCGGGAGGCACGTCGCGGCCCTCCTCGTCGACCACCCGCACCTCGACGTGCAGGGTAGCCTTGCCCGCCGATCCGGCCTTGCGGAAGGCATCCGCGGCGGGGATGAGCGTGCACGTCGGCGCGGTCTCGGTCAGCCCGAACCCCTGCTGGAAGAGGAGCCGGCGGTCGCGGAACGCCTCGATGATCGACAGGGGGCAGGGAGCACCGCCGCAGGCGAAGCGGACGCGGGAGAGATCGGCCCGCTGGAACGCCTCGTGCTGCAGGAGCATCAGGTAGATCGCGGGGACGGCCAGCATCGCGGTGACGCCCCAGTGTACGATCAGCCGCACAGTGGCCTCCGGCTCGAACTGGCGCGCCAGGACAGCCGTGCCACCATGATGGATCGTGGGGAAGGTATACAGTCCGATCCCGCCGCTGTGAAACATCGGCATCATGTTCAGGGTCACGTCGGCGGAAGTGAGGCCGATCGCGTCACCGATGTTGATGCTGTTCCAGAACTGCGTGCCCTGGGTGAGGACGGCGCCTTTGGGACGGCCGGTCGTCCCGGAAGTGTACAGGATCAGCCACGGATCGTCGAAGCGTCCTTCCGCTTCGGCCGCGGGGTGACGCGTCAGGTCCTCATAGGAGTGCGCGCCCTCGAGTCCGCCCTCCCCCTCGAAAGCGACGACGCGCTCCAGCGTGCGTGCCTCCGGCTGGGCGCGCAGAGCGTCCATGAGCGCGCGCAGCGTGGGGTCGGCGAGGAGGAGGAGCGGTTCGCTGTCGCCCACTTGAAAGGCCAGTTCGGCTGCCGTGAGGCGCCAGTTCAGCGGGACGGCGATCGCGCCCAGCCGCGCGGCGGCGAAGAGCGACTCGACGTACTCCGCTCGGTTCACCGAGAGGATGGCGAGGCGATCTCCCTTCCGCACCCCCAGCGCCCGCAGCCCGCCGGCGATCGCAGCGACGCGGTCACGCAGATCCAGGTAAGAGAATGAGCGCTCCCCGTCGATCACCGCCGCCTTGCTGGGGCTGATGTCCGCTCGGCGCTCCAGCCAGTGCCAGATGCCCCACTGCGTTGGCGCCCACCCCGCGGCAGCTCCCGCGTCGGCGGCGTGGGCGACTACCAGCGGAGCGCCGTCGCCGCCCATGAGTATCCCGTTCCTCCGCTCACGGTGACCACGAGATCGCCGGGCGCCAGCCGCCCCAGCCGCTCCGCCTCGGCCAGGGCCACGAAGGGGTCGATCGCCGACATGTGCCCGTACTCCTCGAGATAGAACGTGTGATGCTCCTCCAGGCCGAGGGCCCTCAGGAGCGCCTCGAAAAGGGAACGCTTCGTGTGCAGCGGGGCGAGGAAGTCCAGGTCGTCGAGCCGGTAGCCGCTGCGCTCAATGGCCCGCTGCACCACCTCGACGAAACGGTCGAGCGAAATCGGGTCCAGCCGGGCCTTCATCCTTTCCGGATCGACGACGTCGAGGGAGTGCATCCCCCGCTCCAGCGTCTCGGGCGACGCCGGGTGGACCGATCCACCGGCCGGCACGCGCACGTCGTCGGCAAAAGAGCCGTCGGTACTGATCGCCGAGGCGAGCACGCGGTGCCCCGCGGACCCGCGCCGCAGCAGCACCGCCGCCGCCCCGTCGGCGAAGGTGAAGGCGAAGCGCGCCCGTTCGTTCCGGTAGTCGATCACGAACGATTCTCGGCTGGCCCCCACCAGCAAAACGGCGCGGAGGTCGCGATCGGACCGGAGCATGTCCCCCGCCACCTTCAGCGCCAGAGGCCCCGCGGCGCTGGTATTCATCAGCTCGAAGGTGAACGCGCCGCCCAGTCCGAGGGCGTGCTGGATCTTCGGGGCCACCGACCAGAGGTGGTAGTCCTTGTGGGCGCTGCCGAAATAGATGAGGGCGCCGATCTCCTCAGGCGAGACCGATTCCAGAATCGGTCGGGCCGCCCGGACCGCCATGTCTGAAACGTGCTCATCCGCCGCGGCGATGTGCTTGCCGCGCAGCCCGAATTTCCCCTCGATGATCTCTGGAGGAATGCCCGTCGCGTCCGCGATCTCGCTGCTGCTCTGGTACCCTGCGGGGAAATAGGTGCCGATGGACACCAGCGCCGCCCCGCTCTCCTCTTCATTCATCCCGTCTGGCCGTCCCGCCGGGCGCGGGTGCGCGCGTGCGTCGAAGGAGAACCGGCGTCGAGGCCGCGCAGCATGAAGTCCATCATCGTGTTCACGACGGCCGGGCGCGGGCCGTCCTTCTCCCAGAGCACCCAGCGCATCCCCAGGAAGTCTCCGATCCCCATCAGGCAGTACGCCAGCACCTCGGGGTTGAGAGAGCGCACCTCCCCCCGACGCATCCCCTCCCGCAGACCCCGTACGTAGCCGTCGGCAAAGCGGCGGTAGTACCAGCGGAAGAGGCCGGGATCGACGAACTCCGCCTGCCGGACGATCCGGTACATGTGGCGGTGCCGTCCGATGTACCGGAAGAACGCTTCAAACCCCAGGCGCTCCGCCTCTCGCCGGTCGGCCGTCCCCCGGATCGACTCCCGGATGGCGCGCCGGACGTCACGGCTGCGCTCCCGGACGAGTTCGGTGAAGAGGGCGCGCTTGCTCGGGAAGTAGACGTAGAAAGTGCCCTGGGCCACGCCCGCCCGCCGGGTGATGTCGGTGACGGAGGTCTCAAAGTAACCGCGCGTCCCAAACGCGGCCTCGGCGGCGTCCAGCAACAGCTGGCGGGTCCGCCGCCCCCGCGCTCCCTTGGGCCGGCTCACCTCACGCGCAGAAACTGGACGCGCGGAAACTGGCACCTGATTCACCTGTCAACTTTTGGACGTCTGCTGAGGGTTCCGCACCGACCCGGAAACTCCTCCACACCATCCGACCGGTAGGGCGTCTCCGCACCGCCCCCGAAGGAGTCCGCGACGGTGAGCGACGACGAGAGGGGACGGGCCATGGCGGAGGACTATGGGCAACCGATTCTGCCGGGGGCAGGCGCCAGCGACTACGAACGCTACTTGCGTACGGACGACCTGCTCGCCCTCCAGAAGGCGCCCGAGGAGATGGTGCACCGCGACGAGCTCCTCTTCCAGACCGTGCACCAGTCGTCCGAACTCTGGCTGAAACTGGCGTGCTGGGAGGTAGAAGGTACCATCGACCGGCTGCGCGCCGGCGACCTCGGAGCCGCCATCCGGCTGCTGCGCCGCGCGGTGCACTGCATCGCCATCATCACCGCGCACCTGCCCATGCTCGAGCACATGTCTCCCTGGGAGTACCGGACGGTGCGGCGGGTACTCGGACACGGCAGCGGATTCGACTCGCCCGGCTTCACTCGCGTTGGCGAGGTGACGCCTCGTCTGGGTGCGGCGTTCGAAGGCCTGTTGCACGCGCATGGACTCTCGGCGGTGGAGCTCTACCTGCGGGGCCGGGAATTCGACGCGCTCTATCAGGTGGCTGAATTGCTCCTCGATTGGGACGAGCGCCTCACCCTCTGGCGCGTGACCCACTTCAAGGTCGTAGAGCGCATCATCGGCGGCGAGGTGATCGGCACCCAGGGGACGCCGGTGGAGGTGCTGGGCCAGCTCGTGCACACGCAGCGCTTCCCCGCGCTGTGGAAGGCCCGCAACGAGTTGACGGAGATGGCCAAGCGGGACGACGGCGCCGGATAAGGATGCCGTAATCCTCGGGTCTGGCTGATCACTCCAGCTGCTTCACGGCCAGGGTGCGCAGGCGGTTGATGGCGGCGGCGATCTCGTGGCGGCGGGGCAACGCGTAGTCGCCGGGATGACCCTCGTGGCTGGAGAGCGCCTCCAGGCCGCGCTCGGCGAAGTCGGCCTCCAGCGCGTCGAGGACCTGTCTGAGCGTACGCACCCCATCGAAGTAGCCCCGCTCCAGCGCGTAGAAGATCGCGTCGCCGATCGCTCGAGTCTGGCTGGCATCCACGATCTGCTCGACGGCGGAGAGGTCGATCGTGTCGCGGCCGAAGGTGATGGTGCGCACTCCCCGCGCGTCGACGCGGATGCGGCGGTCCCGGTAGAGGTTGAAGCCGTGCGGCAAGGGGACGCGCGAGCGCGCCCCTTCAAACGGCCGTCCCTCCGCGGCGCGAAGGTCGCGGCGCTCCGCGGCAATGCGGCGAGCCTCCTCGGTCACCACACGCGGCTGGTAGGCGTCCATCAGGATCACTGTGTCGGCCACGGCGAAGTAATCGCCGGACCCGCCCATCACCAGCACCGTGGAGATCCCATGCGCCTGGAACAGGTGGCGCACCTGATCGACGAAGGGGGTGATCGGCTCCAGCGCCTTGGGCACCAGCCGCTGCATCAATGGGTCCCGGATCATGAAGTTGGTGGCGCTGCTGTCCTCATCGATCACCAGCACACGCGCCCCTCCCTCGATGGCTTCCACGACGTTGGCGGCCTGGGAGGTGCTGCCGCTGGCGTTCTCGGTCGAGAAGGCCGCCGTCTCGACGCCCATAGGGAGTGTGCCTACGAAGGCGCTGATGTCCACCCGGTTGACCCGCCGTCCCTCTTCCGCGCGAATCTTGACGAGGTCGGGCCGCGCGGCCACCAGCTCGCGCCCGTCCCCGGGAAGGTGAGGGTAGATCCCCCGGGTGAGCGCCGAGAGAAGGGTGGACTTACCGTGGAAGCCGCCGCCGACAATCAGGGTGACGCCCGCGGGGATCCCCATGCCCCTGACCGGCCCGCGGTGAGGGGTCGCCAGCGTGACGGCCAGCGCCTCGGGAGTGCGGAAGGGGACGGCGCTGTGGGAACCGAGCGGCAGGTCTGAGATCCCGCTCTCCCGGGGCAGGATTGCGCCCTCGGCGACGAAGGCGACCAGGCCCTTCCCCTGGAGACCTTCCACCAGCGCGGCTTGATCCTCGGCGGCCTCGAGGTGGCGCCGGACCGCCGCTTCGTCCAGGTTGGGACGGAGTAGGGCGCCCTCAACGGCGGCGGGGAGTTCCTCGAGCAGAATCGCGGCCGCCTGTTTGGCCTGAATCTTGCGGCCTTCCGCCGGGAGGCCGAGAGCGAGGCGGAGTTCGACGTGCTCCTCGTGCACCCGGCAGGCGGTGCGGAGGAGGATCTCCTGCCCGCCCGCGTCGACCAGCAGCAGCCCGCCGCGCCGGTCCCCTCCCCGCTCGGGCGGCCGACCGCGGCTCACACGCCGCACGACCTCCCGAAAGCGCCGGGCCAGCCCATCTTCCAGTGCCATCTTTCGAACCGTCGTCCCCCACCACTCCGGGGGAAGCTGCACCTCGGCCATGTCCACCTGCACCCGCAGGAGCGAGGGCGGGGCGAAGGGATCGGGCTGGACGTGATCGACGGTGAGGACGTGACGAGGAAAGCGGTAGGCGCCGGCGATGCCCTTGTAGGCGCTGTAGCCTTTGCCGTCGAGCGTGATCAGTTTGTCGCGGAGACGCTCGGAGGGCAGCACCGCTCAGGCCGGCGCGAGGAGGCGGGCGGCCACCTGCGCGTAGAACACCGCCGCCGTGGCCACCGCGTCCAGGTCGATGTACTCGTCCGGCGCGTGCGCCAGCTCCGCCGCGCCGGGGCCGAAGAGGATGGTGTCGATCCCCCGCGCGCTGAAGAACCGGCCGTCGCTGGCCTGCTGGTAGCCGACCGGCGCCGGGTCCAGGCCCATGGACGCCGCCACCTCCTGCGCGCTCCGCACCAGCGGCGCATCGGGGGAGGTCTCCACCGGCGGGCCGGTCTGCACCGGTTCCACCGTCACCTCCAGGTGCGGATCCTCCTCGCGCAGACGCGCGAGCACGCGGTCAATCTCGGTGAGGGCGTCCTGCGGAGATTCATGGGGCAGCGTGCGGCGGTCGATCGTCGCCTCGCAGTGGTCGGGCACGACGTTGGTGGCGATGCCGCCCTCGATCGTGCCCACCGAGAGCGACGGGGGTGGTGTGAGGGGATGGCTCATCGTGGCTAGCCGCGCCCCGATCTCCGCATCGAGCGCCGACAGCACCCGCACCATCGATTGGATGGCGTTGACGCCTTTCCAGGGGGTGGAGCCGTGCGCCGTTCGCCCGCGGGTGACCAGGCGGACCCAGAGCACGCCTTTCTCCGCAATGGCGATGCGGTTGTCGGTCATCTCGCCGATGATCACCTGGTCGGGACGCAGCAGCCCCCGCTGCACCAGCATGTCGGTGCCCTTGGCCCCGCCGACCTCCTCGTCGCTGACCAGCGAGAGGAGCAGGGATCCGCGCAAGTCCACCTGCAGGCGCGCCAGCGTCTCCACGGCCGCCACCATCGCCGCCGCGGAGCCCTTCGGATCGCCCGCGCCGCGCCCGTAGAGCTGGCCTCCCACGATCTCGGCGCCGAGGGGGTCGTGCCGCCAAGTGGCGCGGTCGCCGAAGGGGACCGTATCCACGTGGGTGTTGAAGAGGAGTTCCGGGCGGCCCCCACCCAGCCGCAGCAGCAGGTTCGGTTTCTTCGGATCGTCTGCCAGAATCTGGGTGTCGAGGCCGAGGGCGCGGAAGCGCGCGGCCGCAAGATCCACCGCCCCTCGGGTGTCTCCCGGAGGATTGCTCGTGTCGGCGCGGACCAGCGAGGCGAGAAGCCCCACCAGGGCCGAACGATGGCGATCAATGTCCTGGGTGAGAGCGGGGGCGTCGATGCGCGCCATCGTGAAGGTCGGCCTCATCGTAGGGCGTGCCGGCTGATGGGTTCTCCGCGGGACGCGGCGGCGCCTGCGTCGGGCGTGAACCGAGGAAGGGGTCTGCCGGCTCCAGAAATACTAGCTCACTTCCGCCGGGCAGACCCCTTCCTCAGTTCGCGGAGCCTCTCTTCCATGGATCTCTCCAAGACATCCTTAACATTCGACGTCGGAATGACCTCAAAGCGCCGGGGAGCCTCGCCAGCGAGGAGGGAAGCCGGCGACGGACGCCGCTAGCGGCCGGCGCTGGGGAGCAGCAGGGCGCGCGCGACGCGCTGGCGGGCCACCTGCACGGCGCGCAGCAACTGGGCGTCCTGCCCCGCCGTGAAATCCGCGGCGGTGAGATCGAGCTGGACGTCGGGGACGATCCCGTTGCCCTCGAGGCGTCTGCCCTTCCCGGTGGCCAACCGCTGGATGGTAACGCTGAGGGCGGATCCGTCGGAGAGTTCGAAGACGACGCTCGCCTCGACGGCCCCGCTGCTTTTGGTCCCGATGACGGTTCCGCGAGCGTGCTCGGCGATCGCCGCCGTCAGCAGCTCGGAGGCCGAGGCGGTGCCGTCGTTCACCAGCACCACGATCGGGATCGTCCGCGGCAGAAGCGGCTTCCGATCGGTCTTGACCACCTGCGTCCCCTGGCTCGTCGTCGACTGGTAGACGGGCAACCCGGTGGGCAGCAGCGTATTCATGATCGACCGCAGCTCGTGCAGGAAGCCGCCGCTGTTGTTCCGTAGGTCGATGATCAGCACGCGCAGCCCCTGCCCCATCAGTTGCTGCAGGGCGCGGCGGAAGTCGCGGGCGGACCCGCTCGAGAACTCGTAGAGGTAGATGTAGCCGATGCCCCGCTCCACCATCCGCGCCGCGAAGAGGGAGGGCACCACGATCGGCGCGCGGGTGATGGTCACCGGGAAGGGAGCGGGCCGGTCGGCGCGCTCAAAGAGGATCGTCACCGCCGTCCCCGTGGGACCGCGGATCATGGAGACGACCTGGTCCGCCGTCATGCCTCCGGTCGGCGTGTCGTTGATCCGCACGATGCGGTCGAACCTGCGCACACCCAGCCGGGAGGCCGGACCGTTGGGGATGACCTCCCAGACGTAGAAGCGCTGCTCCTTGGGGAACACCACCATTCCCACGCCCGAGAAGCCCGCCGCCTGGCGCTGCCTGGCCTGGCGCTCGCGGTATTCCTCCGGGCTCATGAAGCCGGTGTGCGAATCGTTTAGCGACGCGGTCATCGCGCGGATGGCCGCGTAAGCCAGCGCCTGCGCACTCCCCTGTCCGGCGGCGACGACGGCGTCGAACCGCTCCCGGAAGATCCGCTCCGCCTCAGACGCGCCCGTCCCCGGCGGGATGCGCTGCAGCTCCGCGGCGATCCCCGCGCGGCTCAGCGCCGCCTGCATCGATTCCAGCGCCACGTTCAGCAGGCGGACGCGGTCGATCAGCGCCTGCTCCACGTACTGCTGGTCGAGGAGAGTAATCACCTCCACCACCAGCCCGCCGGTGGTCGGCGCGGCCAGGGCGGGGGACGAGATCGGACCGACCGCGGACGCCGCCGCGGCGATCAAGAGGGCTGCGAGGAGAAGTCTCTGCATCGGCTCAGATGGCCGGCCGGAATGGGAACAGCCGGAGGATCCAGGTGTTGAGCGTGAACAGCGCATCGGTCACCAGCGCCACCCCCATGATTACCAGAAAGACTCCTGAGACCGTCGTGATCGGCGGGCTGTAGCGGCGCAGCCAGGCGAGCGACCCAAACGCCAGTGTCAGCAGCAGGGCCGAGACCAGGAACGGCAGTCCCAGACCGAGCGCGTACGCGAAGAGCAGCAGCGCGCCTCGAGTGGCGTTCTGCTCGGTCGCGGCCAGTGTCAGGACGGCGGCCAGCACCGGTCCCACGCACGGCGTCCAGGCGAACCCGAACGCCATCCCGACGGGGACGGCGCCGATCATCCCCAGCGGCCTGCGGGTGAGATGCACGCGACGCTCGCGGAAGAGGACCGGCACTTTCAGCAGCACCGCCAGCCCAAGGGCGATCACCAGTACTCCGCCGACGCGGCTGAGCAGCACGCGATTGGTCAGGACGAACCCTCCCAGCAGGGAGGCCGAGGCGCCGAGCGAGGTGAAGATGATCGCAAATCCCAGTACGAACAGTGCGGTGGCCGCGACCACCCGTCCGGCGTGACGGCGGCGTTCCTCTGGGGCCATCTCCCCCAGCGACAGGCCGGAGACAAAGGAGATATACCCCGGGATCAGCGGGACGACGCAGGGGGAGAGAAAGCCCAACACGCCGGCCGCAAAGGCAATCGCCAGATTGATCTCCGCCATCAGTCTCGCCTATTCTACATTCCCTGCAACGACGTCGCCTACGCCGGACCATCCCGATCCAGTGGCAGCCGCAGGCGTGCATCCTCTGGATGCAGACGCACCGGGGCGCCGGCGTGCAGGCCCGTGACCGCCGCGGCGTCCCCCTCGCGCAGCGCGATTTCCAGACATCCGTCGCTGCCGGCCACCAGCAGGAGCTCCCCCGGCGCCCCCGCCCCGTAGGCCGGACGCACCCGCACCCGGCGCATCCCCTCCGCCGTCTGTAACTGAAACGCCGCGTCGGCGCCGACGGTTTCGTTGGGAATGCTGGTGATCAGGTTCCCGAACGGATCGACGTAGAGAATCTCTCCCTGCAGCACCCCCTCGCCCCATCCGCCGTGGGGCAGCGTCAGCGCCACCGGGTCGCTCACCGCCGTCCCCAGCCGTGACGGAGGCTCCCCGCGGAGCAGCCGCCCCGCCGCCGGCGCGAAGAGGTCGCGGCCGTGGAAGGTGCGTGAGGGCTCCGGGAGCCCAACCTCGGGTTCGATCTGGTAGGCGGCGGGCCCCCCTACCCGGCGCGCGGCGGGGAGGAGCAGCCCATTGTCCGGTCCAACGAAGGTCTGACCGCCCGCGGTCACGATGAGGGCTCGGCGGGAGGTGCCGACGCCGGGATCGACGACAGCCAGGTGGACGGTGCCCGCAGGACAGTACGGCGCGATGGACGCGAGGAGGAAGGCCCCCGCGCGGAGGTCGTGCTGCGCGACGTCGTGGGAAATGTCCAGGATGAGGGCGTCGACGCGCGCGGCCACGACCGCCTTCATGGTCGCGGGATAGGGGGAGTTCGCGCCAAAGTCCGTGAGCAGCGTCAGCAGGCGCACGCCGGTGTCATAATACCTCGTGTGGACGAGCAGCTTGAGCCGACATCTTCGCGGCGGTCCAGGCCGGCGCCGTACACGCGCTCAGAGAGTAGCCGCCCTCTTCGGCCGTCAGTTCACCTCAAGAGGCGGGAGAGGCGTCGATCGGCGTAGACCTTGCCGCGGGTCTGGCAGGTGGGGCAGTAGTAGGTCTCCTTCTCACTGTAGTAGACGGCGGCGACCGGCGTCCCGCAGCGCGGGCAGGGCTCACCGGCCTTGCGGTGGACGCGGAGGAGCGCGGGTGGCTCGCGCATCGGGAGATCGTCGCCGAAGTGGGCGCGGTGCTCCCGCACCGATCGGATCAGCACCTCCCGGATCGCCGCAAAGAGGCGCGCCCGTTCCTCGGGACTCAACGTCTGGGTGGCGGCAAAGGGCGAGAGGTGCGCCTCCCAGAGAATCTCGTCGCCATAGGCGTTGCCGACGCCCGCCAGGTAGCGCTGCGCGCCAAGGAAGCGTTTGACCTGCATGCCCGCCCGGACGAGCATCGCCCCGAGCGCCTCCGGCGTGAACTCCTCCGACAGCGGCTCCAGACCCAGCCCCGCCACGGGTTCGGTGCTTTCCACCTCTGCCGACCGCCGCAGCCAGAGGCCCGCCCGCTTCTTCGGCCCGATCTCGATCAGCCGAAGGTCCGTTCCGTCGTGGAGCGCGAGGACGACCGCAACGTCCCGGGTGGGGCGTTGCCGCACCGGCGTCAGGGTGAGCCGCCCGTCCCGTTTCAGATGCACGATCAGGACCAGATCGCCTGTCAGTCCGAAGAGCAGCAGTTTCCCACGACGGCGGAGCGACTCGATCGTCTCTCCCTGCGCGGCAGACAGTGGCGGATCCACCGACTTCACCACCGAGGGACTGCGCACCTGGATCCCCCGGAGGGTGCGGCCGGTCACGCGCGGGATCAGGTTGGCGATCAGCGTCTCGATGAAGGGGATCTCAGGCACCCCGGAGCGCCTCCTCCGCCCACCCCCGCGCGGACTCCAGCGCACCGCGGGGACTCGCCTCCGTCGCCAGTGTCCCCTGCGCGAAGGCGGGCTTGCCTCCGCCCCGTCCCCCGAACTGCTCGAAGACCCGCCGGAGGAGGGCGGCCACGTCCAGGGTAAGATCCTCCGAGCGGGCGAAGATCAGCCGCCCGCCGTCAGCGGCGAGGAGGGCGACGAGCCCCCGGCCCGCCGTCAGCGCCTCGGCGAGCGCGCGCACTTCGTCGGTGGGGCGGGCGGCTAGCACCTCGACATGGACCGCCGGCAGCGCCGTGGCGCGGCGTCGCAGTTCCGCCTCCGCGGCGGCCAGGCGGGTCAGCAGCGCGTCAGCGCGGCGGGAGGTCTCGCTCTCCTTCGTCGCCAGTCGCTGCACGGTGTCGAGGACGTCGGGACCGCCCACCGAGAGGGCGCGCCCCAGGTCCGTCAGGGCTCTGCTCTTCCAGCGGTAATCGCGCAGGGCCCGCCACCCGCAGAGGAAGCTCAGGCGCGTGCCGCCCTTGTACCGCTCCCAGCCGGTGATCGCGATCGCCCCGATCTCTCCGGTGGTACGGACGTGCGTGCCCCCGCAGGCGGAGCGGTCGAACTCCTCAATCTCGACGACACGGATGACGCCCGACGTCTTCGGAGGACGGCGCAGCCCCCAGCGCTCGATCTCCGACTCGTCCACCGCATGCACGCGGACGGCGCGGTTCTCCAGGACCGCGGCGTTCGCCGCATCTTCGAGGCGCGCCGCCTCGGGGGCCTCGATGGCCAGGCCGAGGTCGACGGTGCATCGGTCCGCCCCCAGGTGCACGGCGAGTGTGGGCGCGCCCAGGACGCGCTGCGCGGCCTGGGAGAGGATGTGCTGTCCGGTGTGCTGCTGCATGTGATCAAAGCGCCGCTCCCAGTCGATCCGCCCGGTGACGGGGTGGTCGATCAGCGCGCCGCCCCGCATCGTCTCTGCCACGCGGTGAAGGACGCGGCCCCGTCCCGCCTCTCCATGCCGCTCTCCAAGGCCCCACTCCTCATCTCCCCCCTCTTCGAAGACCTCCAGGACGCGGAAACCGTCCAGGGTGCCGGTGTCGTGGAGCTGCCCCCCCGAGGTCGGATAGAAGGCGGTGCGATCGAGCTCGAGCACGGCGCCGTTCCCCTCCTCGTCCGGGCGGGCCGAGACCACACGAGCGGTGAATTCGCGCAGATAGGAGTCGTGCCAGTAGAGTCGCTCCGTCATCGCGCCCTGCCCTGGCCCGGCGTCCGCTAGCGTTTCAGGCTGAGCGTGACCCCGTCGTGCAGCGGCAGGATCACGGAATCGAGCGCGGGGTGGCCGAACGCCAGCGCATTGTAGCGGCGGATCCCTTCGCGCGCGTCCGCCGGCCAGTATCCCCCGGGGGCGTCGGGGGCGATCTCCCCCCCGAGCAGAGCGTTGTCGGCCAGCAGGAGGCCGCCCTCGGTCAGCATCTCCACGGCGTGTTCGAAATAGGCCGGGTACTCGGACTTGACCGCGTCGAGAAAGATCAGCCCATACGCGGAGCCGGAGAGACGCGGCAGGACCTCCAGGGCGGCGCCCTCCAGCACATCCACGGTGTCGGAGAGTTCGGCGCGGGCGAGGGTGGAGCGGGCGCGCGCCGCCATCTCCGGCCGCAGTTCGATCGTCTGCAGGGCCCCGCCGTGCTCTCGGAGGGCCCGCCCCATCCAGACGGCGGCGTAGCCGATCGCCGCGCCCACTTCCAGAGCGCGGGAGGGCCGGGCGAGGCGAATCAGCAGCGCCAGCAGACGGCCCACCTGTGGACCCGAGATGGGAATCCGCCCTCGCGCGGCCTGGGCCTCCAACTCGGCCAGCAGCGGGTCGCGCGGTGGAAGCAGCTCGTCCAGATATCGAGCAAGAGGCACGGCGTGCAGATCAGGCATCATGGTCGTGGCGCGACACGCGCAGAGCAAGCGTACCGCACGAGGGTCCGGGGAGACAATCAGCCGGAGGAGGACCACTCAGTACCCGGTGTACTCCTCGGCGCGGACGCCGCCTTCAGGGATGCCGGCCCGCTTCAGCATCCGCTTCATCGCCCTGACCATCTTCGGCGGGCCGGAGACGTAGTAGACGGGATCTTCTACGTGATCCACGTAGTCGCGGATCATCCGCATGCCGATCCGCCCCACCTC
>DASYRG010000029.1:0-127299 GCA_036004665.1 bacterium | reverse complement strand
AGCCCTTCGGCTGCGTCCCCCCCACCCCCGCCAACGCGTGCGTGATCGCCGCCGTCAGCGTCGTCTTGCCGTGGTCTACGTGCCCGATCGTCCCCACGTTCACGTGCGGCTTCGTCCGCTCAAACTTCGCCTTCGCCATCTGCCTCCACCCCGTCTTCTCGTGGTTCAGTCACAGACCGCCGAGTGTCGATGCCGGGTGACGGTCCTCCAGTCGTAGACCGTCCGAAGGGGTGCGGTGGCGAGTCAAAACGCCGTCGAGCCGCGGCACCCCTTCGGACGGTCTAGAGACCTGGAGCCCACGTCGGGATTCGAACCCGAGACCTTGTCCTTACCAAGGACACGCTCTGCCGCCTGAGCTACGTGGGCGCGTTCGGCGCCCATTATAACATGAGACCCCCCGCGCCCAACGCTCTTCACCGACGCTGGGACGCAGGAGATGCGCGCAGTCGAACGCAACGTCGGGACGGGGAAATACCAGACCGGCACCCTGAGAGGGGGGGACACCATGGACTGGCTCTTCTGGCTGCTCGCCGCCGTCGTGATCTGGCTGCTCTTCTCGCGCGCCTAACCGCTCCGGCCTGCCCCCGCCCGGACCGGAGCGGGGACCGCAGGGAGGGTGAAGAGGAACGTGCTGCCTCCGTCGGGGACGCTGTCCACCAGCGCCACCGTCCCCCGCATGCGCTCCGCCAGCCGGCGGCAGATGTAGAGGCCCAATCCGCTGCCCCCCGTTTCGCGGCGGAGCCCCCGGTCCACCTGGCTGAACCGTTCGAAGAGCCGATGGCGATGCTCGGGCCGGATGCCCACGCCGGTATCCCGGATGTAGGTCGCCACCTGCCCATCCGTCACATCGTGCCAGATCTCGATCCCTCCGCGCGGCGTGAACTTGATGGCGTTGTCCAGCAGGTTGATCAAGATCTGCAGCGTCTTCTCCGCGTCCATGAGCACCGGCGGCGGCGCCTCCTGCCGGTAGCTGATGGTCAGTCCTTTGCGTTCGGCGTCGGCGGAGAGCGTGGCGATGGCCTGGTCGACGAGCGCCGGCAGGCTGCCGCGGTCGATCTGCACCGTGATGCGGCCCTGATCCAGCCGGGCGGCGTCGAGGAAGTCGTTGACGAGGCGGACGAGGCGCCCGGTGGCCGCATGGATCTCCGTGAGGACGTGCCGCGAGCGGTCGGTGAGCGGGCCGAGCGCCCCTTCCAGCACCAGTTCGACATGCCCCTTGATGACCGTCAGGGGAGTGCGGATCTCGTGGGAGGCGATGTTGAAGAAATCCTCCCGCATCCGTTCCATCTCTACCTCCGCGGCGATGTCCTGGAGGCTGCAGACCACCGCGGGCGGGCGGCCTTCCGCCCCGCGCAGCGGCGTGGCTGTGAAGGCCGCGGGGACCGGATCGCTCCCACCACCGCTGACCAGGACGCGCTGGCGAACGGGACGGGCTTCCAGCAGCGCCCGGGTCACCGGGTGCGCCTCACCGGCCAGCGGCAGGCCGTCCTCGCGCAATACGGCGAGGAGATCGGCGAGCGGACGGCCGAGCGCCTCGGCCGCCGGCGTGTGCAGCACGCGCTCCGCCGCGCGGTTGATGAACTGAATGCGGCCCTCGGCGTCGAGCACGATCAGCCCCTCTTCCATGGCGGCGACGATCGTCTCGAGTTTCTCTTTCTCCTGCCGCACCAGCGCCCGCTGGCGCACCGCCCGGCCCGCCAGGAGGTAGGCAAAGACTGCGACCAGGAGCAGGCCGGCGCCGCGGAAGATCGCCGTCCACACTGCCTCTGTCCCGGCGCCGCTCGCCAGCGCCAGGACGAGTTCCACGACGAGCGCGGTCAGCGCGAGCCCGGCCGGGACGGCGACGGTTCGGGGACGCAGCGTCCAGGCCACCGCCATCAGCGGCAGAAAGAAGAGCAGGAAGAAGGGAGAGCCCAACCCCCCGGTGAGGTGCACCAGAGCGGCAATGCCCACCGTGTAGACCACTGTGCCCCACAGCGTGCGCGCGCGCTCATGGGGCGCCGGCGGCAGGCGGAACCAGACGAGGGTGAAGAGTGTGAGGATCAGCGCTAGGACGGCGAGGGCTGGGCGGGCGGTGGCCGGCAGCGTTTGACCCCCCAGCACGATGAGCAGAATGACCGCCCACACGGCCCCTTCCACGGTGCGCTCAAAGGAGGCCGCGGTGGCTCCCTCGGCGTCCCCACGGCGCCGTGCCGCAACCGACGCCTCGAGCCAGGGGTGAGCGATGAGCAGCGCGGCCAGCATGGGATAGACGAGGATGCCGGCCCAGAATCCCTGTGTGCGACTGATCGTGATCGCGACGATGACCAGCGGCCCAGCCGCAATGAGCGCGGACAGGAGGCGAAAGAGCACCGGTCGGAGCAGCGCCGAGGCCAGCCCGGCCGCGGCCCCGACCAACAGGAGGGGACCCACGATCGTGCGGGATGCCAGCAGATCCGCATACGCTGGGGGGGCGAAGGCGCCGGGAGCCGCCAGCAGCAGCGCGCCGACACCCGCCTCAGCGAACGACAGCGCCAGCGGAAATAGCTCCACCTCGCGCGTGGGACCCCCGCGGGAAGGCGCGCGGACCACGGCCGCAACCGGCGTCGCGGCACCGAGCACGCCGTAAGTGACCCACGCGGGGACCGCACCCATCTGCGCCCCCGCCCAGGCGGCCGCCAGCAGGGGGAGGGCGGCGATGACGTGAGAGAGGGCGCCCCAGCCCCGAGAGAGGTTGCGCGGGAGCGTCTGGACGAGGAGCGCCGCCGCCCCGGCCACCGCCAGCACGGCGCCGCCGATAACCGGAAGACCACGGGGGCCGGGCGGGAGACCCCATCCGCCAGGCAACGGGAAGGTGAGGACCGCCGAGCCAAGGAGCAGTTCGATAATGCCGATGACCAGCAGGAGCGTCGAAGAGGTGAGAGAGGGCACGATGCTCAGCTCCGAGGCAAGCTTCGACGTAATTCTGCTGAATTATATCAGGTCAGGGACGCGACGGCGGACCACGCGGTTCTTCCCGCATGTCTGGCCCCGCTCCCAGGCGGGCATCTCTCCACCGATGCCCATCACCCAGAGCCCCGCGTCTACCGGCCCGCCGGACCTGATGATGGGCCGGCGCCCCCCCCGCGTCGTCGTGGTCGACGACGAGCCCTCCATCCTGGAGATGCTGCGCCTCCGTCTCGAATCGATGGGGGCGACCGTCTTCACCATCCAACGGGGCAGCGACGCGCTTCCAGTTGCCCGCAGCGAGGCGCCCGACTTGATCCTCCTCGACATCATGATGCCCGACCTGGACGGGTTCACCGTCATCCGCCACCTGAAAGAGGAGGAGGCGACGCGTCAGATCCCCGTCATTTTCATGACCGCACGCGACGAGATCGACAGCCGCGTGCAGGGACTCGACCTGGGGGCGCACGATTACGTCACCAAGCCATTCAACGCCGTTGAGTTGATCGCGCGCATCCGCGCCGCGCTGCGCGTCAAGGCGCTGCAGGATGAGCTATACGAGAAGAACCGCTTGCTTGAGCAGTTGGCCGCCAGCGACCCCCTGACCGGACTGCCCAACCGCCGCACCTTCGAGGAGCAGGTGTATGTGGAGATGGAACGCGCCCGCCGCGGCAACCATCCCCTCTCCTGTGTGATCTTTGACATCGACAACTTCAAGGAAATCAACGACGTCCACGGCCACCAAGCCGGCGACGAGGTCCTCCGCCAGATCGGCCGCGTCCTGCTGGGCCGCAAACGCCGCACCGACATGGTCTCGCGCTACGGCGGCGAGGAGTTCGTCTGGCTCCTCCCCGGCGCGCCGCTGGCGGCGGCCACTGAGTTGGGGGAATGGCTGCTTCGGACGATCCGGGACCTGCAGATCGTCACCACGCTGGTCCCCCTGCGCGTCTCGGTGAGCATCGGCGTCTCCACCTACGAACCGGAGACGCACGGCGACGTCCCCACCAGCGTGCTGCTGGCGAGCGCGGACGAAGCGCTGCGCGAGGCCAAGGAGGCGGGGAAGGACCGCGTCGTCGCCCAGGACCTGAACCTGCTCGCCCAGACCGACCTCGGCGAGGATCAAGGGGATCTGGAGCCATGGTCGGAGGGGCCTGACCGCCCCTGACCCTCAGCGCGTCCGGATCTTCAGGATCGCCAGCGCCCCGAGCACGAAGTACACCGCGCCCAGCACGTTGACGGCCACGTAGCCCTGTCCCGGCTCGAGCCGGTTCACGGCGTCGAGGATCGGGCCCCCGATGAGCGGCCCCAACACCTGCGGCAGCGTGGTCGAAATCCCCCAGATCCCCAGGTCTTTCGCCGCCGCCTCGCGCGAGGGCAGGACGTCAACGGCCAGCGCCAGGTCCACGGTGTTGAAGGCCCCGAAACCGATGCCGAAGATCACGCTGAGGGCGAGCATGAGCGAAAAGGACGGCGCCACGAGGAAGACCAGCACCATGATCCCCATCAACAACGAAGCGATCGAGACAATCGGCCGCCGTCCGATCCGGTCGGAGAGCCAGCCCGAGAGGTAGGCGCTGCCCAGCGCGCCGATCGCCACCATCGCCTGGACCTGCCCGGTCGCCTCCGTGAAGTTTGCCACGCCGAGATAGTCTTTGAGGAAGAATTGCATGAAGGCCAGCAGCGAGTAGATCCCCATCAGCGTGAAAAAGCGCGCCACGAAGAGCCAGGCGAAGTTGGGATGGCGGCGCGGGTCGATCCAGAAGGAACCGAGGAAGGCTCGCAGGGCGAGAGGGGCCCGTCCGCGCAGAGGCGCCTCGCGGACCTTCGCCACGGTGATCACCATCGTGGTCGTCAGCACGGCGATGATCATCACGAACGCGGCGATGACATGGCCCCGCTCGATGAGCAACCCGGCCACCACTCCGGCGATGATCGTGCCGAGGATGTTCATCAAGCCCCAAAACCCCGAGACCATCCCGCGCTGGTTCTCCGGGACGAGGTCGGGGATGAGGCCGCCGTATGCGGCCGCGCCGAGATTGTAGCCGAATTGAAGGAACAGGAAGGCGGCGATGAACAGTCCCAGGGTCGGCGCGTAGGCGAGTGCCAGCAGCGCCGCGGCGTTGAGGAGGACCCCAACAATGATGAAGGGACGGCGCCGCCCCATGGGATGGAGCGACCGGTCGCTGAGGGCGCCGGCGAGCGGCTGCATGACCAGCGCCACGACCGCCCCACCGGCATAGACCGACCCCAGGACCCGCCCCTTGGCGGCTTCGTCGGCGAAGCGCAGCACGAGCCGGGGGATCGCCACGGCGAGCAGAGCGCCCCAGTGAAAGTTCAGACCGAAGTTGTGGACGCTGAGGAGGAGTTGCTGGCCGAGGGTGAGCCGCCGCGGACGGCCCTCTTCCGCCACGGTGCCGCGGACCGTGGCCATGACCGGTGCGTCTCCTATGACCGCGCGGCGGAGGCGCGGCGCGGCGGCGCGGCGAGGAGCCGGCGGACCGATCGTCCGTAGTCGATGGTGTTCACCCCGATCGCCACCGCCAGGACAGCGAACATCAGGTGATCCACCGTCTGCGGCGCCCATCCGGCGGACAGCCAGAAGCTCCGCGCCAGCAGCAGCGGGAGATAGACGAACTGCAGCTGCCCCACCAGCTTCCTGCCGGCGCCGTGGCCGAAGTGAGATCGCCCGCCCGCAGCAGGTGCAGCAGGTTCGTCCACAGCATCAACAGCCCGGGGAAGAAGATCACCGCCCACTTCCACCACGGCAGCACACCGATAGCGATCATCACCGCCAGCGTCGCCACGGCCATCCCCGCCAGCGGACGCACGAGAGCGCGTAGATGAGGTAGGGCAGCATGATCAGCCGCGCGCCGGTGAGCGCGTCGGCGAGGGTAAACCGTGGATCCTTCCAGGAGAACGGCTGGGCCACGGACGTCTCCGCCTCCGAGGCATCGCCGCTAGATATGCGCCGCAGCCGCGCCAACCCCTGCCGGGTGGTGACCAAACCGTGATGCATCGGCGGGTACAATCCCCGTGGAGGTGAGTGATGAACCTGCAGCGCTACATCCTCACGGAATGGACCGAGGAGTACAAGGAAGGACGAATGGGCCGGAGGGAGTTCCTGCGCCGCGTCGTGCTGATGTCCGGCGGCGCAGCCCTCGCCGTCCCGGTGCTCACCGGGCTGGGCGTGCCCGCCTCGGCTGAG
Source organism: bacterium (assembly GCA_036004665.1). GTDB lineage: Bacteria > Sysuimicrobiota > Sysuimicrobiia > Sysuimicrobiales > Humicultoraceae > JACQGZ01. The sequence goes on along the minus strand of DASYRG010000029.1, from coordinate 121,169 downwards.
GAGATCTCCCAGGCCGCGGCCAGCAGCCCGCCGATGGCGGCGCAGGCGTCCGGGGTAACGGTCTCGCCCACCGATCCGGCCATCCAGGCGCGCGACGTCACTTTCCCGCAGGGAAGTATCCAGGTGCTCGCCTACCTGGCCGAACCACGCAGCGGGACCCCCGCCCCGGGGGTCGTGGTGATCCACGAGAACCGCGGAATGCATGAGCACTTCAAGGACGTAGCGCGGCGCCTTGCCAAGATGGGCTACGTCGCCCTCGCCGTCGACCTCGCCTCACCTGAAGGAGGAACCGCCCGCTTCACCGATCCGGCGCAGGTCTCGGCCTTCCTGGGTCGGACGCCGGAGGATCAATTGGTGGCGATGCTCAACGGCGGGGTCTCCTACCTGCAGGGGTTGTCGTCGGCCCGGCGCGACCGCGTTGGGGCGATGGGGTTCTGCTTCGGCGGCGGCATGACCTGGCGTCTGGCCACGGCCAACGCCGCCCTGCGCGCCGCGGTCCCCTACTATGGGCCAAACCCGCCGCTGGAGGACGTCGCGAAAATCAAGGCGGCGGTGCTGGCCATCTACGGGGCGCGCGACACCTTCATCAATCCGGGGATTCCCGCCGTTCGCCAGGCGATGGAGCGGGCGGGCGTGACGCATGAGATCATCATCTACCCCAACGCCGACCACGCCTTCTTCAACGATACGGGGCCGCGGTACAATGCGGCGGCGGCGCAGCAGGCCTGGCAGCGTACCCTGGCATGGTTTGAGCGCTATCTCAAGGGAGCCTGACCCAGAGCGGCCACCCAGACCGCGGCGGCTCGAGGAGAGCGCAGGCGGACTACCGCGAGATGCGCGTGCTCCGGCCGGCTGAGCAGGAGAGGATAGCTCCGTCTGCGCCGGCGGTAGGTTTGCAACGCCCAGACGAAAAGGGAGTCACGGCTCAGGAAGGCCGTGCGGACGCGCTCCCGGTTCCCGCTCCAGAGTTCCTCCTGGGTGAGGGTGCGGGCGATGGTCCGACGCAGGAGACGCCACAGGATCACCCAGAGGGAGAAGTCTAGCCAGACTGCAGTATCCGCCCGGGGCCAGACGATGTCGCGGGACTTGCTGTAGTTGCCGTCCACGACCCAGACGTCCCCGTCCACCGCCTCGCTCACATGTTGGCGGAAGACCTCTCGATGGGCTTCGGTCCAGTTCGGCCCCAGTTCAGTGCATCCAGCTCCACGTGGGGAACCCCCAGCCGTGCAGCGATCTCCCGCGCCGTCGTCGTTTTGCCTGACCCGGTTGTTCCGATGACGATAAGAGGATGCATCACCTACTCCCGGCCCCCAAAGGGAGAACTTTCTGCCTCAACCCCGTAATTACTCACCCCGGTTGTCGATTCAACCAAGTGAAGGATGTTCGCCTTCAGCAACGCACGATCAGACTATCTCTGGTACCTCGTGGGCTTGATCACAAGTGACGGTTGCCTGAGCAAAGATGGCCGCCACATAACTTTGATCTCGAAAGATCCCTTGTTCTTGGAACAGCTCAGACAAGCGTTCAGGCTCACATGCCGAATTGGGAGGCACAATGGCGCCACCGGAAGTTTGTGTTTTCATCTGCCGGTATCCAGCAAGAATCTATACGGGTTCCTGTTGGACGTCGGCCTCACACCTGCAAAGTCATTGACTTTGAGCGCTCTCGATGTCCCCACACAGCAGTTTCCAGACTTCCTAAGAGGAATGATAGATGGTGACGGCTGCATTCGAACATGGATCCATCCCAGCAATGGGCTACGACAATGGGCATTGGAGATCAGCTCAGCATCACCCGTCTTCTCGCTGTGGCTCAAGGAATCGGTCGAGGGCTTCTTTGGCGTAGGTGGAAGACGCCATGTCCGCAGCAAGAAGCGTAAGAATCCAATCTACACAATCAAGTTTGGTAAACTTGCGGCCCAGGTGATCCTGAGAGGGTGCTATTATCCTGAGTGTCTGGCATTGCCCCGCAAATTCGAAATGGCTTGGCAGTGTATCAACACGCCGAATCGCGTCGGAAAGTATGGAAATGTCATTGCCGGGGTGGCGAAACCAGCAAACGCGCCGGGCTTAAAACCCGGTGGGCGGAAACGCCCTTGAGGGTGCGAGTCCCTCCCCCGGCACCACACCCAACAAAAAGCAAAGCCGCGTGCTCGTTTCCAGATCCTCGATAAACTTCAATAGGGGAAGGACTGGAGGCGGCGCCCGGATTCGAACCGGGGAGTCGGGGTTTTGCAGACCCCTGCCTTGCCTCTTGGCTACGCCGCCTCGCGAATGCTGGAGCGGGAGATGGGACTTGAACCCACGGCCTTCTCCTTGGCAAGGAGACGCTCTACCTCTGAGCTACTCCCGCCCGCAGGCTAGATTATAACGAGATGGCCACGGTCTGTCTTGACCCCGGCCATGGTGGGCGCGATCCCGGCGCGGTGCGGGAAGGGCTGAAGGAAAAGCACCTGACGCTCGCGATCGCCGAAGCGGCGGGCGCGGCGTTGCGGCCCCGCCACCACGTCGTCCTGACGCGTACGGCCGACCGGGCATTGACCCTGGCCGAGCGGCGATCCGTTGCCGACCGCACCCGGGCGGACCTCTTCGTCTCCATCCACGTCAACGCCAGCACCAACACACGGGCGGCGGGCATCGAGGTCTTCACCCGCTCTCCTGCCCATGAGAGCAGCATCATCCTGGCAGGGGCGATTCTGCGCGCCGTCATGCGGCGATTCCCGCAGCGGCCGAACCGCGGGGTCAGGCAACGCGGTCTTGGAGTCCTGCGCCAGGCGCGCCCCGCCGCGCTGGTGGAATGTTTCTTTCTCTCCAACCCGACCGAACGGGCGTTGCTGGCCCAGTCCTCGACACAGACCAACCTCGGGCGGGCCATCGCGGCAGGGTGTGAGGCCGCGCTCGCGCCTCCCGCGCTCACGGCGCGGCGGTGCCCCGCCCGCGTAGCAGCAGATAGAGAAAGAACGGCGCGCCGAGCAGCGCGGTCACCACGCCCACCGGCAGCTCGGCCGGCGTGATCGCCGTGCGGGCGAGGAGGTCGGCGAGGATCAGGATGATGGCGCCCGCCAGCGCCGCGGCGGGCAGGAGGACGCGGTGGTCTGGGCCCACGATCAGCCGCATGAGGTGGGGCACGATCAGGCCGACGAAGCCGATCAGCCCGCTGGTCGCCACGGCCGCCGCAGCCATGAGGGAGGCACCGGTCAGGAGGATCCGCTTCACCCGCGGGACGTCGACCCCCAACTGCAGCGCCCCCTCCTCTCCCACCTGCAGCACGTTGAGATCCCGACCATACAGCCAGGCCAGCACGAGCCCGCCGACCGCGTAGGGGGCGGCCATGGCGATGTGCGCCCAGCCCCGGCCGGCGAACCCTCCCATCACCCAATAGATCACGCGCTGCAGGCTTTCGCCTCCGCTCAGCTGCAGCAGCGAGATGATGGCGGCGAGGAAGGCGCCGACCGCGATGCCGGCGAGGAGGAGGTCCTGGACGGGGACGTCCGTCCCCCGGCGCGCCAGCCGGTAGACGCCGTAGGAGACCGCCAGCGCGCCCAGGAACGCGGCCGCGGGAACCGCGCCGAGCGCGCCGAGGCCTCCTTCCCCTCCGCGGATGATCGCCACCGTCGCTCCCAGCGCGGCGCCGGCGGATGTGCCGATGAGATACGGGTCGGCGAGCGGATTGCGGAAGAGCCCCTGGAAGACCACGCCCGCTCCGGCCAGACCGAGGCCCACGACCGCGGCCAGGGCGACACGCGGCAGCCGCAGCGCCAGAATGATCGTCTCGGCTTCGGGCGCCCAGGTGCGCTCGATCGGCAGACCCACCGCCGACAGCAGCACCCCCACCACCGTGCGCGGGGTGAGGGACACGGACCCGACCGCCACAGCCAGGCCGGCCACGGCGGGAAGGAGCAGCACGAGCGCGGCGAGGGTCGCGCCTGGAGGCGCGCGGCGCCGGCGGGGGATCACGCGTCCAGGCGGCGGGTCAGCGTGAGGACGACCTCCTCCAGGCTGCCCGCGGCGGTGAGGCGGTCGGGAGCGTCGACCGCGACGATCCGCCCGCGATCGATGATCGCCACCCGGTCACAGAGGCGTTCCGCTTCAGCCATGTCGTGCGTGGCCAGGAGGATCGTCTTCCCGCTCTGGTGCAATGAGGCGATCAGCTCCCGCACCAGCCGCGCCCCGTGCGGATCGAGCCCGACCGTTGGCTCGTCGAGGAGCAGCACCGCGGGGCCGTGGAGCACCGACCTGGCGATGGCCACGCGCATGCGCATGCCGGTGCTGTAGCGTTCCACCAGATCGTCCGCACGGTCGGTCAGCCCGACCAGCTCGAGCAGTGCCTGCGCCCGGGAGTGCGCCTCCTGCCGCGGCAACCCGTAGAGCGCGGCGAAGTAGAGGAGGTTCTCCCGCCCCGTCAGGCGCCGGTAGACGGCCCGGTCCCCGGCCAGGAGGACGCCGATGCGCCGCCGCACTTCTCCCGGCGCACGCCGCACGTCGAAGCCTTCGATCACCGCCGTCCCCGCAGTCGGGGCGAGCAACGTGCTCAACAACAGCAGGGTTGTCGTCTTGCCCGCGCCGTTCGGGCCCAGCAGGCCTAACAGTTCGCCTGCCGCCACCTCCAGCGTCATGTGGTCGACCGCGAGCACACCATCGGGCGCGCCGCCGGCGCCGCGACGGGCGGGAAACTGTTTCGTCAGGTCGTGCAGAACGACGGAAGACATGGAGAGCCACGGGCGGGGAGAGCGAGGCGTGCTCTCCCCGCGGTCAGCGTAGACGTCCTAGCGGGATATCCAGGTGGTGCGGAGCCCAAGGTACGAGGTGTTGGGCCAGTGCTGGAACCCCCGCACGCGCTTGCGCACGGCCTCGAACTGCGTGGAGTGGAAGATCAGGACCATCGGCACGGTCTCCTGGATGCGCAGCTGGACCTGCTCGTAGATGCGTTTGCGGGCGGCCTGGTCGGCCGTGGCGCGGCCCTGCTCCAAGAGACGGTCCACGGTGGCATCAGAATACTTGTTCAGGTTGAGCGGCGCCCCGGTCTTGAAGCTGCCGTAGAGGAAGTCGTCCGGATCCGATTGCCCCGACGTGCCAAGAATGGTCAGCGTGAACTTCGATGCCAACGCCGTGGGCAAGTAGACGCTCCAGTCAGCGGCGACGATCCGCAGGCGGATACCAATCCTGCCGAGTTGCGCCTGAATCAGCTCGGCGGGCGTCCGCAGGAAGTCGTAAGTGCTGGTCACATAGAGTTCGGCCTCGAAGCCGTTCGGGTGCCCCGCCTCGGCCAGCAGTTGCCTGGCCTTGGTCAGGTCGACCTTGTCGTAAAGGTTCTTCGACACAGTGTAGTAGTTCTTCGGCGGAATCGTGCTGCCCACCGATTCGATCCCACCAACGCCGAAGAGTGCCGTGTCGATGATCTCCTTGCGGTTAATCGACCAGGCGACGGCCTGCCGCACCTTGACGTTGTTGAATGGCGGCACCTCGTTGTTCATATAGAGCGCACGGAAGTTAGCGGAGAGGCCACCGACCACTTCGACGTTGGGATCGTTGCGCAGGCTCTGCACCTCTGAGGCGGGAACGTACTCGATCCAGTCCACCGCTCCGGTGCGCAAGGCCGTCGCCCGGGCCACCGCGTCTGGCAGGAAGACGAACTCGATCCGGACGAGGTAGGGGAGCTGGCGCCCCGCGGCATCCTTTCCCCAGTAGTCGGTGCTGCGTACCAGGACCAGCCGCTGCTGCGGGGTGTAACTGACGAAGCGGAACGGCCCGGTGCCGATCGGGTTGGTGTTCAGGTCGCCGTCCTTCTGGACGACCTCCTTCGGCACGATCACGTTCGTCGAGAAGGCCAGCTTCGCCAGCAGGGGGCTGAACGGCCTCTTCAGCCTGATCACGACCGTGTACGGTCCGGCCGCCCTGATGCTCTCGAGTTCCGCGAAGTCCCCGGCCCGCGGCGACTTGGTGGCTGGGTCGCGGATGCGGTTGATCGAGTAGACGACGTCGTCGGCGGTCATCGCCCGTCCGTTGTGGAACTTCACGTTCTTGCGCAGGATGAAGGTCCAGGTCAACGGGGAGGCCTGCCAGGACTCGGCCAGACCGGGGACGACCTTCCCTTCCGAGTCGATCATCACGAGGGTGTCGAAGACGTTTTCCATCATGTTGCGGCTGGCGGTGGCGTTGGTCAGGTGCGGGTCGAGGCCCACCGGGTCGGTCTGCATGCCCGCCCGCAGCGTGCCCCCGTAGACCGGGGCGCTGGTCTGCGCCTCCAGGGGCTGAAGGCTTCCCAGCAGCAGGCCGACAAGGGCGACGATACACCACGTACGCATCTCACTCTCCCCCCTTTGCTGTTCTCCGACTGTTCGACGTGCGCGGCTACGTCCCTCGCAGGTGGGGATCGAGCGCGTCGCGCACGGCGTCGCCGAGCAGGTTGAATCCCAGCACGGTCATCGTGATGGCCAGCCCCGGCCCGATGGCCGGCCAGGAGGTGAACGTCATGACGGCGCGTCCTTCCGCGATCATCTGCCCCCAGGTCGGCGCCGGAGGCTGCGTGCCCAGCCCGAGGAACGACAGCGCCGCCTCCGCCAGGATCGCCAGCGCCAGGCGCAGCGTCGTCTCGACGATCAGCGGCGCCGTCGCGTTGGGCAGGACGTGCCGGCCGAGGATGCGCAGATCGTTCGCCCCCAGCGCTCGCGCGGCTTCCACGTACTCTTCGTGCCGGACGGAGAGGACCGCGCCGCGCCCCACCCGAGCCAGGGGCGCCGTGTAGATGATGGCGATGGCCAGGACCACGTTCCAGAAGCCTCCGCCCAGGAACGCCAGGAGGCCGATGGCGAGGAGGATGGCCGGAAAGGCCAGCAGGATGTCGGACAGACGCATCATCAGCGCGTCCGCCCACCCTCCCCAGAAGCCGGAGGCCACCCCGAGCATGCCGCCCACGGCCAGCGACAGCAGCACCGCGAGCCCCGCCACGGCCAGAGAGATGCGGCCGCCGTACAGCACCCGGGTGAGCGTGTCCCGTCCGTAGAGATCGGTGCCGAGGGGATGCGGCCCGCTGGGACCCTGCAGCCGCTGTGGCGGAGCGACCTGAATGGGGTCGTAGGGGGTGAGCAGCGGCGCCAGGATCGCCCCACCGAGCACGGCCAGCAGAAGGAGGCCACCTATGCGGGCGCCGGGGTGGCGGAGCAGACGCCGCCGCACTCCCGGGCGCGCCGCGATGCTACTCGTACCGGACGCGAGGGTCGATGAGGCCATACGCCAGGTCGACCGCGAGGTTGACCAGCACGAAGGCGAGTGCGATTGACAGCACCGCGCCCTGGATCACCGGATAGTCCCGCAGATTGATCCCCTCCAGCGCGTAGCGGCCGATGCCGGGGAGGCCGAAGATCTGTTCGATGATCACCGTCCCGCCGAGCAGGGTCCCGAATTGCAGCCCGATCACTGTGATCACCGGGATCAAGGCGTTGCGCAGCGCGTGCCGGAGGAGCACCCGCCGCTCGGCCAGCCCCTTGGCGCGGGCCGTCCGGATGTAGTGGCGCCCCAGGACTTCGAGCAGGCTGCTGCGGACGATCCGTGTGATCGCCGCGGCCAGCACGAGTCCCAGCGACACCGCCGGCAGCAGCATGTGGCGCACGCTCGCCCCCAGGCCCTCGGCGGGCGAGACATATCCCGTCGGCGGAAGCCAGCCCAGTCGCAGCGCGAAGAGCAAGATGAGCAAGACGGCCAGCCAGAAGGAGGGCACCGACAGACCCACCAGCACAAACCCCGTGATGGCGTAGTCTCCGGCGCGTCCTCGTTGGACCGCGGCGAGGATCCCCGCGGGGACACCGATCATCAGCGCAATCAGGACGCCCAGGGCGGCGAGCTGCATGGTGATGGGGAAACGGCGGGCGAGCTCCGGCCCCACCGGGCGGCCAGTGCGCAGCGACTTGCCGAGATTGCCCCGGGAGACGTCGCGCAGGTACTCCATGAACTGCACGGGGAGGGGACGGTCAAGACCGAAGAGCCGCCGCAGCTCCTCCACGCGTTTCGGGGAGATGGTAGCCTCCAGCCCGATCAGCTGGGTGACCACGTCCCCGGGGACCAGCCGGATCAAGAGGAAGACCGCCAGCAGCACGCCGAGCACGGTGGGGGCGGCGAGCAGGATCCGGCGGATGAGAAAGGGTCCCACGCGCGTCTAGCGCAAGGCTTCGTCCTTGTACCGGACGTCGGGGTGTTCCCGGAGGTAGCCGGCCACGCGCTCGGCCATCTTTGGTCCGACGACGGCCGCGATCTCCTCCACCGTGACTCGGCGGATCTGCCGCACCGAGCCGAAGGTGCGGATCAGGTCCCGCTTGCGCTTCTCGCCGATGCCGGGGATGTCGTCCAGGACCGAGAAGACGATGCGCCGCTGCCGCAGCTGCTGATGGTAGGTGTTGGCGAAGCGGTGTGCCTCGTCGCGCACCCGCTGGAGCAGCCGCAGCGCCTGGCCGTCGCGTGGCAGCACGAGCGGCTCGGGCCGGTCGTCGGGCGTATAGACCAGTTCCAGCTGCTTGGCCAGGCCAATCGCGGGGATCGGCTGATTGTATTCGAAGAGCACCTCCTGCGCCGCGCCGAGCTGGCCGCGCCCTCCGTCGATGAGGATCAGGTCGGGCAGGATCGACCACTTCGCCCGCACCGGCTCGTCGCGGTCCAGCCGCTCCTGCTCCTGGCGGGCCTGGGCGAAGCGCCGCCGCATCATCTCCGCCAGATGCGCAAAGTCGTTGGGGCCTTCGGTCCACTTCATTTTGAAGCGCCGGTAGGCGGCCTTGGCCGGCCGGCCCCCCTCGAAGACGATCAGCGAACCCACCGCCTCCCCGGCCTGGAAGTTGCTGACGTCGTAGGCCTCAATGCGGAAGGGCATCTCCTCCAGCCTCAACGCCTCCTGGAGTTCCTTGAGCGCGACCCCCTCAGGTCCAACGCTGCGGGCGCGCTCCTGCTGCAGGTAGAGCGCCGCGTTCTCGGCAGCCAGTTCGACCAGCCGCCGCCGGTCGCCGCGCTGGGGAACTTCGACCGCAACGGGACCTCCGCGCCGTTCCCGCAGGAAGGTGGCCAGCAGCCCCTGATCCTCTATCTCCTCTTGCAGCAGCACCTCCCGCGGCGGCGAGGGGGCCTCGGCGTAGTACTGCGTCAGGAACTGCCCCAGGATCTGGGCGCGGGTGAGCCCCTGCGTCCCGTCGAGGAGGAACTGCTCCTGCCCCTGGACGCGCCCGCCTCGGATGAAGAACATCTGCACACAGGCCGCGTCCCCCGACTGGGCCACCGCCGCGACATCTCGATCCTCCATGCCCGTGCTGGCGATGCGCTGGCGCTCGTAGATCGCCTCCATCGCCTGGATGCGGTCGCGGAGCTGGGCGGCCCGCTCGAACTCCTGTCGCTGCGCCGCCTCCTCCATCTCGCGGCGCAGCGCCTCGAGCAGCGGAGCCTGCTTCCCTTCGAGGAACTGCGCCGCCTGGCGCACCTGCTCCCCGTACTGCTCGCGGCTCGCGCCCCAGGCGACGCACGGCGCGGTGCACTGCCCGATGTAGTAGTCGAGGCAGGGACGCGGCAGGTCACCGGTGATCTCGATGGCGCAGGTGCGCAGCTTGAAGAGCTTGCGCACCGTGCGGATCGTGCGTCGGATCAGCTTGGGCTCGTGGTAGGGATACGGCCCAAAGTACCGGGCGCCGTCGCGGACGACCTTGCGCGTCATCACGATCTTGGGGAAGGGCTCGTTGGTCAGTTTCAGGTAGGGGAAGGCTTTGTCGTCCGCCATCCGCACGTTGTAGATGGGGCGGTGGCGCTTGATCAGATTCACTTCCAGGAGCAGGGCCTCGACCTCGTTGTCCGTGCCGACGACCTCGAAGTCGGCGATGCGGGACATCAGGTGCTGCACGCGAGGATTGCCGACGGCGTCGGGGTCCTGAAAATACTGCCGGACGCGGTTGCGCAGGGACGCGGCCTTCCCCACGTAGATGACCCGCCCGGCGCGGTCCTTCATCAGATAGACTCCGGGCTGCGTGGGCAGAACCTTCAGTTTTTCCTGGATTTCGGCCGGTTCCACGGTTCGATGATAGCATGGGGGTCGTGTCGGCCCGGTCCGGCCATCTCGCCGCTCTGCTGTCGGCTCTGCTGGTCACGTCGCTGTGGGCGACGTCGTTTCTGCTGGTCAAGGCGGCTCTGCCCTTCGTGCCGCCCATGACGCTGGTCGGGCTGCGCTATGGGGTCGCGTTCCTCCTCCTCCTGGGGTACGCGCTCCTCTTCGACCGCCGCCGACCCAGCCGACTGCCCTGGGGCGCGCTGATCCTGATCGGCGTGCTGCAGTTCGGCCTCGCCCAGGTGCTCCAGTACGTCGCCCTCGGGCTCCTGCCCGTGGCGACGATCGCGCTGACCTTCAGCCTCCTCCCCGCGCTGCAGGCGCTGGTCGATGCGTTCTGGCTGAAAGAACCCCCCTCGCGCTCTCAGCTCACCGGCGCGGCCGTGACACTGGGAGGTATCGCGCTCTACCTCCCCTGGCGCGGGGCGGTCGCCTGGGGCGGGCTGGTCCTGATGGCAGCGTCGCTCGTCGCCTCGACGATCGCCCTCACCCTCTCCCGGGCCATCGCCCGGGAGCGCCGGACGACCACCCTCGTGCTCACGGTGACGAGCATGGGCGCGGGCGCGCTGGCCGTCCTCCCGCTCGGGCTGGCCTTCGAAGCCTCTCCGCAACTCTCCCCGTCGGTACTGCTCTCGCTGCTCTGGCTCAGTCTTGCGAACACGGCCGTCGCCTTCTCGCTCTGGAATCACGCCCTGAGGGTCCTCACCGCCTTCGAGGCCAACGTCATCGGCAACAGCACGATCTTTCAGGTGGGGATCCTGGGATGGGTCGTGCTGGGCGAGGCGCTGACCGGCCGCCAGATCGCCGGCATGATCGTCGCAGCCGCGGGCGTCCTGCTCACGCAGTGGCAGGCGCTCCGCAGCAGTCAGGAACGCGTGCCTGTTAGCAGATCCCCCGGAGAAAGTCCAGGACCACCCGCGTAAACTCCTCCGGCTGTTCCAGGCTGAGCATGTGCGCCGTCCCGGGGAGGACGACCTTGCGGGCGTTCGCGATGTGCTGCGCCAGGAACTCCGCGGCCGCGCGGATGTGGGAGGTGTCCAGGTCCCCGGTCACGATCAGCGCCGGCAGGGGGATCTCGCCCAGCCGGCCGGCGGCGGGGGGTGTGAGCGGCTGCGGTTTCCCCTCGGCCGTGTGCGTCCGGTAGTTGTGGAGGATCATCTCGCGCACCCGCTCACGAATCGGCGCCGGGACGCGACCCTCGGGCTGGCCCGGGCCGTCCACCCAGAAACGGACCTCCAGGTCGGCGAGCCGCTCGAAGTCCTTGGCTGTCCAGGCTGCCTCCATCTCGTCGAACATCTTCGTCTCGACCTCAGGGGTGGGATCGGGACTCTTGAACCCGCCCGGGCCGGAGGCGACCATGACCAGCGCGCTCACCCTCGACGGCCGCTCCAGGGTGAAGTCCACCGCGATCTGCCCGCCGCGAGAGACGCCGAGGAGATGCGCCTGGTCGATGTCCAGGTGGTCGAGGAGGGCGGCGAGATCCTGGCGGTTCGAGAACTCGATGTCCTCGGTGACGGACGCGCCGTAACCCCTGGTATCGTAGCGGACGACCCGGTAGTGGCGGGCGAACGCCACGAACGGTTCGTCCCACATGCGGTGGTCGGCGACGCCGGCGTGGATCAGGACGAGCGGATGTCCCGCCCCCGCCGCTTCGTAATACACCCTCGCCCCGGGAACCTGCACCGTTCCGCTCTCCCGCTGCCTGTCCATGGGTTCCCTCTCAGTCTGGCTCACGGCGTGGTGCTCAGGGCGTGGTGGTCACAGCGTGGAGAGGACCTTCCCGATGCGGCGTAGTCCCTCTTCGAGCACAGCCCCCTCGCCGCCGTAGCCGACCCGGATGAACCCGTCGAGAGCAAAGTGGTCGCCGGGGACCACGAGGACGCCCTCCTCCACGCGCAGCCGCTCCGCCAGCGCCGTGGAGTTGATCCCCCCGGCGTAGCGCAGCATGGCGATGGCCCCGGCCTCGGGGGGCGTCCAGGACACGCGGCCCTCTTGTTCCTCGACCCACGCCGTCAGCAACCCCAGGTTGGACTGGAGCGTGAGACGAGCGCGCTGGCTCAGCCGCGCGTGCACGCGCGCGGAGAGGGCGACCCGGGCGAGCACGTCGCTGAGGTGCGCCGGACCGATGGTCGTGTAGTCGCGCCGCGTCATCAACGCGTCCATGCTCTCGCGCGGCCCGACGATCCAGCCGATGCGAAGCCCCGGCAGCCCGAAGGCTTTGGAGAGGCCGCCCGTGATCAGGACCCGCTCGCCGCGTCCCCAGAAGGTGGGCGTGAGCTCGCGAACGACTTCCGCACCCCGGTAGACCTCGTCCGCGACGACCCACGCTCCGCTGCGGTCGGCCGCGCGGGTAATGACCTCCATGTCGGCGTCGCCGAGGACGGCGCCGGTGGGGTTGTTGGGATTGCAGACCACGATGGCCTTCGTTCGATCGCCGATCAGCGATTCGAGGTTCTCCGGGTCCGCGCGCCAGTGGTGGTCGGCACGCAGCCACCAGGGCCGCACCTCGCCCCCGAAGCCACGGACCAGGCCGTGGATCTGCATGTAGTTCGGGAGCATCAGGACGACCTCATCGCCCGGCTCGACTAGCCACCAGCTGATCAGGAAGTTGGCTTCGGCCGTGCCCGTGGTGACCAGGACCTGGTCGCCGTCGGCGTCGGGGTAGAGCGCGGCGATTGCCTCGCGCAACTCCGGACTGCCTCGGGTGTATCCGTAGCCGAGCGACTGCCGGGCCAGGACCTCACGGATCCAGGAGTGGTCGACCAGGCTGGCCAGCGTCACGGGCATGACGCCGCTCTCGCTGAGGTTGTAGATGACTTCGGTCTCGTAAGTGGACTGCCACCGCTCCATCGCGAAGGGATCGAGCGGCATGTCACTCTCTAGCGCGGCCGCGACCGCGCGGCGGCGGGGGCCCGGCGCCCCCGGCCGTTGTTCCCGTTCCCGCGGCCGTTGGCGCGGCCGTTGCCCCGGCTATTCCCCGCCCGTACTCGCTCGGGTGTCTCGATCCCCAACACCCGGCGCAGGAACTGGCCCGTATAGGACCGTTTCACGCCGGCGATCTCTTCCGGGGTGCCTTCGGCGACGACCTCACCGCCGAGTTCTCCGCCTTCCGGCCCCAGGTCGATGATCCAGTCGGCCGTCTTGATCACGTCCAGGTTGTGCTCGATGACGACCACGGTGTTGCCGGCGTCGACCAGGCGGTGCAGCACCTGGAGCAGCCGCTCCACGTCGGCAAAGTGCAGTCCCACCGTCGGCTCGTCCAGGATGTAAAGCGTCTGGCCGGTGTCCTTCCGCGCGAGCTCGGTGGCCAGTTTGACCCGCTGCGCTTCCCCTCCCGAGAGGGTCGTCGCCGGCTGGCCCATCTTGACGTAGCCCAGCCCGACGTCGTGCAGCGTCTGCAGCTTCCGCCGGATGCGCGGCACGTTCTCGAAAAAGGCCAGCGCGTCGTCCACGGACATCTCCAGGACCTCGGCGATGTTCCGGCCGCGGAAGAACACCTCCAGGGTCTCCCGGTTGTAGCGCTTCCCCTTGCAGACTTCGCACGGAACGTAGACGTCCGGCAGGAAGTGCATCTCGATGCGGACGATGCCGTCTCCCTCGCAGGCCTCGCAACGCCCCCCGCGGATGTTGAAGGAGAAGCGACCTGGTTTGTACCCACGCATGCGCGCGTCCGGGGTCTGGGCGAAGAGGTCCCGGATGAGGTCGAAGGTCTTCGTGTAGGTGGCCGGGTTGGAGCGCGGCGTGCGTCCGATCGGCGACTGGTCGATGTCGATGACCTTGTCCACGTGGTCCAGCCCGTCGATGCGCTCGTGGGCCCCGGCACGCAGGCGGCTGCGGTACACGCCGTGCGCGACGGCCCGATAGAGGATGTCGTCGATGAGGGTGGACTTCCCCGACCCGGAAACCCCGGTGACGCAGATGAAGAGGCTGAGTGGAATCCGCACGTCGATGTCCTTCAGGTTGTGCTCCCGCGCGCCCCGGATGACCAGGGACTCATCTCCGGCCCCGCGCCGCTCCGCGGGAATGGGGATGCGCCGCCGCCCCGAGAGATACAGCCCGGTGATCGAGTGCGGGTGGCGGGCGATCTCCTCGGGCGTTCCGCTGACCACGATGTGGCCCCCATCGGCGCCGGCGCCCGGGCCAATGTCCACCACCCAGTCGGCCGCGCGGATGGTCTCTTCGTCGTGCTCCACCACCAGGATCGTGTTGCCGAGGTCGCGCAGCCCGGTGAGGGTGGCGATGAGCCTGTGGTTGTCCCGCTGATGCAGGCCGACGCTGGGTTCGTCCAGGACGTACAGCACGCCCATCAGCCCCGAGCCGATCTGCGTGGCCAGCCGGATGCGCTGTGCCTCGCCCCCGGAGAGGGTCGTGGCGTTGCGGTCGAGGGTCAGGTAATCCAGCCCCACGTTGACCATGAAGCCCAGCCGCGAGCGGATCTCCTTGAGCACCTGCTGGGCGATCAGCCGCTCCCGGTCGGTCACCTGCAGGTCGTTGAAGAAGCGCTGAGTCTGCCGGATGGTCAAGGCGGTCAGTTCTGCGATGTTCATGCTTCCCAGGCGCACGGCCAGCGATTCGGGCTTGAGCCGCGCGCCGCGGCATTCCGGGCAGGGCAGGGTGGTCATGAACCGTTCGATCTCTTCCCGGATGTACTCGGAGTCGGTCTCCTTGTAGCGGCGCTCCAGCTGGTTCACGACCCCTTCGAAGGTCGTCTCGTACACCCGCAGGGCGCCGTACTTGTTGTGATAGCGCACCCGCATCGGTTCATCGGACCCGCGCAGCAGGACCTCGATGAAGGCCTTCGGCAGCTTGCGCACCGGGGTCTTCATCTCCACCTTGTGGTGCGCCGCCAGCGATTGCAGCAGTTCGTAGTAGTAGTCGCTCGTCGATTCGGCCCACGGCAGCACCGCCCCGTCCATCAACGACAGGTCGCGGTCGAGGACGAGCCCCGGGTCGATCTCCTGCTTGAAGCCTAGTCCGGAACAGGTCGGGCACGCGCCGTACGGGCTGTTAAATGAGAAGATCCTCGGTTCGATCTCGGGGAGAACGGTCCCGTGGTCCGGGCAAGCGAATTGCTGGCTGAACACGAGCATTTCCTCGCCTGCCTGTCTGGGCGCGGAGGGCCGATCGCCGGCGAGTAAAGACGCCTTCGAAGCCGGTGAGCGGACCTCCGCGCCCTCACCGTTGGGGAGGACATGCACGTAGACAATTCCCTGGCCCAGTTTCAGAGCGGTCTCGACCGAGTCGGCGAGCCGGGTCTTCACATCGGGGCGCACGACGATGCGGTCAACGACAACCTCGATGTTGTGCTTCTTGTTCTTGTCGAGGGGGATCTCTTCGCTCAGGTCGTAGACCGACCCGTCGACGCGCACCCGGACGAAGCCCTGCCGGCGGAGATCGTCGAAGAGCTGCCGGTACTCACCCTTGCGCCCGCGCACGATCGGCCCCAGGACCTGAATGCGGCTCTCCTCCGGCAGGAGGAGGACCCGGTCGACGATCTGCTCGCGGCTCTGGCGGCTGATTGGCTTGCCGCAGATGGGACAGTGCGGCTGGCCAATGCGCGCATAGAGCAGGCGGAGGTAGTCGTAGATCTCCGTAACGGTGCCGACCGTCGAGCGCGGGTTCCGGGGCGCGCCCTTCTGGTCGATGGAGACCGCCGGGGAGAGGCCTTCGATGTAGTCAACGTCCGGCTTCTCCATCAGCCCGAGGAACTGGCGGGCGTAGGCCGAGAGCGACTCGACGTACTTACGCTGTCCCTCCGCGTAGATGGTGTCGAAGGCGAGTGAAGACTTCCCCGATCCGGAGATGCCGGTGAGGACCACGAACCGGTCCCGCGGAATCTCGACCGTGACGTTCTTCAGATTGTGTTCGCGCGCCCCGCGCACGACGATCCGATCAAGCGGCATCAGTTATCGGCCCCTGTACCCTCCACGGCGACCTCCCCGGGCGACCATCGCCCCTCTCCCCCGGCCCCGGCCGTTGCCGCCCCGTCCCCGCCGGCCCGGGGCGAAGAAGGGCTCGCCCAGGCCCACCCGGAGTTCCTTCACCTGATCGCGCAGGACGGCGGCCTTCTCGAACTCCAGGTTGGCGGACGCCCGGACCATCTCGCGCTCCAGCGCCTCGATCGTCTGCTCGAGTTCGGCCGGGGAGAGCATCAGCAACCGGGCTACCGACCAGGGGACCTTCGCTCGCTGCGTCTCCGCCAGCTTGATCAGTTCCTGAGCGGTCAGCACCTCGCTCGCCGGAGCGGGCTGGTACTCGGCCATCTCCTCGGCCACCTGCTGGATGTCGATCAAATCGCGGATGGGCTTGGTGATCGACTGCGGAGTGATGCCATGCTCCTCATTGTACGTGACCTGGATCGCCCGGCGCCGGTTGGTCTCGTCGATGGCGCGCTTCATCGACTCGGTGACCTCGTCGGCGTAGAGCAGCACGCGGCCCGAGATGTGACGCGCGGCCCGCCCCATCGTCTGGATCAGCGACGTCTCGGAGCGCAGGAACCCTTCCTTGTCGGCGTCCAGGATCGCCACGAGAGAGACTTCCGGGAGGTCCAACCCCTCGCGCAGCAGGTTGATCCCGACGAGGACGTCATAGGTGCCCAACCGGAGGTCCTTCAAGATCTGTACCCGTTCCAATGTCTCGACTTCCGCGTGCAGGTAGTGCACCCGCAACCCCATCTCCTGAAGATATGCGCTGAGGTCCTCCGCCATGCGTTTGGTCAGGGTGGTAACCAGGGTGCGCTCGCCCTTCTCGACCTGGGCTTTGATCTCGGCGATCAGATCATCGATCTGACCTCGGGCTGGCCGGATCTCCACGTGCGGGTCGACCAGCCCGGTCGGGCGAACCACCTGCTCGACCACCTTTGCACTGACCTCGTACTCGAAGGGCGCAGGAGTGGCGGAGACGCAGATCGCCTGGTGGATGATCGGCTCGAACTCCCCCCAGGAGAGCGGGCGGTTGTCGAAGGCCGAAGGCAGACGAAAGCCATAGTCGACCAGGTTCTGCTTGCGGGTACGGTCCCCCTCGACCTGCCCTTTGATCTGCGGAATCGTGACGTGGCTCTCGTCAAGAATCAGCAGAAAATCGTGCGGGAAGTAGTCGAGCAGGCAGCCCGGGCGCTCCCCGGGATTGCGCCCGTCCAGATGGCGGGAGTAGTTCTCGATGCCGGGACAGGTCCCGGTTTCCCGCAGCAGTTCCATGTCGTAGCGGGCGCGGAACTCCAGCCGCTGCGCTTCCAGCAGTTTCCCCTGCGTCTTGAACCAGGCGATCCGCTCCTGCAGTTCCCCCTCGATCGTCTGCAGTGCGCGCTCAAGCCGCTCCTCCGTCGTGACCCAGTGCTTGGCCGGCCAGATCGCCACCACCGGCTTGTCCTCGCCGACCTCGCCGGTGAGCGGATCCACTTCGAGGATGCGGGACACCTCGTCCCCAAACAGCTCCACTCGCACCGCCCGCTCCTCGTACGCCGGGTGCACCTCGATGACATCGCCGCGCACCCGGAAGCGGCCTCGGGCGAAATCGACGTCGTTGCGCTCGTACTGGATGTCCACCA
The DNA here is from genome assembly GCA_036004665.1 of bacterium. Taxonomy (GTDB): domain Bacteria; phylum Sysuimicrobiota; class Sysuimicrobiia; order Sysuimicrobiales; family Humicultoraceae; genus JACQGZ01. Next base: position 103,555 of record DASYRG010000029.1, on the reverse strand, counting down.
GGCGACGCAGGATGTCCTCGCGCGAGCGCCGTTCCCCCTTGCGAATGAGCAGCATCACTTCCTTATAGTCTGTGGGCCGGCCGAGGCCGTAGATGCAAGAGACGGAGGCCACAACGATGACGTCCCGCCGCTCCATCAGCGCTTTGGTGGCGCCGTGGCGAAGACGGTCGATCTCGTCGTTGATGGAGGCGTCCTTGGCGATGTAGAGGTCGGTCTGGGGAACGTAGGCCTCGGGCTGGTAGTAGTCATAGTACGAGACGAAGTAGCGCACGGGGTTCTCGGGAAAGAACTCCCGGAACTCACCATAGAGCTGCGCGGCGAGGGTCTTGTTGTGGGCGATCACGAGGGTGGGCCGCTGCATCCGCTCGATAACGGACGCGATTGTGCGCGTCTTGCCAGATCCCGTGACTCCCAGGAGCGTCGTCCAGCGATTCCCCGTCTCCAGGCTCTCGATGAGTCCTTCGATGGCCTCGGGCTGATCGCCGCGGGGCGCCATTTCGGTGACCAGTCTAAACGTAGGCATAAAGTGATTGTATCATCGGCGTTCGGCAGCCAGCCACCCTCCCCCCTAAGGGCCCGGAAAGAACCGGCCGGAGTCGAGGGCCGCGGGGCGGCGGTAGGGTTGCCGGGGGGGTCCCTCGAATCATGGGGGGCCAGGCAAAGGGAGTACTTTCAGGAAAGGCAGGCGACAGGGATGGCTCGTGGGACGGTCAAGTGGTTCAATGCCGAGAAGGGCTACGGGTTCATCACGCCCGACGAGGGCGGGAAGGACGTCTTCGTGCACCACTCGGCGATCCAGATGGAGGGGTACCGGACCCTTTCAGAAGGGCAGAAGGTCGAGTACGAGATCACGCAGGGACAGAAGGGACCGCAGGCCACGAACGTCCGCCCGGCGTAGTCCCCCACCAGGCCCCTGATGCAGCCTCCTCCGGACCGCCCGGTCCGGATTGCCGTCATTGGCGAGCGCCAGACCTCCTCTTCTCTGGAGGACGCGGCCGAGACAATCGGCCGGGAGATCGCCCGTCGGGGCGGCGTGGTCATCTGCGGGGGCATGGGCGGGGTGATGGAGGCGGCCTGCCGCGGCGCCGCGGCAGCGGGCGGGGTGGTCGTCGGTGTCCTTCCCACCGACGCAGCCGAAGACGCCAACCGCTATGTCACGATCCCCCTCCCCACGGGCCTGGGCGAAGGCCGCAACATCCTGGTCGTCCGCGGGGCCGAGGCGGTGATCGCGGTCGGCGGCGGCTACGGCACCCTCTCGGAACTCGGCCACGCGCTGAAAATCGGGCTGCCCGTCATCGGCGTGGACACCTGGGAGGTCTCACGCGGCGGGCTCCCTTCGGCCCCGATCAAGCGCACGCGGGACCCCCATGAGGCGGTAACGTGGGCCTGGGAGGACGCTGTCCGCCGCCGGGGCCGGTCGCTCTTTCAATGAGACAGCGGGGCCGCCCCTGCGGGCCCCGGTCTCTCGATCCCCGGACCGACCTTCTAGCCCTGCCGGACCCTGATGACCGTAGGCTCGGACCGGCGGCCTGCTGCATCGACCGCCCAGGCGATAATGGTGAGTTCAGCGCCCTGGACGCGGATGGATTGGTTGATCGTCACCTGCCAGTTGCCGTTGCCATCCGAAGTCGTCGCGACCTGTCCATACGTGCCCTGGAGGTTGAACAGCAGTACAGAGCCGCGGTAGTCGACGCGGACGATCACCTGATGCACCGACGGTGCTTTGCCCCTGATGACGATCGGCTGACCCACCGTGGACCCGGCAGCCGGAGAAGTGATCGTTGGCGGCGCAACCCCGGCGGTCACGATCGTCAAGCGTGCGCTGGCCTCGGAGCGGCTGGTCAGGCCGCCCCTGGTCAGGGTGACGGTGATCTTCGCGTTCTGCACGTTCTCCCCCGCCCGCACCGTGTAACTGCCGAAGTAGGCACCCGGCTGGTTCGGCGCTTCCGTCATCGCCACGTTCTGCGCGCCGATCACGCCCTCGATGCTGAAGGTCGCCACTGCCCCGGGCTGCCCCGTGACCGTGACCGTCAGTACCTGACCTGCTGAGAGCGGAGTGGTGGGATTGACGGTGACCGAGTTGATCAGCGACCCCTGGACCGTCGCGATCGTGAACGGCCAGTCGTCATCCAGGCGGTTGCCCGCCCGGTCGACGAGGACGAGCCGGACCCTGACCTGCCCGGAGAGAGTCTCCGGAGGATTGTAGGCCACGGCGGTCTCGGACACGGTGGCGCGGGCCGTGACGTCCACGCCGTTGACGAAGAGCCGCACCGCCTCCGTCCTGATGCCCGAGCCGCCCCGGTCGTTGTAGGTGACCAGGATGTTGGGGCGTGTATTGGTCACGGTGGAGAGACCCTGGGGGAAGCGCTGAATGATCACGGGCGGCAGCGAGTCGATGGTGACCGGGTTGCCGGCCTGAACAATCGGCGCCTGCTGGTTGCCGAGGCGGAGGTGGCCGAAGACGGCCGCCCCGACCACGTTGTCGCCGGGCCGGACCACGTAGGCGCCCCGGTAGACGCCCGGCTCGATCTCCCGCATCTCCACGCCGCTGACCACGCCAAAGATGTCAAAGGCGGCCGTGCCGCCGGAGTTCCCCCGCAGGGTGACGGTGATCGTCTGGCCCGCCCGCACCGGTTCGTCGGCGCTGTGCGTGAAGAAGCTGATGCGGACGGCGGTGGCCGGGGGCGTCAGGGTCGGCGCGGGCAAGGCCACCTGGCCGCGCGCGGCCACTTCGGTGACCTCCTGCGTCTGCGGGTTGATCCGCAGCGTCACCTCCATCCCGGCGCGCAGGGCCTCGCGCGGCACCTCGCGGCCGTCGGCGCTGAAGCGCACGTCGTCGGAGAGGACGAACGTCTGGCCGTTGGTCAGGACGATGGCGCGGGTTGTCAGCGCGTCGATCCGCCCGTTGACCTCGCGGACCATCACCCGGATGAGGATGGCCCGGCTGGCGGTATCGGCGGTGACGCGGACGAAGTCGCCGCTGCGCACCTCGGATAGGCTGATCGAGCCGCCCCGGTTGGTGTCCACGTCAATGCGGGTGATGGCCGTGTCCGGGGTGACCAGGAAGGTGTGGATCAGATTGGCGCGCTGGACGTGAATGCGCTGCCCCGAGGCCTCCACGCGCACCACCGTACCCTCAACCACGGCCGCCTGTGGTGGTGGCGGCTGCGGTGTGATAGTGGGCCTGGGGAGCGGCGGGAAGGGAGGCGGCGGCTGCTGCGGGAAGGGCGGCTGGCCGACGGTAGATGAAGTGATGAAGACCGTCCGGCTGCCGGCATCCCAGTCCACGCGCGCGCCCATGGCCTCGCTGACGAACCGCAGCGGCACCAGGGTGCGGCCGCCAACGATGAGGGCCGGCACGTCCAGGATGAGGGCCCGCCCGTTCACGGTAGCCTGCCGGCTGCCGATTACGAGCATCACCTGGGTGTCCCCGCGGACCGCGGTGACGGTGTTGGACTGTTGATCCCACTGCACGAAGGCCCCCAGGCGCTCGAAGACGCCGCGCAGAGGCACGAGGACCCGCCCTCCGATCACCGCCGGGGGCTGGTCGAAGAAGACGGGGGACCCGTCAATGATGATCCTGGTCGACTGAGCCGCGGCCGGAGCAGGTATGACACCGGCGGCGAGGGCCGCGGTCAGGAGAATGATTGACAGACGAGTCAGCATTGCAGTGTCCTCCCCACCGACTTCTGCACCTTACTTACCAGCGTCTTGGCGCTGATCAAAGTCTCTATTACCCAACAAAATCAGCCTCAAGTCGACACCGAACGTGCCCCTGCGCTAACTCTTACGGATGAGGGAGAGTTAGGGTTCCCTGGAGGAGGTGCGGGGACTCAGGCGGTGAGGCGGCGCCAGAGGGTCTCGACCTGGCGGCGCGTCTCGTCGGGGGTTCCGCTGTTGTCGATTACCCAGTCGGCCTCGGCGACCTTCTCACGGAGGGGCCGCTGCGCCGCCAGCGCGCGCCGGCCCTCCTCCTCCCCGAGCCCGTTGCGGCGGCGGAGGCGCTCGAGCTGCGCCGCCTCATCGAGGGAGACGACGATCACCCCGTCGAGGAGAAAGGTCTCGCGCGAGGCGGTGTCCAGCAGCAGCGGGATGTCGAGGACGATCACGTCCTCCGGCGCCAGGGTACGCTGCGCCCGCTCCACCTCCTGGTGTATCCGGTCGCGGATGCGGGGATGGGTGATCGCGTTCAGCCGGGCACGGGCCTCGGGGTCGGCAAAGATGCGGGCTGCCATGCGGGCGCGGTCAAGCCTGTCGTCGGCGCCAAGGACGTCGGGCCCAAACACCCTGGTGATCTCTGCGAGGGCGGCCGTCCCGGGCCCGACGATCTCTCGGGCGATGGCGTCAGCACTGATCACGGTCGCGCCGAGTGCGCGCAGGATCGCGGCCACGGCGCTCTTTCCACTGGCCAGGCCGCCGGTGAGCCCGATCACACGGGCCATTCAGCTGTTGGTGGCGGCCCCCGCGCGACCGGCCGGCGCCCGGGTGCGGGCAGGCCCGCTTCCGCCGGCACGCAGCGGCTCGCAGTCGGCCCAGTTCGGCCCCGCTTTGGCGTCGGTGCGCAGGGGCACCTTCAGCGGGTAGGTCGCCTCCATGACCTCCTGGATGTCGCGGGCGGCGGCGGCCACGCGATCGGGCGGGACCTCGAAGAGCAGCTCGTCATGGATCTGCAGGGTCATCCGCACCGCCGCCCACCGGGGCAGCACGTCGTGGGCGATCTCGATCATCGCCTTTTTGATGATGTCGGCGCTAGAGCCCTGTATGGGCGTGTTAATGGCGGTGCGCTCGGCCGCCTCCCGCACCGCCCGATTGCGGCTGAAGAGGTCGGTGAGGTAGCGGCGGCGGTTGAGCAGCGTGGTGACGTAGCCGTCGCGGCGGGCCTGCTCCACCACCCGGATCATGTACTCGCGCACCTTCGGATAGCGGGCGTAGTAGCGTTCGATGGCCGCTTTGGCCTCCGCCCTGCTGATCCCTAGCTGCACCGCCAGGCCGTAGTCCGACATGCCGTAGGCGACGCCGAAGACGATCACCTTGGCCCGGCGGCGCAGTTCAGGCGTGACGCCGTCGCGGGGCACGTTGAACACCTCCGCCGCAGTGACCGCGTGCACGTCGTCGTCCCGCGCAAACGCCTCCAGCAAGGTGGGGTCTTCCGTGATGTGCGCCAGCACACGCAGGTCGATCTGGGAGTAGTCCACCCCCAGCAGCACGGCGCCGTCGCCCGGGATAATGGCGCGGCGGATCTGCCGCCCCACCTCGGTGCGGATGGGGATGTTCTGCAGGTTCGGCTCGACGCTGGAGAGACGACCGGTGGCGGCGAGGGTCTGGTTGAAGGTGGTGTGCACGCGTCCCGTCTGTGGGTCGGCCAGCCGCGGCAGGACATCCACGTAGGTATTCTTCAGCTTCACCAGTTCACGGTGCTCGACGATCTTCGCCGCGATCTCGTGCTGCCCGGCCAGGTACTCCAACACGTCCTGGTCGGTAGAGAGGCCGGTCTTAGTCTTCTTCAGCGCCGGCAGCTGGAGTTTGTCGAAGAGGATGAAGGCCAGCTGCTTGGGGCTGCCGATGTTGAACTCCGTGCCCGCCAGCCCGTGGATCTCGGCGGCGAGGGCGTCGATCCGGCCGACCAGCTCTTCGTCGAGGCGGCGTAGGTAGGGCACATCCACGCGCACCCCCGCCCGCTCCATCTCCGCCAGCACGCCGGCCAGCGGCATCTCAATGTCCTCAAAGAGGCCGGCGACCTCGCGCTCCCGCATGCGGCTCTCCACAATGGGATGGAGGCGGATCAGCGCGTCCGCGGCCTTGCCTGCCTGCGCGGCGGTGTTGAGCGGCAACGCGTCGTTCGTGCCTTTGCCGCCCCTGCCGGCCTTCCCGCTCTTGCCGGTGGTGGCGCTGGCGTCGGCTGCCTCCTCCCCCAACCGCCAGTTGAGAAACTCCCAGGCCGCCGTCTCCAGGGTGTGGGTGCGCTTGCCGGGGTTCAGCAGATATGCGGCGATGGCGACGTCGAAGTCCCAGCCCCCCGGAGTGATCCCCATCCTGGAGAGGGTGTGGTGGTCCGCCTTCACGTCACCGCTGACCTTGGCGATGCGGCGGTCCGCCAGCCATCCGGCCAGCTCCTGAGGGAGCGCGCCGGCGATCGGGAGGTAGGCGGTGCGTCCACCCTCTCCGGCGAGGGCAACGCCCAGCAACGGCGCAACCAGCGGATGGCCGGGCCCGCGGATCAACCGCGCCGCTGCGCGGCTGCGGCCCTCCACCTCTGCCAACAGCTCCGGTGCCGTCGCGACCTGCCGGTACTCCCCCTCGGGCGGCGTCTCTGCCGGCACCGCGCCCAGCCGCTCAAGCAGCGTCTTGAACTCCAGGACTCGGAACAACGCGTCGATCCGCTTCAGCTCGGGCGAGCGGCGGCGCAGCTCCTCCCAGTCCCACTCCAGCGGAGCGTCCACCACGGTGGCCAGATGTTTGCTCTGACGGATCTGCTCGGCTCGCTGCGCGAGACGCTCCCGCAACTTCGGCGGGGCCTCGGCGAGGCGGTCCAGCAGCGCCTCCACCGAACCGAATTGTCCGACGAGCGCGCTCGCCGTCTTCTCGCCGACCCCCGGCACCCCGGGGATGTTGTCGGTGGTGTCTCCCTTCAGCGCTTTATAGTCGGGGAGCTGGCCGGGCTCGAAATTGAAGCGGCGGCGCACGGCCTCCTCGTCGTAGACCGTCGTCTCCGTCACCCCGCGGCTCGTGATCATTACTCTGATACCGGGACGGACGACCTGCAGCAGGTCGAGGTCCCCGCTGACGATCACGACCTCGAGCCCCTCTTCCACCGCCTGCCGGGCGATCGCCGCGATGACGTCCTCCGCCTCATACCCGTCCACGCCAAACATCGGGATCTGGAACGCTTCCAGCACCTCGCGGCTGAGCGCGAACTGCGGCCGCAGGTCGTCCGGCATTCGCTCACGCTGTGCCTTGTACCCCTCGTAGGCCTTGTGGCGGAAGGTGGGGACGGGTTTGTCGAAGGCGGCGGCGATGTACTCCGGCGTCTCCTCTTCGAGGACCTTGAGCAGCATGCTGGTGAAGCCGTAGACGGCGTTCGTGGGCCGGCCGTCGACCGTCGTGAAGTACGGGAGGGCGAAGAAGGCGCGGTAGACGAGCCCGTTCGTGTCGAGCAGGACGAGTTTCTTCGGCAACGCGGGATCCCCAGGAATCAGTATAACAACGCCCCAGAATCGTCGTGCGGCTGGGCTGTGCTTGATGGCGGGCGAACCACGGTCTGGGGCCATGAAGGAAGTCTCTCGTGGTGAACGAACCCCTCAGAAGTCCAGTCTTGCTCACCTCAGAGGGGGTCCCGACCCCAGGGTGCCGCGAATGCGCGTGACGGCATTGGGTCATGCTGGTCTTGAGGTGACGTTAAAGAAGGCTTCCCTCCTAGTCGATCCATGGCTTTCTCCCGAGGGCGCGTTTCAGGCTTCCTGGTTCCAGTACCCGGAAAACGCGCACCTGGCTAGGCCTGAAACGTTCCAGGCGACAGCGGTCGTGATCTCGCACGAACATCTGGATCACGTCGATACATGGACGCTCTCGCAGATTCCCTCCCGGATCCCTGTTGTAATCCCCCGCTACCCCTCCCCAGCATTGAGGCGCAAAGTGCTGGCTGGCGGGCACCGTGAGGTCATCGAAGCAGCCCCCTGGGATCCGGTGGAAGTCGCCGAGAATACCCTGGTTTTCTTTGTGCCGGAAGAGTCACCGATGAACCATGATGCCGCCATCGTCATCCAGGGCGATGGGTACACTCTTCTCGATATGAACGACGCGCGGTTGTCTCCAATGCAGCTGCGCATGATCCGCACCACAGTGGGTGGGAGGATCCACCTGTTCGCGCTCCAGACCGCCGGGGCGTCTTGGTACCCAATGTGTTATGAGTACCCTCCAGAGCGCCGGAAGGAGCTGGCATCCCGGAAGCGCTTGGCGAAGCTCGGATATGCTGCCCGCGCGGTTCGCGTCGTCGATCCCATCGTTGCGCTCCCATTCGCCGGCCCGCCATGCTTCCTGGATCCGGAACTCTTCCCCCACAATGCCGAGATGGATGAAGGGATCTTTCCCGACCAACTGCAGTCAGCAGCGTGGCTGGGCAAACGCGGCTTCCCAAATGTGATCGTCCTCTTGCCGGGAGACACTTGGGACATTGAAACACAGATCAAGGAGACCAGCCCGGAGTCGGTCGCCTTCTCTGTCCCGGATCGTTGGCCGTATCTCGAAGCCTATGCGAGTCGAAGGCAGGATCAGATTCGCTGTGTGCTCGCCCGGTATCCAGAGCCAGCAGACTCCTTATGGATCCCCTTCCAGACGTACTTCAATCGAATCCTGTCGATGAGCGAGTATTTCAATCAAAAGATCAATATGCGGGTGGAATTTGCGATCGAGGGGCCTGGTGGCGGGAGATGGGCCGTGGACTTCCGGCCCGGCAAGGAAGGAGTCTACCAGGAGCCGGGCTCCTGCCAGTACGGCTATCACTTCGCCTCTCGCTGGTTAGCGGCGATCCTCGACGGACGCACACCATGGGAAGACTTCTTTCTGACTCTACGGTTCCGCGCCTGGCGCGAACCCGATGTCTACAACGACCACCTGCTTGGCCTCTTGAAGTTTGCTCACGCAGCGGCGTTCGAGGCCGTGGAGCGCTTCGAAATCGGCATGACCTTCGTGGATCGGATCACCGTTCACGCTGAGGGTCAGACCTACCACATCCAACGCCATTGCCCCCACGCGCGCAATGATCTGCTTGATACCGGTGAAGTGCTTCCCGGTCGGATCATCCGCTGCCTGGCCCATCATTACGAGTTCTCACTTGACACGGGCAAATGTGTGAACGGGAACTGCGGGCCCCTCTTCACGGAGAGAATCGATTCGGACGTGCGGGAACAGCCCCACCATCGCGCCGAACCCTCTTGAGTCGAGAAGCAACGCCAGGGGCGGTGTCCCCCACCGATTTCCACCGGTCCGTCTGATCCATCTCACGTCGGCAGATCTTAGCCTGCGGTTCCTCCTCAAAGACCAGCTCCTGGCCTTTCGGGCGGCGGGTTTTGACGTCGTAGGTATGAGCGCGCCGGGGCCGTGGGTGGGGGATCTTGATGCCGACGGCATCGCACACGCCGCCGTTCCCTCGATCGAACGCCAGTGGAGCCCTGGAAGGGACGTTGTCGCCCTCGTCAGCCTGGTACGGGCGTTGCGCCGACAGCGACCGATCATCCTCCACACGCATACTCCCAAAGTGCGGATTCTTGGGCCGATCGCCGCGCGGCTTGCGCGCGTCCCGATCGTCGTGAATACGTTCCATGGTGTCATCTGGGTGGACTGGCCGCGTCGCCGCCGGGCGCCCATCCTATTCTTCGAGCGAACAGCTGCACGGCTGGTTGATTTCGAACTTTGCCAGAGTGGCGAAGACCTTGACCTCCTGCGCGGGCTGGGAGTGGTTCAACGCACTCGCTCAGCCCGACTCGGCAATGGCGTGAACCTGCAGACCTTCGATCCAGACCGGATTAGCGGGCCTGCCGTCCGCAGACGACTGGGCATTCCCCAGGGGGCAATCGTTGTAGGAACGGTGGGCCGACTTGTCTGGGAGAAGGGCTACCGAGAGTTCTTCGCCATGGCTCAACGTCTGCGCCGCGATCTTCCGGATGTCACAGTCGTGGCCATTGGGCCGAATGAGCCCGGGGTCCCAGACGCTGTCCCTTCTCATGTGATCCAAACCCTGGAGCACACCCACACGGTGCGATTTCTTGGGATGCGGACCGACATCCCAGATCTCCTGGCGGCCATGGATGTCTTCGTCCTGCCCTCACACCGCGAGGGATTTCCCCGTTCTGCCGTGGAAGCGGCAACGATGGGTCGACCACTTGTTCTGACGGACATCCGCGGTTGCCGGGAAGTGGTAAGAGATGGCGTGAATGGGTTCTTGGTCCCGCCAGGCGACCCTGAGAGTTTGTGGGATCGCGTCCGACTGCTCATACAGGACCGTGAGCTTCGTGCCCGGTTCGGAAAGGAGAGTCGCCGGATCGCGCTGGCTGAGTTCAACGAGGCCCGTGTCATAAGCGCTACTCTGGAAATCTACCGTCGGCTCTTACGGGAAAAGGGGCTGCCTCACGAGGCGACGGTTGGATAAGATGTGCGATGCCTTATCGGCCCGCCCTGAGAGTGAGTGGCGTACGGCAGACGGGACGGGCGGCCGTATCTTTCGCGGTAATCGTGAGGGTACCGGAGGCACTGCTTACCTCTAGGAGCGCGTACGTGGGGCGGTCGAGCACGGCGCAGGCGGCCCCCACCCCCTGCGGCAGCGGGCTGGTGAGGAAGGCGCCGAACGCGGGAGCGAGCCCCGATCCGAAGAAGAGATCGAGTTCCCGGCCGAAGGGCGCGGTAGCGATGGGACCGGCCACCACCTCCTTCATACCCGTCGGGTCGGGCGCAGGAAAGGTGGACAACCGCACGTCGTTCACCAGCACCGCGTGCATGTCGGCGCTGAGCCAGACCACGTTTGTGATGCCAGCGCCCCGAATGAAGCGGAGGAGTTCGGCCCGCTCCGCCGCGTAGCCCTCCCACCGATCATAAGGAAACGCGAAGAACTCCTGCACCGGCACCTCTGAGACGATCACCTTCCACGTCGCATCGCTGCGCTGGAGGCGTTCCTTCAGCCACGTCTTCTGCACCGCCCCGAGCATCGTGCGGCCCGGATCGGCCAGCGCCCGCAAACAGGCCGCCGAAGCCGGCTGCGCCAGCGATGAGGTAACCACCGCAAAGAAGGAGCGCAGCGATTGCGGCAGCGTCGGCGCCAGATCGGGGCGCCGGCTCCCCGGAGGATTCATGCAGGCGGGGGTCTTGTTCACCTGACGGGTGCGGTAGGAGCGGAGGTCGAGGACGAAGATCTCCACCTCCCGGCCGTACCGCAGCGTGCGGTAGAGACGTCCGTCGGGCTGCTGGGCGATGGGCCAGGCCTCGAGGAAGGCCTGGTGCCCGGCCGCAAATCGGGCCGGGTCGACCGTCTCACGGTCGAAATCGTTCTGCACCTCGTGGTCGTCCCAGATGACGATCAGAGGCGTCCGCCGCATCAGGCGCTGCAGCGAGGGCAGGCCGCGGGCTTCCAGGTGCTTGGCGCGATACTCCGCCAGCGTCCGGGCGGGCTGCGATGCCAGTCCAGAGTCGGCGTAGATCGTGTCGCCGATGAGCAGGAAGAGGTCGAGCGGCTCCGCGGCCAGCGTCTCCAGCAGGCCAAAGGAATAGGGGGATCCCTTGGACCAGTTGGTGCTGTCGATGTCACCGGAGAAGGCCAGGCGCACATCCGCGCGGCTCTCAGGGGCGGGAGCGGTAACGAAAGTGCCGGTTTCAGACGAGACGCTGCCGGCGACTTGAAAGCGATAGTAGTAGCGCGTGGCCGGTCGCAGCCCCGTCGCCGTGAACTTGAGAAAGCCGCCCCGCTCGGCAGACGGCGCCGCCTCTGCGCTGAAGACCAGGGATCTGAACTGTGGGTCGGACGACACCTGCGCGGTTACCTCCAGGGGCGGAGGCCGGCGCGTCCAAAGGACGGCCGACGCTGGCGTCACGTCGCCCGCGGCGAAGCCGTGCCTGAAGAGGAAATCCACCTGCGACGATGCGGGAGGGACCATGACGGCGAGGATCACCATCAGGATCCCCGTGACGATCAGGCGCACGCTGCTAGGTTCGGGTCCGGGCCTGGTTGCCCTCCGGCAGGCGAGGGCGTCGGCGTCTGCGAGAGAGGCTAGGCGGCACCCACCCCGCGGTGGACGACGCGGCGGATCACCCACCAGCCGGCCATCACCAGGATCGCCAGCGGGACCAGAGCGCCGGCCAGCACGAGCAGACGCTCCGCGCCGACCAGTACCTGGCGAACGGTGCCCAGGAAGGCCGCCCGGACCTTGAGGAGAGAGGCGCCGAAATCCCAGATCGCGCCGCCCTGCTTGCCTTTCTCCCGCAGCGTGACCTGGATCGTGGACATCTCCACACGGTTGGCCAGGAAGCGCAGCCGGCCGGTCAGCTGCTCGATCTCACCGCGCACGCGGGTGAGTTCCTGTTCGATCGCCAGGAGGTCGGGCACACGCGTCGCCCGATCCATGAAGGTAATGAGCTGCCGCTCGTGAGCCTCCAGGTTTCTGATGCGCGCCTGCAGGTCGACGAACTCCTCCGTGACGTCCTCGCCGCGCACCTGGCGGCCGGTCACCTTGCCCAGCGCCTCGACCTGCTCGAGCGCCTCGCTGAACCGGGAGGCGGGGACGCGGAGCGTGAAGGTGCCCGACGGCGGCTCCGCCTGCGCGGCCGTGGAATCGGAGACGAAGCCACCGGTCGATTCGGCGATCCGCACCAGGGCGCGGGAGCCGTCCTCGAAGCTGACAACCTCGACCCCAAGCGTCGCGCCATGGACGATCTGGCGGCCGATCGTCTGCCGGCTGACCCCCGGCGCGGCAGGAGTACGCGCGGCGGGCGCCTGCGACCCCGGCGCGGCGGTGCCAACGGGCTGCACTCCCGCGATGGGGCGGCTGTTCGGTCGGTCCCCACCCTCCAGCGCGCGGCGGGACTGTCCCTCTCCGGCGTCGCGCGCGGCGAACTGCTGATTCCGTCCCGTGAACTGCCCGAGCAGGTTGATCGAGAAGAGACCCACCAGGACAACGGCTGCGGCCGCGACGGCCGTCCGCCAGGTGGGCGGCCGCAGGACGGCCAGCCATCTCCGCACGACGCTATCTCTCCCGCGGGACGCCTGCTCTCCCTCGAGGCGCGCGATCACCGCGGCCCGCAATCCTGCGGGCACGCCGACCTGCTCCAGCCCCTGCACCGCCGCCACGGTCTGCCGGAGCCCGCCCAGGGTCTCCCGACATGTGGCGCACTCGGCCAGGTGGGCCTCGATCCGGCGGCGCTCTTCGGCCGCGACTTGTCCGTCTAGGTACCCCGAGAGGATTTCCACGAGGGGATGAGTCATCATGAGTGTTCCTCCGTGGCGCTGGACCCAGGGGCCAGATCGATCAGAAGGACGCGTAGCGCCTCGCGCGCCCGGGAGAGCCGGGAACGGACCGTGCCGATGGGAATGCGCAGGACCTCCGCAACCTCCTCGTAGGCCAGACCCTGCAGATCCCGTAGGACGATGATGACGCGGTGATCATGCGGCAGCCGCCCGAGCGCCTGGTGGACGCGCCGCTGCAGGTCGCTCCGCTCCGCCTCGGGTTCGGGGTTGCCCACCGAGGCCGGCAGCGCCACGTCTTCCAGCGGCAGCGGGGGCACGTGCGGACGCCGTCGCACCAGATCCAGAGAGGCGTTGACGGCGATACGGTGCAGCCAGGTGCTGAAGGCCGACTCATGGCGGTAGCGGGGCAGCGCCCGAAATGCCTTCAGGAAGGCCTCCTGGGCGGCGTCGCGCGCATCGTCGGCGTTCCCGGTGATGCGATAGGCGGCGTGATAGATTCGGTCCTCGTGCGCCGCCACGAGCCGGTCGAAGGCCTGGAGATCCCCGCCCTGGCTGCGCGCGATCAGGGCGGCCTCCTGCGGGTCGAGAGGGACCTTTCCCTCCCGCGCCGGCGCCGCGCCTCCCCTCGCTGCCTGGTGCATCTGCGTCGCGTCCTGCATCCGCCCCCTTAGACGGAGGGCCCGCCTGGGAGTTCCGGAAGTTCCTGACAACCTCCGCGCGTCCATGTACGCTGAGTGTATCCGCTCGCGTCCTCAGGCGGGATAGCGTGACGAGTCACGAGGGAGTTGACGATGGAGTCACTGCGCTGTCTGTGCGGGGTCCAACTGGACGCGGTGGATGATGCCGCCTTGTTCGTCGTCCTCCGGGAGCACGTCGAGGAGGCGCATGCTCACTGGAAACTCCCTGACGAGGCGCTGCGGGCGGTCCTAGCGCGCCGCGCGCAGATGGCCCGTTGGGATGGCCAGACGACACCGCTGCCGGCCGATCTGGAGATCCGGCCCCTTGGCCCCGAACGGTTGGACGAGTTCCTCCAGTTCTTCGATCGTGAAGGCTTCCGGGACAATCCCTTCTGGGCGTCCTGCTATTGCATGGAGGCCCACTTCACCGGGACGCCCGAGGAATGGAATCGGCGCACCGCCGAGCAGAATCGGAGAAACAAGAGCGAGCTAATTCGAAGCGGGCAAGCCCACGGCTATCTGGCGTACGCGGGGAGTCAACCAATCGGCTGGTGCCACGCCGCCCCGCGGCTATCGCTAGCCGGCGTTATGGCCGACACGGAGTTACACGTGGAGGACGCCGAGCGCGTGGGGTCTGTCTACTGCTTTGTGATCGCCCCGCCCTATCGTCGCCAGGGCGTCGCCGCCCGCCTCCTCGACGCTGCGTGCGAAGGCTTTCGGCGCGAGGGGCTGACAACGGCGGAGGCCTACCCGCCTCGCGAGACCAGGTCCGACGCGGGAGGCTACCACGGTACGCTTACAATGTACCTCGCCGCTGGCTTTAGGATCTTCCGTGAAGGGAAGCAGCAGTTGATCGTCCGCAAGCAGTTACAGGAGTGAGGTTGCGGGTTGCAAGGAAGGATATCTCAGCGACTGTGGTGCCGGGGGCGGGAGTCGAACCCGCACGGGGCTTGCGCCCCAACGGCTTTTGAGGCCGTCATGTATCCCTGTTCCATCACCCCGGCGCTTCTTCTCTAGGATACTACAGAAGAGAGTGCTCAACTCTAGAGACCGCCCGCGAAGAGGGGCCGCCACCGTCGCACGAGAAGATTAGCCACGTAATGAGAGAGACGCCAGGCGCGTCTCGCTTCATCCTCCGACTCGGTCTCCTCGTCCTGGCGAGCTGGCTCCTGTGGGTCGGCTTTCGGATCGTCCCCGCCGCGACCACGCGGGTGATCTGGCTCCCCGTCGTTGTCGGCGTGTACCTGACCGCCCTGGCGTCAGGTCTTGGCGCGGCCACGCTGCGGCAAGAGCACGAACGCGTGGCGCGCATCTGGATGCTCATCGCGGTCCTGGCGGGGGTGGTCATCTGGTTTGCCGTCGAGGTCACCGTATACTACCCACGCTATCGGGCCGACACCATGGTCCTCTCCCACATCGCCGCGGAGGAGACGCTCCGTGGACGCAACCCGTACACGGTCGAGACCGCCGCGGTGATCGAGGACGTCCAGCGTCTGGGTTTTCCGCCGTCCCTAATCACCCATACCACGGATGGAAAGCCAATCGCCCGGCTCGTCGCCTACCCTGCGCTACACTTTCTGATCTTCGTGCCCGCCCTGGCCGTGGGAATCTCAGACCTGCGTTGGGTGATCCTGGCGTTCGAGTTGCTGGCCCTCGCCATGCTCTGGCGATGGAGTCCACGGCGGTTTCAACCGCTCGTGTTCGTTCCGTTCCTGGTAAACCCGGATCTTCTCGTCACCTTCACCTCAGGCCTCACGGACTGGCTCTGGGTCACCCCCCTGATGATCGCGGCGGTCGCACTTCTCCGCGGGCGCATCGCGCTGGCAGGCGTTGCCTACGGATGCGCCGCAGCGGTGAAGCCCCTGCCCTGGATCGCCCTCCCCTTTCTCGTCATCTGGTTGCTCAAATCGCGGCCGAAGGGGGCGGCCTCGCCTGCCGGGATGTTCTTGGGACCCGCGCTGATCGCGTTCTTCGCCGCCAATGCTCCGTTCATCGCGCTGGATCCCGCCGCGTGGGCCGGTGCCGTGACGACCCCATTCGTCGCTCCCCTGGTCCTGGATGGCCACGGCCTTTCGATGTTATCGAAAGTGGGATGGCTTCCGGACTCCCGCCTCCTCTATGCAGGGCTGACTGCTGGCACCTTCGTCACCGCGGTCGTGGCGTACTGGAGGTACTTCCACCGACTCGAGGATACCCTCTGGATCCTTCCCGCCGTCGTCATGTGGGTGGCGTACCGATCTTTTCACAACTACATCCTCTACTGGCTCCCGCCGGCGTACCTCTGGGTCATGCTCAACGTGTCCCCGCAGCCAACGCGCGACCACGCCTCGCCGGTGGTGGCGACGCGTCCATCCCGGCATCTGACCCGCCTCCGTCTGGAGTTCCTCGGGGTCGTGCTTCTCATCGTCGCCGTCCTCACGGCGGCCATCGGGACGGTCAGGTCTTCCTCCAACCCGATCGGAGTGAAGGTGATCGCGGTCTCTGCCCGGTCGGTCCCTCATATCATCGACGCGATGACGGTCGAGGTGACGAATCGCACCCCTGCGCCGATCGAACTCGTGTTCACGGTGATCCGGGCGGGGCGGTCCGTCGTCTGGCAGGTCGAAGCGGGACCCCGTACGGTCGCTCCCGGGGCAAGCGCTCTTTACGGCATCGTCGCACCGCCGGGTGGAGGGTCTTCGCCCCGAAATCTCTATGCCGGGGAGGGTCCGGAAGGGGAGCCAGCGTTGCTGCGCGTTACCGCAAAAGGGACGGACGCCGCGGCGAGCGCCTGGATCCCAGGACCTTAGATCCTCACACGGTCTGCCCGGCGGGGCCGCGGCGGAGGATCGAGAGGTAGCGCCGCAGGAACCATGAAAGTGGCTGCGGGCGGGAGAGCGCCCGGGCCGCGACGCGGATGAACGGCCGGGGCAGTGCCAGGGCGACGCCGGTCCCCCAGAGTAGCGCCCGATAGCGCCGGCGCTCCCTGCCCACGAACCTCCGGTATCGCGCGGCGGCGACGTCCCGGGACACGCTTCCGTCAAGAACAGCCTGCAGGAGGCGGCCGCAGTGTTCTCCTGCCAGGACCGCCGTCCTGATCCCTTCACCCGTCAGAGGAAGACACTGTCCCGCCGCGTCGCCCGCGATGAAGACATTGCGGGACACGGCGGGCTGCCATCCGGTCGCCAGGTATCCTCCGTGAATCGCGCCGGACTCCAGGCCAAATCGCCGGAGAAACGTCTCTAGCGCGGGCCGGAGTTTGGTCTTTCCAAGATAGCTCAAGACGCCAAAGCGGGTGACGGGACCGCAGGGGAAGGCCCAAGCATAACCGTCCCGTACTTCAGGGAGGAAGTAGAAGAAGAGGCCGTCCCTGACCGGAGCGGGAATTTCCGTCTCGATGCCGAAGGCGAGCCGCCGCTGTTGCAGGGCCCCGTTCAATCTTGACCGGGGCCCCGTGGCGTCGATGATGAACGAGGCCGTGAGGTCCCCCATGGTCGTGGACACTCGATCGTCCTCGATCGCCCGCACGGACGCGTGTTGAAAAGCGGCACCCGACTCCTCGAAGGCGAGGCGGCAGAATTCGCGGTAGTCGAAGGTGCAGAACGGCTCGGGCAGCGGCCAGGTGACCGAGTGGCCTTCGACGTCGATCACCAGATGATCGTGCCGCTGGCGGATGGAGGCGAGGGCGCCCATGCGTTCGACGATCGCCACCGGAGCGCCGCAGGCCGAGGTCACCCCGTCGCCCAGGGGGGTGCGGTCGAGGAGCAGGGCGTGAGGGCCGAGGGCCCGGGCGGCGGCGAGGCCGGCGAAACTGGCGCCGGCGATGAGCACGTCCGCGCGTTGGACGCTCATTCCTTCACCGGGCGGGCGTGCTCGAAGGGACCGGGGCCGGGGGAAGCCGGCACCTGCACGCGGGCGTGCCGCGTGACCGTGATGCTGAGCCCGATCGCCCTCATCGCGTCCACCAGTCCCCCGCGGATGGCCAGGGCGCCTTCCAACGTGGCCGGATCGCCGATGGCGGTGATGACAAAGGGCGCCGTCAGCCGCTGCAGATTGACGACGACGGTGCCTCCCACCTGGCCGAAGCCCGTGGTGGCGCTGACGCGCTGTGCGTTCACGGCCACCGCCTCGGCGCCGGCGGCCCACAGCTCGTTGATCACCCCCACCAGGTCCTGGTAGGTCACCACGGCCGGGTTCGCGCCGGCTGGACGAGTGGCGGCGTCGCCCATCGCCACGGTCACCCCCGGGCCCTCCATGGCCTTCAACCCCAGCGCCAGGCGGAGGCGCTCCAGTTCCGTGGACATGACCGCGGTGACGCTTTGCCCTTCCGAGGCCGCGCGCTGGTAGACTTCGAGGTCCCGGCCGAGACGGGCCACCTCTTGCTCCAACTTCGCACGGGCCTCCCGCTCCTCCCGCAGCAAGGTCGCCAGGGCATAGATGTTGCGTGTGGGCACCTCGGGCTGTTCTCCGAGGGAGCGTCCGGCGCGCGCCTGGATGACCAGAAGAAAGCCCAGCGCCATCAAGACGAAAGCGGCGAGGATCCGCCAGAAGTCTCTCAGTGACTCTCCTCCACCCACGCGGCGCCGGCGCCGAACTGCGATTCGAGTACGGCCAGGGCATCGCCGGCCCGGACGCGCACGTCTCGGGCGCGCACCACCGTCTCCCGGTCGTCGCGCACGAGATGGAGGACGAGAGGATCCTCGCCCCGATGGCTCGCCAGGGCCTCGTGCAGGCGGTCCAGCGCGCCCTGTCCCAGGTCGGCGTGGAGGCGGACGTGCAGTTCCGGGGTTGTCCCGGCGAGAGGTCCGTCCCCGTTGCTCTCCCCGATGCCCACCCCATTGCCTGCTCCGGGGGCGGACGTCCCATCTCCCAAGGCCGCCGCCTCCGCGGCCGACACGGCATCAGCGGCGGCAACGGGCTCCGCCGCGGGGGCCTCTGCCAGCGAGAAGAGACTGTCCGCCAGGATCTTGACCTGCTGCTCCGCGACGTCGGCGCGGCCGCGCACGACCAGAATGGCGTCCTTCTTCAAGAGAAACGCGTTCTGCTCGTAGGTCCGCGGGAAGACGATCACCTCCACCGATCCAGTGAGATCTTCCAGGGTGAGAAAGGCCATCACCGAACCCGTCTTCGTGGTCGTGCGTTTCAGCGCCGAGACAATGCCGCCCACCGACAGCATTGCGCGGTCACGCACCTCGCCCAGCTGGCCGATGGGGAGGGTGACGCGCGCCGCCAGGTCCTCCTGCACGTGCGCGAGCGGATGGTCGGAGATGTAGAGCCCGAGCATCTCCTTTTCCATCGCCAGCCGCTCTTCTTGGCTGAACTCTTCCACCACCAGCGGGGGCGGGGCGAGGGCGGGAGCCTCTTCGAGCCCGAACAGCCCTTGCTGGGGCGACTCGCGCAGCCGCTGCTCCCGCTGCCCGGCCGCCAGGGCGGCATCAAGGCCGGCCAGCAGGTGTGCCCGCGGTTGCCCCAGCGAATCCAGCGCCCCGGCCTTGATCAGGCTCTCCAGGACGCGCCTGTTCACGTGGCGCCCGTCGACGCGCCCCGCCAGGTCGACCAGCGAGGCAAATGGGCCATCGGCCGTGCGCGCCCGGAGGATCTCCTCCACCGCGCTCAGCCCCACGTGCTTCACGGCGCCCAGGCCGAACCGGATGGCGTCCCCTTCGACGGCGAAGTTCGCGGCGGAGGCATTCACGTCGGGGGGGCGTACGTCGATCCCCATGCGCCGCGCCTCCGCGACGGCGAGGGCGACCTTGGCCATCCAGTCCTGCCCCTGCGCCTCCCGCGTCAGCACGGCGGTCATGTACTCCACCGGGTAGTTGGCTTTCAGGTAGGCGGTGTAGTAGGCGATCAGCCCGTAGCAGGCCGCGTGCGCCCGGTTGAAGCCGTAGCGGGCGAAGGGCTCGAACTGCTCCCACATCTGATCGACGGTGCGGGTGGGGATGCCGCGCTTCCGCGCGCCCTGCACGAACGTGCTGCGCTGGGCCTCCAGCTTGTCCCTGATCTTCTTGCGGATCGCGTAACAGAGCACGTCGGCCTCGGCCAGCGTGTAGCCGGCGGCGGCCTGGGCCACGGCCATCACGTCTTCCTGATAGACCATCACACCATAGGTCTCCGACAGCACCGGCTCCAGGACCGGATGGAGATAGGTGATGGGCTCGCGACCGTGCTTGCGCCGGATGTAGCTAGGGATGTTGGCCATCGGCCCGGGGCGGAAGAGCGCCACCATCGCCATGATGTCCTCGATGCGGGAGGGGCGAAGATCCTTGAGATAGCGCGTGATCCCGGCCCCTTCCAGCTGGAAGATCCCCACCGTTTCGCCGGCCGAGAGGAGGGCGTAGGTGGCGTGATCGTCGAGAGGGACCTGCTTCAGATCGATCCTCAGGCCGCGCGTGGCCTCGATGATCTGCAGGGCCTCGTCGAGGATGCTCAGGTTGGCCAGCCCGAGGAGGTCCATCTTCAACAGCCCGATCCGCTCGACCGCGTTCATGTCGTACTGGGTCATCACCAGATCGCCCTTGGTGGCGCGCTGCAGGGGCACGTGTTCGATCAGCGGGTCCGGCGAGATGATGATTCCCGCGGCGTGGGTGCTGGCGTGGCGGGCGACGCCCTCGAGCTTCTGGGCCAGATCCACGAGGCGCCGGATCTGCTCGTTCTCGCGGGCGCTGCGCGCCAGCTCCAGATCGGCCCGCAGGGCCTCGTCGAGGGAGGCGCTGAAGGGGATCAGTTTGGCGATGCGGTCCACGTCCCCATAGGGCATCCCCATGACGCGGCCGACGTCGCGCACCGCCTGCCGCGCCCCCATCGTGCCGAAGGTGATGATCTGAGCGACGTGGTCGGCGCCGTACTTCTCGACGACGTAGCGGATGACCTCATCGCGCCGGCTGTCCATGAAGTCGATGTCCACGTCCGGCGGAGTGTAGCGCTCGGCGTTGAGGAAGCGCTCGAAGGGCAGGCGGTACTGGATCGGGTCGACGTCCGTGACGCCGACGCAGTAGAGGACCAGGCTCCCTGCCGCCGAGCCGCGGACCGTCGTCAAGATGCCGCGCTGCCGGGCGAAGGTGACGAAGTCCATGACGAAGAGAAAGTACGCAGCATAGCCGGTCTGGGCGATCACGGCCAGCTCGCGGTCCAGGCGCTCGGCGAGCGCCTGGGTCACCGAGCCGTAGATGCGCCGCAGCCCCGCCAGACAGAGCGCGCGCAGGTAAGAGTCGGCAGTCTCGCCCTCCGGCACAGGGAAGTGCGGGAGGCGCAGCCGCCCCATCTCGATCTCGACGTTGCTGCGTTCGGCGATCGCCAGTCCGGCGCGCAGCGCCTCGGGGAACTCGGCGAAGGCACGGGCCATCTCCTCGCCGCTCTTCAGGTAGAACTCGCGGACCTCCCCCATCCGCGGCTTGTCGGTCGCATCGAGGCCGATGTTCATCTGAATGCACATCAGCGCGTCCTGGGCGTCGGCCTCCCCCTGATGGACGTAGTGCACGTCGTTGGTCGCCAGCAGCGGCAGGCCGAGGTCGCGGCTGAGGGCGGCCAGCCCCGTGATCACGCGGGCCTCATCGGGCAGGCCGTGATTCTGCATCTCCAGGTAGAAGTTGCCGGGGCCGAAGATGTCGCGGTAGGTTGCGGCGGCGTCGCGCGCCCCGGCCGGATCGCCGCGCAGGATCGCCCGGCTGATCTCCCCTTGCAGACAGGCCGAGGAGCCGACCAGCCCGGCGGCGTGGCGCGCCAGCAGATCCCGGTCGATGCGTGGTTTGTAGTAGAAGCCGTCCAGATGAGCCGCCGTCGTGAGCGCGATCAGGTTGCGGTAGCCCTCCGTGGACGTGGCGAGCAGGATGAGGTGGGAGGGATTCGCGTCCAGTCTGGGCTCGCGGTCGGCGTGCCCGCGGGGCGCCATGTAGGCCTCGACCCCCAGGATGGGCGTCAGGTCGTATTCTTTGGCTTTCAGGTAGAACTCCACCGCCCCGTACATCGACCCGTGGTCGGTCATGGCGATGGCGGGCATGCCCAGCCGCGCCGCCTCCGCCATCAGCGGGGCGATTCGACTATGACCGTCGAGCAGCGAGTACTCGGTGTGGAGGTGACAGTGGACGAACGGCTCACCCATTGCGCGTCATCGGCGGGAGGTTGGCTACCAGCAGTCTAGGAGGTTTTGGAGGTCTAATCCACCCCCGGCGCCGGGTACCTCTGGGGCGAGGGGGTTGACGCATGACCAGGGGAGACAGACGGCGGTCGACGACAATCCACGAGAACCACAAGGCGGTGGTGGCGGCCTTCTACAACCGCTGCCTCAGCGACGGGGAGGTCGGGGCGGTGGCGGCCCTGATCGCGCCCGATTTTGTGGATCAGAGCTACGGCCTCGCCGGCATCGCCGAGGTCGAACGCTTCGTCGCGGAGAGGCGGAAGCACTGGCCCACCCTCACCTACACCGTCGAGGACATCATCGCGGAGGGGGACCGGGTCGCGGTGCGCTGGACGGGCCGGGGTACCGACCATACCGGCCGGAACGCGAGCTGGACGGGCATGGGCTTCTATCGCATCCGCGACGGCAGGATCGCCGAACACTGGGCCAGCGAAGACTCGCTGGGCCTGGCGCAGCAGCTGTCCCGGCTGCACAACGGAGCCTGAGACTGTCGGGGACGTGCCACTTCAGCACGTCCCCGACGATCTTCGAAGCCTCTCATGGTCTCAGAACGACGTGCCGCTGGTGAAGGTAAACGCGCGCACCGTGATCGCCGGCGCGTAGCGCATGATCCCGAAATCCCCGCCCAGGAGCCGGCCCTCCGCGCTCACCGCCTCCGTTCCCGCAAACGCCTCCAGCATTGACTGATTGAACCGCAGGTTGCGGAGCGCCCGGGTGACGCGGCCGCCCTCGATGAGGAAGGTGCCGTCCCGCGTCATCCCCGTGATGACGGTCCGCGCCGGGTGGACGACTCGCACGTAGTGGAAGCGGCTGACCAGCACCCCGCGCTCCGTTGAGGCGATCATCTCCTCGCGGGTGATCGTCCCCGGGGCCATGATCACGTTGGTGGGGATCGGCCCGACGGTGTTGGGCTGAGCCATGGCGCGCCCCGTGTTCGCCACTCCGGCGCGGCGGGCGGTCCGGCTGTCGTGCGCCACGCCGACGGCGACCCCGTCGCGTACGAGGTCGAGCCGGCCCCGAGGAACCCCCTCGTAGTCGAAAGGGAGGCCGACCGTCCGCGGATCGGCCGGATCGTCCCAGATCTGAATGGAGGGAGCCATGATCCGCTCACCCATTCTGGTGGAGAGGGCGCTGCGGCCTTCCAGCACGGCGCGACCGTTGAAGGTGCCCAGGGCCAGGTAGGCCAGCATCAGGCCGACCGCTTCGGGCTCGAGCAGGACCGTGTACGTCCCCGGATCCAGGTCCACAGGATGACGGGCCGCGGCGGCCCTCCCGGCAGCGTCCCGTCCCAGCGCGGCAAAGTCCAGGAGGCGCAGGTCCGTCTCGACCGCCGAGAGATGTGACGAGCCGTCCCCATCCTGGAGGACGGCGACGAAATCGGCCCGGGACCGAACTCCGTGGGCCCGTACGCCGCGGGAATTGGCGACGGTCCGTCCCAGGGCCATCGTCGCCAGAGCCCCGGCCGCGGACACGCCCGCGGCGGCGTCACCGAGGGCTCCCAAGGATGCGTCAATGAAGGTGCGCACCGCCTCGGCGCGGTCCTGTGGCGTTGCGGCGGCGGTGGCCGCGACGACGGTATCGGCCAGGATCGGCTGGGCGCCCGAAGGGCCAGGCAGGCCGGGGAAGTCGGAATCGGGGAGAATCCGACCGGCGATCTCGACCGCCCGGGCCGCGATGGAGTCGAGCTCCGCGGGCGCCAGGGTGTTCGTCCGCACACCGGCGACGCGTCCCTCGTGCGCCACCCGCACGAGCAGCTCGGCGTTCTCCTCGGCGACGTTCTGATGGATGCGCGAATCGGCGAACCGCGTCAGCCCGCTGCGGACGGTGATCAGGACGGCTTCCGTCTCGCCGGCCGGAGATCGGTCGAGCACGCGCTCCAGGGCCCGGAACGCTTCGGCCTGATCCAGGAGGTCGCCAAGACGTGACGGACTCAGCGAGACCCCACCGCCACGTTACGAAACCGCGTCGGCCCCGCGGGATGACCGGTGTGGCCCGTCTGCGCGGGCTGGCCCTTGCCGCAGTTGGGCGTCCCCCGGTTTCTGAACTCGGAGGCGCCCGCGACCCAGTCCAGGGAGCCCCAAAACTGTGGAGTGATGCCGCCGTAGGTGGGCTGTTTGAGGAGGCGCATCCGCCGGCCGCGCTTGATCTCCCAGGCGATCTCGCAGCCGAACTGAAAGTTCAGGCGCCGGTCGTCGATCGACCAAGACTTGTTCGTGCTCATGAAGATGCCGTCGTCGGTCTCGGCGATCATCTCTTCCAGCGTGCCTCGTCCCGGGAGCAGGCCCACGTTGGTCATGCGGATCAGGGGGAGGCGGTTCCACCCCGAGGCGCGGGCGGTGCCGTTGCTGCGCTGCCCCAGTACACCCGCGGTCTCGCGGTTGGTCAGGACGTTCCGGAGGATGCCCGCTTCGACGATGGTCGTTCGCTGCGCGGGCACCCCCTCATCGTCAAAGCCAAAGGTCGCCAGTCCCCCGGGCAGCGTGGCGTCGGCGACGATATGCATCACCTCCGAGCCGTACCGCAGCGACCCAACGTCACCTGGGCCGATGAACGAGGTCCCGGCGTAGGCGGCCTCCATCCCCAGGATCCGGTCGAGCTCGATTGCGTGGCCGATCGACTCGTGGATCTGCAGGGCCGTCTGGTCGCTGTCGAGGAGGAGCGTAGTGACGCCGCCCGGGCACAGCGGAGCGGTCAGCAGCGCCGCTGCCTCTTCCGCGGTCTGGGGCGCGTGGTCGGCCAGGTCCATGGCCTCGATCAGTTCGTAGCCGCCGGTGCCGAAGTCGCCGCGGAAGGAGGCGGGGTAGGAGCGCCGCTGCACCTCGCCGTCGCGCACGGCGACCGCACCGATGCCGGCGCCGCTCTCGATGATCACCTGGTCGATCACCGCGCCCTCGCTGCTGGCGAAGTGCTTCTCCGTGCGCCAGAAGTCCATTGACCCTTCCGCGGTGCGCACGCCGGCCACGGCGGACATCGCACGGGTGGCCGCCTCCAGGGTGGCGAGCATCTCTTCCAGCGGGACGGACCAGGGATCGCGCGCCACGGGCGTGGTGAAGGTCGCCACCGCGGGCTCGACCGGAGCCAGCCTGACCGGCGGGCCGGGGATCAGGCGGGAGGCGCGGGCGATCTCGACCGCCTGCCGTGCCACCGCCGCGACCGCGTCGGCCTCAGCACGCGAGGTGGATGCGAAGCCCCAGGCGCCGTCGACCAGGACGCGGACGCCCAGCCCCGCGTCGTCACCCTCGACGATCGCTTCGGGCCGCGCGTTCTTCACGGTCAGGCTGAGAGTGTGCGTCCGCACGACGCGCGCGTCCGCGTAGGCGGCACCCGCGTGGACCGCCGCCTCCAGCGCCGCGCCGGCCAGCTCGGATGGGGTCATTCCCCGGGCGTGGGGCGCACGGGAGTGAAAGGGCCGTCGGCCCGTACCGCGTCTAACACCCGATCGAGGACGGCGAGGGCGTCCCCTAGAGTCTCCTCGGGAATCGTCAGCGGCATGAGGAACCGGATCACGTTGCGGCGCACCCCTGCCGTGAGAATGATCACGCCCTCTGCCAGCGCGCGGCTCACCACCTCTGCCGTCTCGCCGGGCGCCGGCGCCTTTGTGCGGGGGTCGGTGACGAGCTCGATCCCCATCATCGCGCCCAGTCCCCGCACCTCGCCGATGAGGGGGTGCCGCCTCGCCATCGCCGTGAGGCGGTCTCGCAGCAGCGCGCCCAGCCGGGTCGCCCGCTCCGGGAGCCGCTCGGACGCTATGACCTCCAAGACGGCGAGCGCAGCGGCGCAGGCCACCGGGTTGCCGACGTAGGTGCCGCCGAGCGCCTGCGGCGGAACCGCGGCAAAGACCTCGCGGCGACCCACAAGGGCGGAGAGGGGAAGGCCCGCGGCAATCGACTTGCCCACGATCATCAGGTCGGGTTCGATGCCGGCGTGCTCGACGGCGAACATCCTGCCGGTGCGCCCCATGCCGGTCTGCACCTCGTCGACGATGAGCAGGATCCCCCGGCGGTCGCAGAGGGCGCGTAACGCCGGCAGAAAATCGGGCGGGGGGACGACAAACCCGCCCTCCCCGAGGACCGGCTCGACGATGATCGCCGCGACCTGGGCGGGATCGACGTGGGTGGCGAACATGTCCTCAAGGCGCTCCATCACGTACGCTGTCGCGTCGGGGACGGGGGAGCGGTATGGGTAGGGATAGGGCGCGCGGTAGACCTCGGGGGCGAACGGCGCCATGCCCTTCTTGTACGGATGGACCCGGCCAGTGAGCGTGAGGGCCATCTGCGTCCGTCCGTGAAAGCCCCCTTCAAAGGCGATCAGGGCGGGGCGGCCGGTGGCGAGCCGGGCGACCTTGGCGGCGTTTTCCACCGCCTCGGCGCCGGAGTTGAAGAGCGCGGCCTGCTTGAGTGACGGTCCGGGGGTCAGGGCGGCCAACCGCTCAGCCACCGCGACGTAGCCCTCGTACGGGACGATCGTGAAGTCGGTATGGGTAAAGCGCGCCGCCTGTTCACTGATCGCGGCCACTACGCGCGGATGGCTGTGGCCGACGTTCATGCAGCCGACCCCACCGGCGAGGTCAACGTAGCGGCGTCCATCCGCATCCCAGAGGAACGCCCCCTCCGCACGGGTCGCGAAGACCGGCATCATGTTGGCGATCGCGTCGGGGACGGCTCGCTGTTTCCGTGCGGTGAGATCGGCGCTTCGGGATCCAACGGTACCTGGGCGATCGGCCACGTTCAACCTCCGGGGTGATGGATGCGGCGACTCTCAGCTACCATTGTGCCCTAACGCAGGCTCCTCAGCGCCAGCGAAGCGCGACGACGGTGCGCAGATGGCTGGTCTGGGGAAAGAGATCGACCGGCTGCGCCCATTCCACGGCGTAGCCCGCCCTACCCAGGCGCGCCAGGTCTCGCGCCGTCACGTGCAGCGAACGTCCGACGTAGACGAGCCGGCGCGGTCCCCTCCCCGCCAGCGTCTCGGAGAGGGTCTCCGCCAGTCCCTCGCCGGGTGGTCCTGCCAGGACCACGTCGGTCCGTTCCCCCCGCTCGTGCAGTTTGGCGAGCACTTTGGCCGGGTCCCGCGTGTAGAAGACCGCGTTGGCGATGCCATTGCGGGCCGCGGTCGCCCACGCCTCCTCCATCGCCCGCCGATCGGAGGTCACCCCGACGGCCCGCCGGACGCGCCCCGCAAGCGCCAGCGGGATCAGGCCGGAGCCGGCGAAGAGGTCGATGATCTGCTCATCTTCCCGCAGCGCCGCGGCCTCGACGATGGCCTCCAGCAGCAGCGGAAACGCGCGGGGGTTCGGCGGGATCTCGCTGCGCGGATCCAGCCGCACCCGCAGCCCGAGGATCTCTTCTTCGATGAAGGCTCGTCCCCACAGCAGGGTGAGACCGGGGCCGAAGAACTCAACGGACCGGCCGGGCTGGATCGTCAGGAAGAGCCCCACCAGCCCGTCCACCCGGTCAAGGACGGCGCGCACGAAGGCCATCCGGTCTGGCAGGGGAGCGGCGGTTGAGAGGACGGCCAGCGCCTCGCCGGTGGCGTGGCCGGTGACGGCCAGCACCCCGCGCACCAGTCCGCGGCCGGGGCCCCCATAGGGGGGCAGCCCGAGGTCGCGGACCGCCTCGCGCACCACCTCCAGGATACGGACGTTCGTCGGATGCTGGATCGGGCAGGTCTCGATGTTGTAGAGGCGCCGCTCTCCCCAGCCGTAGAATCCGGCGATCGTCTCCCCCTCGCGGCGGTCGAAGGCGCCCCGCAGCACGCTCCGGTAAGCCCACCCCTCCGCTCCGCGGCAGGGACGAACCTGCCGCTCTGCCACCCCCGCCCCGGCGAGCGCCGCGGCGACCATCGCCGTCTTGTTGCGCCGCTGGCCGTCCAGTGTGATGTGCTGCAGCTGGCACCCCCCGCACCGGCCGAAGTGGGGGCAGGGCGGCGTTGCCGCCTCCGCGGATTTCCGCTGCAGGGCGACGATCTCCCCGCGGAGGGGATCTCGCTCCACCACCTTCACCAGCGCGACCTCACCGGGAATGGCGTAGCGCACCGCCAGGACCTGGCGGCCCACCTGCGCCGTGGCCGCTCCGTCGAGGGCCAGGCTGGAGAACGTGACCGCGACCCGCCGCCCCACCTCAAGCGGAGGCGCGGGGGAGTCCCGGGCGGAGGCGCGGTCAGCCACCGAGCCGCTCCCGCAGCAGGCGGTTGACCAGGTCGGGATTAGCGCGTCCCCGGGTCTCCCTCATCACCTGGCCGACCAGAAACGCGATGGCCCGCGCTTTCCCCTTGCGGAACTCCTCCACCGCCCCGGGGTGCGCCGCGAGCACATCCTCCACGAGGCGGGTGAGATCGGCGGCGTCACTGATCTGCTCGAGGCCCCGCGCCGCGACGAGCGCCGAGGGATCCGCGCCGCCGCGCACCAGCTCCGGCAGCAGGTCCTTGGCGATGCGTCCGCTGATCCGCCCGTCATCGATCAGCCGCAACAGCGCCGCCAGGCCCTCGGGCCGCAGCGCCGTCTCGTCGATCTCTTTCCCTTCGGCGTTGAGTAGACCGGCGATATCTCCCGTGAGCCAGTTGGCCAGCGCCTTGGCGTTCGGGTACAGCGCGAGAGCCTCCTCGAAGAAGGCGGCCAGAGGCGGACGACGCACGATCAGATCGGCGTCGTAGGCGGAGAGCCCCAGCGCCGAGACGTACCGCGTCGCCTTCTGGGCGGGGAGTTCCGGCAGCGCCTCCCGTACGCGTTCCACCTCCGCGGGCTCCACGGTGATGGGGATGAGGTCAGGCTCGGGAAAGTAGCGATAGTCCTCGGCCTCCTCCTTGACGCGCGAGGCGAAGGTGACCTGCCGGCGCTCGTCCCAGTGGCGCGTCTCCTGCGTCACGGTCCCGCCGGCCGTGAGGAGGTCGGCCTGCCGCGCGGCTTCAAACGCCAGGGCGCGCTCGACGGCGCGCAGCGAGTTCATGTTCTTCACTTCGGTGCGGATGCCCGCCGTCCCGTCCAGGCGGCGCAGGGAGACGTTGGCGTCCACCCGCATGGTGCCTTCTTCCATCCGCCCCGAGGAGACCTCCAGGTATTGGAGCAGCGCCCGCAGCACGATCAGGAACTCCCGCGCCTCCGCGGGGCTGCGCAGATCGGGCTGGGTGACGACCTCCATCAGTGGCACCCCGGAGCGGTTGTAGTCGATCAGAGTGTGGCTGACTGCTCCTTCGCGTTCCACGTGCAGCAGTTTGCCGGTGTCCTCCTCCAGGTGGACGCGGCGGATGCGTACGGCGCGCGGCACCCCCAGGGCGGCGAACTCCAGCCACCCATCCGAGCCCAGCGGCGGGTGGTCCGCGTACTGGTACTGCGAGATCTGATAGTTCTTCGGCAGATCGGGGTAGTAGTAGTTCTTGCGGTGAAACCGGCTCTCCGGCGCCACGGCGCAGCGCAGCGCCACCGCCGTGCGCAGCCCCAGGGCCACCGCCCGCCGGTTCGTCACCGGCAGCGCGCCGGGCAGCCCCAGGCACACAGGGCAGATCAGCGTGTTGGGCGGCGCGCCGAACGCCACCGCGCAGCCGCAGAACATCTTGGAGGCGGTGAGCAGCTGGACGTGGATCTCCAGGCCAATGACCGGCTCGGCGGCGATGCCGTCGCGCGTGCGTCGCGCCGTCACCGTCACGACGGGGGGACCTTCCGCCACCAGCCGGCGGCCTGCTCGTACGCCGCCGCCGCGCGCAGCAACGTCGTCTCGTCGAAGGCGCGCCCGATCAGCTGCAGCCCGACCGGGAGACCGCCGGTAAACCCGCAGGGGATGGAGATCCCCGGCAGCCCCGCCAGGTTCACCGGGATCGTGAAGATGTCGGCGAGATACATCTGCAGCGGATCGTCCACGCGTGCGCCCAGAGGGAAGGCCACGGTCGGCGAGGTGGGAAGGAGGAGCAGATCGACCGCCCCCAGCGCGCGATCGAAGTCCTGCCGCACCAAGGTGCGCGCCCGCTGCGCGTTGAGGTAGTACGCCTCGTAGAAGCCGGCCGAGAGCGCGTAGGTGCCGAGCATGATGCGCCGCTTCACCTCCGCGCCGAAGCCGCGGTTCCGCGTCCGGGAGAAGAGGTCGATGATGTCGGCGGCGCCGACGCGCAGGCCGTGGCGGACACCGTCGTAGCGGGCCAAGTTACTGGAGGCTTCCGCCGTGGCGAGGAGATAGTAGGTCGGCAGCGCGTACCCGATCGTGGGCAGGGTGACCTCCTCGATCTCCGCACCCAGGTCAGAGAGGAGGCGAACCGCCTCCGCGATCGCGTCCCCCACCCCGGCCTCCAGCCCCTCCCCCATCCCCTCGCGCACAACGCCGATGCGCAGGCCGGCCGCCCCGCCGGCGAGACCGCCTCTACATTCGGGACGATCGAGGTCCGCCGACGTCGCGTCCAGGGGATCCCACCCGGCGAGGGCCTCCAGCAGCAGCGCGGCATCGTCGACCGTGCGCGTCAGCGGTCCGATCTGGTCGAGCGAAGAACCGTAGGCGACGAGGCCGTACCGCGAGACCCGCCCATAGGTGGGCTTGAGCCCGACGATCCCGCAGAGGGCGGCGGGCTGGCGGATCGAGCCGCCGGTATCGGTGCCCAGGGCCCAGGGCGCGAGGCCGCCCGCGACCGCCGCGGCGGAACCGCCGCTGCTGCCGCCGGGGACGCGCTCCCGATCCCACGGGTTATGCGTGGGCCCGAAGGCGGAGTTCTCCGTAGACGAGCCCATCGCGAACTCGTCCATATTGGTCTTGCCGAGGAGGATCGCCCCGGCGCGGCGCAGCCGGGCGATGACCGTGGCATCATACGGCGGCCGCCATCCCTCCAGGATCCGCGAGCCGCAGGTCGTCGGCACCCCCCGCGTGCAGATGAGGTCCTTCACCGCGATCGGCACGCCCGCCAGCGGAGGCAGGTCGCCGCCGGCGGCGTAGCGGGCGTCCCACCGCAGGGCCTCGGCGCGGACCGCGTCGGGATCCACATAGAGGAAGGCATGCAGGGACGGATCGAGGGCGGCGATGCGGGCCAGGTACGTCTCGGCCAGCGCGGTGGGAGTCACCTCGCGGCGCCGCAGCAGCGCCAGCTGTTCGGTGACGGGGCGGAAGAGGAGATCCACGCGATCCACCACTCAGAGGGACTCCAGGACCGGCGGCACCTTGAAAAACCCTTCTTCGGCGTCCGGCGCGGCGGCCAGGACCTCCTCCCGGTCCAGCGACGGGCGGACCACGTCCTCGCGCATCGCCGCTGCCGCCGCCCTGATATGCGAGGTGGGCGCGACCGCGCCCAGCTCGAGTTCGCCCAGGCGAGCGAAGTAGTCGAGGATCTGGCGGAGCTGCTCGGTGAAGAGCGCCCGCTCTTCCTCCGTGAGGGAGAGGCGTGCCAGGCGGGCGACGTGGTCGACCGCGGCGCGATCGATGGGCACGGGCGTCGCCTAGGGCAGCCTGCCGACGAGGGCGGCCATCTCGTCCTTCGTAAAGGCCCGCATGGTCACCGTGCGGACGTAGCCTTGCATCCCCGCGCCCAGGGTGAGGCGGCTCACTGCGGCGTCATCGGGCGCCTCGACGATCAGCAATGCATCATAGGTGCCCATCAGGTAGTAGACCTCCTTGAGGGTCACTCCCTCCGCCGCACCCGCCTGCTTCGCCGCCTCAAAGCGCTTCACTGTATCCTTGACGTTCTTGATCCCTTGCTCGGTCCAGTTGGTCAAGGTCACGTAGGTCGGCATCTCCCACCTCCTCTGGTAATTCTACCGGGTCACCAGTCTTCATCATCGGAGTGGATGGACGCCCAACAAGAGATCATGGCGTTCCCCAGTCCTCCGCGTCCAGGCCACGAAGGCCGTGTCTCCAGAGATCGCCAGCGCCGGCCCTTCACCCATCCCCAGCGGCACGGGCGGGGTTTTCGGCCGGATCTGCCGAAACATGACCTGCCGCCCGCTGCGCCACGCTGCCGCGACCCATAGTCCTGAGGCGACCACAACCGGATCGCCCACGTCCCCCGCGCCGGAGAGCGCCTGCGCCACCCCTCCCGGCAGCCCCATCGGCCCCGCGACGAAGGACCGGGTCATCACGCGCCGGGCTGCCCCCTGCTCCACCCAGACGAGGTGAAACTGCGCGCCGGCTGCGTCGAGCGCCACCGCCGTGTGCTCAGCGCGGTCGGTGGTCAGAGAGCGCGGAGGCAGCCAGCCGCCCTCGAAGCGCGCGTAGCGCACCTGATAGACGCGTCCGTCGAACTGGTACCAGGCGGCGTGCGCCGTCTCCCCCACCCCCGGCGCCAGGGAGGGGTTGATGCTATCCGGCAGCCCCGGCGAGATGACCGATGGCGGGAGCCAGCGGCCCCCTTCGAACCGCGTGGCCAGGATCTCATAGAGGGAGCCGTGCCGCCGCGGCGCGGGGACGGCCCCGGCGCGGATGCCGTACCAGAGGACGTGCACACGAGAGCCGGCGACAGCCACCACCGGCACACCCGCGTAGACCCCCGGGGCGGAGAGCGTGACAACATCGGACCACCGCCCGCCGCGGCGGAGACGGTAGAGCACCCGGCCGGTGGGCGTGTACTCTGTCCAGACCAGGTGCAGCGTGCCGTCAGCGCTTCCGGCCACCGACGGCAGCCTAGCCGGGCGTGGACCCGCCGTGATCTGTTCGTGGCGCCAGCTGCGGCCCCGGTCGGCCGATTCGGCGAGGAAGATCTGGTCCACGCCCCCGACCGGACGCACGTAGGCCAATACCATTCTCCCGCGGCTGTCGATGAGGAGCTTCCGCTGGCTTCCCTCGGCCGTGGCCCGGGCCGCCACACCCGAGGCGACGAGGATCGGGGCAGGCGGCGCGCCGGTGGCCCGGAGCGGAGGCGCCGCGCCGGCGAGGCTCAGCGCCGCGACGAAAGCGACCGCGACGCGGCGCAGGCTAACTGGCGGCTTTGACCACCGCGGCCTTGCTGCGCTGGTGCCGGAAGGGCAGGATCGGACAGGCCACCGAGTGGCCGTTGCCCCAGTAGTCCACCAGCTCCGGGTCGTTGACCCGGCAGGACTCCTGCGCGTAGAGACAGCGCGTGTGGAAGCGGCAGCCCGCCGGTGGGTTGACCGGGCTGGGCACATCCCCAGGCAGGATGATCCGCTCACGCCGGATCGCCGGGTCGGGGATGGGCACGGCCGAGAGCAGCGCCTCCGTGTAGGGATGCTGCGGGTTGACGAAGAGCTCGTCGACTTCGGCCACCTCCACGATCCGACCCAGGTACATCACGGCGATGCGGTCGCTGATGTGCTTGACCACGGAGAGGTCGTGGGCGATGAAGAGGTAGGTCAGGCCGAACTCCTTTTGCAGCTCCTCCAGCAGGTTCAGCACCTGCGCCTGGATGGAGACGTCCAGGGCGGAGACCGGCTCGTCGCAGATGATGAGTTTCGGGTTGACGGCTAGGGCGCGGGCGATGCCGATGCGCTGCCGCTGCCCGCCTGAGAACTCGTGAGGGTAGCGGTTGGCGTGGTAGGGAGAGAGGCCGACGATTTCCAGCAGCTCTTGCACCCGCCGCAGCTTCTCCTTGCCGCGGGCGAGGTTGTGGATCTCCAGGGGCTCGCCGACGATATCGCCCACGGTCATGCGCGGGTTCAGCGAGGAGTAGGGGTCCTGGAAGATGATCTGCATGTCGCGGCGCATCCGCCGCAGGTCTTCCTTGCTCAGCTTGAAGATGTTGCGCCCCTCGAAGTAGGCCTCCCCGCTGGTGGGCTCCTGAAGGCGGAGGATGACGCGGCCGGTCGTCGTCTTCCCGCACCCCGACTCCCCCACCAACCCCAGCGTCTCGCCCTGACGGATGGTAAAGGAGACCCCGTCGACCGCCCGCACCGCCCCCACCTGCTTCTGGAGGATGAAGCCCTTGGTGATGGGGAAGTGCTTGTAGAGATTGCGGACGTCCAGGATGACGTCGCCGCGCGCTACGGCCATCGCCGGTTCACCCTCCTCACCTCGCGTCGAACCTCGCTCTCGTGGATCATCGCGGGCCGGACCGCGTCGACGCGGCCAGGCCGGCCTTCGCCGCAGCCGCGCGGTCCTCCTCGGTCGCATACTCGCTGTGCAGGTAGCACTTCGCCGTGTGGTCGGGGCCGACCCCGTAGTCCGGCGGAAATTCCTGCAGGCAGATCTCCATGGCGAAGGGACAGCGCGGCGCGAAGGAGCAGCCCGGCGGCAGGTCGATCAGGCTGGGGGGCTGTCCTTCGATGGGGATGAGCCGCTCCTTGCGCTCGTAGAGCTTGGGCACCGAGTGCAGCAGCCCCCAGGTGTATGGGTGTTTGGGATCCTGGAAGATGCGGTGCACGTCCGCGTGCTCGATCGGCCGTCCCGCGTACATCACCACCACGTTGTCGCACATGTCGGCGACCACGCCCAGGTTGTGCGTGATCAGGATGACCGCCATGTTGAACTCTTCCTGCAGGTCGCGCATCAGCTCGATGATCTGCGCCTGGATCGTCACGTCGAGCGCGGTGGTCGGCTCGTCGGCGATGAGGATGGCGGGGTTGCAGGAGAGGGCCATGGCGATCATCACCCGCTGGCGCATACCGCCACTGAACTGATGGGGGTAGTCCCGCACCCGCTCGCGGGCCAGCGGGATGCGCACCCTGTCTAACATCTCCGCCGCGCGGTCCCAGGCCGGTTTCTTGTCCAGCTTTTGGTGCAGCATCACCGCCTCGGCGATCTGCTCGCCGATCGTGAGCACGGGATTGAGGGAGGTCATCGGCTCCTGGAAGATCATGGCGATCTCGTTGCCGCGGATGCGCCGCATCTGCTCGTCGGAGAAGTGCGCCAGGTTCTTCCCCTCGAAGAGGATCTCGCCGGCCACGACCTTGCCCGGGGGCGAGGGGATCAACCGCATCACGGAGAGCGCGTGGACCGACTTGCCGCAGCCGGATTCACCCACGATGCCCAGGGTCTCACCCTTGTGCAGGTCGTAGGAAAGACCGTCGACGGCTTTGACCACGCCCTCGTCGGTATAGAAGTAGGTCTTCAGGTTCTTGACGGACAGCAGCGGCTCGGCCACGCCATCACCTCACGTTGTCTTTCAGTATACGCACCCGGGCGCGGCTGTCATTGCTCCCGCCACTGCCACTCCCAGGCGTTCCAGGGGAGGTAGTAGTTGCCCAGCCCCGTCGGCTTGACGTTGCGCATCGCCTTGTAGTTCGTGGTCAGGTTCAATCGGAAGTAGAGCGGCAACGTCGGCAGGTCCTCCGCCTGGATCTCCTGCTGCCGCCGCATGAGCGCGTTCCGCTTCGTCGCGTCCAGTTCCGCCACGATCTGCTCCCAGAGACGGTCGTTGTCGGCGTTGCGCCAGCCGGTCCGGTTGTTGCCCTGCCAACTGTTCGCCTGGGTGGGGATCTGGCTGCTGTGGAAGCGGTCGAACGGCACGGAATCCGGCGAAAAGAGTGAGCCGTACATGGCCATGAAGGGGAACTGCCGCTGCGACACCACCGGACCGAGGAAGACCGAGGCGGGACGGTTGTCGATGCGCAGGTCGATGCCGACCTGTTTCAGCTGATCCCTCATCACCTGCTGGATTTGCTCACGGACGGCGTTGCCGGCCGTGGTCATGATCGTCATCTCCACGCGCTTGCCGGCCGCGTCCCGCAGGATCCCGTCCGGGCCCGGCGTGAACCCGGCCTCGGCCAGCAGCGCCCGGGCGCGGGCCAGGTCGAAGGTGTACTTCTTGACGTTCGAATTGGAGGCGGGGTGGCCGGGCGCCAGCCAGGTGTGCGCGACGGGCTGACGGCCGCCGGAGCAGGCGATGTTGGCCAGCGCCGTCCGGTCGAGGGCGTGGGCGATCGCCTGGCGGACGCGTTTGTCTTTGAGCCATTCGTTGTCCAGGTTGAAGTCGACGCGTTCCCAGGTCAGCGCTTCTTTGTAGTTCGCTCGCACCTGCTGATTGCGGCGTTCGATCTGCTCCATCTGGTCGCAGCCGAAGTTGTTGATCTCGGTGGCCTGGACGTCGCCGGAGATCTGGTTGGCTACGAGGACGGTGGAGTCGAGGATGAAGCGGAAGGTGATCCGCCTGATCGCCGGCTTCCCCAGCGGCCACTTGTCGTAGGCCTCCAAGGTGAGGTGGCTGCCCGGCACCCACTCCACGAACCGGTAGGGCCCGTTGGCCACCGGCGCCCGCCAGTACTGGTGAGTGATCAGCCGCTCCGGGTTGCTGAGATAGACGGATTCGAGCAGGTGCCGAGGATAGACGATTTGGTCACCGAAGGGATCAAAATTGGCAAACGGCCACAGTTCATTCCACTGCACCACCATCGTGTACGGGTCGTTGGGGTTGGGGACCAGGATGTTGTCGACCTTGTTCACGATGAACCGGCTGACCCGCGGCGTGCGCGGGTTGCGCTCCATGCCGTAGGTGAAGCGGTAGTCCAGGGCGGTCACCGGCCGCCCATCGTGCCAGGTGAACCCCCGCTTCAGCTTCCAGGTGACCCGCATCTTCTTGTTCGGCAGGACGACCCAGTCGCCGTCCTTGATGGTGGGTAGCTTCTCCACCATGATCGGGACGCGCACCCACTTCTCGTTGTACGGGGCGACGAATCCCCACAATGCGTTGTGCACCACACCGGCGACCGCCATGATCGTGAACACCCCGAGCTGGTCGGGTTCCTGTGCCAAACCGAAAACGACGGTGTCCCGGCCCGCCGGGGCGGCGGCGGACGGCAGTGGCACGGCCACCAGGGCGAGGCAGATCACGATCAGCAGACCACGAAGCAGATGACCCATCGGTCTCCCTCCCTCTAGATTTTCAGGCGGGGATCGAGCGCATCACGCAGCCCATCCCCCAGGAAATTGAAGCTGAGCACGGTGACGAAGATCAGGACCCCCGGAAAGACCGCCAGCCAGGCGGCGTTCCACACATACTCCTGCGCCCGCTGCAGCATGTTGCCCCATGACGGGGTGGGCGGCTGGATCCCCAGGCCCAGGTAGGAGAGCCCGGACTCGGCCAGGATGAACCCCCCCACCGCCAGCGTCGTGGCGACGATGATCGGGGCCATGGCGTTGGGCAGCAGGTGGCGGAGCATGATCCTCCCCTGCGACGCCCCGAGCGCGCGCGCCGCCTCTACATAATCCTGCTCCTTGAGCGACAACACCTGCCCGCGGACCAGCCGGGAGACGCCCGTCCAGCCGAAGATCATGAAGATCAAGATAATGCGGTCGACGCCCCCGCCGGGGATGAGCGCCGACATGATCAGATACAGCGGAATCGTCGGCAGCGAGAGCAGGATGTCGACCAGGCGCATGATCCCGCTGTCGATGAGTCCGCCGTAGTACCCGGCGACCACTCCGGCCACGGCGCCGCTGGCGGCCACCCCGATCGCCGAGACGTAGCCCACCGCCAGGGAGATCCGCCCTGCGTACATGGCGCGAGCCAGGACGTCGCGGCCAAGTTCGTCCGTTCCGAAGGGATGAGTCACCGTTGGAGCCTTCCACCGAGTGGTCAGGCTGATCGACTCGGGATCGTACGGTGCGATCAGCGGCGCCAGGATGGCCACGGCCGAGAGCAGGAGGGCCGCGCTCCCTCCCACCAGGGCGAGGCGGTGGCGGCGGAAACGATGCCAGGCCACCTGCCAGTAGGATTGGCCGGCAAAGATGGCGGCGGCGGCCGCCCGCCGGTCGGCCAGGTCGACTAAGGCCATCTCTGCTCCTTCCCCGCGGTCCTCATCCGTAGCGGATCCGCGGATCGACGAAGGAGTAGGCGATGTCGGCCATCAGGTTGAAGAGCACCGTCGCCACTGCGAGGAAGAGCAGGACGGCCATCGCCACGTTGAAGTCGTGGCCCAGGATGGCCTGAAAGAGCAGCAGCCCCATCCCCGGCCAGGAGAAGACCGTCTCGGTCAGCACCGCGCCGTTGAGCACGGCGGGGATGGAGAGGGCGATCAGGGTGATGATCGGCAGCAGCGCGTTGCGCAGGGCGTGCCGGTTGATCACCCGCCGCTCCGCCAGCCCCTTCGCCCGGGCGGTGCGGACGTAGTCCTGGCGGATCACCTCGAGCATGCTGCTGCGCATGTACCGCGTCCAGGCGGCCATGCCGCTGGTGGCAAGCACCGAGGCCGGCAGCACGAGATGCCAGAGCCGGTCCACGATGAGGGGCCAGCCGCGGGCGACCCCCGGCGTGATCATGCCTCCCGCCGGAAAGAGCGGAATCCAGACGGCGAAGAGGAGGATCATCACAATCCCCTGCCAGAAGTTCGGCATGGCCAACCCGATGAACGAGACAATCGTGAAGCCGTAGTCGGCGGCGGAGTACTGGCGCATCGCCGAGTAGATCCCCACGGCGACGCCCACCGCAAAGGCGATGAGGAAGGAAGTGCCCACCAGCAGCAGCGTGTTGCCGAGGCGCTGGCCCATGATCTGGATCACGGGCACCCGGTAGGTGCGCGAATAGCCCAGATCCCCCCCGGCCAGCGTGCGCAGCCACTTGAAGTAGCGGATGTAGACAGGATCGTCCAGCCCGTAGTACTTGCGCAGCGCGGCGACGTCTTCGGGCCGCACGTCCGGCTCCGATTGGACGAGCAACTCGACGGGATCGCCGGGAGTGTAAACGAGCAGGCTGAACAGCACCACGGAGAGGCCGGCCAGCACGACGCCGGCCTGGAGCACCCGCCGCACGAGGAAGCGCTGCATCGGTCATCCCAGCGGAGGGATGGCCCTCGCCCGGTTTACATCTTCAACCGCGGATCGAGCGCGTCCCGCAGGCCGTCTCCTAGGAAGTTGAAGCAGAGCACGGTGAGGAAGATCATCGCGCCGGGCCAGATCGCCAGCCAGGGCGTGGTCCAGATGAAGTCCTGGGCGTTTTGCAGCATGTTCCCCCACGATGGCGTGGGCGGCTGGATCCCGATGCCCAGGAAGGAGAGCGCCGCCTCAGAGAGGATCGCGCCGCCCACCGTCAGCGTCGCCGCGACGATCACCGGAGCCAGGGAGTTGGGGATGAGGTGACGGGCCAGGATGCGGACGTCGTTGGCGCCGATGGCCCGCGCGGCCTCGGTGAATTCCCGCGTGCGCAGTTTCAACAGTTCGCCCCGCACCAGGCGGGCCGGGCCCATCCAGGCGAAGACCACGAGCACGAAGATGATGCCGTCGACGCGCCCACCGATGTAGCGCGCGATGATGATCAGGATGGGCAGGTCGGGCAGAGAGAACATGACGTCGGTGAAACGCATTAACAGGTTGTCCAGCCACCCGCCGTAATAACCGGCGATGCCGCCCACGACCATCCCGAGGATCACGGCGGCGATGGCCGCGGAGAACCCGACGAGGAGCGAGATCCGACCGGCGTAGAGGAGGCGGGTGAGCACGTCGTGTCCCAGCTCGTCGGTGCCGAGGGGGTGCGACCAGGACGGCTCCGCCTTCCGTTTGTAGAGGTCGATCTGGTCGAACTCGTAAGGCGTCAGTACGCCGGCGAGCAGGGCGGCGGAGATGAACACCAGAATCGCCGCTCCGCCGACCATGGCCAGCCGGTGCTTCTTGAACCGCTTCCAGGCGATCGCCCAATAGCCCTGACCGGCGGGCTCCGCCTGGACCGGCCGCGCGCGCTCAGCGAGAACCGCCATCGTCAGCCCCTCTCGCCCTTAGTCGTAGCGGATCCGCGGATCCAGATACGCGTAGCTGATGTCCGCCACCAGGTTGAAGACGATCACCAGGGCGGCCAGGAAGATGATGATCCCCTGGGCCACGGCGAAATCGCCTCCCAGGGTCGCTTCGACCAGGAGGCGCCCGACGCCCGGCCAGCCGAAGACTGTTTCCGTCAAAGGCGCGCCCGCGAACAAGCCGGGGATCGAGAGCGCGACGATCGTCGCCAGGGGGATCATCGCGTTCTTCAGCGCGTGCCGGCTGATCACCACCCGCTCGTGCAGCCCCTTCGCGCGCGCCGTCCGCACGTAGTCCTGGCGGACGACCTCCAGCATGCTGGACCGGGTGTATCGCGTATACGAGGCCATGAAGAGCAGCGACAGGACGATCGTCGGCAGCAGCGCATAGCGCAGCCGGTCGATGTACTTGGGCAGCCCCTCCCCGATGCCGGGCGAGCTGAACCCTCCGGCGGGGAGTTTGAACCATTCCATCCACGGCAGGGCCGTCCAGGGATGCCAGACCGCCATCGTATAGATCATCATGATGCCGAACCAGAACGCCGGGATGGAGACCCCGAAGAAGGTGAAGAAGGTCGCCGCGTAGTCTGCCGTGGAGTACTGTCGCAGGGCGGAATAGATACCCACGGGAATCGCTACTGCCAGCGCTAAGAGGAACGCGGGGATCTGCAGCCAGAGGCTGTTTGTGATCCGCGTCCACATCAAAGACAGCACGGGGACTTTGTAGGTCCTCGAGTAGCCCAGGTCCCCGTGCAGCGCCGCCCACATCCACTTGAAGTAGCGGATGTGGTAGGGCTGGTCTAACCCATAGTGGTGCTTCAGCCGCGCGATGTCCTCGGCCTTGATCTTGGGGTTGCCGAAGATGAGCAGGTCGACCGGATCCCCCGGGGCAATGGCCAGCAACATGAAGATGATGACCGAGAGCCCCACCACCAGGGGAATCATCTGCAGCAGCCGCCGCGCCAGGTACCGTCCCACGGTCCCTTCACTCCTCCGGGTAGGTCGGGGGGCCCGCACGGCGAGCCCCCCGACCGGTTACGTACGGAACCCTACCGTGTCCACCTCCACTGCGGGGAGTTCCAGGTGATCGGCATACCGGCGCTGGTCGGCAGGAATTTCTGCAGACCGGGCTTGTGGGAGACGTAGTCGGAACGCAGGTAGAGCGGGATCACAGGCACGTCTTCCATGAAGATCTCCTGCATCCTCGCCAGCATCTTGACTCGTGCCGCCTCGTCGAGCTCGGCCGGCACGGCGTGGCAGATCTTGGTCACCTCGTCGTTCTTGTACCCCGGATAGTTCTGCCCGTCCGGCGGCAGCGTGTCGCCGGTGTAGAGGCCCTCGCAGTCCGCCTCTGGCCCGAAGACCCAGGCGTACATGGCCATCTCGAACTTGCGGGAGGGCAGGGTGTCTCCGAAGTAGACGCGGGCGGGCTGGTTGGAGATCGTGACCTGCACGCCCACCGCCTTCCACTGGGTCTGGAGGATCTGCTGCACCGACTCCCGCGTGCGGTTGCCGGCCGTGGTCATGAAGGTGAAAGCGAGCCGGCGGCCGCCCTTCTGCAGGACGCCGTCGGAGCCGGCGGTGTAGCCGGCCTCGGCCAGCAGCGCCCGAGCGCGGGCCTGGTCGAAGGCGTACTTCTTGATGTTCTTGTTGTAGGCGTAGTGCTTCTCCGGCAACCATGAATGGGAGACCGGCTGTTTGCCCTGGAAGAGCTGCTGCACAAGCTCATCCCGGTTGATGGCGTACAGCAGCGCCTGCCGGACCCGCTTGTCCTTCAGGTGCTCGTTGTCGACGTTCAGGTCGATGTGCTCCCAGACCAGGCCGGGTTTGGCCTCCAGGATGATGTCCTTGCGGCCCTCCCGCTGGACCCGCTGCTCTAGTTCGAGCCCCTGGACGAATGGGATCGCCGTCTCGTCGGTCGCGTCCGCGGCGCCGGAGAGCACGTTGGCGATGAGCGTGTTGGTGTCGGAGATGAAGCGGAAGACGATCCGCTGCACGGCCGGCTTCTCGCCGATCCACTTGGGGTAGGCTTCCAGGGTGATTGAGGATCCCTTCTGCCATTCCTTCAGCACGTAGGGGCCGTTGCCCACGGTGGGCACGCCGTTCCCCCAGGCCCCCTGGTCGAACTTGCTGGGGTTGGCCCGGAACTGCCGCTCTGTGGCGTGCTTGGGCATGATGCTGGATCCGGCGACGCTGTGGTTGGCGAAAGCGTACTTGGACTTCCACTTCACCACCAGGGTGTAGGCGTTGGGCGCGAGGATGTTCAGGACACGCTGCGCCACGTCACGGCCCGCCGTCGGGAAGTCGGGGTTCAGGTTGACACGCCAGGCCCAGATCCAGTCCTGCGCGGTCACCGGCTTCCCGTCGTGCCAGGTATAGCCCTTTTTGATCTTCCAGGTCACTTCCATCTGGCCGTTGGGCAGGACTTTCCACGACCCGTCCTTCAGGTTGGGCAGACCCTCCATGATGTCGGCGAAGTACTTCCAGTTCTGGTCGTAGAGGACGCCGTCCCGAAGGAAATTAACGTACACCATCGTCCCGACGAACATCTGGCAGGAGTCGGGGAGCGGCTGCAGACAGGACGGTTCCTGCTGCGTGTAGATCACGACGGTGTTGGACCCTGCCGCGGGTCCACCCGCCGGTGCGGCTCCCACCAATGCGCTGAGTCCGACTACCATGACCAGCGCCAGCGGGAGCGAAAGCCACCTCCACTTTCGCATCTACATGCCTCCTCTCGTCTTGCCGCTTACCTCTCGTCTGACTGCTTGCCTCGCCGAACTCTCGCTACTGCGGGTACTGCGGGCGCCGGTCTTCTCACGGCGCCGTTCGTGCGCACGTGACACTCTCTGCCTCACCCCCCTTCGCAGAGCAGGCCTAGTGGAGCCCTCGCACGACCCAATCGATCGGGTTGACGTTGACGACGACGTCCCGCGATTTTCCTCCCTCTTCCCGTGAGGGTCCCACAAAGATCTCATCCTTGTGTTTTTCCGGAGCACGCTCGGTGGCCGGCCGCGACCCGGTCGGGTTCCCGTCTGAGCGCGTGCGGGGCCCCTGGGGGGGTTGCGCCCCCCGGCGCTCCGGCGCAGCGGAGGGAGCGGCAGGAGCCGCCTTCCCCTGCTCGAGCAAGCGCTCGACGTCGCTCTTCAGGACGCGCAGCGAGCGCCCGATCCTGGCGGCGGGCAGCCGCCCTTCGCGGATGTACTTGTAGATCGTGAGCTTGTGGAGCTGGAGGTATTCGGCAACCTGCGCTGGGGTCATCAGGTCGCCCGGAGTATGGTGTCGCTCTGCCATGTCAGGCTACCTCGCGCATCGGCGCATAGTGAAGTACACAGGAGTATACAATACGCTGTGACATATGTCACATTCCTGCTTTCCTAAAACGTTCCAAAGCATACAAAAGTTCACTGTTGGAGACCCCCCTAGCCCGACCGGAGGCGGGGGTCGAAGGCGTCCCGGACCCCATCCCCGACAAAGTTGTAGGCGATGACAGCGATGATGATGAAGAGGCCGGGGAACAGCAGCCAGGGTGACTGGGAGAGGTTGATCAGGTTCGTCCCGGCCGTCAACAGATTCCCCCAGGAGGCGCACGGTTCGCGGATCCCAAAACCGATGAAACTCAGGCCGGACTCGCCCAGGATGGCCCCGGGGATGGACAGCGTCGCCACGACGATCACCAGCGAGGCGGTGTTGGGCAGGATGTGCCGGGTGATGATCCGGAAGTCAGAGAGTCCGATGACCTTCGCCGCCAGGACGTACTCTTGTTCCTTCAGCGACAGGACAAAGCCGCGGACCAGCCGCGAAAACCCGGCCCAGCCGAGGAAACTCAGGATCAAGATGATCAGGTAGAACCGGGTATTGCAGTTGACCGTCGTGGGCAGCACCGCGCTGAGCGTCAGGAAGAGGTAGAAGGCCGGAAAGGCGATGATCACCTCCACCAGACGCATCATCAGGTTGTCGACCCGCCCGCCGTAGTATCCGGCGATCCCCCCGTAGAGCATACCGATGGGGATGGTGATCGAGACGGAGAGGATGCCGATGAAGAGAGAGACCCGGGAGCCGTAGAGGATGCGGCTGAAGAGGTCCCGTCCGAACTGGTCGGTGCCCATCAGGAAGACCCGCGCCTGCGGATCCACCCCGAAGAGGTGCCAGGTGGTAGGCAGGAACCAGAAGAGGCGGTGCGGTTCCCCCCGGACGAAGAACAGGATCGGATAGCGTCGTTCGGGGTTGACGACCGTGTAGCGGCGCAGCTGCGGGTCCGCCAGCTGCGTCTGGTAGACGAAGGGCCGCGCGTGCCACCGCCCCTGACTGTCCACGAAACGCGGCACGGTCGGCGGGTGATAGAAGCGGGAGCGGTCAGTGTAGTCGAGCGAGTAGGGCGCGATGAAGTCTCCCAGCAGCATCGTCACGTAGAGCACGATCAGGATGCCCCCGCCGATGAGGGCGATGCGGTGCTTCCGCAGCTGCCGCCAGGCCAGGGCCAGGGGCGTGCGCGAGGAGGCCGCGCGCGCCGCCGCCGTTTGCTTCTTCTGCAGCGTCAGGTCCGCGGCCCGCGCGCTAGTCATAGCGGATGCGCGGATCGGCGACGGCCAGCAGGATATCGGCGACCAGGTTGCCCACCACCAGGGTCACGCTGCCGATGAGCAAACTCCCCATCACTACGTAGAGATCCTTCTGCACGATGGCGTCGAAGATCAGCCGCCCGACGCCCGGCCAGCCGGTGACGATTTCGATCACCACCGCTCCGCCCAGCAGCCCGCCCAGCTCGAAGCCGAAGATCGTGATCAAGGGGTTGATGGCGTTGCGCACGGCGTGGCGGTAGATGACGGGACGTTCGGCCAACCCTTTCGAGCGCGCGGTGCGCACGTAATCCTGCCGCAGCACCTCCAGCAGGTTCCCGCGCATCTGCCGCATCAGCCCGGCGGCGGCGCCGAACCCCAGGACCGAGGCGGGGATGATGAGGTGCCGGCCGACGTCGAGGATCTTGCCGTACCAGGGCAGGAAATCGTAGTCCAGGCTGGTCATCCCGCCGATCGGCAGCCATCCCGTTTTGAAGGCGAGCAGCAACAGGAGCAGAGCGGAAAAGAACGTAGGCGTGGAGATGCCCAGGTAAGCGGTCATCGAGAGGGAGTTGTCTGACCAGGAGTACTGTTTCGTCGCGGCGTGGATGCCGATCGGGATGGCCACGACCCAAGCGAGGATGAGGGCGGCGATGTTCAGGACCACGGAATTGAGCAGGCGGGAGCCGATCAGCCACATCACCGGCACGTGGTAGGCGAACGAGTAGCCGAAGTCCAGCCGCAGCAGGTTCCAAAGCCACTTGAAGTACTGCACGTGCATCGGCTGGTCCAACCCGAAGTTGCGGCGCATCGCTTCAACCGTGGCGCTGTCCACCACCGGGTTGAGGCGCATCTCTGCCAGGAAGTCCCCTGGGGAGAGCTGGATCACCACGAACGAGACCAGGGTGACGCCAAAGAGCAGTGGGATGAGCTGGATCAGGCGGCGGGCGATATGGAGGA
Organism: bacterium; assembly: GCA_036004665.1. Classification (GTDB taxonomy): domain Bacteria; phylum Sysuimicrobiota; class Sysuimicrobiia; order Sysuimicrobiales; family Humicultoraceae; genus JACQGZ01. The sequence goes on along the minus strand of DASYRG010000029.1, from coordinate 58,722 downwards.
GCATGCGGATCGGCCCAAGGGGCGGGCGCCCGCCCGCCCCCCTGCGCCTCTAGGGCCTGAGAACGCCCTTGTAGTAGCGAGTCTCCAACGTGCCGGTCACTCCCTGCAGCCCGATCTTCACGTTGCCGATCGTGTTCCGGACCGCCGGCTGGGTCTTCGGGTAGGCGAAGTAGGCGATCGGCACCTGCTCGGCGATGATCTGCTGCCAGCGGAAATAGAGCGCTTTGCGCTTCTCCTGATTCGCCTCTCGGGCGATCTGCTCGAAGAGGTTGTCCACCTCCCGCTCCCAGTCGGTGGCGGGGCTGGACTGGTTGGGGCGCCACATGTGCAGGTCGCCCGTCGTCAGCCAGACGTTGCGACCGGTGCCGGGTTCGATCCCGCCGGTCAGGCCGATGACGATGGCGTCCCATTTGTAGGTCCCGGTGAGTTTGCCCACCAGCGAGGGGAAGGACTCGGGCGCGAAGGTCACGCGGATACCCAGCTTCGTCCAGTCCTGACGGAGAATGTTGCCGATGGCCTCCCGGTCGGGGTTGCCGGCGTTGGTGGAAATGACGAATTCGACGATGTTCCCCTGCGCGTCGCGCAGCGTCCCGTCCGACCCCTTCCGGTAACCCGCTTCGGCCAGCAGCTGCTGTGCGCGGTCGAGATTATAGGCGTACTGCGGCAGGTTGGGGTTATGGTAGAGCTTGTTGCCGACGCTCACCGGCCCCCATGCCGCCGTTGACCGGCCGGCGTGGATCTGCTGGGAGATCGTGGCCCGGTCGATGGCGTGGTTGAGGGCGCGGCGGAAGCGCACGTCCTGGAACCAGGCCAGCTTCGGCCCGGAGATGCCGGCGGGGTTCTGATTGAAGACGACAAACTCGGAGCTGAACGTCTCCGGCCCGTCGTAGATGGTAAAGTTCCCCGCCCGCTCCTGCGCCTTGAGTTCCGCAAACTCCCGCGCACGCGCAGCATACGCGTCGGTCTCCCTGGCCAGGAACTTCAGGCGGGACTGCTCCAAGCCGGGCACGATTAGGATGACGTAGCGGGTCAGGTAGGGCAGCCGTTGCCCCTTCGTGTCCACGACGTAGTAGTTGGTGTTGCGCAGCATGACGATACGCTGCCCGGGCACGTACTGCGCCAGCAGGAAAGCCCCCGAGCCCACCATCTCCCGCGGGTTGACGTTGATCCCCCAGGTCTTGGAGAATTCGGCGCCGCCCTTGGCGAGGACGTCGGCGAGCTTGTGCGCGGGCATGACGTTGAACCCGATGAACCGCAGGAACAGCCCGATGGGCCGCTCCGTCCTGAACTGAATGCGCCGGTTGTCGAGGGCGCGATACTGCACGGGTTTGTCGTCGAAGGTGAGCACACTGCGGATGCTGTTATCGACACCCTCAGTGAAGATCGCCTTCAGGCTGAAGAGCACATCCGCCATCGTCAGCGGCTTGCCGTCGGACCACTGCACCCCCTGGCGCAGCGTGAATACCCAGGTGCGTCCATCGGGGCTCACCGTCCAGGACTCAGCCAGCGCCGGCACAATCTCTCCCGTGATGTAGTTTTCGCCCACCAAAGAATCGAACATCACGTCGGTGACCGCACTGGACACGGTGTCCTGCGACACGATGGCATTGAAGGTGCGCGGGTCGCTGATCGTGGAGGTGACATAGGTTCCGCCGTACTTACCGATCTCGGGTGCATAAGTGGCGACGTCCGGGTTGGGAATGCCGGGCAGGGTGAACTTCTGCTGGGCGGCCAGCGCGACCACTGCCACGAGCAGGATGGCCGCGACCGCGCTGACGACGATGCGTCTCATGGATCCCTCCTTGCTGGTTTCGCGGCCACCGCCGCAGCGCGGATGGCCGACCGTGCACATTCCTTGCCGCAGAGCCGTATCATAGGTTTGTCACGATTTCGTAAGTGTGTCCTTATTCGTTTCTGGATTCGCGTCTGGCCGCCCAATCCCCCTTCTGGAACGGTCACCCCGCCGGTAGGGTTTCCAGCGGCGCATACCCGAGGGCCAGCCGCTTCACCCCGATCGAAAACTGCACGGTCACCACCGCCCGGACGCCCTCCCCCTCCACCTCCAGCACGCGCCCCTCCCCGAAGCGAGCATGGCGCACCTGCGCCCCCACCGGGGGAACGGGCACGTCTCGATCGCCGTCGGGAGCAGACCCGAGTGGCTGCGCGGGCGCCACCGCCGGGGCGAGCAGGGCCTGCGGCATCTCGTCGACGAAGCGCGAGGGCACGGCAGGATGGATCACGCCGAAGATCATACGCTGCCGGGCGTAGCTGACGTAGAGCCGCTCCTTGGCGCGGGTCATGCCCACGTAGCAGAGCCGGCGCTCCTCCTCCAGGCCGCCTTCCTCCTCGATGGTGCGCGCGTGGGGGAAGAGCCCCTCCTCCAGCCCGGCCAGGAAGACGATCGGGAATTCCAGCCCTTTGGCGCTGTGCAGCGTCATCAGGGTGACCCGATCGGCCTGCTCCTGCCAGGTGTCCACGTCGGTGATGAGGGCGAGGTGCTGCAGGAAGGCCTCCAGCGATTCCTCTCCGGTCAGCTCCTCGAACTCCTGCGCCACCGTGACCATCTCGCGCAGGTTCTCCAGCCGGGAGTAGGCCTCTTCGCTCCCCTCGCGCTCCAGCATCTCCTGATAGCCCGTATGGGCGATCGTCTGCTCGATCAGGTCGGAGACGCGCACGCGGGCGGCGCGGTCGCGGATCCGCTCGATCAGCCCGGCGAAGTCTCCCACCGCGCGGCTGGCGGCCCGCGGCACCTCCGCGATGGCGTCGGGGTGGGCCATCGCGTCCAGCACGGTGATCCCGCGCGAGCCGGCGAAGGCCTCCAGCCGGCCCAGGGTGATCTCGCCGATGCCCCGCCGGGGAGTCGCCACCGCCCGGCGCAGGCTGGCCGTGTCCTGCGGAGTCTGGGCGAGCCGCAGGTAGGCCAGGACGTCCTTGACCTCCTTGCGCTCATAGAAGCGCACGCCGCCGACGACCTGGTAGGGAATCCCCGCCCGCAGCAGCTGCTCCTCGAAGAGACGGGATTGGGCGTTGGTGCGGTAGAGCACCACCGTCTCGCGGTAGGGGTGGCCGTCCCCGTGGAAACGCCGGATCGAATCAACGACGAAACGGGCCTCGTCGTGCCCGTCGAACGCCTCGTACACCTGCAGCGGCTGGCCCTGCGGATTTTCCGTCCAGAGTGCCTTGGTGTGCCGGTGCGGGTTGTGGCCGATCACCGCGCCCGCCGCGGCGAGAATGGACTTGGTGGAGCGGTAGTTCTGCTCCAGCTTGAAGATCGTGGCGTCGGGAAAAGCCTGCTCGAACTCGAGAATGTTCCGGATGTCCGCGCCTCTGAACCGGTAGATCGACTGGTCGTCGTCCCCGACGCAGGACAGGTTGCGGTGGCGGCCCGCGACCGCCGCGACGAGGCGGAACTGTACGCGGTTAGTGTCCTGGTACTCGTCCACCAGCACATGTAAGAAGCGGTCCTGGTACTCGGCGAGCACCTCCGGGGCTTCGACGAAGAGGGTGAGCGTCTCCATCAGGATGTCGTCGAAGTCTAGCGCCCCGCGCTGGCGCAGCATCTCTTGGTAGACACGATAGGCGCTGGCGACCGTCTCGGTGTAGAAGTTCTCCGCGGCCGCGGCGTACTCGGGGGGGCCCAGCCCCTCGTCTTTCGCCCGTCCGATCATGGCGTGCACGACCTCCGGGGGGAAACGGCGGTCGTCCAGGCTCAGGTCCGCCAGCACCTCGCGCAGCACGCCGCGCTGGTCTTCGGTGTCGTAGATGACGTAGTTGCGCGGTACGCCCACGCGCTCACCGTGGACGCGCAGGATGCGGCCGCAGATGGCATGGAAGGTCCCGATCCACAGCCCCCGCGCCACCGGACCGCCAAGGAGGCGGTCCACCCGGCCGCGCATCTCGTTGGCGGCCTTGTTGGTGAAGGTCACCGCCAGGATCCGCCGCGGCGGGATCCCCCGTTCTCGGATCAGGTGGGCGATGCGGTAGGCGAGCACGCGCGTCTTGCCCGAGCCCGCCCCGGCCAGGATGAGCATCGGCCCGCCGGGGTGTTCCACGGCCTCGCGCTGGGCGGGATTGAGATCGGCAAGAGGGTCGGCGGTCATTGACATCTTAGGAGGAGAATACTGCATAACGCCCCTACTCCCACTCGATCGTCGCCGGCGGTTTGCTCGTGATGTCATAGAGAACGCGCGCGATGCCGGGCACTTCTCTCGTGATCCGGCTGGCCAGCTGCTCCAACAGCTCGTCAGGCAGGCGGGCCCAATCCGCGGTCATGCCGTCCTCGCTGGTCACCGCGCGGACCACCACCGCCTCGCCGTAGGTGCGCGCATCGCCCGTGACCCCGACGCTGGCCACGGGCAGAAGCACGCCGAAGGCCTGCCAGACCTCGCGCTGCAGACCGGCGGCAAGCACTTCTTCCCGCACGATCGCATCGGCGGCGCGCAGGCGAGCCAGCCGCTCCGGGGTCACCTCCCCCACCACCCGGATGGCCAGCCCGGGGCCGGGAAAGGGGTGGCGCTCGATGATGGGGTCGGGGAGGGCGAGGGCGCGGGCGATCTCGCGCACTTCATCCTTGAAGAGATCGCGCAGCGGCTCGGCCAGGCGCAGCCGCATCCGTTCGGGGAGACCTCCGACGTTGTGATGCGTCTTGATGCGCGCGGCGGTGCGGGTGCCGCTCTCGATCACGTCGGGGTAGAGCGTCCCCTGGACGAGCAGGTCCACCTCGCCCAGACGCGCCGCCTCCTCTTCGAAGATGCGAATGAACTCCTCGCCGATGGCGCGGCGCTTCGCTTCGGGATCGACGACCCCGCGCAGCCGCCCGAGGAAGCGGGCCGCGGCCTCCACGTGCACCAACGGCAGGCCGAGCTGGTCCCGGAACGTGGCGACGACCTGCTCCGCCTCGCCCGCCCGCAGCAGGCCGTGATCGACGAAGATGGCGGTCAGCCTGTCGCCGACGGCGCGATGAGCCAGGGCGGCGGCGGTGGCCGAATCGATGCCGCCGGAGAGGGCAACAAGCGCTCTGCCCCCGGCGGCGGCGCTCCGAATCTCTGCCACCGCGCGGTCGAGCACGGAGGCCATGGTCCAGGTGGGACGGCATCCGCACACCCCATAGAGGAAAGCGCGCAGCACCTCTCCTCCCCAGGGGGTGTGAGAGACCTCGGGGTGAAACTGCAGGCCATACAGACGGCGGACCGGATCCCCTGCCGCGGCCACGCTGCCGGCGTCGGTATGGGCCAGCGGCACAAACCCCGGAGGCAGGCGGAGGACGGCATCCCCATGGCTCATCCAACAGGTCAGGCGTTCCTCCAACCCGACGAAGAGCGGGGCGGGCTCGTCCACGAAGAGGCGCGTCCGGCCGTACTCGCGGCGCTCTGCCGGTCCCGTCTCTCCGCCCAGCAGGTGGGACATCGCCTGCATCCCGTAGCAGATGCCCAGCACGGGGATGCCCAGCTCGAAGAGGGCAGGGTCGGGGCGCGGCGCGCCCGGCTCGTAGACGCTGGCCGGTCCCCCCGACAGTACCAGACCGCGCGGCGCCAGGGCGCGCACATCGGCGAGCGGCGCATCGAAGGGAAGGATCAGGCTCTTCACGCGGCTTTCCCGGATGCGGCGCGCGATCAGCTGCGCGTACTGCGCGCCGAAGTCCAGGACGAGAACCACCTCGTGCGCGGACGCGCCGGGCGGCGGCTCCTCGGCTTCGTACGGGGCCGCGCGGCGCGCCTCCAGCACCATCAGCGTCCCTCTCCCACGCCCTGAGTGATCTGCGCCCGTTTGCCCTCGCGGCCGATCGCCGGGGCCAGCAGGATCTCCACCTCGTGCATCTCGGCGATGGTGGCAGCGCCGCAGAGTCCCATCGCCAGCCGCAGCGCCCCCGCCAGGTTCTGGCTGCCGTCGTCGGTCTGAGCCGGGCCGATTAAGACCTGCTCGAGCGTCCCTCCTCCGGCGGTGCGGATCCGCGTGCCGCGCGGTAGGGCCAGATGGGGGGTGGCCATCCCCCAGTGGAAGCCGCGCCCCGGCGCCTCCTCGGCGCGGGCCAGCGCGCTCCCCAGCATCACGGCGTCGGCGCCCAGCGCGACGGCCTTGGCCGCGTCGCCGCCCACTGCGATCCCTCCGTCCGCCACCAGTGGTATGTACCGTCCGGTGCGGCGGCGGAAGTCATCCCGCGCCGCGGCGGCGTCGGCGATGGCCGTGGCCTGCGGCACCCCCACCCCCAGGACCCGCCGGCTTGTGCAGGCGGCGCCCGGTCCCACCCCGACGAAGACCGCGGCTGCCCCTGCCTCCAGGAGGTCACGTGCTCCATCGTAGGTGGCGCAGTTGCCCGCGAGCACCGGCAGCTCGAGGCTGCGGATGAGGTCGGCGATCGAGAGGACGTCGCCGCGCCGGCTGCGGTGTCGGTCGCTACTGACGGTGGACTGGACCAGCAGCGCGTCTGCTCCGGTCTCCGCAGCCACCGGAGCGAGACGGGCGGCGCGGGCGGGCGTGACGGCGACCAGCGTGGGTACCCCCGCGGCCTTGATCGCCGCGATGCGCGCGGCCACCAGCTCCTCCTGGACCGGCGCGCGATAGATCTCCCGCAGCAGGGCGACGACCTCACCGGCAGAGGCCGCGGCGACCGCCTCGAGCGCGGCGTCGGGATCGCGATGCCGGGTCTGAATCCCCTCGAGATTCAGTACACCGGCGGCCCCCAGCCCTCCCAGGAGCACGGCGGTGCCTACGTCGACCACGCTGTCCATCGCCGCGCCCAGGAAGGGCAGCGCGAAGGCGAGGGACCCGACCCGCCAGCCGATGTCGACGTCCTCCGGGTCGATCGTCGAGGCGGCGGGGGCGAGGGCGATCTCATCCAACCCGTAGGTGCGGCGGGCGGTGCGCTGCCGGCCGAGGGAAGGCATCGTTAGCAGCCGAGGGAAGGCATCGCTAGCAGCCGAGGGAAGGCATCGCTAGCTGTAGATCTCCGGTTTCAGCACGCAGACGAAGGGCACGTTGCGGTACCGACCGGCATAGTCGAGCCCGTAGCCGACCACGAACTTGTCGGGGATCTCAAAGCCGCGGTAGTCGATGCGGACCTCGCGGCGTCGCCGGGGGAGTTTGTCCAGCAGCGCGCAGACGCGCAGCGACGCAGGATAACGCGCCTTCAGCGTCTCCAGCAGGTAGTCCATGGTCAGGCCGGTGTCGATGATGTCGTCCACGATCAGAACGTGGCGGCCCTCGATGGACTGGTCCAGGTCTTTGAGGATGCGCACGATCCCCGAGCTCTCAGTGGCCTCCCCGTAGGAGGAAGTGGCCATGAAGTCGATCTGGCAGGGGATGCTGATCTGGCGGAGCAGGTCCGAGAGGAAGACGAAGGCGCCGATGAGGATGCCGACGAGCAGGGGCTCCTTGCCGTCGTAGTCGCGGGAGATCGCCTGGCCGAGCTCCCCGACGCGGGCCACAATTGCCCGCTCGGGGATCAGGATTTCGTCGACGTCATCGATCAGCCCCACGGCCCCTCCGCCCGGCAGGTCGGATAACCCCGCCAAGGGGCGGGGTGGGGACAGATCAGGCGCCGGCCCTAGGGGGTGCCGGACCTCCTGACGATCGTCCAGATCCCGTTCTCGCGCCTGACCAGGTCGCCGACGCGGACCTGCAGCCAGAAGTCCATCGGCACCTCGTAATCCGTCCCGCCGATGAGGATGAACGGTTTGGTCCCGCCGCCGACATCCAGGGGCAGTCGTATCTTTTCCTCGACGTAGCCGACGATAGTATCGGAGCCGGTGATACTGCAGGACGGGAGCTGCGCGATCGTCACCGCCAGCAGCACGAATAGCGTGATCTTCACGTCGCACCTCGGTCTGTCATCCGGATGGTGTGAGTGTATTGTACTCCAGCCCGGCGGAGCGTGGGACCGTGCTGCGCACGTACCTCGCGAAAACGAGAAGGGCCCGGAGGATAACCCCCGGGCCCTTCCGTCCTGCGACTGCTACCAGCTGAAGAAGACGCGGAACGCCGCGCCACTGATGGTGGTGGAGACCCCGGAAGTGGTGATCACCTGCCGACCGTACTCCACTTCGGCGGTGGCGTTCCTGGAAAGGGTGTAGACGGCCCTGGCCAGAAGGCCGTTGGTCGTGGTGTCGGCGATGCCGTAGACCGTGCCGGTCTCATAGGCAACGAGTCCCGAGAGCCGGGAGGAGAGCTGCAGGGACAGGTCCGCGCCCCAGAACTGACCCCCGAATAGGAGCGTGTAGAAGAGCCAGTTGCCCTGGGCCAGGAAGGCGTGGTCCGAGCAGGTGGTCGCGCCGCAGGTGCCTGCGGTCGCCACGAAGCCCTGCCGGAAGTCCCTATAGTAGATGCTGAGCATCGGCGCAAACTGGCTGGCGCCGACGAACTGGCCGAGGTTGATCGAGAGCTTGGCGAAGAGCGTGGTGCAGCCGTCGCCCGGGTCAACCGTGTCTGGGCAGCCGCCCACGGGATTCCAGCTGGCGTACTCACCCGAGAACGTAAAGCCGCCCATGAAGCTGCCGCTCCAGTCGAAGCCGAACCCGGTGCCGTTGCCGAGCGGGTCCGATGTGTCGAGGTTGTTCCGGTCCTGGCGGTAGTTGACGCCGAACGTCCAGCCGGCGAAGGATGGGAGTTCGACGCGGACGCCGTAGGTCTTGGAGCCGGCGCCGCCGCTGTTCCAGAAGCCGAGGACCGTCCAGTTGATTCCGCCGAACCCCCCGGTGACCCGCATGCCTTCGCGAGAAGTCTCGGCGAAGAGCAGGTGGCCGAGCGGGCCCAACTGCCAGTACTCGCGGCCGACGGACCAGACCATGCCAAACCACGGCGAGGCCCAGTCGCCGCGCAGCCGGTCGAAGTCGGTGACAGCGCAGTGCCCAGTGGTGCAGCCCGAGAAGCCGGAGAAGGTGTAGAGGGAGTTCCACCGGGCGCGCAGGAAGACCTGGAACTCAGGGGAGAGCCGGCCCCGGATGTTCAGCCGGATGCGGTTCCGCTGCACTTCGGGCGTGCCCGTGGTAAACCCCCCACCGGTGACGTAGACGTAGGTCCAGTTCCCGGTGATGAAGGTGTTGTCCACGCGTGCGCGGAGCGCCGCAAGTTCCTCCTCCAACGCCGTGATGCGGACGCCGAGGGCAGACAGCTCTGCGCGGAACTCGTTGAGGAGCCGCGTCAGGCGGTCGATGTCGGCGCGCGTCACTTCGGGCGGTGGGATCTTTGGAGGGGGTGGGATCTTGATGGCTTCGATCCGGGCGAGGAGCCTGGATGCGACCATCGCCATCTCGTAACGGGTCATTGCCCGGTCGCCCTTGAAGGTCCCGTCGGGATAGCCTTCGATGATGCCCTTCGCGGCCAGCTCGACGATCGCGTCGAACGCCCAGTGCAGGGCGTCGACGTCGGCGAATGGCTGGGCGAAGGCAGGGGCGGCGACCGCAAGCGAAAGCACTGCTGCGATGCCAAGTGCGAGGAACTTCTTCAACGTGTTACCCCCCTTGATGTGATCGAGCCGTTGGGTGCTGGGGGAGTCTCCGTTGGAGTGGTCATGTTTCCTCCATCTGAGTGATCGCCTTTCCGGCGCTCCACCAGGTCACCTCTGGCCCTGTTCGTCCCGCCACCTCTCCTCCGGCGGACTGCTCTTGGCGGCCCTCCTTTCCCCGCTCGGATTCGCCCTGGGCCCTCACGGGCCAGGCGGCGTCAGACGCTTGCAAAGACGGCTTCTACAGAAACTGCACAGATCTTCCTGCGAACTTCGCTTGGAAAGCCACACACGGCGCAGGACACCTCTCGGCGGCCGCTGCCGCGCATCAGTGTAGCGGCTTCGTCTCCTGATTCAAAGGTTTTTCTGGTGCTTACCGCGCGTCGCCAACTGCTACGCTCGTAGGGGGTTCGACGGCGCCCAGCCAATTCCTTCCTGATCCATCCTCGTCCGGACGGGCCCGCACGGGCCCAGGCTCGCTCAATCGCCTCCGCCTGCCTCATGCTGTCCTCCCACAGCGCGCTCCAGGAGGAGCTCGGCTGCATAGTCATCGTAGTCCACCGGAGGCACCTGGAGTGAGAGCGGAAGCAGGCGCCGCAATCCCCTGGGGGGGTGGTCCCGGAAGTAGCGCCGGCGGGCTTCGAGGGTGCTGGCCGTTTCCTCGACGGCCTCGACCCGGGGCAGACCGGGGAGACCAGCCAGTGCCTGGTGCACCGACTCGGACCCGGTCCCCTGGCCGAGGAGGACGCGTTTTACCCCGAACCGCTCCGTCCACACCCCCACCACCTCTGCCACCCGATCCGACGCGACCACCGCCCGGGCGAGGATCGCCCCGGGCCGTCCCACGGCGAGGCCGCATTTCAGCCGGCCAGGGTCGACGGCGAGAACCACGGCAGGCTCAGGCATCCCATCCCGGGGGCTCATACGCTAAAGGTAATCCAGATGAGAAGGTAAGCAGCGATCGGCACCCCATCGCGCGTCGCCGGGGCAAAGCGCCACTTCAGGGGGCCAAGGCGGGCGGCCTCATCGAGGGCGGCGTCCCCTGAGGAAAGGATCACCTCGACACTCGCCACACCTCCATCGCTGCGGATCAGCAGGCGGACCTTCACCCGTCCCCGGACAGCAGCCTCCTCCACGGCTGAGCCGCCCCCCGGGCCGGAGGTGATGGTGGCGCGCAGGACCGGATGTAGGGGTGGCTGCTCCAGGGGAACCGGAGGTCTCAGCGTCGGCGAGGATTCACGGGCGGTGGGGAAAGGGGTCGCGTCGAGGGTAGCGGGAGTGGGGCCTTCGGACGGCCCTTGCTCTGTCCCGGCAGGGGGAGACCCGCTGGGAGCCGTCGCCGAGGACGCGGGCGGCTGCGTCGGACCTCCTTTCGTGTTCCTCGCCTTCCCGGCGCCCACTCCTGTCTGGCGGCGTCCCCGACCCCCCGATATCTCGGAGGGTGCCGCCGGCGGCCCGGCCGGGGGTTGCCGTCGCACTGTTCGGGCGGCGGGGCGAGATGGGGATCTGCGGGAGGCCGCCGAGATGGCCGGAGACGGACGCGGAGAAGCAGGGGGTCTGACGCCCCCGGGTGGGCGCACTCCCGAGGAGGCGGGATATTCGAAGACCGGATGCCCCTCAGCCTCTGCGGACGGGGCGGAGAATCCTTTCGCAGAGGAGGGCGAGAGCGGCGGCCCACCCGACTGAGCGGCAGGGGTGACGCGCCGTGTCACGCCTGCGAGCATGGCCGCCCCGGCCACGGCCAGGAGGACGACCATCGCCAGCCACCACGCCGGCCCGGGCCGGATCCGGGGGTGCGGCATCAGAAGTTCCCCCCGAGCGACACAAAGAATGTCCTTCCCGCACCGGGGAAGCCGCGGAGGGTCTCATAAGGCAGATCCAGCAGGTTGTCTACGCCGGCGCGCAGCACCGGCCCGCCGATCTTCTGTTCGACGCGCAGCCCCAGGATCGCGTACCCAGGGAGCGTCACCCGCGTCGCAGGGAAGGTGGAGGTATCGAGATCGTCCCGTGAGGACACAACATTCACCACGAGGGAGATGTTGAGGTCCGGATGCGGCGCGTGGCGGAGGATCACGTTGGCCTGCCATCCGGGAAGACGGAGCAAAGGCAGGCCGGTGCGGAGGTCGATGCCGCTGGACCAGGTGATGTTCGCCGAGAGCAGCCACGTCCCGCTGAGGGCGCCAACCACCTCGGCGGAGAGACCGCCGATGCGGGCTGACCCGACGTTCATGGGAAGGCACCCACCGACGATCAGATCCCTCGCGGCGGTGTAGAAGGCGTTGAGGCGCGCGGTCAGCCCGGGGCGGAGGGTTGCCTCCGCGCCGACGTCCGCCGCCCACGCTTCCTCCGGCCGCAGCCCCGGGTTGCTGCACCCGGGATAGGCCAGCTCGAAGAAGGTGGGGGCGCGAAAGGCGCGGCCCACACCGCCGCGCAGGCGCAGGGTCTCAGAGGCGAAGTGCACAAACCCCAGCCGCGGATTGACCTGCCCGGCGTAGCCGGGATGACTGTCGTAGCGCACGCCCACACCCAGCAGGGTGCGGGGGCGGAGCAGCACGTCGTACTGCACGTACCCTGCGGCCGTCGTCGCGTCGCCAGCAAACCCAGAAAACGTCGAAGAGGAGCGGAACGTGACCGACTGCACCTCGGCGCCCCAGGTCAAGACGGTCCGTTCGTCCATCCGCTGCACCCGCTGCCAGGAGGCGCCGGAGGCGGTCCCGCGATCGTCGGAGACGAAGCCGGGGGAGGTGAAGAGGAGGCGGTCACTCAGCCGCCAGAGGCGCGCCTCCGAGGACGAGCCTCCCTCCACCTTCTCTGCCCAGGTCAGGTGGGCAAGGAAGCGTTCATCGCTGATACGGTCGGACGGCGTCGGGAAGAAGGTCGGACCGGGAAGGCCGGTTCGCCCGGCCGTGTGCTGGGCGGCAAACGTCAGCGAGCGCGACGCGCCGGTCTCCAGCGTCAGACGCGCGTTGGCGGTCCACCGGGAGGCGTCGGCGTTGAGACGGTCGCCGCTGCTGCCGAGGTACTGTGCGCCCAGGCTGAAGACGCCGCCGCGCCAGCGGCCACCCAGGCGCAGGGACGCCTGCGCGGCCCCATGGCTTCCGGTCCCCGCCGCAGCCTGCGGGCGCGGATCCGTGCGCGTCGCCACCTGGATGACTCCGCCGAGGGCATTGCCGTAGATCGCGGAGTAGGGGCCGCGCAGGACCTCGACCCGCTCGACGTCCTCCAGCGTGATCGTGGAGAGATTCACCCCGAACTGGGCCGTGCTGTTCAGCGGAATCCCGTCGATGAGCACCAGCACCTGCTGAGGAGAAGAGCCGCGGATGGAGGGTTGGGACAACCCGCCGGGGCCCGCCCCCGCGACCCGCACCGACACTTCGGCGAGGAAGCGGAGCGCCTCTCCCAGTGTGAGAAACCCCATCCGCCTCAGTTCATCGGCGGGAATCACGGTCACGTAGGCCGGAGTGGCCGGGAGCTGCTGCGGGCGCCTCCCGGGCACGACCACCTCCTCCCCTTCGAAGGTCGGCACCTGGCTCAGCGCCGTCTCCCCCGCAAAAACGAGAAGGCCCACGACCAGCAGGCCCGTGGGCCAAGGACGGGAGAACATAGAAGACCCACCCCCTTCCGCGAAGGCGTGGCCCGTCGCCGCGCTTGCTGTAGAAGCCGCGGCGGCGATACCGGTCTGGAAAGCGCAGGCAGGTCTTCTGGCTCCGGCTCCTCGCGTGACCCTCAGCCTTCCCGGACCCGGGACCGCCGAAATGGCGGCGGGCCTAGTGGCGTCGTGCGGGAGGGCACGCTCCCCGTGACAGCGGCGGGACCGCGCCGGACTCCTCACCGGGCCGCACACGGGCGATCGGTGAGTCACCGGCTTCCCTATTCTGACGGAGGGTTGCTCCGTCCACCTGCGCTCGCAGCGTGCATGTTCCATAGGCGCCGGGGAAGCACCTCCCGAAACCGAAAAACTGGATCACGGTTTCGTCCGGTGCCTCGCCGGCGCCTCAGGTACTCTGCGGTCTGCGAGGGCAGGAGACTCCGTCCGCAAGCACACCTATCTGGCTGCGGGGGACGCTCGAAGAAACCGTGGTCCTATCTTTCGGTTTGCTGAGAGCGTCCCCCGCAGCCCGCTAGAGATGCGGACGGAAGTCAACGATCACAGGACCGGTCGTCTGGACGTCGCGCGCGGTGACGGCGTCAACCCGCACCTGGCGTTTCGCCCTGGCGACCCGATCGACGACCCTCCGGATGGCATCGATGTTTGCTTCCAGTTGGGGGGACTCGGTGATGCGCGCAAAGGGCGGGGCCAGGACTTCCCGGCGCGCCGCGGCGGTGGCCTGATCGAGTAGGTCGAGCAGCTGCCGGCCGATCTCGTCCCGGGAGCGTCGCCCATCGAGGGTCGCGGAGGCGAGGGTGCTCCCACGCGGGAAAACCAGCCGGTTGTCGATGAGCTGAACGTTTACCTCCAGCGGTTCCCCCGCCAGCGCGTTCTCGTTGGCGACGATGCGGAGGATGGTCTCACGAGCGTGCTCCTTCACCATCGCGGCGACCTGATCCCAGGTCAGCTCCGCGGGAAAGAGCCGCAGCACCGCGCCAGTAGTGCCGTCGACGTTGATCCCATTGGCCAGCGCCAGGTCGACGGCGCGCAGCCGCAGCGAATCAACCTGGTCGGCGACCTGCACGAGGGGAAGCCGGCCGTCGATCACGCCGCGGAGGACCTCCTGATTGCGCAGGTAGGCGATGTCCCCCTGCTTCAGCTGGCGCAGGCGGGCCTCGGCGTTCTGGATCTCGGCGCGCAGGCCGCTGATCTGCGCTTGCAGGCTGCGGTACTGGAAGAGGGCCTGCCGCGCGTCGCGCGAGACCAGCAGCACCGCGGCCACCGTAATTACGGTGATGATCATGCCGGTGGCGATGGTGATGATCTGAGCGGTATAGCGCGGGCGCAGGCCGAAGAGCGTCAGGCGGCGGCGCCCGATCGCGCGACCCACCAGGTTGCCGACATAGGCGATCCCGCCGCTGACCAGAATGAGCAGGGGGATGAGGGTGACGCCGAACTCCATCAGGCCAGCCGCTCCCTCCACAGCCGCCGCAGGAGCTGGAGGTAGGCCGTCACCTCCTTCAGGGAGAGTTTGCTGCGGCCGGCGGCGCGGTCGGTGAACACGTAAGGAATCTCTTTCACCGACAGCTCGGGATTCCGTGCCAGAATCTCCAGCAGGATCTTGAAGCCGATGCCCCAGTAGGTCCGCCGGGTGAAAACCTCGCGCCGGGCGGCGAAGAAACCCGAGAGCGGATCGCGCACCCTCAACCGAAAGAGCATCCGCGCCGCGGCGGTGGCGGCGAGGCTCGCCGCCCGCCGCCAGATGGGCCAGCCGGTGATCCGACCGCCGGCGTACCGCGAGGCGATGGCCACGTCCGCGCCTTCATCCAGGGCCGCCACGAGGGGCGCCAGCGTCGCGGGCGGATGAGAGCCGTCGCTGTCCATCACGGCGATGATGCGGCCCGACGACGACGACGCGCCCGCCAGGACCGCTGAGGCGAGTCCGCCCTTGCCGGCCCGCCGCACCAGCCGCATCGGCACGTCGCCGTCAGCGGCCAGGCGGGAGGCCACCTCGGCGGTGCCGTCGGGGGAGGCATCGTCGACGACGACGACCTCCAGATCGAGGGGGGCGGCCAGCGGCCCGAAGGCGGCGATCAGGGCGGGGAGCGTCTCGCGCTCATTGTAGGTCGGCAGCACCAGCGAGGTCTTCACGAGGACGGCGCGGGCGGGCAGGGCAGGGGGGCGGCGGTCTCCAGCAGCACCATATCCCCTAGCTCGCGGAGGGTGATCAGCTCCCCAGCGAAAGCCCCTCGGGCCCAGCGCTCGTACTCGGCGCGGGTGATGATCAGAAAGCCACGGCGCGGCCCGCAGAGGTTTCGCCGCGCAAGCGATTCCACGCCGACCAACCAAATGATGGGGTGGCGGCCGTAGTAGACGAGGGAGGCACGGTCGGAGAGTCCGATGCCGACGACTTTGTCCTCCGGCCGCACGACGGCCCGCAGTGCCAGGGCCATCGGCTTGGTGGCGCGGAGGCGCTCCAGGTGCGGCACGGTGGCGAGGGCCACAGTGAGGAGCGTCGCTACCATCGTCGCGGTGAGGACGGCGAACCCCTGCCGGTAGGCGCGCGCGGCCAGGAAGAGGGCCGCGACCACGACCCCCACCGCGAGCATCACCCCGAGGCGGCGGAGGTGCGGGGCGACGGCGGCAAATTCCGCCGGGTACTTCATCTGCCCGAAGATCATCACCGCCGTCCCCAGGGCGAGTCCGCCCAGCAGTAGGAGGCCGGCGCCCCAGCGCACCAGACCGGCCGCTTCCGTATCGCGTTCCCAGATGGCGCGGACCCACACCGGGCCGGCTGCAATCGCGGCGACGGGGAAGACCGGCAGGACGTAGTTGGGCAGTTTCGTTCCCGCGGCGGAGTAAAACAGGACGGTCACGCCGATCCAGATGAGGAGGAGGAGACTGCGCGGATCCCGGCGGAACCGGCGCCCATGGTAGACGGCGAGCGACGGGAAAAGCGCGCTCCAGGGGAAGCCGCCCAGGGCGAGCACCGGCAGATAGTAGTACCAGGGGCCGGGCTGGTTCTCCACCACGCCGAAGAACCGCCCCACCATATAGTAGCCAACCATGCGCTGCAGGAAGGGCAGGCCGTGCCGCGCCGCTTCAAGGGCGTACCAGGAGAGGCCGATCACGGCATAGAGAAGCAGACCCTCGGCAGGTAGGGCGCGCAGGCGCGCGACCAGGACGCCGCGCCACAGCCACCATGCGCCGACGGCCATTGCCGGCAGCAGCAGGCCGATTGGGCCTTTGGTCAGCGTGGCCAGACCGGCCCAGACAAAGGCCCAGCGGAGGGCGCGCCGGCGGCCAGCGGCGTCCGCCTCCTCCGCGGCCAGCACCATGTAGAGGGCGGCCAGCATGAAGGTGACAAGGACGACATCGAAGATCGCCAGCCGCGAGAGGACGAAGTACTCCAGGGTCGTCATCACGATCAGGCCCGCCACCAGGCCCGCGTGCGCGCCGTAGAGGCGGCGGCCGAGCAGGAAGGTGACCAGAACCCCCCCGGTGCCAAACAGCGACGTCCAGATCCGAGCCGTGAACTCGGAGAACCCCAGCAGCCACCCGGTCGCCGCGACGAGCCACATGTACAGGGGTGGGTGGACGAACCAGGGCTCCCCGTTGTGGTAGAGGGTGATCGGATCGCCTCGCTCGGTGATCTGGCGGGCGATGTCGGTGTAGCGGGGCTCATCTTGATCCCACAGGCTGCCCCGGCCGAGACCGAGGGTGAAGAGCAGGAACGCGGCTGCCGCCAGCAGGAGCGCCGCGGGCGGCCGGGCCGGGCGGCGCAGCCGCGGCACCCTTAGCGCGCCCGCCACAGCAGATAGCCTCCCACCGCGCCGATGAGGAGGTTCGGGGACCAAGCCGCCAGAGACGGGGGGAGCCGGCCCGACTGCCCCAACGCCAGCGTCGTGTTCATCAACAGGTAATAGACCAGCAGGGTGACGATGGTCAGCCCTAGCCCGATCGAGGAACCGGAGCGATGGGGGCGCAACCCCAGCGGGACGGCCAGCAGGGCGAAGATCAGGCTGCTCGAGGGGAGGGCCAGCCGCGAGTGCAGCCAGACGAGGTACTGCGCGATCGATTCCCCGGTGCGACGGAGAATGCCCATGTAGGCGCGCAGCTCGGCGATGGTCATCTCCGAGGGGTCCTTTCTCCCCACAAGGATCTCCTGGGGCGTCCGCCGGATGCCGGCATCGATGCGTTCAAAGCGCACCTGCACCAGTTGCGGGCCGCCAAAGAGGTGGATCGTGCCGTCCTCCAGTTTCCAGCCGTCGGGACCGTAGCGGGCGCGGGCCGCCTCGATCACCCGGACCAGCCGGTCCCGCTCGAACTGGTTGGCGGTCAGCCCTTCCATGCTCTCCCCGTCGGCCGCCACGCGGCGCGCATAGTAGACGGAGACTCGCTCCCCGTCCCGCTCCCGGAAGAGCAGATAGCCTTGCGGCGCCAGCGATCGCGACCCCGCCTGGAGGAACTCAGTGCGGTAGCGCTCCTCGGCCAGCGGCACCACCCATTCGTTCAGTGCGATCCCGGCGAGGGAGACGAAGACGCCTCCGGCCAGCACGGGGAGGGCGACACGGATCAGGCTGATCCCACTTGTGCGCATGGCCACGACCTCGTTGCGGTCGGAGAGGCGGCCAAAGGTGAGGAGGGTGCCAAGCAGCATCGCCATGGGCAGGGAGAACGCGAGGAAGTAGGGAACCCGCAGCAGGAGTAGCCGCGCCACTACCGCAAAGCCCACCTGATCGGTCGCGGCGAAGCGGGCGAGGAAAAAGATGTGGTTGACGGTGAGAATGAGCGTGAAGAGCGCGATGCCGAACAGGAAGATCGCCCCGACCTCCCGGATAATGTAGCGGTCAAGAATCGGCATTACATTTGGAAGCGCTCGCCCAGGTAGAAGCGGCGCGCCTCGGGGCTCTCCATGATCTCCTCGGCGGTGCCGGTGAAGAGCTCCGACCCGTCGTAGATGATGGTGGAGCGGTCGGTGATGGCGAGGGTCTCGCGGACGTTGTGGTCGGTGACGATCACCCCCAGGCCTCGGGCGCGCAGGTAGCGCACGACCTCCTGGATCTCCGCCACCGACTTGGGGTCGATCCCGGTGAAGGGCTCGTCGAGAAGGATGTAGGCGGGCTCCATGGCGAGCACCCGCGCAATCTCGACCCGGCGCCGTTCACCACCAGACAGGGAGGCGCCCACCTGGCGCCGCACGGTCTGCAGCCCGAACTCCTCCAGCAGGTGCTCCAGCACCGCGGCCCGCGCCTGCGGCGCCTTGCCGTTGGCCTCGAGGACGACAAGGATGTTCTCCTCGACGGTGAGGCCGCGGAAGACCGAGGGGTCCTGGGCGAGGTAGCCGATCCCCGCGCGTGCCCGTTCGTGGACGGGGCGGTGCGTGAGTTCCGACTCGTCCAGCCACACCTCGCCCCGGTCGGGCCGGACCAGCCCGACCATAATATAAAAAGTGGTCGTCTTCCCAGCGCCGTTCGGCCCCAGCAGGCCGATGATCTGCCCCCGTTCCACCGTCAGGGTGATCCCGTTGACGACCGTCCGGGCGCCGTACCGTTTGACCAATCCCCGCGCGGCTAGCACCTCAATTCCCTCCGGCGCTGCCGATCACAAGGCGGGGCGCGCCGGTGGCGACGATCCGACGCGTGCGCAGGTCGACGGTCACCGTCTCGGCGGAGAGGGTATCGGGACCGCGGCGGACCAGGACGCCCCCGGACAACAGCGCTGTCCCCCCCCGCCGGTCAACGAGCCCACGGGGCGCGGTGGCCACCACGTCCTGGCTGGAGAGGCGCACTCCTCCGGTCGCCTCCAGGGTTTCGGCGGCGAGGGCCGCCGTCATGCGGTCGGCGCTCATCCGCCCTTCCGGCAGGACCAGGGCGGCGCCGCCGGTGGCCGCCGCTGTCTGCGCTCTCCAGTCGTAGCTGATGCGCTCGGCGGTCAGCTGCCCGCCGCGATGGCTGAGGAGAGGCCGGCCGGTGGCCTCGGCTCGCCGCTCGGCCAGAAAGACCTCCACCCGCCCGCCGGTGAGCCGGGCCTCCCCTTCGGGGCGACGCTCCGTCACCGCCACATCGCCCTGCGCGACGACGACCTGTTCCCGCAACCGCCCCTCCGCCTCTCGCGATCGCAGCGTCATCGTTTCATGACGCACGACCACCCCTCCGGAGGCCACGGCGATACCGGCGCGCTCCGCGTAGCGAATCTGCGCCGCCTCCAACCGCGTTGGTCCCCGCGTGATCACGACGGGAGCGCCCCGCAGAATCCAGGTGCCGGCGCGCGAGTCGAACTCCGCAAAAGCGGCGCCGCTCACTTCTATCGGCAACCCTTGTGCGGTGGGGAGAGCGGATTCAGCCGCTGCGCCCGAGGGTGGGAGCAGGACCGCCATCACCAGGCCGGCTGCCAGGAGCAGTGCCGCACGCCTGTGCGTCATCTCGTCCTTTTCATTCCCTGATCGTGACGGTGATGTGCCCGGTCAGCCGGGTCCGCCGCAAAGCCACGTCGCTCTCCAGACGGTCGGCCCGCACAATCATCCGTTCTTGCATCAGGCGGACGCCCCCGCTGGCGATCAGCACACGTCGGGCGGCAAGGTAGCGGATCTCCCGGGCCTCGACCGACCGATCGTCGCCGGCGCGGGCGCGTACGCCCCCGGTGAGGATAATGTCCCGCGTCTGCATGGCAAAGAGCGCGCGCGGGGCGATGAAGGTAACCGCGGGCTTGCCCTTCTCCAGAAACGTCCCCTCCACGCCCGTCAGGCGGACCTCCTCACGGTCGGCGTCTACCTGGAGGCCGGTCGCCCGCAGTTCCCACTGTACCCGACCGGCGGGATCGGCGCCGCGGATCCGGCTCTCCTCGATCCTGATCGATGGGAGCGCGGGCGTCGCCGTCGCCCGCGAGATCGCCGACGGCCTCGCAGCCGCCGGGCTCGGGGGCGGAGAAGACGGTGCGCTTCCGGGTCCGCGGACCGCGGGAGGACCACTCCTCATGACCGCCCAGAGTCCCGCCAGAAGGACCGCGGCTGCGGCGATCGCCGCAAGGGCACGCCGGCTCACGGCGCCGGGGTTCCTCTGGTCGGGCCCGCGGCCGCTCCGAGTGAGACAGGCGACAGGGGATCTGGCGTCGGGCCGGACCGCGGCGTCAGGCGCAGGATCTCCTCGGCGGCGCGCTCGGCAGCCCCTCCCTCACCGAGACGGCCGCGGAGAGCGAGCAGTTCCGCGGACAGCGCCGCTCGGCCGGCTGCGTCGGCCAGCCACGCCAAGACCATCGCCGCCACCGCCTCGGCGGTGAACGCCTCCTGCAGCAGCTCCGGCACTACGGGACGCCCCGCCAGCAGCGAGGGCAGCGCGGCGGTGGAGACAGCGACCACGAACCGCCTCGCATACCAAGCGGTGAGCGCCGAAACACGGTACACGACCAGCATGGGAAGCCCCAGGCACATCGCTTCCAGCGTCGCCGTCCCCGACGCGACCACGGCGAAATCGCTGACCGACAGCGCGTCATAGCCCTCCTGGGTCCCGCCCGGCACGAGCGCGACCGGCACCGGGGAGGCGGCGACCAACCGTTCAACAACGGGTTGGAACAGCCGCGCCGCGACGGGCAGGACGGCCCGGACCTGCGGGACGCGCCGCCTCACGAGCGAGAGCGCCTCGACCATGATGGGGAGATGGCGGGCCAGTTCCTGGCGGCGGCTCCCGGGTAATAGGGCCACGACCGGCGCGTCGGGTGTCACGCCCAGCCGGGCGCGGACGCCGGTCCGATCGGCGCTGGGGCGCACGCGGTCGAGCGCGGGATGACCGATGAAAACCACGTCGGCCCCGGCGCGCCGGTAGGCCTCGGCTTCGAACGGGAAGGCCGCGAGCAGCCGCAATCCCAGGCGCGCGATGCGGCCGGCCCGATCGCCGCGGCGTGTCGAGACCATCGGCGGCATGAAGTAGGCCACCGGCCTCCGCCCCGCCAGCCGGCGGGCCAGTGACAGGTTGAAGCCGGGGAAATCGATTAGCACGACGGCGGCGGGGTCGGCGGACTGGATCGCTCGGGTCACCGCGGCCCGGCGGCGGAGAAAAACCGGCACCCGGGGCAGCGCCTCCAGCCACCCGATGAGGCCCCACTCCTCGCTCGAGAGGACGCGTCGCGCCCCGGCCGCCTCCATCCGCGGTCCGCCCACGGCGATCAGCGCGAGGTCGGGGCGGCGCCGGCGGAGGGCGGCGATGAGATCGGCCCCATAGATGTCGCCGGACACCTCGCCGGCGACGAGAAAGAGGCTAGGGGACACCAGGCAGCGGCGGCGCCTCGACGGCGGTGACGGTGATGCGGGCCTGCACCGCCGCCGCGGCCAGCGTCTCCCTGGCGAGGACGATAGTGCGCCCCGCTTCGACGGCGAGAACTCTTGCCCGGACGGCCGCCATCGCCTCCACCGTCTCCGGCCCAATCGTCGGCAGATCGAAGCGGGGGTCCTGACGGGGGCGGCTGACCTTGACCACCACGGCCGCCGGAGCCATTGCGCCTCCGCGACGGATGGCCGCGTCAGTCCCCTCAGCCGCCTCCACCGCCAGCATCACCCCTCCCTTGAGGATGAGGGTCTGGCCGACCTCCTGCTCCGCCAGCGTCCGGGCCACGCCAAGCCCCAGGGCCACGTCCCGCTCCTCTTCGGAGGAGAGAGGAGATCCGGCCAGCCGGCCCGGTCCGGGGATCAGGTCCCGCGCATAGGTCCGCTGGTCGATGACGGCGATGCCCATCCCCCCCAGCATCCTGGCAAACGTCTGGAGGAAGTGCTGATCGCCCCGCTCGGAGTGCTGCGCCAGGAAGGCACGGGCGGCCTCGTCGCCTCCGGCGAGGGCGGCGGGCAGCGCGACCCGGTTGAAGCGCCCGGCCAGCAGAACCTCACTCACCCCGTGCGCCTTCCAGATGTCGAACAGTCGCTCCCAGTCGCCGGGCTCCATCCGCGCAAAGACGTCGGCGGTCGATTTGAGGAGCGGACTTGACCCGGCCATCTGTACGCAAACAAGGGTCCCTCCGGCGCGGCGGACCCCCTCCGCCAGCACCTCCGGCAGGCGCCCCTCCCCCGCCAGTAGCCCTACGGCTCGGGGTCGCTCTCCGGCTCGGTCTGTCCCGACCATCGCACCAACCCGCGGCGGCTGCCGCGGGATGTCTGAAGGAAGTCGATGAGTTCCCTGACCAGGGGATGGTCGCCGAGTTCGTCCACCAGTGCGGCCAGTGCCCGCGTTCTCCCCAACTGCGATTGGTAAAAGATGTGAAACGCCCGGCGCAGCGCCGAGCGGTCCGCCGCCGCGACGCCGTTTCGCCTCAGACCCACCAGGTTCAGCGCCCGGGCGCGTCCCGGCACCCCGGTGACCAGGATGAACGGTGGGCAATCCTGCCGCAGCATCGTGTACCCGCCGATCATGGCCAGCCGCCCCACCCGCACGAACTGGTGCAGCCCCGTCATCCCACTGACGTAAGCGTCGTCGTCCACCTCGACGTGCCCGGCGACCATCGAGCCGCCGACCAGGACGACGCGGTTCCCCAGTCGCGCGTTGTGGTCGATGCGCACGTAGGACATGACGAAGTTGTCGCTGCCGATCGTCGTCGCTTCCCCGGCGCCGGTGGCACGGCTGATCGACGCGTACTCGCGGATGAGGTTGCGGTCCCCGATGACGACGTGGCTGCGTTCGCCGAGGAACTTGCGATCCTGGGGGAGGCAGCCGATGATCGTGCCCGTCGAAATGACGTTGTCCCGGCCGATGCGGACGCCCTCCTCGATCACCACGTGCGGTCCGATGCGCGTGCCGGCGCCGATGGTCACGTCCTCTCCCACTACGGCATAGGGACCGACCACCACGCCCGCCTCGAGGTGGGCTCCCGGGGCCACGACCGCCGTGGGATGGATCTCCGGGACCGAGGCTGCCGCCGCGGCGCGGCGCGGCGCGCTCACCCTCCGCCGTCCTCTGAGGGTACTGGGCGTCGTTCGGGGAGGCTCACGTCGGGTTCGGGGACGGCACCCACTTCAGATTCGGGGAGGGCACCCACTTCAGCTTCGGGGAGGGCAAACGTAATCTCGGCTTCGGCCGCGGGGTCGTCGCCCACCCGTGCGGTCGCCCAGAGCTTGCCGATTCGACCGCGCAGGGCGCGCACCTCCACCTCAATGCGCAGCGTGTCGCCCGGGATGACCATGCGGCGGAAGCGGCAGTGGTCGATACCGGCGAAGTAGGCCACGCGGCCCTGCAGGTGCGGTCGGTTCAGGATGAGGCAGGCCCCCACCTGCGCCATCGCCTCCACGATGAGCACGCCCGGCATCACCGGATGACCCGGGAAATGGCCGGCAAAGAAGGGCTCGTTGACCGTGACAGTCTTGATGCCCACAATCCGACGCTCTCCCACCTCGAGAATCCGGTCGACCAGCAGGAAGGGATAGCGGTGCGGCAGGATGGTGAGAATCTGTGCCGCATCCATCCGCCCGCCCTCTTCCATCACCCCACCTCTCTCTCCGCGCCCGATCCCCAGCGGCGGGCGATCTCCCGGGCCAGTGCCAGGTGCAGACTGTGCCCGCCGGCGGTGACCGCCACGTGCCCCCGCACTCTCGCCCCCAGGAGCGCCAGGTCGCCGATCAGGTCGAGAACCTTGTGACGGGCCGGCTCGTCAGAGAAGCGCGGCGCGTTGATGTACCCCTCCGCCCCGATCACCAGCACGTTCTCCAGCGACGCCCCGCGGGCCAGGCCCGCCGCTTCGAGCGCGGCGGCGTCTGCGGCGAATCCCCAGGTGCGCGCCGGAGCGATATCTTCGCGGTAGCCCTCCAGGCTTGCGGAGAAGACCATCCTCCCCAGCGGCGCCGGCAGCTCCACCGTGTAGGCGAACCGTGACTCTTCCCCGGGACTCGTCATGGCCCGGCTCTGCCCCTCGACAACCTCGCAGGCTCCCAGGCGGATCTCCCGCGCGGGCGCGCGCTGATCCACGCGCCCCCCCTCCTCGAGCGCCCGCGTAAAGCCGGCGGCGCTGCCGTCCAGCGCCGGGAGTTCCGGCCCCTCGACCTCGACGCGAAGGTTGTCGATCCCCATTCCGACCGCGGCTGAGAGCAGGTGTTCCACGGTGGCCACCGTCCCGTCGCCGGAGCGGAGCGTGACGCCGCGGCGCGTCTCCCACACCGCCGCGAGGGTGGCGCCGATGGCCGCGGTTTCGGGGCGATCGAGGCGGCGAAAAACGATTCCGCTGCCGGGCGGGGCCGCCTCCAGCCGGAGGCGCACCGGCGCCCCCGTGTGCAGGCCGACCCCGGTCATTGTCACCGGGCGCCCGATCGTGCCCTGCGCCAGCTTCACAGCCACCCGCGAGTCCCCCGTCGCGGCCTTCACGGCTGCGGTCGCAGGCTGAGGCGCACGGGATAGTAGGACCCAGCCGTCGGCATCGTCAGGATCTGCGTGATCAGCCGCTCCCCCGGCGGCACCGCCAGCGTCGCCAGCGTTCGCTCCTCAAACCCCTTGTAGATGGCCATCTCCACGAGGCGGCCGTCGATGAGAAAGACCCCTCGGGCCGCTCCTCCGGCGGCGGTCGCCACCAGATCGGCGCGCAGTTCGATCGGGGAAGGGTTGGCCGCAGTGACGGTGAGCCGGTAGACCACACCGTAGTCGCCGACGAGGCGTTCGTCCGTCCGCAGGTCGCGCAGGCCGGCGACCCACCCCAGATCGACAAGGTGGGTAGGGGTCAGGAGGTCCACGGTGCGGACCACCGCGATGGTGGGATCGGCGAAGACCCCTTTGGGATGGGGGTAGGCGATCTGATTGACCGGAATCGCCACCGTGCGGTCGAGCAGCCAGGGCAGGCGGGCGGCGATGCGTATCTCGAGCTCCTCACCCTCCAGAAGCTGAAACTGGAGGATGCCGGAGACCAGCTGCAGCGGAGCCATCGTCTGCGCCACAAAGGCGTAGGTTGTACGCGCAGGCATCTCCAGGACATACCCTCGCCCCGCCGCCAGGTTCTGCAGGAAGCGTCCCGTGGCCGCCGATCCGACGAAGAGGGAATCAGGAGATGGACCGGCCAGCCCGCTGATCAGGAGGAGGGCGGCCGGATGGTCGGCGCGGTTGGTCAGCGCGACGGTCAGCACCCGGGAGTGGTCGGCGGATCCGTTCTGGTGATGGTAGAGCAGCCGCGTGGGACGCCGGGCGTCCACCACCTCCTCAAAGAGCACGCCGTCGGCCAGCACCGCTTCCGGACGGTTCGACACCAGCAGGAGCGCCGGGTCTGCGATCTCGACCTGCTCGCGCACGAGGGTCACGCGGATCACCCCGTCGACCGGCAGCGCATAGGGACTGCGCACGGTGACGGGGACGAGCATCTCGGGAGCATCCGGGCCGGCCAGCGCCGTCTCATCGACGTGGATCGCTCCCACTGCGAGGGATGCTCCGGGTTCTCGCAGGACGCTCTGCTCGATCTTCCGCTGCACCGCCTCACGAACGAGGGCCGCGCTCAGCTCGCCGGTCACCCGCACCGTCACGGTCTGAGGGATCACCCCGGCGGGCCGGCGCACCACCACGGTCAGCGGGGCCTGCCCCGCCCCCACGATCACCGGCACCGCGGTCGAGCCGATCCCCCGCGCCTCCACGGAGACCACTCCGCCCACGATCTGGGCCACCGCCACTCGCTCATCGTGAGGGCCGATCGTCACGGGCCCCGGCAGGAAGGCAGTGACCGACGCGGCGGCACGTTCCCCCGGGCGTAGCACGAGCAGCGCGGGGGTCAGGGTGACCGTGTTGCGGGAGAGGGCTTCTCGGAGCTGATCCGCCCAGACGCGGGCGAGGGCGAGCGGGACCGACCCCGCGCCCCGCGCCGCGGTCGCATCCACCGTGACAAGGCGCCGTCCGTTCAGCAACAGGTCGGCGGCCTTCCCTCGAGCGGCCACGCCGACCACGAGCGGGTGGGCCCCGTCCGCCAGGATCTCGCCCAGGCGGCGCGCGACCTCGGTGGCGCGCGTCCTGGCGTCCGGTCCGCGGAGTCTGAGCACCGCCACATCCTGGACGATCACCGTGGCGACCGGCAGCCCCCCGGGCTGGATCACCACCTGCAGAGGCGGTCCGCCGGCTCCCGCGCCCGGGATCGCGGTGAGCGCCAGGAGGCAGGCGAGCGCCGCCCCCGACACCAGGGCGCGACGCACCGTCACCGCTGCCCCTTCCCCGCCCGCTCGGGGCCATCCTTCTTCTTTGCGGTGCGTCGTCTCCGGCGCGGGGAGTCGTCCCTCCGCGCGACCAGGTCCGGGAGCCGTCGCAGCAGCGCCTGCAGACGCAGTTCTTCCCGGTGCGGTCGGGCGGGGAATCCCGAGAGTACGGCTCCGGCCGGCACGTCCTTCGTCGGCACCGCTCGGGCAAGGAGCGTCGCCCCCGGCCCGACGGTGAGGTGATCGGGCACGCCCGCCTGCCCCGCCAGGGTGGCGCCGTCGCCGATGGTGACGCTGCCGGCGATTCCCACCTGCCCCACAATCAGCACGGCGCGGCCGATGCGCACGTTGTGTGCGATCTGCACCAGGTTGTCGACTTTGGTGGCCCGCCCCACGCGTGTCTCACCCAGCGTGCCCCGATCGATCGTCGTGTTCGCCCCGATTTCCACGTCGTCCTCGATGACCACCCGCCCGAGATGGGGGATCTTCACCGGCCCCGACTCCCCTCGAGCATACCCAAACCCATCGCTGCCCAAGACCACGCCCGGATGGAGGATGACGCGGTCGCCCACGATCGTGTCCTCGCGGATGGTGACGTGGGGATAGATCAGGCAGTCGGCGCCGATGCTGACGTCGTCTCCGACCACCACGGCCGCCTGCACGGTCGAGCGCGCGCCCACGCGGACCCGCGCCCCGAGTACGACCAGCGGGCCGACGCTGGCGTCGGGCGCCACCAGGGCGTCGGGGCTGATGACCGCGCTGGAATGGACGCCCGGGGCGCGCGAGGGCGGCGGGGAGAAGTGCTCGAGGAGACGCGCAAAGGCCAGGCGGACGTTGCCCGAGCGGATCGCCGGCAGCCGCCGCGGGGTCAGGTCCTCGGGGATCAGCACAGCCGCCGCCTCTCCCGCCCCCGCCCTTCCGGCCTCCGCCCGCTCGAGCGCGCCGGCATCTGCGGCCAGGACGATATCTCCCGGGGCCGCGTGCTCCGGCGTCCCCACCCCCGTCACCTCGACCATGGGGTCGCCCGCTACGGTTCCGCCGAGGCGGGTCGCCAGCTCGCCGAGGCGGATGGGGATCACTTGAGTTTGGCGATCACCTCGTCGGTGATGTCCACGGTGCGGCCCGGCACCGAGTAGAGCACCGGTTCCTTCACGATGACGGCGGCGCGGAGGCCGCGTTCCCGGACGATCTGGATGACCATCTCGCGGATCTCCTTATTCAAGCGCGCTTCGAAATCGCTCTTCATCTGCTGCAGTTCTCTGAGGTATTGATTGCGGCGCGCCTCCAGGTCGGCGGCCGGCAGCTGGCTGCTGAGCAATTGAAGGTCGAAGGCCATCGCCTTCTCGCGGGCGTCGAGTTCTCTCTGGAAGGAGAGCGCCCGCACGCTCTCGTTGAGCACGCGATCGCTGTCCACAAGAGCCAGGGCGGCGGAGCCGCACGCGGACAGAGCGAAGGAGCAGACGACCACCAGGATGAGTGCCGAGACGGGGCGACGGCTGCGCATGCTACCGCTTCAGGCGGGCCAGGACCTCCTGCGTGATGTCCTCACCGCTCACCCTGGCGATCAGCCGGGTGAGCACGACGTCCAGCCCCCGGGCGGCCGCGATCCCCGCCACCTCGATCTTCACGTCGGCCAGGATAGTGTCCTCCAGCCGCAGCCGCTGCTCGGTGAGGGCCTGCCGTTGCGCCAGCAGCTGCTGCTCGCGCTGGCGCAGCCCCTCGACAAAGCGGCGCTGAGCGGTGCCCATCTGGCTTTCCTCGATCCCTGTGAGGCGGCGGCGAAACGCGGATAACCGGCGCCGGAATTCCGCCTCCCTGGCTTTGCCGATCCGGGTGGTTTCCGCCTGGATCTCCCGCTCCTTTGCGAGGATGAGGCGTTTCGTCAGGGCCTCGGCGGCAACGCGGGCGCGTGCGAGCGTGGCGTTGGCCTCTGCCTCGCGGGCCCGCCGGAAGTCCACCACGACGGCGTCGAGCACCTCCGCCCGCGCGCGCACCTTGGCGTCGCGTTCCTGGAGCACGCGATCCAGCTCTTCGATCAGCAGGCGCTGCTCCTCCTCGGTGGCGACGCCCACGACATCCGCCTTCAGCCGCAGGTTGGCGATGGAGAAGCGGTACTCATCGAAGACCTGCAGTTCATACCGGCGCAGCTCCTCGCGCACCGCCTGGACGCGCTCGGCGATGACCCGCTGGAGTTCCGCGTCGACCTGCGCCCGCAGCTTCGCCAGCGCCGCCTGCTGCTCCACGCGGACGCGAGCGGCGTAGAGGACGATCCGTTCGGTCTGCCGCTTCTTCAGGGCGGCGATCTCCGCCTGGAATTCGCGCTCCAGCCGGCGGGACTGGGCCCGCAGCCGAGCCTGCACCTCGCGTTGGAGGATCGGCGGGATCGCCGGCGGCGCGGCCAGCGCGGCCTCGACCGCCGTGAGTTTCTTGGCGATGGCGTCGACCTCCGGCCAGCTGCGGTGGGCCCGCACGAGGGCATCCAGGTCAACGACGGCGATGCGGGTCAGCGCCGGCGTGAGGCTGGGTGCGGGAACCGCGGTCGAGTCCCGTCCCCCACAGCCGCTGACGGCCAGGGCCATCAGCAGGAGGAGTCCGCCGGCCCGGGTCATGTCCCTACTTGCCGGTCACCTTCGTGATGACCTGGTCGGTCAGGTCCACGCCGCCGAAGAGCACCACGGCGCGCTCCAGGACGATGGAGACGCCCTGGGCGCGGGCGACATCCTCGACGGCGGTGCGGAGCTCCTTCTCAATGCCGCCCAGCAACTCCTGACGCTTCGCGACGACCTGCTGCTGCAGTTCCCGGTCGAGCAACTGACGCTGCTCGACGCTCAGCCCTTTGCTGCGCGTCGTGAACTCCCGCTGCTTCGCCTGGAAGAACTCCTGGAGGGCCCGCTCGCTGGCGGCCTTGCGCGGGTGCGCGTCCACGGCGCGCTGCATGTCAACGAAGCCGATGGTGAAGCTCTGACCGAACACCGGCGCTCCGCCCTGGCTGGCCAGGAGTACCGCCGCGACGACGACGAGGACCGCGATGATGCCGCCCACGGCGACGAGGCCGGCCTTGCGTGGGTTCTGCCGGATGCGGGTGCGCAGGACCTTCAAGATGTTCTCCTCCTCAGGAATATCAAGATGATCTCTCGCTGTCGATCACACAACCCTCTCATTGTACACGCCACCGTCAATCAAGGGCGGGGATACCCCGCGCGCCGCAGGAGGGACGCTCACAGGTTGCTTATTACCTGCAGCCACACCTCTCCTCCCGAGGTCCCCACCAGTTCACCCGAGAGGAACTCGTGGAACCGGTAGCGGACGCCGCCTTCGAAGCGCCGCTGGTGAATCTCATACGCCGCCCGGACGCTCAGGTCTGGCGAGAGGCGGTAAATTGCCCAGGGGGTCACTGCGACCGCGTTCAGCGCGACGTTGCTCCCCAGGTCGAGCGCGTCGGTGACCCGATAGCGCACCCCCAGGTCGTAGCGGCCGGCGAACGTGTTGGGGGGAATCGCCGCCTCGGCGAAGAGCTCGAACCGATCAAACAGACGACCGAGGTGCAGCCGGAGTTCCGGCGCCGGGGCGCGGGAGCCCAGGTTCACCACGGCCTCGACCCGTCCCATCCACGCCAGCGAATCGGCCAGCACTGTGACGTAGGTGGTCTCGGCCACCCGCAGCACCGGTCGAACGACGACGTGGTACTGGCCGACCGGTGGGTAGGCCCGCAGGCGTTCGCCCAGCAGCCGCTCCAGGTCTGCCCGGTGTCCCTCGGCAAAGACGACGGGCAGACCCCGTACCGGTTCGGCCAGCGAGGTCACCGCAGGCGCGTGGGTTTCCAGCAGGAGCGTCGGGATGGAGGAGGACCGGAAACGCACTCCAATGTCACGCACCACCCGACCCTCCCGGGCCGCCAGATCGATCTCCACCCGGGCCGCCGTCCCTCCCCGCACCCGCACCACCGCGGCAAACCCGGGCAGCAGCGATTCAGAGACGCGGCGGGCCTCCTCGGCGATCAGCGGCCCTGCCCAGTCCAGCGCTTCCACCGGCAGCCCCATCAGCATGGTCCGCACGGCCGGCGCGACCTCGTGATCGATCGGTGCCAGCACGAGCGGGGCGACCGCCGGATGCACCACCGTCTTGGGGAGAATCTCCACGCCGGCGATCACCGGGGGGTCGGGGCGCAGCCGCACGGCGACGACCGTGGCCGCTCCGACTTCGAGCCGCGTCTCCGTGACCGAATAGCCGGTGATGACGCGGTCGACCACAGTCGCCAGCGTCGTCTGCAGCTGCGCCTGGGCGGGGCGCAGCTGCTCGACCGCCCGGCCGATCAGCAGCCGCTGGGCCACCGTCGCCACCGTTTCCTGCAGCCGGGCGCGCACCAGCGGGGGCGGGCCGGCGCCCTCGACGGCCAAGCGAACGTCGACGCTCTGCACCACGACGGCGGCCGCCTTGGCGGGCCCGCTCAGGGCGAGCAGCAGGACCAGACCCCGCGCCGCGGCGGCCGTTCCCCCGGCCAGCCGGCGGCGGCTTAGAAGGGCTGGCCCAGGTTGATCCACGTCTGGGTTCCCCCCGGCCCGAAGGCCAGATCGAACCGGATCACGCCGAGGGGCGAGTTGAACGAGGTGCCGATGCCATAACTGGTTGAGAAGTTGCCTCCTCCGCTGATCGGCGCCGCCCCCACGTCGACGAACACGATGCCTTGGAATTCCTTGAGGAACGAGGCGATGCCGCCGAGGGGATGGCGGTACTCCACGTTCACCATCGCCATACTGGTGCCGCGGAACTGGCCGGCCTGCGCCCCGCGCAGCGTCGTCGGTCCGCCCAGGACGTACCACTCCTGGAAGGGGATGAAGCCGCTGCCCAGCCCCAACTGCGCGCGGGCGGCCACGTGGCCCGCCCCCACGGAGAAGTACTGGATGTACTCGCCGAAGTATTTCTGGAAGGAGAACTCTCCACCCAGCACCGGCAACCCCACCTCCAGCGACAGCAGCTGGCGGCTCCCGCGGGTGGGGTTGATCCGGCTGTCCCGCGTCTCCCTGACGGCGGAGGTCAGCAGCGAGATCGTCCGGCCCGGGCTGTAGAGGCTGGGGAGGGGGCAGGGACAATCCTCGCTGTTGGAATCGAGGGGCAGCGCCGTGATCACCGCCAGCTCCGAGCGCACGCGCAGCGAGAGCGTCGTCACCGCATCGAGCGGCCTGCCCACCTCGAGGAAGCTGCCGGTGCGCTCCAGCTCGAAGCGTGACGTCGTCTCCCTGCTGATCACCTCCGATTGGATGGACGACAGCCCGAAGAGACCGATCTCCAGTGTCGTGGGCCGGTCGTCGAGGAACGGTTCCCGGTAGTTCAGCTGGAAGTTGAGCTTGCTGGAGATCCCCAGGGTCCCGCGGGTGATCCCGCGCTCGATGCGCAGCGAGATGGACTGTCCCGTCCCGCGCCAGTTCCGCTCGCCGTACTCGATCTGTCCGATCAGCCCTCTGGCGCTGCTGTACCCGATGCCGAAGCCGATGCGCCCGGTCTGGGCCTCTTTGACCTCGATCTCGATGACCACGGTGTCCGGTCCCGAGCCCGGGCGGGGGCGCGCCTGGACGTTCTCGAAGAGTCCGCTGTCGAAGAGTCGCTGCAAATCGGCGTTCATCGCCCCGACGTTGAAGACGTCGCCGCGCTTCATCCGCAGGTAGCGTTGGGCCACGCGCGGCCTCGTCTTGGTGAGCCCGCGGAAGACGATGTCCTCCACGCGTCCTTCGGCGATCCGGATGACCAGCCGGCCATCCCCGGCCGGCTCCACCGTGGCGTCGGTGACCCGGGCCAGCACGTAGCCCCGGCTCTCATAGAGCTGCTCGACCGCCCTGATGCCCTCGCGGAGCTGGCGGGCGTTCAACACCTGGCCAAGGGGGACCTTCAGCGCGCCGATGAGCGCCTCCGTCGCAATGACGGTGTTGCCCTCGACTGCCACCGTGCTGATCACGGGGTTCTCCACGATGAGAAAGACCACGCGCACGCCCGTCGGTTCGGTTTCCACCCGGATCGACACGTCCGCGAACCACCCCAGCTGCAGGATGGCCTCGAGATCCCGCCGGACCTTCTCCGGATCGAGGACCTCCCCCACCTTCGTTGTGATCACCTCGGTGATGCGCTCGAGGGCGATCTGCTTGTTGCCGACGACCTCGACGGCGATCACACGCTGCGCCGGCGTGGCGGTCGCTGCTGGACGCGGCGCGGCCGGGGTCGCCGTCGGGGTGGGTCGCGCGGTCGGGGTAGGGCTCGGGGCGGTGGTCGGCGTGGCTCCCGGTGCCGGCGATGCGGTGGGCGCGGCTGGAGCCGGTACCGGCGTCGCGGTCGGTGCGGGCAGGGGAGTGGGCGCCGGCGTGGGCGAGGACGTCGGAGTGGGAGTCGGCGTCTGAGCGAAGAGCGGCGGCTGAGCGGTGCCGAGGGCGAGGGCAAGGATGACGACCAGCCACGTGCAGGCACAGGTCCAGCGGCGCCGGCGGAGGACGATCTTCATCCCTGGTGAAACCGCCTACCGCTTCTCCCCGCGCAGCGAGCGCTCCGCTGCGAGGACCAGGTCGATCAAGTCGCCGTCAGAGACGAGGACCAGGGGCGCCGCGGCCGGTAGCGGCGGCGCGGGAATGGACACGGGCCGGGACGGCACGGCTGTTCGGACCGGCGAGCGCCGCGGCGCTGCTCGAGGGGCGCCAGCGAGGGCGGGCCCGCGCGCCGGAGCAGAGAGCATCTGCGTCGGGGTCTGAGGCGCCGCGACCATCGGGATCAGGGCAAGGGTGCTGCCGACCGGCTGCTTGAACCGGATCATGGGAGGGGAGGAGGGTAGCACGGAAGTCACGGTGCTCCGCGGTAGCGCCGCGGCAAGTCCGGACAGGAGCGCGGCGGCCAGGAGGGTCGTGCCCACGATCATCGTCACCGGGTGCGGACGCGGCGCCGTGGCGGGCGCCCCCTCCGCCGCGCGGGCATGATGGATCTCCGCCTCGGCCAGCAGCAGCGTGAGCTGGCCCCGGCCCAGATCACCGCGGGCGACCTCCCCTTTGGCCCGGGTCAGCCAGCGTTCGGCAAACCCGATGTGGTGGCTGAGCTGATCGCGCCGCCTTGCGGTCTTGACGTCAGTCGACACCAGGACTCCCTCCTCCACTTCGATACCGCCTTCCCTCAGTTACTATCCCCGCCCCGCCTGCCTCTCTCGCATGCCGCCGCCGCGCGCCGCGGAGACGCTCAGGGCGATCCGGTACCCGGGGCGGCCCCCCGCAACATGGCGCGCACACGGGCGATCGCCTGGTTCTGCAACCGGTAGAAATGGGAGAGGCTGATCCGCAGCCCCCGGGCGACCGCGCGGGGCTCCCGGCGCATCAGGAAGGCTCGCAGAATCTCCCGTTCCCGCTCAGGCAGCTCGGCGATCGCCGCCCCCACCTGGGAGACGAGGACGCGGTCCTCCACACGCGCCAGCGCCGTCTCCGCCTCGAGGTCGCCCAGGGCGGCCGCCAGTTCGTCGGCGACGAGTTGGTCCAGTGAGAGCTCCGGACCGCGGCGCCCCAGGGCGTTGAGCATTCGCCCCCGGATGCGGTAGGCAGCGAAGGTGCTGAAGCGGACCCGACGCGTGGGATCGAACCGCTCCACCGCTTCGATCAGGCCGACGGTGCCTTCCTGGATGAAGTCCATCACCCTCGGCCGGGGGAGCTGCAGCTGCATCGCCAGCTTGAAGACGAGGGGCTGGTAGGCTTCGATCAGGCGCAGGCGACTCTCGGCGTCGCCGCCGCCGCGGAAGCGCCGCCAGCACTCCGCTTCCTCTACGGGGGTGAGCAGGCGCACCCGCTGGAGTTCACGCAGGTAGTCGGCGAACATGGCGCGGCCTCACCTCGCGGGGGTCGACGTCGGGAACGATCAGGCGCGGTCGGCGCATCCTGTCTCGTGTTCGTTCAGGCTCCGCCGAATCCTGCGCGGCGCGCTCGGTCGCGTTAGAACCGGATCTGATAGAGCAGCAGCGCGTCGGAGCGCCCAACATTGTCCAGGCTCAGCGTGAACATGAGGTTGCGGGCGAAGCGCCATTCCAGCGCCCAGACGAAGCGGGTGCGGGGCGCCTCGAAGACCGTCGTCAGGGTCAGGTAGAGATCGCGCACGAGCAGCCGCCCGATGCGCAGCTGCAGCGGCTGAGCGAAATCGTACTGGATGACGAACTCGGTCAGCCCCAGGGCGCGCGCCACCGTCTGCCCGATCTCGCCGAAGAGCGCGCGGGAGAGCTCGACCCGCAGCGCCGACTGGACGTCCCCGGCGGCGAGATGCGCCAGCCCGGAGTGCTGCGCCAGGAGCTGGGCGATCTCCTCACGGCTGAGCGGGGGATCGGACCGCAGAATCATCCGGTCCGCCATCTCGTGCGGCAACGCCTGATGCACCTCGATGAAGACCCGCGTGGCGCCCAACTGCGTCTCGGCTTCCAGCGAGACAATGGGCGTCAACCCCAGTTGGGGGAGGAAGCGCGCCCGCCCCTCCCGCAGGATGAACGTCTGACCGAAGACGGTCATCGTCCCGCGCTCCGCCACCCACTCCCCATCGAGGGTGGGCTGGCGCAGCGTCCCGCCGGCGATGACCTCCCCTTCTTGCAGGTCGATGCGCACCCGGCCGAGGTGGACGGCCAGTTCCTCCCCGCCGCGCACGCGCACGTCGTGGAGGCGGAAGTTGGGTCCCCGCCACCCCGACCCCCCGGGCGCCGCGCTGATCACCAGATCCCCCCGCTTGAGGGTGAGGGTTCCGGCGATCTCGGGGGGAGCGGCGGCGTCCAGCAGTGACCCGGCGATGGTGAGGTCGGCATCGACCTGGCCGGCAAAGAGCGGCTTGACCTCCAGCCGCGCATCGCGCGCGCGCACGGACAACCGCTCGATGCGTGCGGGGCGGAAGTCGGCCACGGCCACCGCGCCCGTGGCCGAGACCGTCCCGCTGCCCATGCGCGTGCTGAAGCTGTCCAACGTCAGCCGGTCCTCGCGGAAGATGAGGTCGGCCGCAATCTCTTCCAGCGGCGTGACGACGCTGCGCAGTTTGATCCGGCCGCCGCGGACCATCAGCCGCCCGGACATCTCGGGAGCGCGCGGGGTGCCGCTGAGGGTGACCTGCCCTTCCATCCGGCCCGACGCCTCCTGCACCTGGGGGGTCAGCAGCGTGAGCAGGCCGAGGTTGGCTTCCACCAGCGAGATCTCGAAGCGCATGGGCCGGGTCTCCGCCAGCGAGCGCAGCGCCGGGTTGAAGGGAATCGTGCCCGTCCCTTTGACCCGGTTGGTGCCCTCAGTGAGGAGCGCCTGCTCGATGTGGAACTGGCCGTCCTGGTAAAACGCGTTGGCCACGAGCGAGTCGAATGTCAACCCCTCGACGCCGCCGTCGCGCAGCTCCAGCGACAGCCCGATCTCGGGATCGCTGAGTGCCCCGCTGAACTGCGTGGTGAAGCTCAGCGTGCCGCGCAGCGGACGCCGCAGGCCGAGGAGGGGACGGAGCAGGTCCAGGTTGAGGTTGGAGCCGCTCACCTCGAGGGCGCTGGAGCCGCGGAGGGCAACGCGCCCCTGCGCCGCGATCTCCCCCGATCCTGAACGCAGCCGCAGCCGTTCGACGGTGATGACGTCGTCCCGCGCGCTGAGGACCGCCTGCCCCTCCTCGATGGGGTGGTCGCCCAGGCGTCCCTGCGACAGCCGGGCATCCAGCGAGGCCGAGGGCCTCGCTGGGGTGCCTTCGACCCGGACCACCCCGTCGAGCCGCCCGTCCAGAGGAAACGGCGGCCGTACACCTCCCAGGGCCAGCAGCGTGGAGAGGCGGCCGCCGGCCACCTCGCCCTGCAGATCGAACCTCACCGGCCCCTGCAGCTCCAGCGTGCCGGTGATGGTATATTCCCCCGGCCCCTGCCGCAGGGTCAGCGGCTCCAGGTGCAGCCGCCCCTGCGCCCAGCGGACGAGACCTTCCGCCTGGTCGAAGCGCTGCCCGTTGAGCGTGAGGTCACTCGAGGAGAGCACCCCTGCCACGCGGTTGAGCCCTTTCCCACTGACGCGTCCGTTGAGGTCGATCTTTCCGCTGGCCGCCAGCAGTTGAGGGGGCAGAATGGTGAGATGCCGCAGATCGAACTGCCGCGCCGAGATCGTCATCTCCGTCTCCCCGTCCCGGCGTACCGTGCCACTGGCCTGGATCAGCGAGTCGCGGACCCGCGCCTCCGCCCGGTCGAGATGGAGGGTGCCGTCCACCCAGCGGAACGCGGCGGTAGCCTCGTCTACCTGCTGCCCCTCCAGCCGCCCCTCACGCAGCGTCAGCGACGCGGTCACGCTGGGCCGCCGCGGTGTGCCGCCGATGTGCAGGCGGCCGGAGAGGCGCCCCCGCAGGTCGAGGGCCAGCCCGGCGTCACGCGCCAGTGCGGCGGCGGCGATCTCCTCGGCGTCCACAGTCAGATCGAGGGCTGGGTGGGCCGCGGCCCACTGCGCCGTCCCCGCGAGACGGTAGGTCCCCGGGCCGTCCCGGATCAGGAGACCGGGGGTTGATACGCTCTGGCGGGTGAGGTGGAGAGGGCCCTCCGCCCCATCGAACGCGAGCGTCCCAGCGCTCCCCCTCCCCATGACCAGGTCACCGTCGAAGACCGGGGCCGCCAGCGAACCCGTCAGCCGCCCGCGCACGTCCGCCTGCCCGGAGATCGCGGGGCGCAGCCCGACCAGCGCGGAGATCCGACGTAGATCCAGGTCGGTTCCGGCGACGTCCATGGCGAGCCGGCCCGACTCGGCGACGGCGCCCGCAGCGTGGACCTGGGAGGTGCCCTGGGCGCCGACGAGATAGGGGAAGTAGAACGCGCCGTCCTCCACCCAGCCCCCGGCGCGGATGCCGTCCACCCGAAGGCCGCCAGCTCGTCCGGAGGTCATGGTCAGCGCCGCCTCGACCATCAGGCTGTCGCCGGTCCGCCCGAGCGCCACCGACCCATCGAGCCGCCCCTCTAAGGGAAGGCTCAGGGGGATCCCAGCCCGCCGCCAGATCTCTGCGCTGAGATCGTGCGCCTCGCCGGCGACGAGCAGTTCAGGGGTGCCGAGGAGATGGCGGACTTCACCGGAGACCCGCGCAGATCCGGCGGTGGCCGAGAGGCCGTCAAGGGCCAGCAGGTTCCCAATGACGGTCACGCCCGATCTGGTAATGGTGAAGGGCTGCGCGTTGATGGCGCCGCGCGCGTGGTAGAGCGCGCCCTCCACAGTCAACGTCTGCATCGGGCCCCTGATGCGGACCTCCCCCCCCGTGCGCCCGACGAGGGCGAGCTGGGAGCCCGGGAAGAGGACCCGCCGCAGCGTGGTCAGATCCATCTCCTGCGAGACGGCGGTCAGGTCGAGGCGCCGTCCCCGCGCCGTGCTGATCATCTCCCCGCGCAGGCGCAGCGGCGATCCGTCCACCGTCAGGGCGAGAGCCTCAGTGCGCAAGCCCAGGTTGTCCACTTCAATGACGCCGTGGGCGTCCCGCAGCCGCGCCCGTTGCGGCAGGAGAAGCGCCTCGGCGTCATAGAGGCGCAGCGTCCCCCGGTAGTCCAGCGCCCGGCGGCCGCCCCAGCGCGTCCGCAGCACGTGGAAGGCCGCATCTGCGTAGCCGCCGTCCAACACGAACCCCGGTACGCGCACGAAGTACGGTCCCCACTGGACCAGGGGGGCGCGCTCCGCCGAGACGGCGAGATCGAGCGCATCCATCCCGGCGAGATAGGTTCCGCTGGCGACCAGGGGCGTGGCCCGATCCGCCCGCAGGCTGACCAGCTCCGCCGCCAGACGCACGCGGGGCCAGGCGCGAAGATCGACCGTGCCGTTGACTTGGCTGAATCGCGCCAGGAACGGACGGCGCAGCCCGAAGGCGTCAGAAAAATCGACGGCGCCGGCTCGGATCTCCACGAGAGGCCGAAAGACGCTCGGGCCGCCGCCCGCGGGCTGGCGGCGAAGGAGGTCAGCGACGTTCCAGCGCCCCTCCCGGCTGACCTCGAGGGCCAGCGTCGGCGACACGAGGACGATCTGCCGGATGCTGGGCAGGACGCCCCGGCCGGTGAGGAGATCGCGTCCCAACGCCAGGGCGTCGAAACGGATCTCCGCCCGCTCTGCGGTGATCATGGCGCCTTCGCTGAGCCGGTCGGTGCGCGCCACCGCCAGGTCGTCGATGACGACGCCCCGCAGCGGATCCCCGCGCAGGCGCCCCACCGCCACCTCCCGGCCCAGGCTCGCTTCTGCGGAGGCCACCAACTGCTCACGGACGCGCCCGTGCAGGGTCCCAGAGAACCAGAGGGCGGCGACCCCTCCGCCGAGTCCGAGGGCGAGGACGATCAGGAGCAGCAGCAGGATCCGGCGTGCACGCATCGTGGACACCAGCACTTCCTTATATACCCGACGCTCTCAGTAACGGCCCGAGCGGTCCAAAGGTTTTCCCGCACATGCAAAAGGACGGGGATCGTCGCCGCCCCCGTCCTTCGTTTGACTTCCTGTCCGCGCCTCCCCTCCGGGAGGGGCGCGGGATCGCTCCCTTCAGCGCACGAGAATCGGAATCCGGAACTCCCCCTGGATCACCCAGTCGGTGCCCAGCAGCCGGCCGGCAAAGACGTCGAAGTTCGTGAAGTCCGGACCGGTCGTCGGCAGGCCGAATGGCACCAGCTGGATCAGGATCTGGTCGTTGGTGCCGAAGCCCTGGAAGATGTCCACCGCCTCCTCCAGGCTGTCGCCGGGGAAGGGCGGCTGCTCGCTGAGCAGATCGCGCACCAGGAAGTCGTCCAGCGAAAACCCTACCGTGTTCAGTCCCGCCGAGCCCACCACAAGCACGGCCGGGCCCTTGGGGAAGTTGCGCGGTACGGGGACGCTGATCACCTGCGAGGCGAGCGTTTCCTCCTGGTAGGGCCGCACCGTGATGCGGACGCGGATCACGTCCCCGGGGGAAACCTCGCGGGTCTGCGCCACCACGTTGGTGATCGCCGCGGTCTCGCGCTTCTTGCTGATCGTTACCTCCACGCGCAGGTCGAACGGATCAAGCTGCGCGAAGGGGTTGAAGAAGAGGAACTGCATCGCCGTGGAGATGTCCAGGATGGAGGCCAGCGCCACGTCCTGGGAACTGTAGAAGATGTTCTCCCGGGTGATGGCGCTGTCCAATCCGCCGGCCCGGACGGTCATCTTCACCCGGGCGGTGCCTTCGCCGCGCTCCTGGTCGCGGCCGCTCTCGGCGGCGGTGAGGGCGATCAGCGGCGTGAAGAGGCGCGCCAGATCGGCGCGGCGCACCACCTGCATCACCTTGGTCACGCTCTTGCCGGTGTCCGCGTCGGTGACCTGCACGCGCACGACGAACATCCGCGGGAACTGCCCGACGATGCCCCGGATGCCCTGGCCGCGGTCTTCGTCGATCTGCCCGATCAGCCGCCCGAGGTTAAATTCGAGGAACGGCGTCTCCAGCGTGCGCACGACCGTGACCACCTCGGCGGAGGTGAGGCCATACGCCACCGAGCCGAGGTGATCCCAGGAGTGACCGCAGATCAGCACCTTGTTGCCGACCCGCAGCGTGGCGGTACAGAGCCCGCCGAACTCGACGTCCCCCGTCACCATCAAAATCCCGACGGGAGAACCGCCGCGCACCGGCACACTGGCCAGATCGACCTGCCCGCCGCCGCTCTGCAGCACCAACCGGTCTTCTCCCTTGCGCATCGCCCGCTGCAGGATCGAGTAGGCCCGCGCACTGAGGCCGCTGACGCGGGCGAGCGGTGAGTTGGGGCGAAAGGCGAGGGTGCCGGGCCGGGTGGCATGCAATGCCAGGGCCTCTTCATCGTTCTGCGCGACGACGATCCGCTGCACCGCCGTCCCATCGAGAGTCAGCGGCGCCGTCGGGACGTAGACCGTAGGGCGGGGGACAGCTCGCTGCGCCGTTCCGCTGGCGAGGTCAAGGAGCGGCAGCATCTCCACGATCGGCGTGACCAGGGAGAGGTCCTTGCGCGTCTGCCCGCGGTAAGAGGCGCTGTTGGCGCCGACGAGCCTGCCGTTAATGAACACCGGGCTGCCCGACATGCCGGCGGCGGTCCCCCCGGTCTGCTCCATCAGGGGCCCGAAGGTGCGGATGAGGATCAGGTTCTTGACGTTGATGATCCCCCCGCCACCTTTGAGGATGCTGACCACTTCGAACTGGAACTCGCTGGGGGTCTGACCTTTCACGGTGGTACGCCCCACGCCGCGCATCCCCGGCCTGATCTCGCCCAGCGGCATGATCGGCGGAAGTCCCTCCTGCGCGCTGGTGGATCCGAACTGCGGCAACACCACCGCGAGCGCCAGCCCGACGACTACGAGGACACGAACCACACGCGTCACACTCATCGCCCCTCTCTCGGTCTGCTTGAGCACGAGTGAAAGTGTACGGGAGACCCGCTGCGAACACCAGAACCCGTGAAAAGAGTTCGGGGACAACCCCACCCGCCCCTACGCCGGGCATCGGTCCGGCTCGGGAAGCGTGCCGGAAACGTACCGAGGCCGTGACGGAAGCGTTACCGAGGGGTGAGACGGACGACGACGGAGCCTTTCTTGGCAATCACGTCACCGGCCCGGACCAGGACCTCGGCGATGATGCCGTCGTGGGGCGCGCGAGCGGCCACACCCCGGCCCACCAGCGTACGCACGTAGACCAGCGGATCCCCGTCGCGCACGCTATCCCCCACCCGGACGAGACCTTGCTCCATCACCTCGCCGGTGAGAGTGGCCTTGACCTCGGTCACCCTGGCGACCGGCGCGGCCGGAATCGCCGGCGTCGCCGCCAGCACGATCAGGATGACTAGTACCGTCAAGCGCATCAGGTGTATCCCCCCGGGGTTCTACCCGGTCCGCCTCATCAGTATACCGCGCGGAGGCGGCTGCCCGGGCTAGGCGAACTCCTCGGGCGGGTCCATACGCCTCCCAAAATACATACGGAGCGCCTCGACGATTCGTTCCGCCGCGCGGCCATCGCCGTAGGGATTGCGGGACTGCGCCATCGCCGCGTAGCGCCACGGGTCGGCCAGGAGCGCGCCGGCCTCGGCGACGATGCGCTCCCGATCCGTCCCGACGAGGAGTGCCGTCCCCGCCTCCACCCCCTCCGGGCGTTCGGTCACGCGGCGGAGCACCAGCACCGGTTTGCCCAGGGCGGGAGCCTCCTCCTGAATCCCCCCAGAGTCGGTGAGGATCAAGTGGGCCCGGCTCATCAACTGCACCCAGGGGGCGTACTCCGGCGGCTCGATGAGATGAGCCCGGGGATGGCTCCCCAGGACCTGCGAGACGACGCGGCGCACCGCCGGGTTGAGGTGGACGGAGAAGATCAGCTCGACGTCGGGAAACCGCTCCAGCAGGTCGAGCAGGCCGAGGTAGATCTGGCGCAGCGGCTCCCCCCAGTTCTCCCGCCGGTGGGTGGTCACGAGCACCATGCGCCGCCCATCCAGCGGCGGCACCGCAGGAGGCAGCGCCGCGGGCGCGCGGGCGACAATGGCGGAGAGGGCGTCGATGACGGTGTTGCCCGTGACCACGACCGCCTTGCGCGGCACGCCCTCCCGCAGGAGATTGTCTCGGGCGGCCGGGGTGGGGGCAAAGTGCAGGTCGGCGAGCACCGTGGTCATGCGGCGATTCAGTTCCTCGGGAAACGGCTGATACTTATCGGCGGTGCGCAGCCCCGCCTCGACGTGCCCGACTGGGATGCGGTGGTAGTAGGCGGCCAGGGCGCCGACGAAGGTGGTGTGCGCGTCCCCCTGCACCAACACCATCGCCGGACGCAGCTCTCCCAGCGCCGGATAGAGACCGCTGAGGGCGCGCGTGGTGATGTCGACGAGGGACTGCTCGGGCAACATGATGTCCAGGTCGCGGTCGGGGACGATGTCAAAAACGGAGAGGACCTGGTCGAGCATCTCCCGGTGCTGCGCGGTGACGATGACGAGGGGGTGGAAATCGGCGCTGGCGCGAAGCGCCGCCACGACCGGCGCCATCTTCACGGCTTCGGGCCGGGTGCCAAAGATTGTGGCGATCGCCAGGCGCTCGCCCATGCTAAAGAGTGGCTATGCCCGGGGCGCGGGCGTCTCAGGCATGCGTGCCCCGTTCTTGCGGTCGAACAGCCTCATCCGGCGGGCGCCGACATACAGGAGAGCGGCGATGATGCCCAGGGTGACCAGAGAGGCGTTGCGGTTGACTCCGGCCACGACCAGGGCGCCCACGCCGAAGAAGGCGGACACGAGGTAGAGCAGCAGAACGGTCTGGCGCTGCGAGAGGCCGCGATCGAGGAGGCGGTGGTGCAGGTGTCCGCGGTCGGGCAGATAGATCGGCCGGTGGTTGCGGAAGCGGCGCACGATGGCGTAGCCGGTGTCGACGATCGGCACGGCCAGGGCAAGGATAGGCACGATCAGCGAGAGCGCGGCGAAGGACTTGTAGAGTCCCATCACCGAGATGCCGCCCAGGACGTATCCCACGAACATCGAGCCGGAGTCGCCCATGATGATGCGCGCCGGGCTGAAATTGTGGCGCAGGAAGCCCAGAGCGCTCCCTACCAGACAGGCGGCCAACACCATGGAGATGACGTCCGCCTTCACCCCGGCGGTGAGGAAAAGCGTCGTGGCGGCGATGGCGGCGATCCCTGAGGCGAGCCCGTCGACGCCGTCGATGAAATTGGTGGCGTTCACCACGGCGACGACCCAGATCACCGTAAAGAGGTCGCCGAAGCGTCCCAATGACACGACCGCTCCAGTGAGCGGGTGGGTGAGAAACCGGGTGGTCAGCCCGAAGGGGATCAAGATGGCAGCCGCGGAGACCTGCAGCAGGAACTTGATCGCGGGATTCATCCCCCGCACGTCGTCCCAGATCCCTGCCAGGAAGAGAACGGTCGCGCCGAGGAGGATCCCGAGCAGCGCCTGGTCGGTGCGCGGGCTGAGGGTGATCTGAATGAAGACCGCGTCGGCCGTGCGCACCAACTCCACGGGCCGGGTCAGCACCATCGCCACCGCCAGCGCCGAGACGAACCCCGCGTAAATAGCGATCCCGCCCAGTCGGGGCATCGGCCGCGTGTTGATGCGCCGCCCCCCGGGGACGTCGATCGCGCCGATGCGGCGGGCGAAACGGCGCAGCGGAGGGGTGAGGGCGATGGTCACGACCAGCGCGACGACGCCGGCGACGAACCAGGGCGGGACGGTCATGGAGAGACCATTCTAGGGAGAGCGTTCAACCCCTGGCAACAGACCTTTCCTCGCCTCACCGCCCCGGAGGCCGCGTGATATCGGCGTCGAAGGTCGGAGCACTCCACGATCTGAGCGAGGAGAACGCGATGGGGCTGACACTTTCGGACGGTGACCTACAGAGAATCCGCAGGTACGTCTTGAGGCTCGAGCCTGAGCCTCCACTGCTGCGCCGCATCCGGGAACAGTCGAAGCGGCACCGGGAGAGACACGGCCCCGACTGCACCGTGTATCCGAGCAGTCCGATCACCGGTCGCTTCCTCCAGGCGTGTATGCACCTCGTCGGCGCTAGGCGAGTGCTGGAGATCGGGTGTGGCCTTGGCTACAGCGCAGCATGGATGGCCACGGCGCTCTCGCCGAGCGGCCGCGTGGAGACGGTAGAGAGTGTTCCGGAGCACGCCGTGCTGGCCCAGGAGAATTTCCGATCCCTGGGCGTCAGCCGCCGTGTGCTGATCCGAGTCGGCGACGCCGCCGTCGTCCTGCGGACCCTGCGCGGCGCCTACGATCTGATCTTTGACGATGCCACCCACAGCGAGCCTCCGCGCTGGCTGGGGGAGGTAGTGCGGCTGCTGCGCGTGGGGGGCCTGGCCGTCTTCGCGAACACATTTCCCGTGCAATCCTACATTCTCGGACAGGGCGACTGGCCCAAGCGCACCCTGGTGGGCTCCCACAGGTATCTTCAAGCCGTCTTTGCGGAGCGACGACTCT
The DNA here is from genome assembly GCA_036004665.1 of bacterium. GTDB lineage: Bacteria > Sysuimicrobiota > Sysuimicrobiia > Sysuimicrobiales > Humicultoraceae > JACQGZ01. The sequence goes on along the minus strand of DASYRG010000029.1, from coordinate 14,684 downwards.
TTGCGTTCCTCGAGCCAGTGACCTGGAGGCTGTTTGCCGTCCGCCTGCCGTCAGCGGGCTAGACGGGCTGAGGCAGGAACTCGAAGAGGGTGCTCACCGAGCGGTCTTCGTGGATCCGCCGGATCGCCTCCCCCAGGAGCGGGGCCACCGAGATCACGCGGATCTTCTCCAGCGCCTTCTCCGGAGGCAGGGGTACGGTGTTGGTCACGACCAGTTCACGCAGCGGGCTGGCGGCGATGCGGTCGATCGCCGGGCCGGAGAGGATGGCGTGGGTGACGTACGCCGCCACCTCCACCACCCCCCGGTTCAGCAGTGCCTGAGCGCCCATCGTCAACGTGCCGCCTGTGTCGGCGATGTCGTCGACGATGACGGCGCGGCGGCGATAGACCTTGCCGATGACGTGGACGATCTCCCGCACCTGGTTGGGTCGATCGCGCCGCTTGTCGATGATGGCAATGGGCGCGCCGAGGAAGGCGGCAAACTCGCGGGCGCGCTGGGTGCCGCCGATGTCCGGGGAGACAATGACTAGGTTCTCCCCGAAGCGGCGGCGCACGTCGTCGGCCAGCAGCATCCGCGACGGCAGATGGTCCAGGGGAATGTCGAAGAACCCCCGGATCTGTCCGGCGTGCAGGTCGACGGTGAGGATGCGGGAGGTTCCCGCGGTCGTGAGCAGGTTGGCCACCAGCTTGCTGCTGATCGGCTCGCGGGGGCGGGTCTTCCGGTCCTGCCGGCCGTAGCCGAAGTACGGGATCACCGCGGTGATCCGCGCGGCCGAGGCGCGGCGCATCGCGTCAATAATGACCAGCAGTTGCATCAGGTGCTCGTTCACCGGCGGCGAGGTGGGCTGGACGACGAAGACGTCACAGCCGCGCACCGACTCGTCGATGCTGATCCCCACCTCCCCGTCGGCGAAGCGGGTGAGGGTCATCTCCCCGAGGGGAATGTCCAGGTAGTCGGCGACTTCCTGCGTCAGATCGGGATTGCCCGAGCCGGTGAAGACTTTCAGCGCCCGCCCGCTCACCGTCCCCGCCCCGACCGCCCGCGCCCGCGGCGGGAGGTGCCCACCCGCCGGCGTGCCGGCGCAGCGGGGGGCGGCGCCCGCTTCCCCGAAACCGGCTTCCGCCCATCAAGGGCGACCCCCGGGGCCGCCGCCGGAGGGGCCCCACCGGATCGGAGGATGCGCGCGGGCACTCCGACGACCACCGCGCCCGCGGGGACGTCCTTCGTGACGACGGATCCCGCGCCGGTCGTCGCCCCGCGCCCGATCCGCACCGGCGCGACGAGCATGGAGTCGCTGCCGATGAAGGCGTCATCCTCGATGATCGTGGGCCACTTCTTCCCGCTGCGGTCGCGCAAATTGCAGGTGATGGTGCCCGCCCCGACGTTCACCCGCAGCCCCAGCGTCGCGTCTCCCAGGTAGGACTTGTGATGCACCTTGCTGCCGTCGCCGATGGTGCTGTTCTTCATCTCCGCGAAGTTGCCGATCTCTACCCCTCGTCCCACACGCGTCCCCGGACGCAGGTGGCTGTAGGGGCCGATGCGGCTGCCGTCTGCCATCGTCGACTGCACGATCGTCGAGGCCACCACGGTGACGCGGTCCCCGATCACCGCGTCGACCAGCCGCGCGTTGGGACCGAGGACACAGCCACGGCCCACCCGGGTCGTCCCCTCCAGGGAACAGCCCGGATGGATCACCGTCTCTTCACCCACGCTCACCCCGGCGTGCACGTAGGTGGCGCGCGGGTCGACGACCGTCACCCCCGCGTCCATCAACCCCTCCAGCAGCCGCACGCGCATGGCGGATTCGGCCAGCGCCAGGTCGCGGCGAGAATTGACACCCAGCACCTCGACGGCATCCTCCGCGGCGAGGGCCTCGACGCGCCGTCCCGAGGCCAGCGCCCACCCGATCAGATCGGTCAGGTAGTACTCTCCCTGTGCGTTGGCCGGCCGGAGCTGACCCAACCCCTCGCGCAGGACGGCGCCGTCAAAGACGTACGTCCCCGGATTGATCTCCTTGATGGCGCGCTCCTCGGGGGTGGCATCGGCCTCCTCGACGATGCGCGCCACGCCGCCATCGGACCCCCGCACGATCCGGCCGTAGCCGGTGGGGTCCTCCAGGTGGGCGGTGAGGAGGGTGATGGCGGGATGCGCCTCGCGTTGGCGGGCGACCAGCGCGCCCAGCGTGGCCGCCCGGACCAGGGGGACGTCGCCGTAGAGAACCAGGATCTCGCCCTCGCCGGCCGCGCCGAGCCCCACCCGGACCGCGTCCGCGGTGCCGCGCTGCTCGGGCTGCTCGGCGAAGATGACGCCGCCCTTCCCCACTTCCGCCCGCACGGCGTCGGCGCCGCGCCCCACGACCACGACGGGATGGCCGAACCCCGCCTCTGCCACGGCATCGAGGACAAAGCGGATCATCGGCCGCCCGCAGACGCGGTGCAGCACTTTGGGGAGGGTCGATTTCATCCTTGTGCCGACGCCTGCGGCGAGGATGATCGGGCGGAGGATCATGCAACCTCCGGAGCGGCTGCTCGGTGAGTGAACGACCTACTCAGCCGGATTCTGGCGAAACCCATCTTCTCCTTCAGGGCCAGCGGGAGCGCTCCTTCAGGGCCAGCGGGAGCGCTCCTTCAGGTCTGGACGGGGCGCCCAACCTGGACGAGCTGGGTCCAGATGGCCATCAGCGCCAGTGTGGCCAGCGATCGCGTCGCCGTGAATTGTCCATACGCCGTCCCCAGCAGGAAATACCAGGGGAGATGCGCGCCAAAGAGCAGCCCGGTCTGGACCTGGATCAGTACCCCGACAACCGCCCATCCGGCCACGAGCAGCACAGCGTCGAGAATCGTCCGCGGCAGCGAGCCGGGGGAGACCCACACCCAGAACCAGGCGGGCAGCAGCAGGAAGGTCGTCGCCGCAAACGGGTTCTCCCAGAGGACCAGGAGCGCAAGCAGGGTCATCGCGAGCAGCGCTCCGGCCCTCCGTTCCCGTGCGGGCAACGCCGGGGGCGGCCAAGCCGAGCGGACGATCAGCACCACGAGGATTCCCACCAGCACTGGGAACAGCAGCGGCACCACCTGCGGCTGATACAGCAGCGGGTGCTTGGGGGGTGGAGGGTAGAGTTCATATCCAGGCACCACGCCAAGGGCAGGCAGGAGGCGGACGGCTCCGTAGACCGCCGTGAGGACGGCGACGCGGCGGAGCGTCTCCCCCAACGCCCGCAGCCAGGGATCTCCTCTCGTCGTACGGATTGTCGCCATCAGCAGAGGCATGAAGAGGGCGATCTGGGCCAGCCGCAGCGGCCATCCGGAGGCGACCCGGCCGTCGGGGAGCCGCACGCCCACTTCCTCCCGCGGGATCATGATCGTATCCAGCGTCCGCACCATCCGCTCCGCGATCCGACCGAAGGTGTGGAAGGCGTCGACGCGCATCAGCGGCATGAGGTCGCCGGGGGCATGATAGATCTCATCCTGGAGAACCGGGTGGTCCCCTTCCGTGGTCAGTTCAATCGAGGGAATCCCGGCGGCGAGGAACGGCCCTTGGTCGGTGGCAGAGATGAGCACGGCGCGGTCGGCGTATTCGAGCGCGAGCGGGGGATCGGCGAATTCGATCCCTTCCGCCTGAGTGGCCCGCCGCGCCACCTCCCGCAGCCACATCGGCGTGTAGCCGCCGAATTGTCCCGTCATCGTGGGGCTGAGACGCATCAGGCGGCCGATGGCCAGATCCTCCACGACGACGGACGCCACGAGCGGATCAGACACGGGTGGATCAAAGGCGAAGAGACGCGCCCCCAACATCCCCCACTCCTCGCCGTCGGGGGCGACGAAGAGGAGGGTGCGCTCGTGCGCCTCCCGGGCAAAGACCCGCGCCAGCTCGAGGAGCACGCCGACCCCCGCGGCGGTGTCGCTGGCTGCCTGATAGGAGGTCGGCGCCATATCAAAATTCGCAACGATGACCACTGTCTCGCGGCGTCGACCGGGCCTGACCGCGTAGACGTTCATCAGCGGGACACGCCGCCCGCCCAGGAGCGCCTCTCCGCGTTGCACCCCCGCCTGGAGCCCTAACCCGCGGAGCTCCCCCTCGAGCCACCGAGCGGCCGCGGCCGCTCCCGCAGAGCCGGTCGGACGGTAGGGGAACCCTTCGGCCAACCGGGCTGCCTGGCGATATGCGGCGACGGCCTCAAACCGGGGCGTGCCCTGCCAGAGGGCGACGGCCGGCGGCGCCGCTGCCAGCCAGACGGCCGGCACCACTCCCGCCACCGCCGCAAGGTACCCCGCCAGAACCCATCCGGAGGCCCGCACCCGCTCTCAGCGCCGTTCGTCGCGACGGTCCTGCCAGCGCATGAATCCGAGGATCGACCGGGCAACCAGGAACCGGAAGGGCTCGGGCGGCAGCGGCGGCACCCGGCGGTTGACGAAGAACAGGCGGGTCAGGTCGGTGTCACGCTCGAGGACGAGATCTCGGGGGATTTGCCCGGCCATTGGCATGAGCGAGACACCGTGACCCATACATCCCAGAGCGTAGGAGATTCGCCGATCACTTCGGAAGGTTCCGATCCCCGGGGTCATGTCCAACGTCCCAGAGATCGGCCCTCCCCAGCGCCGGCCGATCCGTACTCCCCGCAAATGCGGAAACACCTGGCCGATGTAGTCCTCGAGGGCGGCAAACGTGGCGGGCCGGCTCTCCCGGCCAAGCCCGCTGTTGTAGTAGTAGTGGGCGTCTCCCCCGCCCATGAGGAGCCGGTTATCGGCGGTGAGGCGATAGTAGTGGATCAGGTTCCGCGAATCCTCAATGCCCTCACGGCGATGCCAGCCGATCGGGGAGAGCCGCGCCTGATCGAGCGGTTCCGTGAGGACGATGTGGGTGAAGATCGGTACCTGCTTCGAGCGAAGAGGGGCAAAGGCCGCGGAGAACGCGTTGGTGGCGAGGACGACCTTGTCCGTTTCGACGGGGCCGGCGGGAGTGTCGAGCCGCAGGCGCGCCCCCCGGCGCAGCGCAACCACCGGCGTCCCTTCGTAGATCTCCGCCCCCGCGCTCTGAGCGATGCGCTTGAGCCCCCGGGTCAGCCGAGCGGGGTTCACCAGCGCGCACCGCCGCTCAAAGAGTGCGCCCAGATACAGCGGCGACTCGACCCGCTGCCGCACGGTCGAGGCGTCCAGGAATGCCAGGTCCTCGATGCCCATCCGCTGGGCGAGCGCGTGCTCGTGCTCGAGGTGGCGGAGCTGTGTCCGGCTGGTGGCGACGCGCAGGAAGCCATTGGGCTCGAGGTCGCAGGCGATCCCCCACTCGGCGATGAGCGCCTGCAGGTGATCGACTGCGCCCGCCATGAATCGGTACGCCTCCATGGCCCGCCGGCGTCCGAACCGCGCGACCGTCATGGGGAGGCTGAGGCCGAAGAGCGTCATGGCGAAGCCGGCGTTCCGACCGCTCCCCCCATAGCCGACCACCCCAGCTTCCAGCACGGCCACGCGCAGCGAGGGCGCGGCGCGACGAAGGAAGTACGCGGTGGAGAGTCCGGCGAACCCGCCCCCGACGATGGCCACGTCTACCCTCGTCGGACCCTGCAGGGGTGGAGTGGGCTCGTAGGGATCTTGGCTGAGCCAGAAACTCTTCTCGCGGAAGTCCGCGATCATGGCGAGGCTGCGACGAGCGTCCGGGTGACCCGCGAGGCCAGCGCCTCCAGGAAGCGGGAATGAGACACCGTGAACGCACCGTGAGGGGTCGTCGCGAACCTCCGCCGGGGCGAACCTGAAGAGAGGTTCGCGGCGGAGCCAGGCTCACCTACTTGGCGGGCGAGGAGTCAACACAGACAAGACGGTGGTGCCCGGAGTATTCTCCTCGCGCACTCAGGGCCCATTGTTTGGCTGCGGGGTAGGGTGTCGATCCCTAATTTTCGGCTTCAAAGGCCGACGGCTTACCGTTAGCCGACCCCGCAGCGTCAGCAATACCGTGAATCCAGCCAGCAATCCGATGATTCAGCGCGGTGCTCTGCCTGACTCGCATCCTCATCGTACCACAGTAATCACGACCGATATTCTTCCTACCCGGTGAGGGATTATGCCTCTTGAGATGCACGCGAATGACTTGTAATGGTAATGTCAGAAGCTCCGCCCAGAATTTGACGGCGCCTTGAATATCAGCCCTCTCATGGATCTGAACAGCATACTGGATCTTGGATTCGTCCACACTGCAACTTTGGATCAGCCATTTTCTCGTGATGAGAATCATTCGAGGACCCCGTCCTCCCGGGGAATGCACAGCATCCCTAAGAGGAAAGGTCGCTATGGCAACTGGTTTTTGCAGTGGCTTTGGGCGAAAAACCCCTACCGGCTCAGTGCAGGACTGCGTAGACGAGGGCGCCGACCAGCCCCGTATAGACGCGGCAGATCACGAATTTCGTCTGGCTGCCCCAGGTGGCGTCCCAGTCGGCGTGCGCCTGTCGCATGTGGTCGGTGGTCCCGGCCAGCCGTCCCGCCATCTGCGCCTCCCACGCCTGCCCGCGCCCGCCGGCGAAGGATGGCAAAGAGCAGCGCGCCCACCCCGACGAAGAGCACGTTGGACAGCAGCGTGGGGAAGTCCTAACCGCGCGACCGGCTGACCAGCTAGACGATCAGGGCCACGGGCACAAGGATGAACGCACTGTACCGGGCGAGCAACAGGGCCAATGCACGGACGACCACACTTTAGTCCTTGCCGGCGAGAGCCACCACCTCGATCTCGACGAGGGCGTTGCGGGGCAGGCGGGCGGCTTGCAGCGTCGAGCGCGCCGGCGGCTGATCGCGGAAGAAGGAGCCATACTCCTCGTTCATCGGGCCGAAGTCGTTCATGTCCGCGAGGAAGACCGTACACTTCACGACCCTGCTGAGGGACGATCCGGCGGCCTCGAGGACCGCGCTGACGTTGTCCAACACCTGCCGCGTCTGCTGCTTAACGTCGGCGCCCACCAGTTGCCCGGTTCGCGGATCCAGGGCGATCTGCCCCGAGAGGAAGAGAAACCCGTTGGCCCGGATGGCCTGGGAGTAGGGACCGATGGCGGTGGGTGCACCGTCGGTGCTGACGATCTCTCTGGGCACGGGGGCGACGCTTAGAGCTCGCGCAGCAGGGCGAGGACGCGCAGGCGCAGGCGTTCTGGGGCGGGCTCGCCGACGCACTTCTCCTGAATGATCGCGCGCAGGCGCATCTCGAACTCGGCGCGCGGGCCGCAGCCGTGGCAGTCTCGGACGTGCTGGGCCAGTTCGCGCGTGGTCGCGGGATCGAGCTCCTGGTCTATGAACTGCCAGAGCAGGCGGGCGACCTCCCGGCAGGGCCTCTCCTTCATGAGCCCGTCCGTTCCTGTGGTGAGACGTAGCGGGCCGCCCGGGCATACTCCCACAGCGCCTTCTGGAGCAGCCGCCGGCCGCGGAAGAGTCGGGACATCACCGTCCCGATCGGCACGCCGAGGATCTGGGCGATCTCTTTGTACGAAAACCCTTCCAGATCAGAGAGGATCACGGCTGCGCGGAAGTTTTCCGGCAGTGCTGCCAGCGCCGCGTCCACGTCGGCGTCCATGATTCGCTCAAGCACGATCTGCTCCGGATTGCCCTGACGGCGGAGTTCCTCGCTGTCGTGCGCACGGCTATACAGGTACTGGTCTTCCAGATCCTCGGCGTCGACGACCTCCGGTTCCCGCCCGGCCTTGCGGTAGCTGTCGATGTAGGTGTTCATCAGAATGCGGTACAGCCAGGCTCGGGCGTTGGTGCCCCGCTCAAAGCTCGCGAAGGCGCGCCAGGCCTTGAGGAACGTCTCCTGCACCAGGTCTTCGGCTGCATCGCGGTTGCGGGTGAGCCGCAGGGCAGACCCGTAGAGCCCGTCGAGGTGCTGCTCGACCAGGGCCGCAAATTCGGCGGCCGGCTCGCCCGGTGTCATTGGATGCGCAGCCAACGGTGTGAACTCCGGAGTGGTCCCCGCCCTCACGTTTCTGTCAACGAGCGCGGCAGCCCAGTGAATTCCTCCAAAAGAAAGGGCAGGGCATCCCTGACAACCGCGCCCAGATGGGGCCCTCGCCCCCGCCCGTTGATGGTCGGGCCAGACCTGCGTGTCCGGGGTGCCCTGCCCGCGGCTCCCTTCGACGCATGGGGGCGTTGTCCTGCCGAACGCATTACTGCCTCAGGCGGGCCTGTTGCAGTCGTGGCGGCGGCGGTTTAGCCGGGTGCCGAAGAGGGTAAGACGCTTACTTTCGGAGCGCCGCCCGCGCGACGGGGACGGCGGCGGGAGGAGGCACGGCCTGTCCGGGGGATGTCGGCGAGGCGCGCCGCGGCCCGCTCAGATCGGCCAGGGTCAGGCGATCTAGCACGCCTTCGGCGGCCGATTTGATCGCCACCCACATGGGACGGAGGCCGCAGCCCACCGCGTACTCGCAGTCGGGGTCGTCCACCTCGGCGCACCACCAGGGCGAGGCTCTCTCCTCCAGCACGTCGAACGCCTCGCGCAGGTGAATCTGCGCAGGTGGGCGAGAGAGACTGTGCCCGCCGGTCGGCCCGCGCTTGCTCCTCACCAGCCCGGCGCGGCGCAGGGAGGTCATCAGCTGGTTGAGGTAGGATTCCGGGAGACCCTGCCGGGTGGCGATGGCGTGGCTCTGGACGTAGCCCTCGCCGTAGTGGGCGGAGAGATCGAGGAGTGCCCGGAGGCCGTACTCCGCGCGGCTGCTGACCTTCATTCCTCTACGATCTCCTCAGCGGAATAGGTCTCGTCCTCGTCGATCCTGAAGGCCCGCAGTTCGGGGCGGCGGGCATCCTTCAACGATACAATAACATGGATCGCCCCCGGCCAGGCGATCGAGGCCTTCCTCACGTCTGTCCTCGACGGGACCGGGTCGGAATTCAGGTGGGAGTGGTAGAAGCCCAGAATCTCCAACCCCTTGCGGTCCGCCTCCAGCTGGACCCGCAGCACTTCATCCCCGTCCATCGTGTAGGTGAAGGGACTGTAATCGACGTTGGTCACCCGAATGACAGAGGTGACCCGGTCGCCGAGCCCAACGAGGATGCCGCAGCACTCGTAGGCTCTCGCCGGATCGCGCGTTTCATCCTGCGCGTGCGCGATGATGGCACCCTTCTGCAGCTGGGTCAGACGCAGGGCCACCGCCGGGTCACGCTCGTCCAAAGATCCCGGTCGAGAGGTATCGGTCTCCCCCGTCGGGGAGGATGACCACGATGACACTCTCCCCGGCTTCGTGGGCCAGCCGCACCGCCGCGTCCATCGCCGCTCCCGCCGAGGGGCCCACCAGCCAGCCTTCCTCCGTGGCCAGCCGTCGCGTCATCGCGTAGGCATCCTCGGTCCGAACCGTCACGACGCGGTGATGGACCGCCGGATCGTAGATCCCCGGGATGATCGACGAGTCCATGTGCTTGAGCCCCTCGAGCCCGTGCAGCGGTCCATCCGGCTGGACGGCCACGACCTGCACGCCCGGCGCTGATTCGCGCAGACGGCGGCCCACCCCCATCACGGTGCCGGAGGTGCCCAGGCCGGCGACGAAGTGGGTCAGGCGCCTCGCGGTCTGCTCCAGAATCTCCACGCCCGTTCCCTCATAGTGCGCGCGCCAGTTGGCGGGGTTGTTGTACTGGTCGAGCATGACGTAGCGATCGGGGTCGGCCGAGCGCCGCGCGTGGGCGAGCAGGATCGCCCCATCCGACCCTTCCAGCGGATCCGAGTAGACGATCCGCGCGCCGTAAGCGGAGATGATGCGCTTGCGCTCCTCGCTGATGTTCTCCGGCACGACCAGTTCCACGTGATAGCCCTTGGCCGCGCCGATCATGGCGTAGGCGATGCCGGCGTTGCCCGATGTGGAGTCGAGCAGGATCCGCTCCGGCGTCACGCGGCCGTCGCGTTCTGCCTCTTCGATCATCCGCAGGATCGGGCGGTCCTTGACCGAGCCGCCGGGGTTGAACCACTCCGCTTTCGCCAAGATCTCAACTCCGGGCGGGGTCCCGCCGAGGCGCTCCACGCGCAGCAGCGGCGTGTGGCCGATGCGCTGCAGGAGCCCGCCGGGTGCGGCCACGCGCGCCGGGGTGGTCAATCGTCGAACAGGACGGTGGGCTCGGGATAGACGCGGACGCGGTGAGCGAGGAGCCGTTCGTGGATCAGCGCGCCGAGGGCCGCGTTCCTGTCCTCGAGGCTCCCCGAACCCCGGAGCAGCTCCAGCGGCAGGTTCACCCTCAGGGCGCGGTGGGGAATGAGGTGACGCGTGATGCCGGTGGGCAGCTTGGCGGGGAGGAGGGCCAGGGCGAGGATCTGCTCCTTGGTGAACCTGGGGAACACCACCAGCGCTCCGATGCGATCGTACTCCTCGCGCAGTTCGTCGAGGTCATCGGTCAGCACCCGGTAGATGGGGAGCCGGCCGGTGTAGGCAGCCACCACCGTCTGGAGGGTGTCGATCCGGCCGGAGAGCCCGCCGGTGGCCGGGACCCCACGGGTCGTGGCCCCGGCGATGACCCCGCAGGCCATCCTCCCATCGGAGAGGGCCGCCCCCAGCTCCTTCAGACCGCTCATGTCTGCGAGGAGATCATGGGGGAGGAGCCGCTCCAGGGCGGGGCCGTCCTCCCGGAGCAGGTGGTGCCACACCTCCAGGCGGATCTGCGGCGATGCGTAGTCCACGAGCTGCAGGAGGTGGGCGGTCGCCCCGAGCCTGCGCAGGGCTGTGGTGCGGTTGGCCCCGTCGAGGACCACGACACCCCCACCGGGAAGCGCTGCGGCCACGGGCGGATTGCGCAGCAAGCCGTCGGCGGCGATCCGCTCGACCAGCGCCTCGACGCGCTGCGGGTCGGCGTCTTCATGAAGATGGACCGCCTCCCCCTCGACGATGCACAGGGCCGGGAGCGGCTGGTCGGCGGAGACGCTGGGCGGCCGGCTCACTGCCGGCCGAGCTTGCGCGCCAGGTGGTCGATGACGTCGATCTTGGTGACGATCCCCCTGACCCGGCCGGCGTCGACGACGATGGCGGCGTTGGCGTTGAGGAAGGTCTCCGCCAGGCCGTCCACCAGCGTCTCCGGCGTGACCACCGGGGGCGCGGGGTCGACGATGGGCGTGATCGGATCCTCCAGACCGTGTGCGCCTTCCAGCAGGTAACTGAGCAGATCGACCTCGCTGATCATGCCGACAAGCCGCTCGCCGGCGACGACGGGCAGTTGGGAGACGTCGAAGCGTTTCATCTTCCCGATCACATCGCGCACGGATTCGTCGGGGGCGGCGGTGACCAGGTCGAGGCCCTTGGCCCGCAGCAGGTCCTCCACCGTGCCCATCTCCGTTTCCAGAAACCCGTGCTCGCGCATCCAGTCATCGGAGAAGATCTTGGAGAGGTAGCGCAACCCCGAGTCGGGCAGCACGACGGCGGCGCGTTTCCCCTCTCCGTGCCCGGGAAGGGTGCGCAGGTACTTGAGGGCCCCGGCGACCGCGGTCCCGCTGGACCCTCCGCAGAAGATGCCTTCTTCCCGCACCAGACGCCGCGTCATCAGGAAGGACTCCCGGTCGGAGACCTGGACGACCTCGTCGACGACGCTGAAGTCCATGGTGCCCGGCAGAAAGTCCTCGCCGATCCCTTCCACTTTATAGGTGTGCGCCTGGGGCACCCGGCCGGTGCGGAAGTACTCAGTGTAGACGGACCCGATGGGGTCGACCCCCACGACCGTGATCTGGGGATTGCGCTCCTTGAGGTACCGCCCGGCGCCGGAGATGGTGCCGCCGGTGCCCATGCCGCAGATGAGGACGTCCAGGCGCCCTCCCGTCTGCTCCCACAGCTCCGGCCCCAGGGTCAGGTAGTGGGCGCGCGGATTCGCGGGGTTGTGGTATTGATCGGCGTAGAAGGCGCTGGGGGTCTGTTCGGCCAGCCGGCGGCTGACGCTGTAGTAGGAGCGCGGGTCCTCGGGATCGACGGCGGTGGGCGTGATCACCACGCGCGCCCCGAAGGCCCGCAGCAGACGGATCTTCTCCTCAGACATCTTGTCCGGCATGACGAAGATGCAGCGGTAACCGCGCACGGCGGCGGCCATGGCCAGCGCCATCCCGGTATTGCCCGAGGTGGCCTCGACGATCGTGCCGCCGGGACGGAGGTGTCCGTCCGCCTCCGCGTCGCCGAGCACGGTGAGGGCGATGCGGTCCTTCACCGATCCGCCTGGATTGAGGAACTCGAGTTTCGCCACCACGTCGGCGCGTACGCCGCGGGTGACCTTGTGCAGACGGACGAGGGGGGTGCCGCCGACGATCTCCAGGACCGTCTCGCGGATCTGCTCGCCGGCGCGGGGCTCGACCTTCACCGCCGACCCACCTCCGCCGCCCGGGCGAGGCGCCCGCCAGCCATCGCGGGGATCACCGACACCTCGTCGCCGGCGCCGACGGGTGTGCCCTCGCCGCCCAGGGTCCGGATCTCCGCGCCGTTGACGAAGACATTGATGTAGGGGCGGATCTGGCCTCCCTCGTCGAGGATCTGGCCGCTCATGCCGGGATAGGCGGTCGTCAGGTTGCCCAGGATCTCCCCCACCGTCGCTCCCGGGACGTCAACCCGAGACTGACCGCCGGTATGCCGCCGCAGGGGGGACGGGATGAACACCAGCGCCATCAGACCACCTCAGCCCGCGAGGGCCTGGTCGAGATCTGCCAGTAGATCCTCTGGATGTTCAATGCCCACCGAGAGGCGCAGCAACCCTTCGTCGACCGCCAGGGGCGACCCTGTCAGGCTGGCGTGGGTCATCGACGCGGGGTGATCGATCAGCGATTCCACGCCGCCCAGGCTCTCCGCGAGCAGGAAGAGGCGCGTCCGCGCCGCCGCCCGCCGAGCCGCGCGAGATCCGCCGCGCGCGATGAACGAGACCATCCCCCCGAACGTGCTCATCTGCCTCCCCGCCAGCTCGTGCCCCGGATGGCCGCGCAGTCCCGGATAGAAGACGCGTTCGACGCCCCCGTGCGCGGCCAGCGCCTCCGCCACGGCGGCAGCGTTGGCGGCATGCCGCTCCATCCGCACTGCCAGCGTGCGCAGACCGCGCAGGACCAGCCAGCAGTCGAAGGGCCCGGGGACCGCCCCGGCCGCGTTCTGGTGGAATTTGAGCTGCTCGTACAGATCCTCCCGCGAGGTCACTACCGCCCCGCCGATGACGTCGCTGTGGCCGCCCAGGTACTTCGTCGTGGAATGGACGACGAGGTCGGCCCCCAGCCGCAGGGGCTGCTGCCCGTATGGGGTGGCAAAGGTATTGTCCACGGCCACCAGGGCCCCGCGCCCCCGGCCGAGGGCCGCCACCGCGGCGATGTCGACGATCTTGAGGTACGGGTTGGTGGGGGTCTCGACGAAGACCAGACGAGTCTGGTCGGTGAAGGATCGCTCCGTCGCGGCCAGGTCGGTCATGTCCACGAAGCTGCTGGCGATGCCGTAGCGCCGCAGCACGCCCACGAAGAGGCGGTAGGTCCCCCCGTAGACGTCATCGGGGGCGACCACGTGGTCGCCGGGTTTGAGCAGCAGCGCCAGGGTGGTGATCGCGGCCATGCCGGAGGCGAAGGCCAGCCCGTACTCGGCTTCCTCCAGCGAGGCGACGGCGCGCTCCAGAGCGGTGCGAGTGGGGTTGGCGGTCCGCGAGTAGTCGTAGCCACGGTGCTCGCCGGGTGCGGGCTGCCGGTAGGTCGAGGTCTGATAGATCGGGGTGATGACGGCGCCGGTGGCCGGATCCGGATCCTGCCCGTCGTGGATGGCGCGCGTCTCGAACCGGTCGCGGCGGCTCATCAGCCGGATGGCGCGCTCGAAGCCGCGGTCGAGGCAGCCGCGGCCGCTTCCGCCGGCGAAGGTGCCAGCCGTCGCTCCATCTCGTCGCGGGTCGCGGGAGTGAGCGTCACCCCGTAGATTTCAGAAAAACGGCGCACGTAGTCCGAGGCCACCTCAGCCAGGGAGACCGTCCTCCCGAGCTCCTGCGCCAGCGAGGTGACGGGACGACCCAGCCCGCACGGGTTGATCCAGCTGAAGGGGGTCAGGTCAGTGGAGACATTGAGCGCCATCCCGTGCATCGTGACGCGGCGCTTCACCGCCACGCCCACCGCCGCGATCTTGGCGCCGCCGGTCCAGACACCGGGATACCCCCGGAGGCGCTCGGCCCTGACGCCGAAGGTAGCGACGGTGCGGATGATCGATTCCTCCAGCGCCCGCATGAAGCGCACGACATCCTCGTCGAGGGCGCGGAGATCGAGGATCGGATAGGCGACCAGCTGGCCGGGGCCGTGATAGGTGACGCTGCCGCCCCGCTCGATGTCGTACACCGGAATGCCGCGCTCGGCGAGGGTGTCCCGGGACGCGAGGAGATGGCCCCGGTCTCCGGAGCGTCCGATCGTCACTACGGGCTCATGCTCCAGCAGGATCAGGGTATCGGGAATCTGGCCCGCCTGGCGGGCCGCCACGAGGGCGCGCTGCAGCGTCCAGGCCTCCTCAAAGGGGATGAGGCCCTCGAGGGCCAGCAGGGAGGCCTCTCGGTTCACGAACTCATTCTAGCCCCGGCCGGACGGCTGAGGCGAGGCGCGGGGGCCGTGCTAGCGCGCGCGCTGAGGAGAAGGGCGCAGTTCCCTCGCCGTGGGCGGCCGGAAGTACGCCCACCCGATCAGGCCGAGATAGGTGAAGTAGGCCAACGCTTCCAGCAGCGACGGGTTGCCGTTGTACCCGAAGAGCGCCTTGAGGAAGCTGCCCAGCG